>NZ_CP047940.1:0-687021 GCF_014280235.1 Cyanobium sp. NS01 | reverse complement strand
CCTTCGGCCGCGAGAACCCTCTGCAGGCGCGGTGTCTGATCCTCCAGCAGGCCACTGAGCACGCCCACCCCCCCAGGAGCCAGCAGGCTGCTGAAGGCGGGGCAGAGGGCCTCGAGCACCGGCGCCAGGATGTTGCAGAGCAGCAGGTCGGCCCGCTGGCCGGCCTGCAGGGCCGCGAGCTCCGCTGCTGAGCCCTGCACCACCTGCAGCTGCTCGCCACAGCCGTTCATGGTGGCGTTCGCCCGGGTGGCGCGCACAGCCAGGGCATCGGTGTCGGCGGCGGCCACCCGGGTGGCGCCCTGCAGCAGGGCCGCCATGCCGAGGACGCCGCTGCCGCAGCCCAGGTCGGCCACGCTGAACTCCCCTGCCGGGCTGAAGCCCGCCGCCCCCTGCTGCGCCAGCAGCGCCTCGATCTCCTCGAGGCAGAGGCGGGTGGTGGGATGGCTGCCCGTGCCGAAGGCGCTGCCGGGGTCCATGCGGATCACGAGCCTGTCGGCGTGCTCCGCAGGGCGATCCAGCCAGGCGGGCAGGATCAGCAGCCGCTGCCCGACTGGATCGGGTCGCCAGTGCTGCTTCCAGCTGCTGCTCCAGTCTTCGTCGGCCTGCTGTTGCCAGGACACGGGCGGGAACACCAGCCCAAAGGGATCGGCCAGCTGGGCCAGGGCAGCCTCCAGCTGGCGCCGCTCTGGCTCAGGCCAGTCGATGGCCGGCAGCCAGGCCTGCAGCAGGCGCTGGTCTGGTCGCTCAGGCCGATGCCGGATCGCCACCCGGGGAAGGCCCAGGTCCTGCAGTTTCCACAGCAGCGACTCCTCCAGCTGGGGCGGCACAGGGAGTTCCAGCCGCCACCAGCACAGGGTCATGGTTGATCGCGGCGGGGGAACAGGCCTGTTCAGAGGGTCACCGGATGGGCCTCCTGGATGCCGGTGATCTCATGCACCAGGGCCAGCAGGCTGGCCGGAATCGGATCGTCGAGGCTGAGCACCATCACCGCATCCCCCCGCACGATGCGGCGGCCCACCTGCATCGAGGCGATGTTGACGTTGTTCTCGCCCAGCACCGAACCGATCTGGCCAATGATGCCTGGCATGTCCCGGTGACGGGTGAACAGCATGTGGCGGCTCGGGTTCACGCTCACGGGAAACTCGTCGATGCAGGTGACCCGTAACTCCCCATCGGCGAACACGGCTCCGGTGACGCTGTGGTTGCCGAGACTGCTGCGGGAGCTGAGCTGCAGCGAGCCGCCGGCGTAGTCGCGGGCGGCGTCATCCTTCACCTCAAGCACGTGGATGCCGCGCTCCTTGGCCTCCAGGCTGGCGTTCACATAGTTGATCGAATCCCCGAGCGCGGTGGAAAGCATTCCCTTGAGGGCGGCCACCACCAGGGGCTGGGCCGGATGGCTGGCGAATTCCCCCTGCAGGCGCACCTCCAGTTCGCTGATGCCGCCGCCGGCCAGCTGGCTGAGCAGCTGCCCCAGGGTCTCGGCCAGCTGCAGATGGGGCTTCAGCTGCTCCATCACCTCGGCGTTGAGGCCGGGGATGTTCACCGCACTGCGGGCGGGCAGGCCCTGCAGCACGTCCCGGATCTGCTCGGCCACATCGATGGCCACGTTCTCCTGGGCCTCGGCGGTGCTCGCCCCGAGGTGGGGGGTGAGCAGCAGACGTTCCTTCACGAGCCGCAGGGGCGAGTCGGCGGCCAGGGGCTCCTTGGCGTACACGTCCAGGGCGGCGCCGGCGATCACGCCGGCCTCCACGGCCTCGGCCAGGGCCGCCTCATCGACGATGCCCCCCCGGGCGCAGTTGACCAGGCGGGCCGTGGGCTTCATGGTGCGCAGCAACGCCGCGTTCACCAGATTCTCGGTGTCGGGCGTGCGGGGCAGGTGCAGGGTGACGTAGTCGGCCTCGGCGAACAGCTCGGCCAGGGGCAGCAGCTTCACCTGCATCGTCTGGGCCCGCTCGGGGGAGACGAAGGGGTCGTAGGCGAGCAGCTCCATCCCCATGGCCTTGGCCACCCGGGCCACGTGGGAGCCGATCTTGCCGAGGCCCACCACGCCGAGCTTCTTCTTGTAGAGCTCATTGCCCACGTAGGTCTTGCGGTCCCAGCCACCGGCCAGGGTGCTGGCGTGGGCCTGGGGCACGTGGCGCGACAGCGACAGCATCAGGGCCAGGGCGTGCTCGGCGGCCGCGATCGTGTTGCCCTCAGGCGAATTCACCACCAACACGCCGCGACGGGTGGCCGCAGGCACGTCCACGTTGTCGACGCCGACGCCGGCCCGACCGATGATGCGCAAGCGGTCGGCGGCTTCGATCACCTCGGCGGTCACCGTGGTGCCGGAGCGGATCATCAGAGCGTCGTAGCCACCGATGCAGGCCTTGAGCTCCGCGGCCGAGAGACCGGGGCGGAGGTCCACCTGGGCCACCTCGGAGAGGATGTCGATCCCCGCCTGGTCGATGGGATCGGAGACGAGAACCTTTGTCATGCCCGGCAGGTGGGGTGGGTAAGCCGGAGGTGAAGTGTAGTGAGCAGCGAGAATGCCGCGCAGACCGAATTTCTGAGGCAAGGCGGCGTGGGCACGAGCGTGGTGGTGGTGTTCAACGACCGCAAGCGGTTGAAGCAGTGCCAGGAGAGCCTGGCCGAGCGGCAGCCTCCCCTGGCGGAGCTGGTGGCCATCGGGGCCCAGGAGAGCAGCCTGGATGACGTGCCCCGCCTCAATCCAGCGGTGGCGCGCCGCAACAGGCAGCGCAGCATGGCCCGCTGGCTGCTGCCCTTCGGCTTCATGGCCGGGCTCACCTTCACCTACATCACCGATCTCGACACCTTCGCCTTTGCGGGGGCCTGGAGCCAGCACCTGATCGGAGCCCTGCTGGGTCTGGTGTCGGGCTGGATGGGCAGTTTCGCCGCCGCGGCCAGCGTGAGTTCCGAGGACGACGACAGGATCCGCGGCCTGCGCAACCGGCTGGAGGAAGGCAGCTGGCTGCTGCTGGCTGAGACCGCCAGCGGCGTGGACATGCCCTGGCTGCTGCTGCAGCAGCACCGGCCCCTGGCGGTAGTGCGCCTGGCAGACCGCTGATGCTGCCCCGCCGCGACCTGCTGTCGGGCAGCCGCCATCCAGGCGAGCTGGAGGCCCTGATCGCCAGCGCCGAACGGGTGCTGCACACCTGGCAGCCCCTCTGGAGCGGTTTTCTGGAGGGCTCGGTGCTGGAGGAGGCCCAGCAGCGCCTGGGCGATCTGGCCGAACTGCAGCTCCATGCCGAGGGGGGCTACAGCGGGGCGGAGCGCCGCCGGCTGCTGCTCAGCCGGCGGGACGGCGCCCAGGAGTGCGATCCGGTGGAAGCAGCCCTGGGTGGCCTCAGCCTGAACGGCAATTTCCTGTTCGATCCGGCTGAACCAGCCGATTTCCGCGCCAGCCTCACCACCGCGGGGCTACCGCCGCAAGCCCTGGGCGATCTCTGGCTGCGCGGCGACCGTGGCGCCCAGGCCGTGATCGCCACCAGCTGGGCCCTCCCCGAGGCGGTGGACCTGAGGGTGCGCAGCGTGCCGGTAAGCCTGGAGCCCCTGCCCCTGGAGCAACTGCAGCCTCCGGGGCGCCGCCTGCCGCGCCGTATCGACACGGTGGAGGCCTCCAGGCGGCTGGACGCGGTCGCCTCCGCCGGCTTCGGCGTCTCGCGCAGTCGGATGGGCAGCTGGATCCGCGACGGACAGGTGCGGCTCAACTGGGCCGCGGTGACCCGCCCCGGCCACGAACTGGTGGAGGGCGACCGGGTGCAGCTGAGCGGCAAGGGGGAGCTGCAGGTGGAGGCGATCAGCCCCACCAAGCGCGACCGCTTCCGCATCACCCTGCAGCGCCGCTGATGGCGGCTGGTTGCAGGAGCTCCGACTGCTAGGTTCCAATCACCTTGTCATGGCAGGGCACGGCAGCGATGGCATCCCGCTCCAGAACGGGATCCGTTGATCACTGAATCCAGGCTTCCGGCCTGGTCATTGCTCACCACCAGCGTCGTCGTCATTTCGTTGTTTGACGTTCCTGGGCTGATCTATCCGTTCAGGGTTTCGTTCAGCATCAAGCCGTTCAACATCAAGCCGATCAGCATCCAGCTTCAGGCTTGAACCGTCACACCTCAAACCCGTCCTACGGGCGATTAGCTCAGAGGTAGAGCACTACCTTGACACGGTAGGAGTCACTGGTTCGATTCCAGTATCGCCCACTTGTCTGAACCGGCGCCCTGCAGCGCCGCCCCCGATGTCCACCACGCCCCTGCGCCGTGAGGGTCTGACCGCCGTGGTGGGGATCGGACGCTCCGGCTCTGGCGCCGCTCGATTGCTCCACCGGGAGGGCCATCGGGTGTGCGTGATCGATTCGGCCACTGACGCCGAGCAGCGCCGGCGTGCTGAACAGCTGCGGCAGCTGGGGATCGAGGCACGCCTGGGCATCCCCCTGGAGGTCAAGGCGCTCGACAGCCTGGGACCCCAGCTGGAGCGGCTGATCCTGAGCCCCGGCATTCGCTGGGACCATCCGGCCATGGAGGATCTGCGGCGCCGCGGCGTGCGCGTGGATGGGGAACTGGTGCCGGCCTGGGAGGCCAGCCGACCGGTGCCCTGGATCGGCATCACGGGCACCAATGGCAAGACCACGGTGACCCATCTGGTGCACCACCTGCTCAACAGCAACGGCATCGATGCGCCGATGGCCGGCAACGTGGGCCTCTCCGCCGCGGAGCTGGTGCTGGAGCGGCTGAGCGCCCCCGAGGGGCTGCCGCAATGGATGGTGGTGGAACTGAGCAGCTATCAGATCGAGGCGGCTCAGGTGGTGGCGCCCCGGGTGGGCCTCTGGACCACGCTCACCCCTGACCACCTGGAACGGCACGGCAGCCTGGAGGCCTACCGGGCGATCAAGCGGAGCCTGCTGGAGCACAGCGCCGTGCGCCTGCTGAATGCCGACGACCCCGATCTGCGCCGCCATGCCGACAGCTGGCCGGGAGCCCATTGGGTCAGCGCCGGGCCGCGACAGGCCCTGCCGCCCTCGATCCAGCCCCTGCTCTGGATCGAGCGGGGCCGCATCTGGCAGGAGCGAGGCGGCCACGCCCACGATCTGATGGACGCCACCTGTCTGCAGATGCCAGGGCAGCACAACCTTCAGAACATGCTGCTTGCCGCCGCCGTCGGCCTGGAAGCCGGCCTCGAGGGCCCCAGCATGGAGCGGGCCTTCCGCCTGTTCCAGGGGGTGCCGCACCGCCTGGAGCGCATCGAGGTGTTGGAGGGCATCACCTATTACAACGACAGCAAAGCCACCAACTACGACGCCGCCGTGGTGGCCGTGCGAGCCCTCGAGGGTCCCCTGGTGGTGCTGGCCGGGGGGCAGGCCAAGCTCGGTGAGGCCCGCCAGTGGCTGGATGCCCTCCGGCAGAAGGCCCTGGCGGTGGTGCTGTTCGGCGCGGCCCGTGAGCGGTTCGGGACCCTGCTGCAGCAGGCAGGATTCGCAGGCGTGGTGCATCACTGTGAGGGACTGGAGGACGCCGTGCCCCTGGCTCGGCAGGCCGCCGAGAGCCTGGCGTGCCGGGCCGTGCTGCTCTCACCAGCCTGCGCCAGCTTCGATCAGTACAGCGATTTTGAGGCGCGCGGCAACCACTTCCGCGAGCTGGTGCTCAACCTCAAGACCTGATCATGCCGGCCCCTGTCACCCTCCGGCGCTGCCTCTAGCATGGGTTTCTGGCTGGCGGTGCGATGGCCTACTGGTTAATGAAGAGCGAGCCCGGGGTCTACGGCATCGACCACCTGCGGCGGGAAGGCACCACGCTCTGGGATGGGATCCGCAACTACCAGGCGCGCAATTTCATGCGCAGCATGGTGCCGGGAGATCTGGCCTTTTTCTATCACTCCAACACCAAGCCACCGGGCATCGTCGGCCTGATGGAGGTGATTGAAACCCACCTGGTGGATCCCAGCCAGTTCGATCCGGCCTCGAAGTATTTCGATGCCGCCGCCTCCCCGGAAACCCCCCGCTGGGACTGCGTCCGCCTGCGCTATCGCACCACCTACCCCCGGATGCTGAGCCTCGATGCCCTGCGGCAGGCTTTTACCCCTGAGGCGCTGGGCGTGGTGAAACGGGGCAACCGGCTGTCGATCCTGCCCGTGCCGGAGGCCACCGCCCGGCGACTCGAGACGCTCCTCGCCGCCGGCCCCGGGGAAACCTGATGGCTGATCCAGTGGCCGCGGCCACACCCGCCATCGCGATCCGACGGGCCGTGGAGGAGGGCTGGCAGGCCTTCATCAGAACGCCGGTTCCCTTCGTGCTGTTCACCACAGTGCTGGGAACAGCGAACCTGCTCTGCCAGCTGGCGATCCGCTTTCAGCAGGACCAGCTGCTGACGCCCTTCGGCCAGCCGGACGCCGGCGCCCAGCTGTTGCTCGTGATCGCGTGGTTCTGCTGGGGACTCAGCAATCTCTGGCTGGCCGTGGGGCTGCTGCACGGCGCCAGCACGGCTCTGGACCATGGCCGACCCCGGCTGCGCCGGATGCTGCGGCCCGATGGCCGGGCGATGCTGCGGGGAGCAGGCACCCTGGGGCTGGTGCTGCTGGTGCTGGGCGCCATTGCCCGGCTCGCCCAGGCCAGCGGCTGGCTGCTGGCCCTGATTCAGCCGCTGCTGTCGTGGCTGCCGCTGCTGGCGGGCTGGGCCGTGACGGTGTACCTGGCCACCGACCAACTGCTCTGCCTGCCGATCAGCGTGCTCGGCCAGGCCTCGCCGCTTGGGGCCTTCCGAGAGGGGCGCCGGGCGATTGATCCCCACTGGCTGCAGGCCCTGGGGCTCACCCTGGTGTTGATCCTGGTGGTGTTGGCAGGGTTCCTGGGCCTGCTGCTGGGGCTGGTGGTGGCCCTGCCGGTGGCCACCTGCATCCAGACCGCCGCTTACCGCCAGCTCTTCGGCATCCCGGCTCAACGGCCCCTGAACTCCGCCTGAGTCGGGAACAGGGTGGCCAGGTAGGTGCGGGTGAGCTCGCGGCTCGGCTCTCCGTTCTGCACCAGGAATCCCGCCAGGGCCGCCTGCACCAGGCGGTATTGATCCCAGTGGGGGTGACGTTCGATGAACAGCCGCATGCTGCGCAGCAACCCTTCGGGGACGCAGGCCTGCAGGCTCACGGTGGGGGAGGGCTCAGGGGCAGAGGCGTCGACCGAACCATCCCTGCCATCGGCGTTGGTCATAGCGGCTTCAGCCCGGCGATCGTCACCCAGTAGCCCATAGGTCGTGCGGAGGGTCAAATGCCGCCGGTCCGGGCCACGCAGAGGGGCTCCCACCCTGAGATCGCCTGCTGCAGCAGGGGTGCTCCCGCCACGGCGCTCCCCTACCAAGGCTCACCAGCCTCGAGAGCGACCTGTCAAGGGGAGCGAGGCGCCAAGCCCCTCACTGCGCCCCCTCTCCCCAGGACCGGGCAGGTGCCAGGCCGGGGCGACAGGCCCCCCGGGAAAACCTGTGGAAAAAGAGGGGCTGGCCTGGGGGATCTCCAGCAGGGCAGGAACAATCAGCACTGCTGATCACCTCAGGCTGAACCGGAACCGTCTCAGCCGGGATCAGCGGCACAAGCTGGGGGCCCCCGGAGTCCGCCGATGCCTACTGCCGCCCCGATCGCCCTGCTCGGCACCGGACTGCTGGGAGGCGCCATCGCCGAACGGCTGCTGCGGCAGGGCTACAGCGTTCAGGCCTGGAACCGCAGCCCTGCCCGGCTGCGGGCCCTGGAGACCTGCGGTGCCCTGGCCTGCGCGAGCCCCGCCGCCGCGACGCAGGGCTGCAGCTGGGTGATCACCGTGCTGTCAGATGCCAGCGCCTTCCGCCAGGTACTGCTGGAGCAACCAGAGCTGGAGCTGGCAGGCCTGCGGGTGGTGCAGATGGGCACCATCGGGCCATGGGAAAGCCAGGAGCTGGCGGAGTCGATCGCGGGCCGTGGCGGCCGCTACCTGGAGGCACCGGTGCTGGGCAGCAGGCCGGAAGCCCTGGCCGGCCGCCTGCAGGTGATGGCGGCGGGGCCGGCCGAGCTGTTTGCCGAGGCCCTGCCCCTGCTGCGGGAGCTGGGGCCCCAGCCCATCCATCTGGGTCCGGTGGGCCGGGCCATGCACACCAAACTGGCCCTCAACCAGCTGATCGCCAGCCTTACCCATGCCTTCAGCCTCTCGCTGCAGCTGGTTCAGGCGGCCGGGGTGGAGAGGGAAAGCTTTCTGGCCGTGCTGCGGGGCAGTGCCCTGCATGCCCCCACCTTCGACAAGAAGCTCCCCCGGATGGTGGCTGGCGACTACGCCAATCCCAACTTCCCCACCGCCCACCTGCGCAAGGACCTGAACCTGTTCCTGCAGGCAGCCCAGCGCCAGGGCCTGCACACCGAAGGGCTGGCGGGCCTGGCGGCGCTGCTGGAACGGGCAGCCGGCAGCCCCCTTGATGGGCTCGACTACAGCGCCCTGCATGAGCTCACGGGCCCCTGCTGGGAAGCTGAAAGCTCCGGGGCTTGAAGCTCCAAGCCCTGCAGGGCCTGCTCCAGGGCTGCCGCGATGGCGGCGCTGCCCTGAGGGCACCAGCGCCCCTCGATGCCGCGCCGCTCCGGGCCCGGGGCCAGCACGAGCCGCAGGGCCCAGGCCCTGCGGTGGCCCTCGATCTCCAGCCAGAGGGAGCCGGCGCCACAGGGTCGCTCCAATTCCAGGGTGATGGACTCTTCCGCCATCAGCTGATCGGCCAGGGCCTCCAGCTGGGCAGCGAGCTCCTGCACACCGCTCGCCAGCAGGCGGGCCTCGCCAGCACTGAGTTCGGCGGCCCACCCCTCAGCGCCGATCAGCACGGGCCAGGGGGCGCGGCAGGGGTCCACCACCAACCGCCATCCCTGACCCTCGAGAACCTCCACAGCCAGGGGGACTGCGTCGGTCAGCCAGGCAACAGGGCCGGCTGATCCTGCTCGTCGCTCAGTTCGACAATCGCCCGCTGCACGGGTTTGATCATCGACTCGTCCAGCAGACCGTCGAAGTCGTCAAAACGACGCTGCTTGGCGCGGAAGGCGATGCGAACCGTGGTGAGGTAGCGGTTGCTGGAGTGGCGGATCAGGCTCTCCGCCCGCTGGGCCAGTTCCTTGGCATTCACGTCCAGACCACGTTGCATCGGATCGATTACCACAGAGCATCAAGCGTAGGCCACTACCCCGGGAACTCCCGTACCCCCACTCCGACCGTCTAGAAGGACGCCATGGCTGGCACGCTCGCCATTGATCTCGGCAGCAGCACCACCGTGGTGGCCTATCAGGCACCAGGGGGGGTTCCGGTGTTGCTGGCCCTCTCCCCCTTCAGCCTGGAGGAGCCGCCGGTCATCCCCTCGCTGCTGTGGCTGGCCAGCGCCGACAGTCCCAGACCCCTGGTGGGCCGCCAGGTGCTGGAGGCAGGTCTGGCCCAGTCCACCGGAGTGGAGCTGCAGCGGGATTTCAAACGCCGGATCGGCGCTGGCCCGGCGCCGACCGCTGCCGCTAGCAACGACGCCAGCGCCCTGCCGCTGGCCCCGGAGACCAGCGCCAGCCTTCTGCTGCGGCTGCTCTGGGAGGCCCTGCCGCCCGACCTGGAACCCGGCCGGCTTGTGCTCACCGCCCCGATCGAGGGCTACCGGGGTTATCGGAACTGGCTGCTGCAGGCCTGCAGCGCGCTGGATGTGGCCGAAGTGGCCCTGGTGGATGAGCCCACCGCAGCGGCGATCGGCGCCGGGCTGGCGGCCGGCAGCACCGTGCTGGTGGTGGACGTGGGAGGCGGCACGATCGACCTCTCCCTGGTGCGGCTGGAGGGGGGCGAGGGCCGGGCGATGCCGATTGCCCAGCTGCTCCGCTTCGCGGGCCGCGACCTCGGCAGCAGCCGCCAGGCCCTGCGCTGCGCCACGGTGATCGGCAAGGCCGGCGTGGCCCTGGGCGGCCGCGACATCGATCGCTGGATCGCCCACCATCTCTGCGGCGAGCTGGGCAGCGACGGCCAGGCCGAGCCGGCCCTGCTGGATGGGGCCGAACGGCTCAAGTGCCGTCTCAGCCAGGTGCCCGAGGCGCGGGTGCTGGTGAGTTCACCCGGCAGGGCGCCGCTGGAGTGGCGGCTCAACCGCAGTGAACTCGACGCGCTGCTGGAGCAGCAGGGCCTGCTGGAGGAACTCGACGCCTTGCTGGAGCAGGTCCTGGCCGCCGGACGCCGCGCCGGGATGGGCCTGGGCGACATCGGGGCGGTGCTGCCGGTGGGGGGAGGCAGCCAGTTGGGAGCCGTGAGGGAGTGGCTGGCCAGACGCTGCCCAGGGGTGACCATCCGCGACCAGCGGCCGGTGGAGGCCGTCGCCCTCGGCGCCCTCGCCCTCACCCCGGGCGTCCGCGTCAATGACGTGCTCAGCCATGGCGTGAGCCTGCGCTGCTGGGATCGGCGCAGCGCCTGCCACCACTGGCATGCCCTGTTCGTGGCAGGCCAGAGCTGGCCCACGGAACATCCCCTGGAGCTGGTGCTGGCCTGCAGTCAGGACGGGCAGCGGGAACTGGAGCTGATCTTCGGGGAGCCCGTTGATGAGCAACGGCGCGAAGTGCTGTTCGAAGACGGCTTGCCCGTGCTGCGCCGACGCCAGGCCGGTGAGGCCGGCGTGCGGCGCTGGAGCCAGCCGCTGGTGGCCCTGCCCCTCGATCCGCCCGGCAGCCAGGGGGTGGATCGGCTGCGCCTGAGCTTCGGGATCGATGCCCAGGGGCAGCTGGTGCTGCGCGTCACGGACCTGCTCACCGAGGAGCAGGGCCCAGAGCGGTCCCTGGGGCCGGTCCGCTGAGACGGATTCACCGGATCGGCTCTGCATGGCCCAGGCCCCCAGGCCTTGGCAGGGCCTGCCAGAGCGCAGCGGGGGCGCTTACATGGGAGCTGCATAGCTGGGATCTGCCCCCTTTTGGCCCTGCGTCCGCTTCGGCGACCTCGCGTCTGGATTGCTGTTGCTGTCGGGCTGGTGGCCGCGATGGCGGGGGGGGCCTGGTGGTGGGAACGCCAACTGCCTGGCCGTCTTGAGACGGCCGCCGAACGCGGCGACCTGGACGCCTGCCTGCGCTATGGCGCCCAGCTGCAGGCCCTGCGCTGGCTGGGCGGCGGCGCTGCTCAGGAGCAGGGCCAGTGCCGCCGGCGTCAAGCCGGCCAGTTGTGGGAGGAAGAGCAGTGGGGCGAGGCCCTGCGGCTGCAGCTGCAGCTGGTCAATTCCGAAGCGGCCCGGCCGGAAGACCGCCAGCGCCTCGACGCCTGGCAGGTGGCCCTTCAGGATCGGGCCATGGCCCGCTTTGAAGCCGGCGATCTCGAGGGAAGCCTCGCCCTGCTCGAACCCATGGGCGAGCACGAGCGCCCCGACCGGCGGTCCCTGGGCAACCGGCTCAGGGAGATCTGGAGCCGCAACCAGCAGCAGCTGAAGCGGGCCCAGCGCCTGAGTCAGGAGAAGCGCTGGTGGGAGGCCCTTGAGGCCCTCAACCGCATCGACCATCCCTGGTGGAAGCAGCAGAGTGAGGCCGTCAGGGAGGAGGTCCAAGTGGGCATCGGCAGCCTGCGCGGTCCAGATCGCCAACGGGATGGCCATGGCGCCCTGCCCCACTCGGTGCCCCTTGAGCAGCTGGACCGGCAAGTGCAGCAGCGCATCGCTGCCGGCATGGATGAATGGGCCGCCTTCGAGGCCGCCTGCCGGGCCCTCGGCGGCGAGGTGGTCGAGGCCGGGCCGGAGAGCGGTTGTCAGCGCTGAGGAAGGCTCAGGCGCGCCATGACAAGATTGGGGCCTTGAGTGTCGGGTCGTTCATGCAGCCAGGGGATCAGGTCAGGGTCTGCCAGAGCGTGGTGGTGTATCACCATCCCGAACACCGCGGCGAGGCCTTTGATCTGAAGGGTCAGCAGGGTGAAGTGAAGACGGTGCTGAACGAATGGAAAGGACGGGTGATCAGCCCCACCCTGCCCGTGATCGTCGTGTTCGGAAAATTCAGGGCCCACTTCCGCCCCGATGAGCTCGAAGCCGCCTGAGCCGGGCCCATGTCCAGTCCCCGCTCTCTCAGGTTGAGGGGCGGATCAGAAAGACACCCTCTTCCGGGTCGATGCCGCGCAGACAGAGCTGAATCGACTCCTGGCGGCTGGTCGGCACCACGCGGCCGCAGAAGTCGGGCTGGATCGGCACTTCCCTGTGCCCCCGGTCCACCATCACCAGCAGGCCCACCCGTTTGGGGCGCCCCCAGGCCTGCAGCGCCTCCAGGGCAGCCCGCACCGTGCGGCCCGTGAAGATCACGTCATCCACCAGCAGCACATGGCGTCCCTCCAGGGCCACCGGCAGGGCCGTGGGCTGCACCAGACGGGTGCCCACCCGATCGAGGTCGTCCCGGTGAAAGGTGGGATCGAGGGCGCCCCGGTCCACGCACTGGCCGCTGAGCTGCTCCAGCCTTGAGGCCAGCACCTCGGCCAGGGCCACGCCCCTGGTGGGGATTCCCAGCAACAGCAGCGCCTCAGCGTCCGGCTCGGCCTCCAGCACCTGGGTGGCCAGCCGATCGAGGGTGCGGGCCAGCTCACCGCTGGAGAGAAGTGCCAGCCTGGCCATGCGCAGAGAAAGCTCCAGGGCACTCAGACTGAATCGTAGGCAGAGCGAGGCTCCAGCCAGCCCGGCTATCGGAGAACTGGCAGGGCCGCCCATCGCCAGGAGTGTGACCAAAACCTGACGCTGAATGGAAGCAACGCAAGACCGTTACAAACGGGCTGTAAGTTGACTCCCGAAGACACTTTCCAGCATGTGAGGTGAGCCGGGTGTCAGCAAAGCCCTCCCAGCAGTCAGCCGTGGGTTCCAGGGAGGGTGCGTCGGCCTCCAGGCTGCAGGGGCGCTCAGCTGATGGCTCCGGCTCCGTGGCTCCCGTGGTGTTGGCCATCCTCGACGGCTGGGGCCACCGCCGCGAACAGACCAACAACGCCATCCGCCTCGCCGACACCCCGGTGATGGATGCCCTCTGGCACGCCTATCCCCACACCCTGATCGAGGCCAGCGGCGCCGCCGTGGGCCTGCCGGATGATCAGATGGGCAATTCCGAGGTGGGCCACCTCACGATTGGCTCAGGTCGGGTCATCCGCCAGGAACTGGTGCGTATCACCCAGGCCGTCCGCGATGGCTCCCTGGCCCGCAACGGCGCCCTCAACACCCTGGCCGATTCCCTGCTCCAGAGCGGCGGCACCCTGCACCTGCTGGGCCTCTGCTCCGATGGCGGGGTGCACAGCCACATCAGCCACCTCGGGGGCCTGCTGCAGTGGGCCGCCGGGCGGGGTCTGAGCGATGTGTGTGTGCATCTGATCACCGATGGCCGCGACACAGCCCCCACCAGCGCCCTCACCTACGCGGCGATGGTCGAGGCCCAGATCGCGGCGGCAGGGGTCGGCCGCATCGCCACCGCCTGCGGGCGGTACTGGGCCATGGACCGCGACAGTCGCTGGGAGCGCACCGAGCGGGCCTATCGCCTCTACACCGAGCCCGGAGAGCCCACGGGTCAGTCAGCGGCGGAGGTCATCGCCGCCTCCCATGGGGCCGACGTGGGCGATGAATTCCTGGAGCCGGTGCGGCTGAGCGAGGGCCATCTGAAGTCCGGCGACGGCCTGATCTGCTTCAACTTCCGTCCCGACCGGGTGCGGCAACTGGTCCGCGCTCTGGTGCTCAGCGACTTCGAGGGCTTCCCCCGCACCGATCCCCCCAGGCTGCAGGTGGTCACGTTCACCCAGTACGAGCGGGGCCTGCCGGTTGAGGTGGCCTTCCCACCGGAATCCCTCGATGGCCTCCTGGGGCAGGCGGTGTCGGAGGCGGGCCTGCGCCAGTTCCGAACCGCAGAAACGGAGAAATACCCCCATGTCACCTACTTCATGAATGGCGGGATTGAGCAGGCCTTCCCGGGGGAAGACCGGCACCTGGTGCCTTCGCCCAGGGTCGCCACTTACGACCAGTCCCCGGCCATGTCGGCCGAACAGCTCACCGAGAGCTGCGTGGCGGCGATCCGCAAGGGCCTCTATGCCCTGGTGGTGATCAACTACGCCAACCCCGACATGGTGGGACACACCGGCCAGATCCAGGCCACCACCGAGGCGATCGGCACCGTGGACCGCTGCGTGGGCCGCCTGATGGAAGCCACCAATCGCATGGGCGGCACGCTGCTGATCACCGCCGACCACGGCAATGCCGAGGTGATGGTGGGCAGCGATGGCCGCCCCTGGACAGCTCACACCACCAACCCGGTGCCGGTGATCCTGGTGGAGGGGGAGCGGCGCAAGCTGCCTGGCCACGGCAACGCCGTGACCCTGCGCGAGCACGGCGGACTGGCCGACATTGCCCCCACCCTGCTGGAGATCCTGGGGCTTCCCAAGCCAAGCCTGATGACCGGCACCTCCCTGGTGGAGCCGAGCACCGTCACCGTGGCGGAGAACCGGGTGCCGCAGACCCTGAGCGTCTAGCCTGCGACAACCGCACCCGCAGCCATGGTTGCTTCCGTGATGGCCTGGGTCTGGGCCGCCACCGGCATTCTCCTGATCCTGACCATTCTCCTGCACAGCCCCAAAGGCGACGGCATGGGTGGCCTGGCGTCCAGCGGCGGCTCGATGTTCACCAGCGCCCGCAGCGCTGAACAGACCCTCAACCGCGTCACCTGGACCCTGCTGGTGCTGTTCCTGGCCCTGGCCGTGGTGCTGAGTGCCGGCTGGCTGGCCTGAGCCCGCCCCTTGCCTTCCCCTCTCTGATGCCGATGTCCCGTCGCAACCTGCTCACCGGCGTCGCCTCGGGCCTGGCCGGTCTGCTTGCCACAGGATGCCGGGCCGATGCCTCTGCAGAGGCCAACGACCCGAGTTGGCAGCTGAGCGAAGCGGAGTGGCGCAAGCGACTGAGCCCCGAGGCCTTCAAGGTGCTGCGCCAGGAGGGCACCGAGCGCCCCTTCTCCAGCCCGCTCAATGACGAAAAGCGTCAGGGCACCTACAGCTGCGCCGGCTGCGACCTGCCCCTGTTCAGCTCCAGCACCAAGTACGACAGCGGCACCGGCTGGCCGAGCTTCTGGGACCCCCTGCCCAACGCCATCGGCACCAAGAAGGATTTCAAGCTGATCGTGCCCCGCACCGAATACCACTGCCGTCGCTGCGGCGGCCACCAGGGCCATGTCTTCGCTGACGGCCCCAGGCCCACGGGCAAGCGCTACTGCAACAACGGTGTCGCCCTGCGCTTCGTGCCCAGCTGATTGTCCGCAAACCGTGCTGATTGCCCGTGACGAGTCCCTACAGCGCCCTGCCGAGCAGGGCTTTCTGGCGCAAGGCGGTGGTGGAGGCCTCCCCCTTCGATCAGAGCGATCTCTATCAACCCAAGTGGAAGATCAGCCCAGACACCAAGATTGCGACCGCCGGCAGCTGCTTTGCTCAGCACATCACCAGCCATCTGAGGGCGCATCACTTCAACGTCCTTGACCTGGAAAGACCGCCCTTTTCCTTGCCGGAAGAACACCATCAGCGTTTCGGATTCTCGCTTTATTCCTGCCGCTACGGCAACATTTACACCGCCCAGCAGCTGCTCCAGCTGGCCCAGGAAGCACGGGGCCGCTTTCAGCCCCAGGAACCCGCCTGGGAGCGGGACGGCCGCTGGTTTGATGCCCAGCGGCCGGGCGTCGAACCTGAAGGCCTGGACAGTGCAGATGCCGTGAGGGAGCATCGCCGCCATCACCTCACCCGGGTGAGACTGATGTTCAAGCGCATGGATCTATTCATCTTCACCCTCGGCCTCACGGAAGCCTGGGTGCGCCCCGGCGGGCTGCAGGACACGGTGTACCCCACCGCTCCCGGCACGATCGCCGGCCAGTTCGAGCCACAACGGTATGCCTTCAGAAATTACGGCTGCGCCAGTGTGATTCAGGCGCTGCAGAGCTTCCGTCGGGTGGTGCTGAGCCTGCGGCGCGGCCGTTCCTTTCAGATGCTGCTCACCGTGTCGCCGGTGCCGCTCACGGCCACAGCCAGTGGTGACCACGTGCTCGCTGCCACCACCTACTCCAAGGCCGTGCTGCGGGCGGCGGCAGGTGATCTGGCGGCCGGCTCTGAGGCCATCGACTATTTCCCTTCCTACGAGATCATCACCAACCAGGCGGCCCGCGGTGTCTTCTACGAGGCCAATCTGCGCTCGGTGCGCAGCCAGGGCGTGAGCGTGGCGATGGACACCTTCCTGGAAGCCCACAGGTCCGAGGCCCTCAGCCGCAATGGCCTGGGAGCTGACACCAGCCCAGGGGCGACGATGCCTACCAGAGTGCGGGGCAAAAGCGCCTCCCGGGTGCGGCGCCAGGGCCAACGGGCCGAACGACAGACCAACCAGCGACAGCGGAGCGGCGATCTGCAGTGCGAAGAGGCCCTGCTGGAGGCCTTCGGCCCATGAAGCGGGTCCTCTGGTGCGGAGGCTCCCACCTGGGTAATACCAAGAATTCAGCGATTCGCCGCCTGCACGAAGGGCTGCTGCGCGACTACAGCGCCGAGTTCTATATCACCGCTGCCCCCGCCAACCGCAACTGGAGTGCCAGGGGTGGGCGTTACGGCGTGGAAGGCAGCACGGTGTTTGGCAACCGCACCATGCCCACAGAGCGGCGTGATCTGAGCCTCTATGCCGCCATCATCTTCGTCGGCCAGTGGATTCAGCCCTGGTTCGCCTTCCGGGATGGCCTTCCACTCTCGGAGGCCCTGCTGCGGCTGAGCCTGGAGGGATTGCCCCTGCATCCCTGGATCACCCGTCAGGGCCAGCGCTTTCGCTGGTTCAATGAGCCCCTGGCCCTGTTTCCCCAGCTCACCGAGGCCCCCGTGATCCTGATTCGCGACCCCGAGGCCCGCATGAAGCACTACCGCGTGGTGCCAACGGCGGTGAAACGGCGCTTCCAGACCCATCTGGAGGCGTTCTGCCAGGAGGCCGGCATCCTTCTGTGTCCCCAGGCCTCAGACACCCTGGATCGCGACCTGGTGACCATGCCCCGTTATCTCCGCAACAGATCAGGGGACGATTGCGTGCACATGTCGGATGCGTACTGGCAGCGGCTGTTCGTCAACCAGCTGGAGCCGCTGTTGAGGGTTCAGCTACAGCAGCAGAAGGCGAGCATGAGGGCGGCCAACCTGGCAACAGCTAGAGTAATGTCATCAGGGCAATCCTGAAAGATGAGCAGGTTTCAAGCAACAATCTCCACATTTGCAGCGATCGGCACAATTGCCCTCACTGTTGTCACGGTCTACCGTTTTGTTGATAATCAGCGGCAGCGCGAGCTGCAGAATCAGAAGGAGATTCAAACCCTCAGAGAGCAGCTCAACCAGCAATTGCTCGACAGGTCCCTCGAACCTGAGCCTGAGGCTCCCACTCCCACACCACGAGAGCCATCAAGGCCGTCCCAGCAATCTGCCGGGCCATCCGAGCCGGCCCAGTCCCCGCCGCCGGTGTTCCAACCCTCAGTGATCCAGCCCCTCGAGCCCCCGCCGCAATCGCCGCCAGTGCATTCCGGCCCCTAGAAAGCTGGCAGGGCCACAGCCCAACAGCCGGCAAGGACGACCAAAAAAAGCGCCCCCGGAGGGGCGCTTGCTGGAGGCGGGATGACAGCATCCCGCCCGGATGACACCGTGGCGAATCAGTAGTCGAAGTCGCCGCCCATGCCACCGCCGCCGGCGGGAGCTGCTTCCTTCTTCTCGGGCAGGTCAGCCACGATGCACTCGGTGGTGAGCACCATGCCGGCGATCGAGGCGGCATTCTGGAGACCGGAGCGCGTGACCTTGGCGGGGTCCACGATGCCGGCGGCCAGCATGTCCACGTAGTCGCCGGTGGCCGCGTTGTAGCCCTCGTTGAAGGGCTTGTTCTTCACGTTTTCGGCCACCACAGCACCATTGGCGCCGGCATTCTCAGCGATCCGCTTGAGCGGAGCGGTGAGGGCGGAAGCCACGATGGTGGCGCCGATCAGCTCTTCGCCTGAGAGGTTGGCCGCGGCCCACTCCTCGAGGGCGGGAGCCAGGTGGGCCAGGGTGGTGCCACCGCCGGGAACGATGCCCTCCTCAACAGCCGCCTTGGTGGCGTTGATGGCGTCTTCGAGGCGCAGCTTCTTGTCCTTCATCTCGGTCTCGGTGGCGGCGCCCACCTTGACCACGGCCACACCACCGCTCAGCTTGGCCAGACGCTCCTGCAGCTTCTCCTTGTCATAGGAGGAGTCGGTTTCGTCCATCTGCTTGCGGATCTGCTCGCAGCGGGCCTTCACCGCCACCTCGTTGCCTTCGGCCACGATGGTGGTGGTGTCCTTGTTGATGGTGATGCGGCGGGAGGTGCCCAGCATCTCCAGCTTGGTGTTCTCCAGTTTGAGGCCGGCGTCCTCGGTGATCAGCTGACCGTTGGTGAGAACGGCGATGTCCTCGAGCATGGCCTTGCGGCGGTCACCGAAGCCGGGGGCCTTGACGGCGGCCACGTTGAGCACACCGCGCAGGCGGTTCACCACCAGGGTGGCGAGGGCTTCCTTCTCGATGTCCTCGGCGATGATCAGCAGAGGCTTGCCGGTGCGGGCGATCTGCTCGAGCACGGGCACCAGGTCCTGCACCAGGCCGATCTTCTTGTCGGTGAGCAGGATGTAGGGCTCTTCGAGCACCGCTTCCATCCGCTCGGTGTCGGTGGCGAAGTAGGGCGAGATGTAGCCCTTGTCGAAGCGCATGCCCTCGGTGACCTCCAGCTCGGTGGTCATCGACTTGCCTTCTTCCAGGGAGATCACCCCCTCCTTGCCCACCTTGTCCATGGCGTCGGCGATCATCTGGCCGACTTCTTCGTCGTTACCGGCGGAGATGGTGCCCACCTGGGCGATGGCGTTGGAGTCGGAGATCGGCTTGGCGTGCTCCTCGATCTTCTTGACGAGGAAGTCGGAGGCCTTGTCGATGCCCTTCTTGAGGGTGATGGCGTTGGCACCGGCGGCCACGTTGCGCAGGCCCGCCTTGACCATGGCGTGGGCCAGGACGGTGGCGGTGGTGGTGCCGTCACCGGCAGCGTCATTGGTCTTGGAAGCGGCCTGACGGATCAGGGCCACACCGGTGTTCTCGATGTGATCCTCCAGCTCGATCTCCTTGGCGATCGTGACGCCGTCGTTGATGATCTGGGGGGCACCGAATTTCTTCTCGAGCACCACATTGCGGCCCTTGGGACCGAGGGTGACAGCCACTGATTCGGCAAGGATGTCGATGCCTTTTTCGAGCGCCCGACGGGCTTGCTCGTTGTAGATGATGCGCTTGGCCATGGGAGGCAAAGGTCGTAGGAAAGAACAGTGAAAGGAGTGTTCAGCGCGTCAGCGCGCCACAGCACTCAGCGTGGAGCTGGAATTCAGCTGACGACGGCGAGGATGTCCTTCTCGGACAGCAGCACGTATTCATCGGAGCCGAGCTTGATGTCGGTACCGGCGTACTTGCTGTAGAGCACCTGATCGCCGATGCTCACTTCCGGAGCCTGGCGGGAACCGTCGTCATTGCGCTTGCCGGCACCCACTTGAACCACTTCCCCGACCTGGGGCTTTTCCTGGGCGGTGTCGGGCAGAAGGATGCCGCCGGCGGTTTTTTCGTCTGAGGCAGAGACTTTGATGAAAATGCGATCTCCGAGGGGCTTAACCGTGGAGACGCTGAGGGAAACAGCAGCCATGGATAGATGCGATAGCAACGACATGGCGCCAGAGACGCCATGCAAGACCCGAGTTGGCACTCTGGCCCTGCGAGTGCCAACCTATGCGGCGCGACCGCCCTCCAGCCACCCCATCCGGTGTGCGGGTCACCGAACCCTGCTCAGCCCGCCAGGCGCCTTTGCTGAGCGGCCCGGTGGTAAGGTTGCCCGGCTCCCAGCGGGCAGGGATCGTTCCAGCACCCCACCCGCCCAGCGCCCTCCACGACTTCCTCCCATATGGCTGCTGCTACTGCCTCCGGCACCAAAGGCATCGTCCGGCAGGTGATCGGCCCCGTGCTTGACGTTGAATTCCCAGCCGGACAGCTGCCCAAGATCTTCAACGCGCTCCGCATCGAAGCCAAGAACTCCGCCGGCCAGGACGTGGCCCTCACCGCCGAAGTGCAGCAACTACTCGGCGACCACAGGGTCCGCGCCGTGGCGATGAGCGGCACTGATGGTCTGGTGCGGGGCATGGAAGCCCTCGACACCGGTGCTCCGATCTCCGTCCCTGTGGGTGAAGCCACCCTGGGCCGGATCTTCAACGTGCTGGGCGAGCCGGTGGACGAGAAGGGTCCTGTGACCACCACCCTCACGGCGCCGATCCACCGCGAGGCTCCCAAGCTCACCGAGCTCGAAACCAAGCCCAAGGTGTTCGAGACCGGCATCAAGGTGATCGACCTTCTGGCTCCCTACCGCCAGGGCGGCAAGGTGGGTTTGTTCGGCGGCGCCGGCGTGGGCAAGACCGTGCTGATCCAGGAGCTGATCAACAACATCGCCAAGGAGCACGGCGGCGTATCGGTGTTCGGCGGCGTGGGTGAGCGCACCCGTGAGGGCAACGACCTCTACGAAGAGTTCAAGGAGTCGGGCGTGATCAACGCCGATGACCTCTCGAAGTCGAAGGTGGCTCTCTGCTACGGCCAGATGAACGAGCCCCCCGGCGCCCGCATGCGCGTGGGCCTCTCGGCACTCACCATGGCCGAGCATTTCCGCGATGTGAACAAGCAGGACGTGCTGCTGTTCGTGGACAACATCTTCCGCTTCGTGCAGGCCGGCTCCGAAGTGTCCGCGCTGCTGGGCCGCATGCCCTCAGCGGTGGGCTATCAGCCCACCCTCGGCACCGATGTGGGCATGCTGCAGGAGCGCATCACCTCCACCCTGGAAGGTTCGATCACCTCAATCCAGGCGGTGTACGTGCCTGCCGACGACCTCACCGACCCCGCCCCCGCCACCACCTTTGCTCACCTGGATGCCACCACGGTGCTGAGCCGTGGCCTGGCTTCCAAGGGCATCTATCCCGCCGTGGATCCCCTGGACTCCACCAGCACCATGCTCCAGCCCGCCGTGGTCGGCGATGAGCACTACCGCACCGCCCGTGCCGTTCAGAGCACCCTGCAGCGCTACAAGGAGCTCCAGGACATCATTGCGATTCTTGGTCTAGACGAACTCTCGGAAGACGACCGTCGCACGGTGGATCGGGCCCGCAAGATCGAGAAGTTCCTCTCCCAGCCCTTCTTTGTGGCCGAAGTGTTCACCGGCATGCCCGGCCAGTACGTGAAGCTGGAAGAAACGATCAAGGGCTTCAACATGATCCTTGCTGGCGAGCTCGATGACCTGCCCGAGGCAGCCTTCTACCTGGTGGGCAACATCGATCAGGTGAAGGCCAAGGCTGAGAAGATCAAGGCGGATGCCAAGGGTTGATCCCGCTCCTTCAACCCTGAGGTTTTCATCATGTCCCTGACTCTCCGAGTTCTGGCGCCCGACCAGAGCGTTTTTGATGGCAGCGCCGAAGAGGTGATTCTGCCCAGCACCACAGGCCAGGTGGGCATCCTGCCCGGCCACGTCACCATGCTGGCGGCCCTGGACACAGGGGTGATGCGCCTGCGGGCGGGAGGCTCCTGGAGCTCGATCGCCCTGCTCGGTGGCTTTGCCGAAGTGGAAGCCGACGAGGTCACGGTGTTGGTGAACGGCGCCCAGTTGGGCGCCAGCATCGACGCCACCGCAGCCGAGGCTGAGTTCGAAGCGGCCCAGGCCGCCGCCGCCGGCTTTGAGGGCACAACTCCGAGCACGGAAAAGCTGAAAGCTCAGCAGGCCCTCGCCAAGGCCCGGGCCTGGCTCCAGGCCACCCGGGGCCAGTCCTGAGCCTCGGCGCTCAGCGAGGCTGAGGCCCCATGGAGTGATGGTTCCATGGGGCCGTCAAGCCACAGGCACCAGTTGGCGTGATCCCCCCGGCCATCAAAAAAGCGTCCCGACCGGGACGCTGATGACCTGACGGAGGCATCTGACGATGGTGACGGAAGCAGAAGAGCCGCCGCACCGCCTCAGGCGGTACCGCAGAAGGTGACATCGGGGAACTTGAGCTTGGCCTCATCAAGGCTCTTGCCCTTGCCCTCCTCCTGCCAGTAATTGATCACCTCGGTGGCCTTGTTGAGGATCTCAACACGCTCATTGTCTGTGATCCAGCTCTTGGCCTCGAGCTCGCTCTTGAGGGTTTCCCAGGCGTCTTCCCGGGGCCAGAAGAAATAGGCGGTGAGGGGGCTCGGCCCGCCGCCCACGATCTGATCGACCGCCAGGGCGACGTTGTCGGGAAGCCAGAGGATCTTCAGCAGGAAGCGGCCCTCATCGGCCTTGGGGGTGTATCCCGAGGGAACACCGTCCTCATCGATGGTGGCTGAGGCCAGGGCGGCGCTGCCACCACGCATCACCGGACGTCCCTGAGAGGCGGTGTCTTCAGTGGCGGTGGCCACCTCGGGCGCATCGCTCACGGCAGCGCCGGCGGCGCTTTCGGTGGCTGGCATGGTGTCGGCGCTCAAGGCAGAAAGTCAAACAACTAACCTATCAGCCGAGCTTCCGCAGCCCCCTGAGTCCTCGCGCTGTCCAGCTCTTCGACATCGACGGTGTGATCCGTGACGTGTCCGGCAGCTACCGCCGCGCCCTGGCCGAAACCGTGCAGCACTACGCCGGCTGGCGGCCGGATGCGACCACGATCGACGCCCTCAAGGGCGAGGGTCGCTGGAACAACGACTGGGATGCCTCCCTGGAGCTGCTGCGCCGCCACGGCCACACCCCCCTGCCCCAGCGGCAGGCCCTGGTGGAGGTGTTCAGCCGTCACTATTTCGGCGGCGACCCCCACGGAGATCCGGGCCTGTGGCAGGGGTTCATCGGCCAGGAGCCCTTGCTGGTGGACGCCTCCCTGTTCACGTGGCTCAGCCATGCCCAGGTGGCCTGGGGCTTCGTGAGCGGTGCCGAACCCCCCTCCGCCCGCTACGTGCTGGAGCAGCGGCTGGGCCTGGAGCAGCCTCCCCTGCTCGCCATGGGCGATGCTCCGGACAAACCCGATCCCACAGGCCTGCTGCGTCTGGCCGCCCAGCTGGCCGAAGCACCCCTGGGCCTGGCCTCCAGCCCACCGGTGCTCTACCTGGGCGACACCGTGGCGGACGTGCTCACCGTGGTGCGGGCCCGGCAGCAGCTGCCCGAGCAGCCCCTTCTCGCCCTCGGGGTGGCACCTCCCCACCTGCGCAGCGATCCAGCCGCACTCCGCCGCTACGAGGCTTCCCTGCTCCAGGCCGGGGCCGACGCCGTGATCCCCAGCACCCAGGCCCTGCCGGAGCGCCTGGAGCGCCTGCTGGCGTCGCTCAGCGCTCCATCGCGCTGAGGCTCTTGAGGGCTGTGGCCGTCAGCACCTCATGGCCCCGGCCGGTGACGGCCACGTCATCCTCGATGCGGATGCCGATGCCCTTCCAGCGCTCCGCGATGGCGGGCTGGCCCTCCGGCACGGCCAGCCGGTCGCTCACGTACAGCCCCGGCTCCACCGTGAGCACCATGCCCGGCTCCAGCTGCACCGGGTGCTCGCCGAGTCGGTAAGCCCCCACGTCATGGACGTCCAGGCCGAGCCAGTGCCCGGTGCGGTGCATGTACAGGTGCCGGAAGGCGCCCTGCTCGATGACGCCGTCGACGCTGCCGCTCAGCAGGCCCAGCTCGATCAGGCCCTCCACCAGCACGCGTACGGCGGTCATGTGGACGGCCTCGGCGGTGTGGCCCGGGGCCACGGCGGCCACTGCCGCCTCCTGGGCCGACAGCACCAGGGCATAGAGCTCGCGCTGTTCGGCGCTGAAGCGTCCGTTCACCGGGAAGGTGCGGGTGATGTCGCCGTTGTAGTAGTCGGCCAGGCTGCAGCCGGCATCGATCAGCAGCAGATCGCCGTCCCGCAGGAGAGCGCTGTTGGCGGTGTAGTGCAGCACGCAGGCGTTGTCGCCGCCCGCCACGATCGAGCCATAGGCGGGTCCCCGGGCCCCCTGCTCCAGGAAATGCTGCTCGATCACCGCCTGCACCTGCCGCTCATTCCGGCCGGGGCGGGCCACCTGCCGGGCCAGTTCATGGGCCTCTGCCGAGATACGGCCGGCCTCCCGCAGGCGCTCGAGTTCATCCTCCCCCTTGCGCAGCCTCAGGGCATGCAGCAGCGGGCAGGGGGCCACCAGGCCGAGGGCAGCGCCCCCCCGCCTCGGCGCCCGGTCCAGCTGCTGGCCCCAGGCCTGCAGCACCAGGGGCTCCACCGCCGGGTGGCGACCCACCCGGAAGGCAATGCCCTCGGCGCCCTCGAGGTAGTCGGCCAGTCGGGTCGGCAGCTCCGAGAGCGGATGGGCCGCCGAGGCCCCGAACTGGTCCACCGCGCCCTCGGTGCCCCAGCGCACGCCGGTCCACACTTCAGCGCTGGGCTGCTTGGGCTGCACGAACAGCACGAAGGGCGAGTCCGGGCGGTGGGGCAGGAACAAAGCCACCGCATCGGGTTCGTCGAAGCCGGTGAGATACCAGAAATCGCTGTTCTGCCGAAAGGGGTACTCGCAGTCGGCGTGGTGGGTCACCAGCGGGGCCGCCGGGATCACCGCCGCGGCACCGCCGAGCTGCTGCAGGAAGCGGGCGCGCCGCTCGGCATGAATCGACACATCGGGAAGAGCCGTTGCGGCCATGCTGACGAACCCTGCGCAGCGACCATGCTGACGGTCCGTGGGCGACAGCGGTGGCGCAGGCGGATTTAATGGAGCGATCCACCCCTTCGATGGCAACGGGCCTGCCCCCACCTGAATGAACGACCTGGTGGCTCTGGCCCTGCTGGTGCTGGTGGTGCTGGTGGGCTCGGCCCTCTGCTCCGGGGTGGAGGCCGCCCTGCTCACCGTGAACCCCCTGCGGGTGCACGAGCTGCAGGCGCGCAGCAGACCGGTGCGGGGCGCCCGACGCCTGGCCCAGCTGCGCCAGCGCCTCGGCCGCACCCTCTCGGTGCTGGTGATCGCCAACAACGGCTTCAACATCTTCGGCAGCCTGATGCTGGGGGGCTATGCCGCCCAGGTGTTCTCCCGGTACGGCGTGGAGGGCGTGGCCCTGCCCCTGTTCTCGGTGGGCCTGACGCTGCTGGTGATGTTGCTGGGGGAAATCCTGCCCAAGGCGCTGGGCAGCCGCATGGCCCTGCCGGTCGCCCTGGCCAGCGCCCCGGCCCTCTACCTGCTGGGCCGGCTGATGCTTCCCCTGGTGCTGCTGCTGGAGCTGGTCCTGCCGGCGATCACGGCGGAGAGCGAGATCAGCACGGATGAGGAGGAGATTCGCCTGCTCGCCAGACTCGGGTCCCAGAAGGGACAGATCGAAGCCGATGAGGCCGCGATGATCGCCAAGGTGTTTCAGCTCAACGACCTCACGGCCAGGGATCTGATGACCCCCAGGGTGGCCGCTCCCACCCTGCGCGGGGCGGCCACCCTCACCGAGGCCCGCGCGGAACTGCTGGCCACCAACGCCCCCTGGTGGGTGGTGCTCGGCGAGGAGGTGGATGAAATTCTCGGCGTGGCGAGCCGGGAACAGCTGCTCACGGCCCTGCTGCAGGGCCATGGCGAGCGCACGCCTGCCGACCTCAGCGAGGCGGTGGAGTACGTGCCGGAGATGATTCGCGCCGACCGCCTGCTCACCGGCTTTCGCCGCAACAGCGGCGGTGTGCGCGTGGTGGTGGATGAATTCGGCGGTTTCGTGGGGGTGATCGGCGCCGAGGCCGTGCTCGCCGTGCTGGCCGGCTGGTGGCGTCGCCCCCAGGGGAGTGCTGAGGCCTCGGCGCCATGAGCCCCACCCTTCCCGCCCAGCGGCAGCGGCCACCGGACTCCCCTGAGCGGGCAAGGCTGCTGCTGGACCAGTGGCGCCGATCGCTCAGCCTCAGTGGCCGCGAAGCGAGCGTGCTGCAGGGCCAGCTGGCCGCCCTCGACCGCCAGCTGCAGCGGCTGCGCCAGCGGCAACCGCGGCTGGCCGTCTACGGCCGGGTGGGCGTGGGGAAGTCGAGCCTGTTGAACGCGTTGCTGGGGCGCCAGGCCTTCGCCACCGACGTGGCCCACGGCTGCACGCGCCACCAGCAGGCGGCACTGTGGCCCCAGCCGCTGGCGGGCCTGACCGCTGCGGAACTGGTGGACACCCCAGGGCTCGACGAGATCGGAGCGCCCGCGCGGGCACGGCTGGCCCGCCGGGTGGCCCTGGGCTGCGATCTGGTGCTGATGGTGCTGGACGCCGATCTCAGCGCCATCGAGCGCCAGGCCCTGGACGTGCTGCTGGCCGCTGGAAAGCCCGTGCTGCTGGTGCTCAACAGGTGCGATTGCTGGCCCGCCGAGCAGCGCCAAGGCCTGCTGGAGAGCATCCGGCGGCGGCTGCCGCCCCAGGCGCGGCAGCTGGAGCTGGTGGCCGTGGCCGCGGCGCCGCGGCGGGCGCGGCTGCTGGCCGATGGGCGGGTGCGCAGCGAGCCCCTGGAGCCCTCCGTGGCCCCGCTGGAGCGGCTGCTGATCGCCCTGCTGGAGAGCCAGGGTGAGCTGCTGCTGGCCATCAACAGCCTCAGGGCCGCCGAGCGGTTCCACCGGGCTCTGCAGGCCGCGCGGCTGGGGCACAGCCGCCGGGCGGCCCAGGGGCTGATCGGCAGGTTCGCGGCCCTGAAGGCGGCGGGGGTGGCGGCCAATCCACTGGTGCTGCTCGATCTGGCCGGTGGCCTGGCCAGCGACACCGCCCTGGTGATGCAGCTCTGCCAGTTGTACGGCCTGCCGATGGAGGGGGCCCGGGCCCGGCAGCTGCTGACGCGGCTCAGTGGCCACAACGCCCTGCTGGGCGGCGCCCAGCTCGGCCTCCAGGCCCTGTTGGGGGGCCTGAAGCAGCTGTTGCTGGCGGCGGCGCCCCTGAGTGGCGGCCTGAGCCTTGCCCCTGCCGCGCCGGTGGCGGTGGCCCAGGCGGCCCTGGCGGTGCACACCACCCGCCGCACCGGCAGGCTGGCGGCGCTGGAACTGGTCCGGGCCGCCAGGGGCGGGGGCCGGCCTGGTTCGCTGCTGCGAAGGCTGGCCGCCAGTGACCCGGAGGTGCGCCTGTGGCTGGGCACCTGGCCGGAGCGCTCCCAGGCCGCCACGCCTGGGGATTCCAGCCCGCCCCCCTGGCAGGGCCTGCTGCCATGAGCCGGCCTGGCCTGAACGCTGGGGGCGACGCCATCGCCCTGTTCGGCACCAGTGCCGACCCCCCCACCCGGGGCCACCAGGCCCTGCTGGAGGGGCTGCTGCAGCACTTCCCACGGGTGGCCACCTGGGCCAGTGACAATCCGATGAAGCAGCATGGTGCCCCCTTGGCCCAGCGGGCCGCGCTGCTGGGGGCCCTGGTGCGGGGCCTCCATGAACCGCGGCTGGAGCAGCATCAGGAGCTGAGCAGTCCCTGGACGATCACCACCCTGGAGCGGGCCGCCGCCACCTGGCCTGGGGCTCAGCTGGTGTTTGTGGTTGGCAGTGACCTGGCCCCCCAGATCCCGCGCTGGAAAGAGGCGGAGAAGCTGCTGCAGCGCTGCCGGCTGGCAATCGTGCCGCGGGTGGGCTGGCCCGTGGCAGAGACCGATCTGCGCCCCCTGCACAGACTCGGCGCCCAGATTGAGGTGCTGCCTTTGGCGATTCCGGCCAGCGCCAGTTCGTCCCTGCGCCTCCAGCCGGATCGCGCCCAGGTGCCCGACAGCGTCTGGCCTGTGCTGCAGCAGCAGAATCTCTATGGCCATCCCCAGCCCTGATGCAGCTCGCCCTCGCCCAGCTCAATCCCCTCGTGGGAGATCTGCGGGGCAATGGCGAGCGCATCCTGCGGGCCTGCCGCGAAGCGGCCAGCGGCGGGGCTGAGCTGGTGCTCACCCCCGAGCTCTCGCTCTGGGGCTATCCGCCGCGGGACCTGCTGCTGCAAGGGTCGCGCCTGGCCAGCCAGGCCCGGGTGCTGGGGCAGCTGGCGGCAGACCTGGCTGCCCACTGCCCGGGGGTGGCTGTGCTGGTGGGCATCGCCGAGCCGAGTGGCAGCTCAGCCCTGCCCAGCCTGTTCAATGCCCTGGCCCTGGTGCAGGCGGGGAGCTGGCGGGTGGTGGCGCGCAAACAGCTGCTGCCCACCTACGACGTGTTCGATGAACAGCGCTACTTCCGCCCGGGGGCGGCGCCGGCCGTGCTGCAACTGAACGGCCAGGCTGGTCGCCTGCGGCTGGGGCTCACCATCTGCGAAGACCTGTGGGTCGAGGAGGAGCTCCAGGGTCACCGTCTGGCGGGACCGGATCCACTGGCGGCCCTGGAGCACCAGGAGCTCGACCTGCTGATCAACCTCTCGGCCTCCCCCTTCAACCCAGGCAAGGCCGCCCTGCGCCATGCCCTGGGGGCCCGGGCGGCCCGGCGGCTGGGCTGTCCGGTGGTGTACGTGAACCAGGTGGGAGGGAACGACGAGCTGGTCTTCGATGGGGCCAGCTTTGTGGTGGACCGGGCGGGGGCCGTGGTGTGTCAGCTGCCGAGCTGCCAGGAGGCCCTGGAGCCCTGGAACCCCCTGCACAGCACTGGCTTGGTCAGGGCTCTGCCTGAACCGATCGAGCAGCTGTTTCGGGCGCTGGTGCTGGGGGTGCGCGACTACGCGGCCAAGTGCGGCTTTGGGCGGGCGCTGCTCGGCCTCAGCGGCGGCATCGACTCCGCCCTGGTGGCGGTCCTGGCGGTGGCGGCCCTGGGGGGGGGCCAGGTGCGGGCCCTGTTGATGCCCTCCCCCTGGAGCTCCGAGGGTTCGCTGGCCGATGCTCTGGCCCTGGCCAGCCGCCTGGGCCTGGACACCGACACGGTGCCGATCGCCGAGCTGATGGGCGGCTTCGATGCAGCTCTGGCACCAGCCCTGGGGCAGGAGCCGGCGGGGCTGACAGCCGAGAATCTTCAGTCGCGCATCCGCGGCACCCTGCTGATGGCGGTGGCCAACCAGGACGGCCCGCTGCTGCTCTCCACGGGCAACAAATCCGAACTCGCCGTGGGCTACTGCACCCTCTACGGCGACATGAACGGGGGCCTGGCCGTGATCGGCGATCTCTACAAGAGCACCGTCTTTGCCCTGTGCGCCTGGCTCGACAGCCCGGAATCGTCCGCCTGCCGCGCGGCCCTGGGCTTGCCGGCCGAGGGGGAGCTGGTCGGGGCGGCCATCCGCCAGAAGCCCCCCAGCGCTGAACTGCGCCCCGACCAGCGCGACAGCGACTCGCTCCCCGACTACGGCCAGCTCGACCCCCTGCTCCAGGCCCTGGTGGAGGAGCACCGCAGCCCCGAGGAGCTGGTGGCCCAGGGCAGCGACCCCGCCCTGGCCGCCCGTGTGCATGGGCTGATGCAGCGGGCGGAGTTCAAGCGCCGCCAGGCGGCACCGGTGCTCAAAGTGAGCGGTCACGCCTTCGGCAGCGGCTGGCGGATGCCGATCGCCGCTGGCTGAGCCAGTCTGGGGACACGCCTACCGCGTCTGCATGGCTGCCCAGGCTTCGTCCCTTCCCCTCACAGCGCCGATGGCGAGCATCGGTGTGCCCACGGAAATCAAGCGCGACGAGCGGCGCGTGGCCCTCACCCCCGATGGGGTGCGGGAGCTGGTGGGCCAGGGCATGGAGGTGCGGGTGCAGCAGGGCGCCGGCCTCGGCGCCGGCATGGAGGATGCCGACTTCAGTGCCGCCGGCGCCCGGCTGGTGAGCTGCGAGGAGGCCTGGGCCGCCCACCTGGTGGTGAAGGTGAAGGAACCCCAGCCCGAGGAATTCGTCTACCTGCGCAGCGACCTGGTGCTGTTCACCTATCTGCACCTCGCCGCCTACCCGGCCGTGGGCCGGGCCCTGCTGGAGGCGGGCACCACCTCCGTGGCCTACGAGACGGTGCAGCTGGAAGACACCAGCCTGCCCCTGCTGGCGCCGATGAGCGAGATCGCCGGTCGGCTGGCGGCCCAGGTGGGCGCCCATCTGCTGGAGAAGCCCCACGGCGGCCGCGGCATCCTGATGGGCGGCTGCACCGGTGTGCGGCCGGCCCGGGTGGTGGTGCTGGGGGCCGGCACCGTGGGCTGGAACGCCGCTCGCATCGCCGCCGCCATGGACGCCGAAGTGTTCCTGCTTGACCGTTCGCCCCAGCGCCTGCGCCAGCTGGAGGCCGACCGCCGCGGCAGGCTGGTGAATCTGGTCAGCAGCCGCAGCCTGGTGGAGCGCCTGGTGCCCGGTGCCGACCTGGTGATCGGGGCTGTGCTCACCCCGGGGGGGCGGGCCCCCACCCTGGTGGACGAGGAGCTGGTGCAGCGGATGAAGCCGGGTTCGGTGATCGTGGATGTGGCCATCGACCAGGGGGGCTGCATCGCCACCAGCCGGGAGACCACCCACACCGAACCCGTGCATGCCGTGCACGGCGTGCAGCACTACGCCGTGGGCAACATGCCCGGGGCGGTGCCCTTCACCTCCACCGAGGCCCTGATGAGTGTCACCCTGCCCTACATCCTGGTGATGGCGGGCCGGGGGCTGGCGGAGGCCGTCACCGACCGGCCGGAGCTGCTCTCCGGGCTGAACACGGTGGATGGTGCGGTCTGCCATCCCGGCGTCGCCAGGGCCCTCGGCGTGTCGCCGCGACACCCGATGGCCTGTCTGCGCTGAGCGGCGAGCCCCCCGCATGCTGAATCCGAGCCGGATCCGGATCCTCGCAGTGGGCAAGCTGCGCAGGAGCTGGGTGCGGGATGGACTGGCGCACTATGCCAAGCGCCTGCCGGGTCTCACGATCGTGGAGCTCAAGGACAGCGATCCCCTGCGCGAGGCCGAGGCGATCCGCGCCCAGCTGCGGCGCGATGAGCAGCTGATCGCCCTCAGCGAGGAGGGCCAGGTCCTGCCGTCGCGCCAGCTCGCCGCTCAGCTGCTGCAGCGCGGCTCCCTCAGGCTGGCCTTCGCGATCGGCGGGGCCGATGGTCTGCACGCCCAGCTCAAGGCCGAGGCCAGCTGGCAGCTGAGCCTCTCAGCCCTCACCTTCCCCCATGAGCTGGCCCGGCTGCTGCTGGTGGAGCAGCTCTACAGGGCCCAGACCATCCTCCAGGGCGGGCCCTACCACCGGGAGTGAGGCCCCAGAGGTTCCCCCCCCCGGGTTGAGGGGCGGCAGGGGAGGGGCCGACTCAGGGCCGTGGGGCAGATCCCCTCCCGCAGGGCCAGCACCAGGCCGGCGGCCTCGCTGTAGCTGCGCGCCGGCAGCACCTCCAGCCCCAGGGCCGCCCCATCCACCTGCAGCACGCAGGGGTTCTCCACCGCGATCAGGGGCACACCGCGTTCGGCGCAGGCCAGCACCGCCGCTCCCCCCAGGGCACCGGCCGGAGCCACCACCGCTCCGATCTGCTCGGGCAGCAGCAGGCCCGGATTGGCCCAGGGCGGGCGGCCGTTGCAGAGCGGCACCAGGTCGGGGGCGCGGCTGAGGCCCACCAGCACACAGGGGAGAAAGGTGTGGCCGAGCTCTTCGGCGGCAGCCCTGGGGTCGAGGGCCGGGTCCAGGGGCAGGGCAGCCAAGGCGGGGGCATGGGCACAGGGCAGCCCCAGCTGATCGGTGAGCAGGTGGCTGATCACCGCCTCGGCACCGGCCAGGGCGTCGACGCCGGAGCCGCCCCGGTAGGCCGCCAGGGCCTCAGCATCGGCATCGTCCGGGAAGCGCGCCACCACGGCGATGGCCGTGGCTCCGGCGGCCCGCAGCCGTTCCGCCCCCAGTAGCAGCAGATCCGGCCGGCCCAGGCTGCCCCAGCTGGCCCCACTGGGGCCCCGCTCCAGGCGAACCTGCAGCGGCCCAGCGGTGCCCAGCACCGGGCCGATCGTGAGCCCCAGGGTGGCCCGACAGGCATCCACCACCTGGAGATGGCGCTGCAGCAGGGGCTGTTCAATGCCGTCGTCGAACAGGACCCCGAGCCGCTGGCTCCGCACCGGTCGCAGGGCCAGGCTGCCGCCAGCGAAGCGATCCAGGGCCGCCCCCTCCACATAGTGGATGCGGGGGTCCCGCCAATAGAGCGCCGCCCCGTTCATCACATTGGGATGGGTGATGAGACAGCCGCTGGCCACTGCCAGCAGTCGGGCGGCAGGCAGGGCATCGCCGGCATAGCCCCCGAGGGCGCAGCCGATGCCCGTGGGCACCACCAACAGGGTGGGCAGCGGTGGCGACAGCACCGCTTCAGGGGCGATCACGGCCGGCCGGACGGGCCGATCACCACAGCTTCAAGGGTGAGGCCATCGCCGCACACTCCAGTGATGGCCCAGCGCAGCGGCCGGCCGTGCAAGGCCAGGGCCGCCAGCACCTGGGGGAGCAGGGCCCCCGGACAGCGCTGCAACCGCAGCTCGACAGATCTGAGCTCAAGCGAGCCGGGGGTGAGGAACTCGGCGCTGGATGGGGCGCTCACTTCTGGTACTGGCCGAACTGGAGGTCGTACAGAGCGTCCTCCATGCAGGCCTTGAGGGTCAGGTCGCTGGTGGGGAAGGACACGCACAGCAGCGCATAGCCCTTCTCCTGCAGCTCCGGCTTCACCCCCATGGCGTCGGGCTGGCGCACCTGGCCCGAGCCGATCAGAGCCGCACAGGTGGTGCAGACCCCGGAACAGCAGGAACTGGGCAGGGGCACTCCGGCCAGCTCGGCCGCCGCCAGCACGGTCTGGTCGGCTCGGCAGGGGAAGGTGTGGCTGGTGCCGTCGATCTCAGCTGTGATCGTGAAAGTCTGGGGCGCGTCAGTCACGGAGGCGTCCGTCGTCGGGCTGGTGCTGTCCATCCTCCCAGCCGATCGGTCCGGAACCGAGATCCTGCCAGTGGCTTGGATGGGGTGCGAGGTATTCCGGTGGGGCGGTTCCGGCGGGAGCGCTGAGCACGAGGTCCAGGCTCAGGGAGCAGCGAAGGCTGTCGGGATCGCGGTTCGGCAGCACCGCATGATCGAGGCTGGCTGGGAACAGCAGCAGCAGGCCGGCGCGGGGAGCCACATCCACCCACGGCCGGGTCCAGGCCGAGGCCCGCAGGGGTCCGTCATGGCCCACGGCCATGCCCGGCACCAACTCATTGCCCGTGGTCGGCGCGAACAGGCGCAGGCTGCCCTGCTCGCCGCCGCCATCGCCGGTGAAGTAATAGACCGCGCTGAGATGGGCATTGGGGTGGTGGTGGCGGCCCACCACCTGGCCGAACTCGCTGAGCACCGGCCAGCAGCGCTGCACCTGCAGGGCCACCCGCTCTGGCGCGAAACCAAGTTGCTCCAGAAACTCTGCGGCATGGCCACACAGCTGTCGCACCAGGGGAGCAAAGGTGGCGTGGCGATGCAACTGCCACACCCCCTGCAGATCGCCGGTCCAGGCGCATCCGGGGTCAGGATTGCTGCAGGCCTCACCGCGCAGGGCCCGGAGATCCTGCAGCTGGATGGCCAGCTCAAGCGGATCAGGCCGTCGCTGCACCTCGGCGAGGGCCACCGGGAACAGCGGCCTGAGATGGAGCTCTGAACCTGGACAATCCAAGGGGAGGATTCAGCAGCTGAGGCCTGGCGGGCCTCAGGCCATGGCGGCAGAACCGCCCACAACCTCCAGGATCTCCTGGGTGATGGCAGCCTGGCGGGCCTTGTTGTAGTCCAGCGTCAGCGTTTTGGCGAGAGCCTTGGCGTTGTCGCTGGCATTGTTCATGGCCGTCATCCGACTGGCCAGTTCCGAGGCGGCCGCCTCCTGCAGGGAACGCAGCAACTGGTTCTGCATGTAGAGCGGCAGCAGGGCGTTCAGCAGCTGCTCCGGACTCTGGTCAAAGATGATGTCTGAAGGCAGAGCAGGGGCCACGTTGCTGGAGTTGCCGGCTTCCACCACCAGGCGACCTTCGCGGGTGGTGAGCCGGAAGATCTCATCCTCGGGGGTGGCGATGCCCTGGGGGTCCAGGGGCAGGAGTGTCTGGATGACAGGCCTGGAGCTCACCAGGTTGATGAACTTGGTGAAGATGATCTCCACGCGATCGGTGGAGGCGGAGAGGAATTCCGCCAGGATCTCATTGGAGATGGCCCTGGCCTCCTCCGCACTGGGCACCTGCTCAAGGCCTGTGAATGTGGCGCGGATGGTGTAGATGCTGGCGCGATTCTGGAAGTAGGTGATGGCCTTGCGGCCGATCAGCACCAGGTCCACCTTGAAGCCCTGGCCCACAAGCTCAGCGTGGCGCTGCTCTGTGCGCTTGATGATGTTGGCGTTGTAGCCGCCACAGAGACCACGATCACCCGTGACAGCGAGCAGGGTGATCTGATCGACCGGGCGGGACTCCAGCAGAGGAGCGTCCACATCTTCAAAGCCCATGCGCGACTGAAGGTTTTCCAGCACGCGAGCCAGGCGATCGGCAAAGGGGCGACTGCGCAGCACCTGATCCTGGGCGCGACGCACCTTGGCCGCAGCCACAAGGCGCATCGCCTCAGTGATCTTGCGGGTGTTCTTGACGGAGCTGATCCGGTCCCGGATTTCTTTGAGGTTGGCCATCGGTTCGTTCTCTCCTGCTCAGATCGAGGCGAGCATGGTGGACTTCACTTCAGCGATGGCCTCCTTGAGCATGGTTTCAGCTTCCTCGCTGAGCACCTTCTCGGTCTGCACTTTCGAGATGTAGTCAGGCTTGTTGGATTTCAGATACTCCCGCAGCTCACGGCAGAACTGGGCCACCGCATCGGCGGGAACCTCATCGATCAGGCCCTTGACGCCCGCATAGACAACGGCCACCTGCTCGGCAAGAATCAGGGGACTGAACTGGGGTTGCTTCAGGATTTCGCGAAGACGCTTGCCGCGTCCCAGCTGGGCCTGGGTTGCGGCATCGAGATCCGAGGCGAACTGCGAGAAGGCCGCCAGTTCATCGAACTGGGCCAGCTCCAGCTTCAGGGTGCCGGCGATCTTCTTGATCGCCTTGGTCTGGGCGGCACCACCCACCCTGCTCACCGAGATGCCCACATTGATGGCAGGCCGCAGGCCGGAGTTGAACAGGTCGGAGCTGAGGAACACCTGACCATCGGTGATCGAGATCACGTTGGTGGGGATGTAGGCCGACACGTCACCAGCCTGGGTTTCGATGATCGGCAGGGCCGTCATCGACCCCTTGCCCATGGCATCGGAGAGCTTGGCGGCACGCTCAAGCAGGCGGCTGTGGCAGTAGAAGACGTCGCCGGGATAGGCCTCCCGCCCGGGCGGACGACGCAGCAGCAAGGACATCTGGCGGTAGGCCTGGGCCTGCTTGGTGAGGTCGTCATAGATGACCAGGGTGGCCTTGCCCTTGTACATGAACGATTCAGCCAGGGCTGCGCCGGTGTAGGGGGCGAGGTACTGCAGGGCCGCCGATTCGGAGGCACTGGCCGCCACCACAATGGTGTAGTCGAGAGCGCCCTTTTCACGCAACACCTCCACCACGTTGGCCACCGAGGCGGCCTTCTGGCCCACCGCCACGTAGACGCAGACCACGTCTTCGCCACGCTGATTGATGATCGTGTCGATGGCGATGGCCGTCTTGCCGGTCTGCCGGTCACCAATGATCAGCTCCCGCTGTCCCCGGCCGATCGGGATCATGGCGTCGATGGCGGTGATACCCGTCTGCATCGGCTCGTGCACCGACTTGCGCTGAATGATGCCGGGCGCCATCGATTCGATCAGGCGCGTGTCGGTGGTGGCGATGTCGCCCTTGCCATCGATCGGCTGACCCAGGGAGTTCACCACCCGGCCGAGCATGGCATCGCCCACAGGCACGGAGGCGATCTTGCCGGTGGCCTTGACAGTGCTGCCCTCCTGGATGCCCCGGCCCTCACCCATCAGCACCACGCCGACGTTGTCGTCTTCGAGGTTGAGGGCGATCCCCTCGGTGCCGTCCTCGAATTCGACCAGTTCACCGGCCATGGCCTGCTGCAGGCCGTAGACACGGGCGATGCCGTCGCCGATCTGCAGCACGGTGCCGACGTTGCTGACGGCCACCGACTTGTCGTAGTCCTCAATCTGCTGCTTGAGGATGGCGCTGATCTCGTCAGGACGGATGGAAACCATGGGAGAAATCCCCGCAGGGGGAATGGAGGGAACTGGGGGGGGGGAGTGAAGGGAGCGGGAGGGGAGACTCCCGAAGCGCAGGTTCGGGGTTGTTAGCCGACCTTGGCCAGGGCCAGACCGAGGCGACGGACCTGGCCGGAGAGGCTGGCGTCTACCACCTGGGAGCCCACGCTGACGATGAAACCGCCGATCAGGGCGGGGTCGATCTGCAGATCAACCTCCACGGCCTCGGTGCCAGCCAGGCCTTGCACCTTGGCGGTGAGCTGCTGCTGCTGCTCCTCGCTCAGGGGCGTGGCTGAGGTGACGGTGGCCATGGCGATGTTGCGGAGCTCGCGGTAGAGCTCGAGAAAGCGCATCAGCACCGAATCAAGAGCAGCGATCCGCTGGCGATCAGCGAGAACCTTGAGCAGATTCTGGAGCGACGCGGCTGTCTGGTCCTGAAACAGGGCGTCAAGGGCAGCTTTCTTGGCCTCAGGCTCCAGCACCGGAGAGCCCATGGCCTCCCGCAGCTGGGGAGAGGACTTCCAGATGCCGAGCAGGTCACGGACCTGTTCGGCCACATCGTCAGTTTCCTGGCGAGCCTCGGTGACCTGAAGCAGGGCCTCGGCGTAGGGGCTGGCAAGACTGTTGAGCAGAGGCATCAGACGTTCCCCAGATTCTGGATGGACTGATCGATCAGACGGGCCTGGGCTGCAGCATCGAGCTTCCCAGAAAGGCTGGCGAGCACCTTGTCGATCGCCTGCCTGGCGGCTTCCCGGCGCAGGCCCTCGGTGACCCTTGCGGCCTCCGCATCGAGATCGGCCATGGCGCCCTGCTTGAGGCGGGCCATCTCATCGACGGTGCGGGCCTCGCTCTCAGCTCGGATGGCGGCGGCCCGGGCCTTGCCATCCACCCGGATCTGCTCGGCCTTCTGCTGGGCTGAGGCCAGGGCCGCCTGAGCCTCGGACAGACTGGCATTGGCCTGACTCAGGCGCTGCTCGGCATCGTCGAGATCGCTGAGGATGGCGGCCCTGCGGCGCTCCAGGATTCCGCCCAGAAAACTGGGAAGGAACTTCCAGAGGGCGGCGATCACGATCACCAGGTTGATGATGTTGGTCTCGAACAGATCGAGGTTCAGACCAAAGCTGCCGTGGCTGGCGAAAAGAGGGAACATGGGGATCATGGCGCTGGGGCCAGCAGACGGGAGACGATCAGATCGGCCAGGCCATCGGCCTCTCCGCTGAGGCGGACGAGGGCCTGATCCCGTTGGACATCGATCTGACGCCGGGCCTCTTCCCGCTGAGCGTTGGCCTCTGCGGACGCTGCAGCAAGCACAGAACGGTAGAGCTGATCCATTTCCTGCTCGGCTTCCACGATCAGCTTCTGGGCCTGCTGGCGGGCCTCCTTGAGCTGCTCGCGCAGGTCGCCCTCCAGCCGCTCCACCTGGGCCAGCTTCTGCTTGGCGTCGGCGCGACTGGTGCTGATGAAGCCCTCGCGCTCCTCAACGGCCCGGCCGACGGGACGGAAGAACAGCGAGTTGAGGATGAAGGTGAGGAGAACCACCTGCACAGCCATCAGCGGCAAGGTGGCGTCGAGGTCGAAGAGACCTCCCTCGGGTGCGCCTGCTTCGGCGAGCAGAAGCCAGCTGGTCATGGGAATCGATGCGCTGGAAGGATCGGGATGGAAAGGGGGGCCGAGCTGCCAGATGGCAGGGGCGTGATGCCCCCACCAACCGTCCACTCAGAAGCCGATCAACCAGCGAAGGGGTTGGCGAACAGCAACACCAGGGCGACCACGAGGCCGTAGATGGTGAGTGCCTCCATGAAGGCCAGCGAGAGCAGCAGGGTGCCGCGGATCTTGCCCTCGGCTTCGGGCTGGCGGGCGATGCCTTCAACGGCGCCGCCGGCAGCGGTGCCCTGACCGATGCCAGGGCCGATGGCGCCCAGGCCGACGGCCAGACCAGCGGCCACAACGGAAGCTGCGGAAGTGATGGAATCCATGGGGGAAGAAAAGATGGATGCGCTGGAACAGCGCTGAGTGGACGGAGGGATGAAAGTCTCCTGCGCCTGGGACGTTGCCTGGAGTTGGCAACGGGCCCGGTGGCTACCGGACCTGCGCGCAGTGAGTTTGCCAGACCGGCGGACCGGGCCAGCGGTGGAGCCTCAGTGGTGCTCCTCGTGGACCGCCTCACCGATGTAGTAAGCGGCAAGGGTGGCGAAAATCAGAGCCTGGATCGCGCTGGTGAACAGGCCCAGGAACATGGCCGGAAGTGGCACCAGCAGGGGCACAAGGAAAGCCAGCACGGCCACCACCAATTCATCGGCCAGGATATTGCCGAAAAGTCGGAAAGAGAGCGAAAGTGGCTTGGTGAAATCCTCAACGATCTTGAACGGGAGCATGATCGGCGTGGGCTCCACGTAATACTCGAAGTAACGCAGTCCTTTCCGACTCAGGCCAGCGTAGAAGTAAGCAAGCGATACCAACAGTGCCAGGGCAATGGTGGTGTTGATGTCGGCTGTCGGGGCGCCAAGCTCCCCACTGGGCAGGTGGATCAGCTTCCAGGGGACAAGCGCTCCACCCCAGTTGCTCACGAAGATGAACAGGAACAGCGTGCCGATGAAGGGCATCCAGTCTCGATAGGCCCGTTCACCGATCTGCTCCCGCGAGAGGTCGCGGATGTAATCCCACAGAAATTCGAGCAGGTTCTGGGTGCCGCGCGGGTCTCGCTCGAGCTTGCGGGTTCCGGCGATCACCAGAGCCAACAGGGCACCGATCACGACCCAGGAGCTCAGGAACACCTGGCCATGGATCTTGAAGTTGCCCAGCTGCCAGTAGAGGTGTTGACCCACCTCAAGCTCGGCGAAAGGAAGACTGGAGGGCAGCGCAAGCATCGGGAAGATCAGGGGAACGGGAAAGTCAGGCGTCGAGCACGGCCTGCAGGATCACTGCGGGCTTGTAGAGCAGGAACCCCAGGAAAGCAGGCAGCAGATCAAGCTGGGGCAGGCGGCAGGCTGCCAGCACGAGGAGAATGGGCACGAGCAGCTGGGCCTTGCCCATGCCGCGTCGCTCACCACCCAGCCGGCTGACGCTGCGCCCGAGCAGGCGCAGATAGAGCAGGGCCGCGGTAGCCCCCACCAGCACAGCGAACGCTGTGCTCCAGCTCAACAGCAGAGCGGTGACCAGAACGGCCATACCGCTGAGAACCAGGGTGAACTGCTGCAGCTTCCGTTGGAGCCGGTAGTACTCGGCCATGCCGTTGTCAGGCTCGGCAGCAGGGTCCACGTCCGCTGCCGGCTGGACGGCGTCGACCGGTCCTGTCACCTGATCAGCCAAGGGCTGCCCAGGCAGGCAAGGTGGAGAAACCGTCAACCGAGCCAACCCTAGAAGGCGCGCGGAATCTATCACGCAGCCCCAGAAGCCAGTGGCAGCAAGACCCGGGCGGCCAATAGCTCCCGGGCGGCGCACAGCCTGCGCTGGCTCGATGCGTCGATTGTGTCGTCAGTCGCGCTGGCTGTCGAGCTCTCAGCAGGCAGAGCGCCGATCGCCGTGCCCGGGGGGGCGGCCTCCAGGGCCTGCATCAGGGCCAGAGCCTCGCTGCTGAGGCTCAGGGGCATCAGATCCGGATCGAGCAGCTCCTTGGAGGGCCAGCCCCAGAGGCAGCGGTTGCGGATGCCGCCGGCCGCAAGCAGTGCACCATCGTGATCCCAGCCTCGCCGCTGCAGGGGCCCCCGGGAGAGAAAGAACTCGAAGTGGCTGATCTCAGGGTCCAGATCCTCCACCAGAGCCCAGCGCTCCCGGTCCGGCAGGGCCTGGGCCCTCTCCAGCAGCTCGCCGCCCAGCAACCGGGCCGGGTCCCAGACGCCCGGATTGGAAAAGCCGGCAAACGAGAGCTCCGCGCTCTGCACGAAGGCCATCAATCGCTCCAGGTTGTAGCTGGTCTCCTGGGGATGGAGGTACATGTCGGCGAAGTTGGCCTCGGCCGCGGTGTCGAGGGCCCAGCGCTGCTCGTGGTGCCGCCGCAGCCGGTTGGTCTCGGGCAGATCGGCGAAGAGCTGGCGCCCCAGCCGCATCCCCTCGCTGCCGCTACCCACCCCCAGACGGCCGAGGCTGCGCTGGATGCGGTGGACTTCCCACCGTCCCCCATCGGCATAGAGGAACAGGTGCAGGAGGCCGCCGGGCCTGAGCAGGCCCGCCAGGGCCTTCAGCCCGGCCTCCGGCTGACGCAGGTGATGGAGCACACCCACCGAGTTGATGTAGTCGAAGGGTCCCTCGCCGGCCAGGTCGAGCAGGCTGCGCTGCTCGATGCGCAGCTCCCCGACCTGCTGGGCAGCGCCGGAGCGGCGGGTGCGCTCCCGGGCCACGTCCAGGGCACCGGCACTGATGTCCACAGCCAGCACCGACGAGCCCGGGTTGAGATGGCAGAGGTAGTCGGTGCTCACCCCGGTGCCGCAGCCGGCGTCCAGGATCCGCCAGGCCCGCCTGCCTGAGGCGCCGGGGGGCGGCAGGGCACCGGTGGCCGCCACCCAGGCGCTGTCGACGCACCAGCGCCAGTTGTACCCAGGTGGAGGGCCGTCCTGGAGCGGGTCGGCGGGGTAGGGGAAGCGGTCGTAGAAGGCGCTCACCACAGGGGTGGCGGCATCAGTGGCGGACACGGCAGCAGGGCGATCTGGGGGCGAGCATTTCACGGCGGCCCCAGCCGAAGGGCCCACCGGGGGGACTGCGGGAGCTGCCGGGGCTGCAAACATTTGTTCAACAGCTCCCGTTGCTCCTGGCAACGAGCCGTAGGTTGGCGCGGCCCGGTTCGCTCTCGTCAATGACCGTGACCGCCAGCAGCGGCAGCACCAGGGTTGCTCCCCAGCGCTACGACACCCTGCCGCTGTCCAGCGTCCGTCAGGCGGAGCAGGAAGACCGCTTCCCGGATGGGGGTGAGCTGAACAACCTGGTCACGTTCTTTCAGAGCGGCCAGAGGCGGGTGGAGGCAGCCCGTCGCATTTCGGACAATGCCGACTTCATCGTGGCCAAGGCGGCCAACAGGATCTTCTCGGGTGGAACGCCGCTCTCCTACCTGGATGCGCCCCTCAGTCCTGCGGCCCGCTCGGGCAGCCAGACCGCCGTGCTGGCCGCTGATCAGGCCGCCTTTCGCCGTTCGGTCGAAACCTACGCAGGGGCCAGCGGCAGCACCGGCCGCGGCAACCTGATCAGCCGCCTGCTGGAGGGAGCCGGTGGCGACGCCGACGTGCGCGTGGTGCTGCCGACCGGCTTCTCGCCGATTGCGGTGGGCCTGTACGGCACCGCCAGGATGCGGAAATCGATCCGCGACCTGGCCTGGTTCCTGCGCTACGTGGGCTACGCCCTGGTGGCCGGCGACCCCAGCATCCTGGCCGTCAACACCCGCGGCCTCCGCGATGTGCTGGAGAAGGCCTGCTCCCTGACGGCCACCAACGTGGCCCTGCAGGAAATGCGGGCGGCCTCTGCCGGCCTGTTCAAGGCCGAGCCTGGCACCCGCCAGCTGGTGATCCAGTATTTCAATGTGCTTATCGCCGAGCTGGCGATTCCGACGCCCTCGGCTCGCCAACGGCTGGGCAGCTCCGTGACCCAGGGGCTGCAGCTCCCCGCCACCTACGCCCTCGGCGCCCAGGGCAAGGCCCTGCGCTTCGTGATGAAGCCGGCCATGACCGGTGCCCAGAAGGCCGAGGTGATCCGGGCGGCCTACCGCCAGGTCTTCGAGCGCGACATCGTCAAGGGCTACGGCCAGGAGGTGTGCTCCGTGGAGGCCACCCAGACGCGCCAGGGCCAGCTCTCGATGCGCGAGTTCATCCGCGCTCTCGGCCGCAGCCGCGACTACCAGAAGCAGTTTTACGGCCGCTTTTCCAACAGCCGGGCCGTGGAGCTGGCCTTCCGCCACTTCCTTGGCAGGGGCCTCAGCTCAAGAGAAGAGTTCACTGCCTACTTCGACATCGTCAGCGCCCAGGGCCTGCCCGGTCTGGTCGACTGCCTGGTGAACTCGATGGAGTACGCCCGGGTCTTCGGTGAAGAGACCGTTCCCTACCTGCGTGACCTCGGCGAGGAAGCCCAGGAAAGCGCCGGCTGGGGTTCGAACCGCAAGCTGTTCCGCTTCAGCGCACCCTTTGAGGGAGCCCCCCAATACGTCACCCTCTACGCCTCCTACAGCCAGCCCTATCCCGATCAGCACCCCTACGGCGGCAGCAACGATCCGCTGGGCCTCACCTACGGCGCCATCTTCCCCTCCAGCACCGCCAAGGTGGCCACCCGTCCAGCCCCGTTCGGCTATGACAGCCGACGCATCCTGATCGGCAACGGCCTGAACCAGCCCGGCCAGATGGACAGCCGCCAGTTCCGCAAGGCCGTTCCCCGGCGGGTCGGCCCCAAGGTGGTGCGCCTGCAGCAGATCGCCACCGGTGGCAACTCCGTGCCCCGCCGCGGCGGCCAGCCCAGTATCCGCGGCACCGAAGCCAGCACCCAGGCCGTGATCAATGCGGTGTATGTGCAGGTGCTCGGCAACAGCGGCTATGCCGGCGAGCGCAACAAGGTGGAAGAGATCAAGCTGGAGAACGGCGACATCAGCCTGAGGGAGTTCGTGCGCCAGGTGGCCCGCTCCAACGCCTTCCGCCGGCGCTACTGGAGCGGCCTCTACATCACCAAGGCCATTGAAGTGATGCATCGGCGCCTGTTGGGCCGCCCCAGCTTCGGCCGCTGGGAAATCGATGCCTACTTCGACACGGCAGCTCGCCAGGGCTTCTATGGCGTCATCGACGCCATGCTCAACAGCCGGGAGTACAACGACTGCTTCGGCGAGGACACGGTTCCCTTTGAGCGCTTCGTCACCCCGGCCGATCGCACCGCCCGCAAGGTGCCTGGTCTGAACCGGCCCTTCAACGCGGCCGCCTACCCGGACCTCACGCCCACCAAGCGCCCCGAGGTGGCTCCGCCCCTGGCCGTGCGCACCGTGGGCGACATCACCCCGCGCAACCTGCCGCAGCGCAGCGAGGTCATCCGCGGTGTCTGGACCGCCAAGCTTGTCGGTGGCGAGGTCAACCGGCCAGCCGGCCCCCAGACCTCCAGCGCCAGTGTCCGCCAGCAGCCTGCGCCGCAACGCACCTGGCGTGCCCCTGGAGTCAATGCCTTCTGGAGCACCCCCGGTGGCCAGGGCTTTGAGAGCCCCTCTGCGGCCCAGGCCCCGGTCGCCGGTGGCTGGAGCAAGGCCGTTGCTGACAACCTGGCGGCAGCGCCCGCCCTGCAACCTGGAGCGGCCATGCAACGGGCCCTGCGTCCCGGCCAGCCCCAGGGCTTCCGCCGGCGCCAGAGCCTCGGGCGTCCGGTGCGCGTGGGCCGCACCGCCAGCGAGGCCCAGGTGCAGGAAGCCGTCACCACCACCTACCGCCAACTGCTCAACCGCATTCCCCTGGGGGTCGAGCGCCTCAAGGATGCCGAGTCCCAGTTCCGCAACGTTCAGCTGACAGCTGCCGAATTCGTGGCCCAGGTGGCCACCGGTGAGTTGTTCCAGCAGCGGCTCAACCGCATGGCACCGCTGCGGGCGGCTTCAGCGGCCTACCTGGCGCTGCTGGGACGGGCGGCCCAGCCCCAGGAAGTGAGCCGTTATCTGGCCACGAGGGGCGCCGCCGGTCAGGTTGCTGCCGTGCAGGAGCTGCTGAACAGCCAGGAATACGCCGAGGCCTTTGGCCAGGACACGGTTCCCTACGTGCGCGGTCTGGACACAGCTGATGGCATTCCCCTCAGCACCGTGAACCGCACGGCGGCTCTCTATGGTGGCAACGGAGGGCTGAACCCAGCCCCGGGCGGAGCCATTTAGCGGAGGCCTCAGACCCTTCCTGAGCTGGGGCCAAGGCTCTGGAGGAGCCCGGACCCATGAGCACGCCTGGGCCAGATGCCCCAGGCTCCGGGCCACATCACCGCCACTGAGGCAGCCATTGATCAATCGGCTGAACGGTAGCCATCAGATTGCCGCAGCAAGCCTTGCGTCCCACATCCGTCGATCCTTGCTGGATGAGGGGCTGAGGCGATAACACCCATGAGCGCAACATCCTCTGCTGGTGAGAACTTCAAAGAGAGGTGATTGATCGCAGCAAAACTATGCTTGCACACCAATCCTTTGCTGGAGCCGATGGAGGCAACAGCCACCCCTGCAGACGACCCCAGCCAGGAGCGTCGCAGGGTTTATTCACTATTGGAAACATCCACCAAACCCCTTGCGCCCCAGTGCTTTTCCTTCAACGTCAAGCCATGAAGAACTGTTACCGGAGCAGGAGCCATGGCGGGGCCTTGGCGCAGAATGATTCGGCGATCGGCGCGAGTCGATCACTCCCTTACCCACCGGATACCGGTCTCCGTCAAGGCGGCCGCTTGTTTCGAGGCAGAACTGCATGAGCATCGTCTCCAACTCGATCATCAACGCGGACGCCGAAGCCCGCTATCTCAGCCCTGGCGAACTCGACCAGATCAAATCCTTCGTGACCGCAGGCCAGCGCCGTGTGCGCGTGGCCCAGGTCCTGAGCGAGAGCCGCGAACGCATCGTCAAAACGGCCGGGGGTGCGCTGTTCCAGCGGCGTCCCGACGTCATCTCCCCTGGCGGCAACGCCTACGGCGAGGAGATGACCGCGTCTTGCCTGCGGGACATGGACTATTACCTGCGCCTGGTCACCTACGGCGTTGTGGCCGGTGATGTGACACCCATTGAGGAAATCGGGATCATCGGTGCCAAGGAGATGTACCGCTCCCTGGGCACGCCTCTCGATGCCATGGCCGAGGCTGTGCGCGAGATGAAGAACGTGGCCACCGGCATGCTCACGGGTGGTGACGCCGAAGAAGCTGGTTTCTACTTCGATTACGTCATCGGCGCCCTCTCCTGAGGCTGCTCTTTCCCTTTTCCTCCTACGCCTTCAGCAGGATTCATGCAAGACGCCATCACCAACGTCATCAATCAGGCCGACGTTCAAGGCCTGTATCTCGACGGCTCCGCCATGGGTCGTCTGGAGCAGTACTTCGCCAGCGGTGAGCTGCGCGTCCGTGCCGCCGCCACGATCAGCGCCAATGCTTCCGGCATCATCAAAGAGGCTGTAGCCAAGTCGCTGCTGTATTCGGACATCACCCGTCCCGGCGGCAACATGTACACCTGCCGTCGTTATGCGGCCTGCATTCGCGACCTCGACTACTATCTACGCTACGCCACCTACGCCATGCTGGCGGGTGACACGTCCATCCTGGATGAGCGGGTTCTCAACGGCCTCAAGGAAACCTACAACTCCCTGGGTGTTCCCATCGGCGCCACCGTGCAGTCGATCCAAGCCATGAAGGAAGTCACCGCTTCCTTGGTGGGCCCCGATGCCGGCCGTGAAATGGCCGTCTACTTCGACTACATCTGCTCGGGTCTGGGCAACTGATCCAGAGTTTCCGTCTATCCCTGCGGATCACTCCATGCGCCTGTTCAAAATCACTGCCTGCATCCCTTGCCCAGAGAAGTCGCGCACCCAGCGCGAACTCCAAAACACCTACTTCACCAAGTGGGTGCCCTACGAGAGCTGGTTTGCTGAACAGCAGCGAATCATGAAGCAGGGCGGCAAGATTCTCAAAGTTGAACTGGCTACCGGCGGCCGTCAAGTGAACGTCGGCAACTGAGTGAATCCTGGTTCATTCTGTCTTCTCGATTCACCCAGCACCTCACCAGCCCGGCCATGTGCCGGGCTTTTTCATGCTCACCAACGCGCAGCGATCCATGACAGGACAGCTGCATGGGCGGCCTCAAGACTCGACAAGCAGGGGTGAGACACGTCTCAATAGGAGTCCTTCCTGGTCCTGCCAGGCACCGTTGCCCACTCCGTGACCTCCACTGCTGCGACCACAGCCGCACGGCCACGACGGCCGGGCCGCCGACCCCACACCGTTCAACCTGGGCGGCCCCTTCGGCCTTGGCCATGGGCCGAGTGGCCTGCGGAAGCGAGGCTGCTGCTGGCCCTGGTGGCCCTGTGGAGCCTGATGGGCTTGCTGGTGCTCGCCTCCGCCAGCTGGTGGGTGGCCGAGCGGGAGATGGGCGATGGCGCTTTCTATCTCAAGCGCCAACTGATCTGGACGGTGGCCAGCTGGGGACTGCTCTGGATGGCCGTGCGCACCAGTCTGCGGCGCTGGCTGCATCTGGCTCCCCTCGCCCTGTTGATCGGCACCCTGTTGGTGGCCGCCACCCTGGTGGTGGGCAGCACCGTGAATGGCGCCAGTCGCTGGTTGGTGCTCGGCCCCATCCAGATCCAGCCTTCCGAGCTGGTGAAGCCCTTCGTGGTGCTGCAGGGGGCCGCCCTGTTCGCCCACTGGCGCCGCATCAGCCTCGACCAGAAGCTCCTGTGGCTGGGCGTGTTCGGAACCCTGATCCTGCTGGTGCTCAAACAGCCCAACCTCAGCACCGCCGCCCTCACCGGACTCCTGCTCTGGCTGATGGCCCTGGCTGCCGGGGTGGGACTGCCCCTGCTGCTGGGGGCCGCCACCGCGGGGGGCCTGCTGGGCTCGGTCAGCATTCTGATCAACGACTACCAACGCCTGCGGGTGATCTCGTTCCTGGACCCCTGGCGGGACGCTCAGGGCGACGGCTACCAGCTTGTGCAGAGCCTGCTGGCCATCGGCTCCGGTGGGCTGCTCGGAGAGGGATTCGGCCTCTCAACCCAGAAGCTCCAGTACCTGCCGATCCAGACCACCGACTTCATCTTTGCCGTGTATGCCGAGGAATTCGGCTACGTGGGCTCGGTGGCATTGCTGTTGTTCCTGCTCCTGTTCGGCTTTGTGGGGGTGCGGGTGGCGCTCAGCTGCCGCAGCAACCAGCAGCGACTCGTGGCCATGGGCGCCACCACCCTGCTGGTGGGGCAGTCGATTCTCAACATTGCCGTGGCCAGCGGGGCCATGCCCACCACGGGGCTGCCGCTGCCCCTGATCAGCTATGGGGGCAATTCCCTGCTCGCCAGCCTGCTGATCTGCGGCCTGTTGATTCGCTGCTCGCTGGAATCAGGAGGCCTCGCCCCCGAACCCCGCCGGCGTCGCCCCCAGCCGGCCCGATAGGCTGAACCCATGATCGAAGCTGGCGCAGCACTGGCCGATTGGGCCCGCAACAGTGAGCTGCTGCTCCAGAACTCGCTCCAGCATCCCGGGCCCGCCACCCTGCTTGTGGTGTTCGGCGGCGGGGTTCTCACCAGCCTCGGCCCCTGCTCCCTCTCCCTGCTGCCGGTGACCCTGGCCTACCTGGCCGGGTTCAGCGACCAGAGCGAGGCAGGCCGGCCCTGGCTGCGCAGTGCCAGCTTCGCTGCCGGGATCGTTGCCGCCCTGGTGCTGCTGGGCCTGGCCAGCGGGCTGCTCGGCAGGATCTACGGCCAGATTCCCGGCCTGATTCCCACCGTCGTGGCCCTGATCGCCCTGGCCATGGGCCTCAATCTGCTGGGTTGGCTGCCTTTGCAGCTTCCTGCCGGCCCGGATCCCGAACGCTGGCGCCAGCATGCTCCAGCACCCCTGGCCCCCCTGGCCGCGGGCCTGGCCTTTGGCCTTGCCGCCACGCCCTGCACCACGCCCGTGCTGGCGGTGCTGCTGGCCTGGATGGCCCAGGTGGGCAAGCCCCTGGTGGGCATGCTCCTGCTCACCAGCTTCGGGGCCGGGCAGGTGGTGCCTCTGCTGCTGGCCGGCACCGTAGCCGCCAGCCTGCAGGGTCTGCTCAGACTGCGGCGCCTGGGCCAATGGGTGCCGCCCCTGAGCGGCGCCGTGCTGCTGGCCACGGGTCTGGTGATGCTGGTCGCCAACTGGACCTGACCCCATGAGTGCCCTGCAACGCCTGGCTGGCTGGATTGCCGATCTCCGTCTGGCCATCGGTCTGTTGATCGTGATCGCCATCGCCAGCGGTGTCGGCACGGCCATTCCGCAGAAGGAGCCGGAGGGCCTGTACCACCAGCTCTACGACCCCCAGCCCTGGCTGGGGGTACTCAATGCCGACAGGGTGCTCGCCCTGGAACTCGACCATGTGTATTCCAGCCACTGGTTCCTGGCCCTGCTGGCCTGGCTGGCCCTCTCGCTTCTGCTCTGCAGCTGGAGGCGCCAGTGGCCCGCCTTGCGGGCCTCGCTGCGCTGGGTCGACTACCGCAGCCCGCGTCAGCTCAGCAAGCTGAACGTGGCCGAAACACGGGCCTGCGACGACGCCAGCGCCGATCTGCAACGCCTGGAGGATCGGCTGCGGGCCGAGGGCTGGCAGGTGCAGCGCCAGCCCGATCGCCTCGCCGCCCGGCGGGGCGTGCTGGGGCGGGTGGGCCCCCTGCTGGTGCATGCCGGCATGGTGGTGCTGATGCTGGGGGCCGCCTGGGGAGCCCTCGGGGGCCAGCGGGCTGAACAATTCCTGGCACCTGGGCGCAGCCTGGAGCTGGTGGACAGCCGCGGCCACAGCACCCTCACCCTCGCCCTCGACAGCTTCGCCGTGGAGCGCGATCCCGCCGGGCGGCCGGAACAGTTCCGCTCCGACCTGCGGCTGCTGGAAGGCGACGGCGAGACCGGCACGCTGCTGAAGGCTTCCCAGATCAGCGTCAACCACCCCCTGCGCTTCCAGGGCGTCACCCTCTACCAGGCCGACTGGGGGCTGGCCGCCATCACTGTTCAACTGGGCCGCAGCCCGCTGCTGCAACTTCCACTGCAGAGCTTCCCTGAGCTGGGGGAGCAGGTGTGGGGCCTGGTGCTGCCCACCCGACCCGATGGCTCCGATCCTGTCCTGCTCAGCCTCAGCAGCGAGCAGGGTCCGGTGGAGGTGTTCGGGGCTGATGGCGCCAGGCTCGGGCAGCTGGGGATCGGCGCCTCCCCACTGGAGGTCAACGGCCTGCCGGTGCGGGTGGCTTCGGTGCTGCCGGCCAGCGGCATCCTGCTGAAGCGTGATCCGGGAGTGCCCCTGGTGTACGCGGGGTTTGCCATCGCCCTGGCCGGCGGTGGCCTGAGCCTGCTGGCCACGCGCCAGCTCTGGGCGATCAGCGAGGCCGGGAGGCTGCACGTGGCCGGCCTCTGCAACCGCAATCTCACGGCCTTCGCACGGGAGCTGCCTGAGTTGCTGAACCCGCCTCAGCAGGCCTGACGAATGCCGTGGCGAACCGTGACCACCGTGTGGACGTTGCCGCGCGGATTGAAATCAGCTTCCAGCTGCATCCATGTCGGCTCGCAGGCCACCACGAAGTCGTCCAGGATCCGGTTGGCCACCTCCTCATGGGAGATGCTGCGATTGCGGTAACTGTTCACGTAGAGCTTGATCGCCTTGAGCTCCATCACCCGGGGACCTGGCTGGTAGAGCAGGCGCAGAGTCGCGAAATCGGGATAGCCCGAAAAGGGGCAAAGGCAGGTGAATTCCGGCAGGGTGATGGCGATGTCGTAAGGACGCCCCGGCCGGGGATTGTCAAAGCAGATCAACCGGGATTCTGCGATGGCCCGTTCGCCGTAGAGGGGGGTCTGGGTGCGGCCCGGGGCGGAGCCGGCACTCGCCTCGGGCGTGGCAGATGGCGTGGACACGGCAGGGCACTGAGCGGGTCACGACCATGATGGCTGAAACCATCTGTGGGCCTGGGGCCCGCTCCGGCCCAGAAGCGGGGATCCTGTCGAGGCGCTGGCCAAGTAACATTGGCTACGACAACACCCCCTTGGCTCAGGCCTAATGGACCCGTCTCCGCCAAAAGCGGCGAGCCATGAGACCCTGATCGTCCAGCCCACCGGTATCCATGAAAAAAGTCGAGGCCATCATTCGGCCCTTCAAGCTTGAAGACGTCAAGATTGCGCTGGTCAATGCCGGCATCGTGGGCATGACCGTCAGCGAGGTTCGCGGCTTTGGTCGTCAGAAAGGTCAGGTGGAGCGCTATCGGGGTTCCGAATTCACGGTGGAATTCCTCCAGAAGCTCAAGCTCGAAATTGTGGTAGATGACGACAAGGTGGATACCGTGGTCAATGCCATCCAGGACGCTGCCCGCACCGGCGAAATCGGCGATGGCAAGATTTTTGTGGGCACCATCGACGGCGTGATCCGCATCCGCACCGGTGATCGCGACAGCGGCGCGATCTGAGTCCGTCGGGCTCTGACCGCTCTGCCCTGCCCCCTTCCCACGACACCGGCTCAGGGGGGGGCCAGGGCTAGGTCAACGCACGCTTTGATCGCTGCAATCCTGTCCTTCCGATCCTGCGGCAAACCCCAGTTCGCCAGCGCTGGAACCCTTTCCAATGCCGCCGAACGCAGCCAGAGCAGGTACTCGTGGTTGCCGGCAGGGCCTGTGATCGGAGAGGCCACAAGGCCTGAGGCCTGAAGGCCCAGCTGTTCAGCAGCCGCCAGCACCGACGTGATCGCCCCGACATGGGCCTGCGGACTGCGGACCACACCGCCTTTGCCCACCTGGCCCTTCCCCACCTCGAACTGGGGTTTGACCAGCAGGATCAGATCGCGCCCTGCAGTGGCTGATGATCCTCTCAGCAGCGCCAGCAAAGCCGGCAGCACCAGGGCCAGGGAGATGAACGACACGTCGGCGACGGCCAGATCCGGTCTGGGGTCGCTCGCGCCGAACAGCGCTTCAGGGGTGAGATGGCGCAGGTTCGTGCGCTCCTTGAGCACCACCCGCGGGTCACAGCGCAGCCGCCAGGCCGTCTGGCCGTAACCCACATCAATGCCGTACACCCGCGCAGCCCCGTGCTGCAGCAGGCAGTCGGTGAAGCCGCCCGTCGAGATGCCGCCATCAAGACACACCCGACCCCTCACACGGATCGGGAAGCTGGCCAGGGCCAGCTCCAGCTTCTCGCCACCGCGGGACACGTAACGGGGCAGCTGCAGCACGTTCAGCGGCAACGCAGGCGCCACCTCAGTGCCGGGTTTGTCGAGGATGCGCTCGCCGCTGCGCACGCGGCCGGCGCGGATCAGCACCTGGGCCTGTTGGCGTGTCTCAACCAAGCCGCGGGCCACCAGTTCCAGATCCAGGCGCTGTTTCGAGGCCACGACTGCGGGAGCGGACAGGTGTTGCCGTTCCCTGATCAAACCACAAGGCAAACCGAACAGATTGCGTGGATTGTCCACGGCGGCGCCCGCAGCCGCCTGAAGATGGCCCCAGCCCCTGAGCGGCAGTATGCAGTCCAGCGCAGCCAGCATTCCACCCACAGCCCAGGTGGCCGACCTGGAACGCCACCGTCAGTCGGCCCAGCTCATCGAGGCCCTGAGCCCTGGCAGCTTTGTCACGCTGCGCAACCAGCCCCCCGACCTCCCCCCCTTCCAGCTGATCCAGTGCCGGGGTGGGCGCTGCTGGGTACGCCAACAGAGCTGGGGGGCGATGGTGCAGTGGGAGGTGGCCCACCGTCAGCTCAGGGGCCTGGCCTGATCCCGGTGGGCCTTACAGCCGCGTCCTGGACGGCCCCATCCATACCGACCCATACATTGGATGGGCCGTTCCCACCCGCTGGGCCTTGATCGAGCGTTACACCCTGCCTGAGATGGGCGCCATCTGGAGCGAGCAGGCCAAGTTCCAGAGCTGGCTTGACGTGGAAATCGCCGCCACAGCCGCCAATAGCGAGCTGGGTCGGGTGCCCGCCGAGGCTCTGGCCCAGATCAGGGACAAGGCCAGCTTCAGCGTGGAGCGGATCCTCAGCATCGAGGCCGAGGTACGCCATGACGTGATCGCCTTCCTCACCAATCTGAATGAACACGTGGGCGATGCGGGGCGCTACATCCACGTGGGCATGACCAGCTCCGACGTGCTCGACACGGGCCTGGCGCTGCAGATGAAGGCCTCCGTGCAGGTGCTGCGCCAGGAACTGGATCAGCTGGCCAAGGCGCTGCGCAACCTGGCCCGACAGCACAAGGACACGGTGATGATCGGCCGCTCCCATGCGATTCACGGCGAACCGATCACCTTCGGCTTCAAGGTGGCCGGCTGGCTGGCCGAGACGCTGCGCAACCAGGAGCGGCTCGAGCGGCTCGAGCAGGTGGTGAGCGTGGGTCAGATCAGTGGCGCCATGGGCACCTACGCCAACACCGACCCTGAGGTGGAGGCCATCGCCTGCAGGCAGTTGGGCCTGGTGCCGGACACGGCCAGCACCCAGGTGATCGCCCGCGATCGCCATGCGGAATACGTTCAGACCCTGGCCCTGGTGGGAACCGCACTGGAGCGCTTCTCCACCGAGATCCGCAATCTGCAGCGCACTGACGTGCTGGAGGTGGAAGAGAACTTCGCCAAGGGCCAGAAGGGCAGCTCGGCCATGCCCCACAAGCGCAATCCAATCCGCAGCGAACGGATCAGCGGTCTGGCCAGGGTGCTGCGCAGCTACACCGTGGCGGCCCTGGAAAACTGCGCCCTCTGGCATGAACGCGACATCAGCCACAGCTCGGTAGAGCGCATGATGTTGCCCGATTGTTCAGCCACCCTGCAGTTCATGCTGAGGGAGATGACTGAGGTGGTAGGGGGTCTGGGGATCTACCCCGAAAACATGACCCGCAACATGAACATCTATGGCGGCGTTGTGTTCAGTCAGCGTGTGTTGCTTGCCTTAGTGGAATCGGGTCTCAGCCGCGAAGAGGCCTACCACATTGTTCAGACTCATGCCCACGCAGCCTGGAATTGCGAAACCGGTAACTTCCGACACAACCTCGAAGGCGACCCGGCGGTCACAGAGCTCCTGAAGGCAGAGGCTTTGGCGGACTGTTTCTCCACGGAACTGCACCGGGGGAATCTGAATGTGATCTGGCAGCGGCTGGGGATCTGAGCGATCCCAGCATTCAACACTACGCCTCAGCGAGTCAGAATGTTGTAAAGCGAGGCGGCATTCAACAGGGGACCGAGGGGCGCCACCGCTTGCGACAGAGTGTCATTGAAACGGGTCCAGTTGTTACGGGACACCACGATCACATCACCATTCCGCAGGGGGGGATTGGCCTCCGAACCCAGTTCGGCTGAAGGGTCAAAGGCCACCTCCTGGGAAAGGATCGAACCATCGGCCTCCAACCGCAGCAGGCGGACGTTGGAGACCCTGGCGCGCTGTGGATCAAGACCGCCGGCGGCCATCACCGCATTGGTCAGGGGGCTATTTGACTTCACCTGCTTGATACCAGGAACCTCTACTTCACCAACGACATTCACCGAGATGGCGTCGGGAGCGAAGTTGGAAGCACCAGTAGCAATCAAGGCTTCATTGGATCGAGCGCCTTCCAACTTGCCGACCCTGATCATGTCACCGTCATTAATCAGGGGATTAACCACCTGTACATTGTTCATCAGGACGCTGAGATAGTCGAAGTGATATTCACGCGGCGCCTCTCCAGGAACATTGCCCTGGCGCACAAGCACCAGATTGGAGAGATCCCCCATGGCCGTGATGCCGCCTGCCCGCTGGATCGCATCCACCATGGTGGGCCAACCAGAGGTTGCCACCACCGTGCCCTCCACACCGGGGCCTGCCGCTCGCAACGTTGACGTCGATGGATCACGGCTGAGGGTATAAAAGCCTGGCCGCTCCAGCTGACCCACCAACGACACCCGCACCGGCCTGGGCGCGATCAGGTCGATGTAGACCAGGGGTCGACGCAGGATCGTGGAGTAGAGACTTGTGATGCGCTGGTTGGATTCATCTAGGGTCAAGCCCCACACATTCACAGACCCGATCCGAGGCAGGTTCACCGTGCCATCACTGAGAACTTCAGTTTCGGCGCCATAACCCTCCACCTTGAACACCGAAATCCGCACCCGATCCCCAGGGGCCAGGCGATAGCGGAAATTGCTGGTCTCAGGGCTGAAGATGGCCCGGCGGGCCTGCTGGGTGGCGCGCGGCGGCTGCGCCGCTGGTTCGGACAGGATGCGGCTTTGAACGGGAGTGGCTGCCTGGGGGGAAAGGGGATCCCCGGACATCGGGTAAGCCTGACGCTGGGCCAACCAAGGACCTGAAGCCTCCTGGGTGGCTGTGGGGCGCAGCCGGCCTGCCAGCTGCTGCTGGCCTGCTTGAGCGGGGTTGCCCGGAACCATCAGGCCTGGGCTGGCGAGCAGCAGTCCTGCAGCCCCGATCCGCAGCGGAGCCTGCACGGCGGCCGTCAAATGAACACGGATGGAGGGCAGCATCGAAACCTCGACAGACACGCTGATCTCCAGCCGCTTCAGGCGGTTCAGCATTGGGCGCTCAGTGTAAGGGCAGAGTCTGGCCTGATCCAGGTGACAGCCTCACAACCGGCAGGGCTCTGGTGCCCCCAAGCCCTGGGCCTTGGTTCGGGGTCACCCCAGGTGGTTTCATGGGCTCCACGACTTCCACCGCGCTCAGCCCCAGCGACCGATGATCCCCCTGAGCCGTGCACTGATTGACGACATCAAGCCATTTTATTTCTTTTCCAACTACGGATTAACGCTTTTCCTAATTCCGGGAAATACTTTTGAAAACTTTTCAGATGAAGTTGGCCTGCTTCGAGAGCTAACCTACAGGCAGAAGCTTTCTGGCTCTGGAAACAACAAAGATCTGGATGGTAGAGATCCATTTTACGATCATTTTATCCTGGTTGACGATGCCACATTTGCCCTTGCCGGAACAGCTCGTCTGCAGTTCGTTCCAGCCCAGACCCTCTCATCAGCCCCCAGCAGCAGCAGCCTGACCCACAGCTCGGCGACGTCATACCTTGAGCATGTCTACCCAGGGATCAAGAACTATCTGATCACCCGCGGCAGCCATCTCGAAATCGGCAGAGTTGCGATTTCACCAGCATTCCAGCGGCAACCGGCGTCATTGATGACCCTGTTCCGGGGAGGTCTTCAAGCAGCTACTGCTTCAGGCTACACAGCGGTTTACGGATTAGTCTCTTACAACCACTTTCAATATCCAGGCAGTGTTAACGATTATTTCCTCCGTTCCCTGATGCTGCCTCCGTTCAGGGACGACAACACTGACCTCCCTCCAGCCCGCTATCCAAGGGGATTCCGTGGCGATGAACGTCATGCAGGCGGCAGCTGCCCATCGATTCAGAAGCTGGAAGGCGAAACCCAGAAGGAGCTGGAGAGCTTCAAGCTGCCGGTGTTGTTACGGCAATACATCAACCTCATGGGAGCTAAGACCCATGATATTTCTGTTGCCAAAGACTTTAACCAGATCACGGAGATTTTGATGACTGCCGACCTCACCAAGGTCCCCCGGCGCCGGCTGCAGCATTTCGTGGGCTTTGCCCACACGGCTGTGTACCGGCAGTTTCCCTGGTTCCGCGGACCTTCTGGAGCTGACTCCAGCGATGCAGCCCCAGCTGGCCAACCCTTGAGTCAGTGATAAAATACTGCATCCAGCACACTTGATCGGCTCCTCCCCAGCTCGTCATAGTCACAAACTCTTGACAGATTCAGTCACCCCCGAATCCAACGAAGGACTGCCGCCCTCCGAAGGCCACCTGCAATCCAAGGCAAGTTTTCCTCTCACCGAGGCTGAGATCCTGGCTGGCCTGAAAGACATTCTGGCGCGCATCGCCGGTGCCGATCCCGAGGGCATTGAGCTCGATTCCCTCATCATTGATGATGTAGGGGTTGATTCGCTTGGTTTCTACGAGATTTTGATCGAAGCCGACGAAACGTTGGGCATCAAGATAGAGGAAAAGGATCTTCTCACTTTCAAAACCGTACGCGATATCGTTGATTACGTCACGTCCCGAACCGGGACCCTGACCCAGCCCACCACACGGTGAGAGTTCCGCAGCCAATCAACGGTGTCTGATCAGCGACTGTAACGCCGTAGGCCCCGCCGCGTAGGTTTGGCCATGCTTCGCGCAGAGCGCTCAAACCAGCCGTGGCCAAGGAGAGGATCGCCATCACGGGCATGGGAGCCCTCTCTCCCCTGGGTATCGGGGTGGAGAGCGGCTGGCAGGCCTACCTAGGGGGTCGCTCGGGGATCAGTCCCTTACTGGATGACTGGGCCCAGGCTCTCCCATCCCGGCTGGCGGGGGTCGTGCCAAATGAGCCCACGGCCCAGTTGGAAGCCCTGCTCAGGCGCCGCCTTGATCGCTGCTCCCAGTTGGCCTTGCTCGCGGCCAGGGAGGCCTGGCAGGGGGCGGGCCTCGACGCTCCTGGTGGGCTGCCCGAGCCCCGGGTTGCTGTGGTGGTGGGCTGCGGCATCGGCGGTCTGGAGACCATGGGACAGCAGTACCGGATCCTGCTGGAACGGGGCCCCTCGCGGGTGAATCCGGTGACGGTGCCGATGCTGATTCCCAATGCGGGGGCAGGGCAGATCAGCATTGCCCTCGGTGCCCACGGCGGCGCCCACACTCCCGTTTCGGCCTGTGCTTCCTCCGCCGAAGCCCTGCTCTGGGCCCTGATGCTGTTGCGCGATGACCGCGCCGATGTGGTGGTGGCGGGGGGGTCGGAGGCCCCCGTGAACCAACTGGGCCTGGCGGGCTTCAGTGCCATGCGCGCCCTCTCCACCCGGAACCGCACTCCGGAGCTGGCCTCCAGCCCCTATGGCCTGGATCGGGATGGCTTCGTGATCGCTGAGGGGGCCGGCATTCTGGTTCTGGAGCGCGAGGCCGATGCCAACGCCCGCGGCGCCCGCTGTGAGGCGTACCTCCTGGATGCGGGAAGCACCGCCGATGCCCATCACATGGTGTCGCCCGAACCCCATGGCGCCCAGGCCCGGGCAGCCATGCAGCAGGCCCTGCAGCGCAGCGGTCTGGCCGTGGCCGATCTGAGTTTCATCCAGGCCCATGCCACGGGTACCGCCATGGGTGATCTGGCGGAAGCCCAGGCGATCGGTGGGCTTCTGGGAGAAGCCAACGCGGCCCTAGCGGTGACGGCACCGAAAGGACAGTTCGGCCACATGCTCGGCGGGGCCGGCGCGGTGGAAACCATCATGGCCATCAGGTCCCTGGCCAGCGGGCAGGTTCCTGTGAGCGCCAACAGTCAGCCCCAGGATCCCGCCGTTCAGCTCCACCTGGTCAAGGGGAAACCCACCCGGCTCACCCAGCCGGTTCAGCAACGCTATGTGCTCAAAAATGCGTTTGGCTTTGGTGGGCACAACATTTCCCTGGTGCTGCAGGGGGCCTGATCAGCTGGCCCGATGGTGATGGCGCTCAGCCCAGCCGGCCGCATCCTGGGAGTAGTACGCCATCACGCGGCGGGAGAAACCCTCCCGATGGTTCTCCTCAACCGGCAAGCCGAGATCCTCGGGACGACCCTGGCGACAGTGGAGCACAACCCGTGGGGCCGTGAGTCGCTGGGCCAGCAGGCGCAGTGGTCTGTAGAGCGCCCCAGCCTCGATGCCCTCCAGCCCTCTGTACTCAAACCACCAGGGCACCACCGTGGCCCGATGGCGGCGGGCCAGCAGATAGGCACTGGCGGAAGCGCGCTGCAGGATCGACGTCTTCAGGGAACCGTTGGGCGCAATCATCAACTGGCCGTGGCGCTCCAGCACCTGCGACGACTTCCAGAGCGTGCTGCGTCGCTGATCGGGTTGACGATGATCCAGGAGCACATGGCCGGCATTGGTGGCGGAACGATCAAAGAACGGCAGCAACCGGTTCAGATGCAACCCGGAGGTGGTGACAGCGGGAATCTGCAGATAGCCCTGGATGGCGAACACATCAAAGGGGCTGTTGTGATTCCAGATATGGATGCGTCGGCACTGATCATCCTGCAGCAACAGGCTGTCGTCCACAATCACATCGATGCCCACGGCGCGCAGGCCGAAGCGGGCGACCGCGGTGAGCAAATGTCGGGCCAGTCGCCGCAGCCTCAGGGTGAGAGCGATCAGCTCCAAGGCATAGGCCACATACATGGCCCCGAAGCAGAACAGGCGATAGATCACCCTCAGCGGCACCACCCAGCCCAGGCTGGTGGCCTGAGCCCGCCCCAGCTGCGCTGGACTGGAGCGCGCCGACAGGGCTACCGGCAAGGTCTCGCGGAAAGGGAATTCACCATCAAAGTTGCCGTTGATCTGGGTGGTGGTGACGAGGTGGTTGTAGAAGCGGTAAAACAAAGGCCGACTGCTGGTTTGGGGCGCGGCCCAAAACCCATCCAATGGCTGTTGATCCGTCAGGCCCGGCAGGTTATAGAACGTCTGCCCCATCACTTTGGTGGCTGCCGCATGGAAAAGAGACTGCAGCCCCACGGTGCTGTTCACGGTGACCACGCCGCGACAGGTTCGAATAAAGGCGCTGAGGGGACCATCGTGGAAGTAATGAACCCGGCCAGCGACACCTTCCCGCTCGGCCAGCAGGTGAATCAGTGATTTATAGTTGTTGTAACCACGATCGCGGGGATGGTGCTTGAAAGCCAGATGATCTGAGGGATGGGCATGGGCTGCAAATGACACGATCACCGTTTCAATGAAATCGTGCATGCCGCGGAATCCTGACCCTGTGGTGATCTGGGAGTCACTGGAGACCTGAAGAATCGCCAGGAAGAACGACAGGTTTTCGACCAACAGGTGCTTGAGCTTGCGTTCCTGCAGCCGATACATCCAGTAGCGCACGGAGCCCCGCACCTGGCACCAGAGAAAGGCTGGCGAGGGCTGCAACTTGTGCTCCCCTTCAATGATCCTGTAGCGCGTGAAGGCGTGCTGGAAGAAGGTGGGTGCTTTCCAGATCTTGCGCCAGCGCCAACCAGGATCCAGGCGTGCCTGGGGCAGATGAGCCACCGCTGGCAGGGCCTCATAGAAGCTCACCGGCTGGTTGAGATTGGAGCGGCAGTTGACGCGATCACGCTCCAGAGTGACATAGTTCGGCCTGACGTAACCCAGCTCAAACACATAGGCATCAACGTTCAGACTATGGGCCACTTCAATGGCCAGGCGATGCGGATCAATGAAGTCGCCATACATGAACAGGTGGCGGATCCCCTTGTCCTGGATCACCTCCCGCAGGAATGCTGGCCATTCCTCCATGGAACCTGAAAACGGAATCCTGGCCTGCCGAGGAAATCCGAATTCATGCAGCGGATAGGAAATCTTGTAGGCCGGCACGCCACAGTCGTGCAGATACCGCCAGAGGCGCGAGAAGAACAGACCGATCGGGCCCATCAGGAGCAGCACCGGGCCTTCGATCCGAATCTGAACGCTGGCCAATGCCACCCCTGCGGCCGGACGAGCCGATTCTCCCATGCTGCAGCGGCTAGGTCGGGCTGAAACCCAGTGCTGACAGGCACTGAGACAGGTGATGGATCCAGGGACCAAGGCGTAAGATTGCCTCACCAACCTCCGGCACAAAGGATGGCGACCAGCCCGCAGCCGGCCGCTTTCCCGCTCCTGCCCAGCCCCAGTCCCGCCCCTGCAGGAGGCACCTCCGCAACCACTGCCGCCCTGGGCGGGCCGGAACCTCTGATCGGCCTTCCCGATCCCCTTGTGCTGGCCCACACCACTCTGGAGGCGCTGCTGGCTCCAGCGCAGGTTGTGGTTGGACGCCGTGCCTGCAGGCGCCTTGACCCCGACGCGTTGCTGGTGTGGGGACGGCGCCGCAGCGGGCTCTGGGGCGAACGGGAGGCCGTGCGCAAGGGCCTGCCCCTGTGGCGGGTCGAGGACGCCTTCCTGCGCTCGGTGGATCCAGGACCGGGCACACCGCCGCTTGGCATCCTGCTGGACGATCGGGGGATCCATTACGACGCCTCCCGGCCGAGCAGGCTGGAGGGGCTGATCGCCTCGGGCCTGGATCCCGCCCAGCAGCAGCGGGCCCGGCAGCTGGCGGCGGCCTGGCGGGAGCACCGGGTCAGCAAGCTGAACGGGGCCCGGGAGTCGCCGCCCCCCGATGGCCCGTTCGTGCTGGTGGTGGATCAGGTGGCGGGCGATGTCTCCATCCGCCACGGCGCCGCCTCCGCAGCCAGCTTCCTGGCGATGCTCGAGGCCGCGCTGCAGGACTTCCCCGGGCACCAGGTCGTGCTGAAGACCCACCCCGACGTGGTGAGCGGGCAGCGCCGGGGGCATGTCCCGGCGGAGGTCTTCCAGCACCCCAGGGTGCTGGCCTGTGCGGATGGCGGCCATCCTGCGGCCCTGCTGGAAGCCGCCAGCGCCGTTTATGTGGTGACCTCCCAGATGGGTTTCGAGGCCCTGATCTGGGGCAGGCCCGTGCACTGCTTCGGCATGCCCTTCTATGCCGGCTGGGGGCTCACCCACGACCGGCTGCCAGCCACGGATCACCCGGCCCGGGCAAGGGAAGCCCGCGCAGGAGGTGCACAGCTGGAGGATCTGGTGCATGCCTGCCTGGTGGGGTACGCCCGCTACCTCAATCCCGAAACCCGCCAGCTCACCAGTCCCGAGGCACTGATCGCCCATGTCGGACTGCAGCGGCGCCAGCGGGCCGCGGTGCCGCCGGCCCTGGAGGTGTTTGGGATCGCCGGCTGGAAACGCCAGGCCGTGCGGCGCTTTCAGCGCTCCCTCAGCCCCGGACGGCTGCGCTTTCGCCCCTTCCATGCCAGGCCGACCCGGGAGGCAGGTTGGAGATCCCTGGTGTGGGGCAACCGGGTGGGGCTGGGTCTGCGGAAGGCCGGCAGCCCCCTGATCCACGCCGAAGACGGCTTTCTGCGGTCGGTGGGGCAGGGATGGTGGCTGCGCTGGGTGCCGCCGGTGTCCTGGGTGGTGGACCACTCCGGCATCTACTACGACGCCTCCTGCGCCTGCGACCTGGAGACCTTCCTGGCCCAACACCGCTTCACGGCTGCCCAGCGACAGCGGGCCGCGGCCCTGCGGCAGCGGATCGTGGCTGCGGGGGTGACGAAATACAACCTGCGCGCGCCCCTGTGGAGCCGTCCCTCAGACCTGGGGCGCAGGCAGGTGCGCCTGGTGCCCGGCCAGGTGGAGGTGGACCTCTCGATCCGCTATGGCGTGCCGGAGCAGGCCAGCGTGCGCAGCAATCTGCAGCTGCTGCAGGCGGTGCGCGCGGCCTATCCGGACGATTTCCTGATTTACAAGCCCCATCCGGATGTGGTTTCCGGGCGTCAGAAACCCGGCCCAGGGGAAGCGGAGGCTCACCGCCACTGCGATCTGGTGCTTGCCGAGGCGCCGATGGACCATCTGCTCCAGGAGGTGGACAGCGTGCACGTGCGCACCTCAATCACCGGCTTCGAAGCCCTGCTGCGGGGCATCCCGGTGGAGACCTGGGGCCTGCCCTTCTATGCCGGCTGGGGGCTCAGCCGCGACCAGCTGCAGTGCGAGCGGCGGGGCCGGGATCTGGAGCTCGATGAGCTTGTCTACGGCGCCCTGATCCACTACCCGATCTATCTGAGCCAGGCTTCAGGCGCCTTCACCACACCGGAGCGGGTCGTGGAGGAGCTGGGGCTGCTGCGCCGCGATCCCGGCACCTTCCCCACCCCCTTGCCCCGCTGGCTGGAGCTGCTGGGGCTGAATCCACCGCCGAAGCTGCACTTCCGGCTGGCCCAGATCCGAGCGCGGCTGCGTGCCTGGAGCCCCGATGGGCGCTGCTAGGTTCGGGCTCAGTGCGGACCCCGGAGTCCTGGGGATGGAACTGCCGATCCCGCGCCACGACTGGTCCGAACCGCTGATCGATCCCGCTCTCCCGCCCCTGGCCCTGATTCCGGCAAGGGGCGGGTCCAAGGGCATACCCCACAAGAACCTCCAGCCCCTGGGTGGGCTACCCCTGGTGGGTCGCACGGTTCAGTGCGCCCTCGCCGCCACGTGCATCGGCAGGGTGGTGGTCAGCACCGACGATGGGGCGATCGCTGAGGCCGCCGCCGCAGCAGGCGCCGAGCTGGTGAGCCGGCCTGCGGAGCTGGCAGGCGACGGGGCGTCGTCGGAGTCGGCCCTGGTGCACGCATTGCGCGACCTGGGCCAGCAGGGGGCCCTCCCCCCCGTGTTCGTCTTTCTGCAGTGCACCTCACCATTCACCACCGGCGAGCAGATTGACCAGGTGGTGCGGAGTCTGCAGGGGTCGGAGGCCAACCTGGCCTTTGCCGTGACGCCGTGGCACGGCTTCCTGTGGGGCCGCGATCCTGACGGCTGGGGGGTGGGCCTTAACCACGACGCCAGCCGCCCCCGCCAGAGGCGCCAGGATCTGGAGCCCTGCTTTCTCGAGACAGGCTCCATCTATGCCCTGCGTACCCAGGCCTTCCTGAGTGCCGGCAGCCGCTTCGTGCCACCTCTGCTGCCGGTACAGATCGAGGCGCTCTCCCCGGAGATTGACACCCCGGCCGATCTCGCCCTCTGCCGCCAGCTGGCCCCGCTGCTGGAGGGCGCCGTTCCCGGAGGATTGGGCGGATGAGCCGCCTGCAGGACCGACAGATCGCCGCCATCGCGAGCTTCGACTCCTTTGGCAAGACCGCCATGGCGATGTTGTCGGTGTGCCGCAAGCAGGGGGCAACGACCACCCTGTTCCTGCTGGAAATCCAGGGCCGCCGTCTGTCGCGGCGGCAGCTGATTGAAATCCAGCGGATCGACGCCAAGGTGACAATCGTGCGCCAGGACTGGCAGACCCTCCGCCAGATCCGCGCCACCCTCGCCGAGCTCGATGCCCTGGTGCTGGGCCTGGACGGCCAGCGCACCCGTGAGCTGCAGATGCTGCTGCGATCGGAGATGCCTGATGGGCGCTGGCCCCTGACGGTGAGCGCCTACCCCGGCATCCTCTTCCGCCACCAGATCGAGGGGATGATGGATCGCTCCGGTGCCGATCTGCTCTGCCTCAACTCCCCGGTGGACCTGGCGCTCTACAGCCACGCCTGCCAGGCCCTGGGAATCTCGGCCAGCAACGCCGTGGTGACGGGCCTGCCGATCCTCTGGAGCCTGCACCCAGGCCGCCGCGGCCCCGTGGAGAAGCCGAGCATCGTCTTCTTTGAACAGCCTTCGGTGCCCGGCAATCCTCTGCAGCGCCACTACGTCTGCAACCGGCTCAACGACCTCGCCAAGCGCTGGCCAGACCACACGGTGATCTTCAAGCCGCGCACCTCCGGAGTGGAGCGCACCCTGCACAGGCGCCACGGGGAGATGGCCAGCCGCATCGAGAAGCTGATGCGCAAATCACCGAACCTGCAGATCAACTACAAGCCGAGCCTTGCCCTGCTGCGCCAGTGCGGCTGCGCCATCACCGTGTCGTCAACGGCGGCCATGGAGGCGATGGCCCTGGGCATCAGCACCCGCATCGTGGCCGACCTGGGGGTGAACGAAACGCTTGGCAACCACTACTTCGTGGCCTCGAACACGGTGCGCAGCTTCGAGGCGATCATCGCCGATCCGTTCACGCCGATCCACGACGAGGCCTGGCTCGACAGCCACGGCCGCTGTCAGGACGGCCGCGAACGCTTCATCGAGGCCATGGCCCAGCTGCTCGAACGGGGCAGGGAGGCCTCCCAGCCCAGCAGGCCCTCCAGCTCCCCGGGCCCGCCGGGCTGGGGGGCCGAGCCCTGGCAGCAGTACGCCCTCCGCCACGGCGGCCGGCGGATGCTGAGCAGCGCTGGCAACCGTTCACGCCTCAAGACCAGCCACCGCGGCAAAAATGTGATGCGCTATCTGCGCGACCTCGTGCTCGGTCTCCACTGGGTTGAGGACTTCGTCCGCGGCCGATGAGGGTGCTGCTGGTGAGCGACAGCCCGGCGACCCGCTCCGCCTGCGGGGCCCTCGCCACCGCGCTGGAGTCGGCAGGAGCGGAGGTGCTGCTGGATGCGCCCCTGGGGCTGGAGGCCCTGAGCTGCAGCGATCTGCTGCTCGGTCTGGACGGCGTGGGGCTGTTCATCAACCCCCTGCAGGTGCCCCCCTTCCTGCAACGGCTGCGGCAGGCTGCCGCCCTGAGGGGCCGTACGCCGGTGGCCGTGTTCAGTGGACCGTCCACGCCCCTGGTGGGCGATGACCTGGCCATGGATCTGCTGCCACGGCTCGGAGTCGACCTGCTCTGCCTGCAGGGCCCGCGTCAGCAGGAGGAGCTGGCAGACCTGGTGCGCACGTGCGGGCAATCGCCCCCACCCACGGCCTTGCTGGGGTTGTGGGGGCTGGCGCCGAAGCTCCCTGCCGCAGCCCCAGGATCCCGGCCGCGGCGCCTGGTGTTCCTGGAGCAGGCGATGCTGCCGCCCGCCCCGGGGGCGCGTCTGCGGCTGCTGGAGGTGCTGGAGCGCCTCTGCTCCAGCTCTCCGGACTGGGAGGTGATCCTTCAGAGCGATCCCTTACAGGATGGGCTGGGCCATGCAGGGAACCATGCCGGTTCCGCCGCGGTCGAAGACAGCGAACCCAGCCTGGCCGCGTTGCTGGAGCAGCGCCCGCCCCTGGCCAACCTGCGCCTGGCCCCGCCTTCGGACTGGGCCCGCAGCCTCGATCGGGCCGGCGTCTGCGCCACCATCAGCAGCCCCTTGCTGTGGGAGGCCCTGGGCCGGGAGCTGCCGCTGCTGCTGCTGGGCGACTACGGCATCCGCTCCGACATGCAGGGGCCCCTGCTGTTCGGCTCCGGGCTGATGGGCCGGATCACCAGCTGCGAGAACCTCGAGGAGCTGCTGCATCTGCCGTCCCCCAATCCCGGCTGGCTGCGGGAGCTGGGCTGGGAGATCGGTCCCGATGCCGCTGCCCTGATCCAGTGGCTGGCGGACAGGCCAGCGCAGGCCACCGACCTGGCGGAGCAGCGATGAGCGCCGTTCTGCTGGTCGCCGACTCAGACAGCCAGATGCTGTACTGCGAGGCCCTGGCCCGGGGGCACCGCGCCGCCGGCCTTGAGCTCACCATCCACCTGATCCCCCGGGACGGCACCCCGGAGGCGGTGAAGGGGCGGATGGCACAGCTGGGCACGGTGCAACAGGGCAGCTGGACCACGCTGCTGCAGGACCCGGGTCTCAGCCGCTACGCGGCGATCGGGGTGTTCCTCACTGGCAGCAAGATCGCCGGCTTCCGCAGCGCCTACCTCCGCTCACGTCAGCACGATCTCCAACCCAGGGCCCTGCTCTTCTGCGGGTTCAACGGCGTGGTGCTGGAGCGCTTCGAGGAGGCCGTCACCTGGCGCCTGGGCTACGACCTGATCTGTCTCAACGGCCCGCGCGACCAGGCCCGCTTCGAGCGCTTCCTGCGTCACACGCCCTTCAGAGGCCAGCGCACGGTGCTCACCGGACTACAGCGGGCCATGGTGGCGGAGGTGAGGCCCCTGGCCGATCGCCCACGGCAGCTGGTGTTCGCCGAACAGGTGGCCATGCCCGCGAGCCTGGAGGAGCGGCGCCAGCTGGCCAGGCTGGTGGTGGACCTGGCCCAGCGGTTCAGCGACTGGCAGGTGGTGCTGAAGCCCCGGGTGGCTCCCCATGAGGCCACCTTCCATGAGATCGGCGAGCACATCACCACCACCCTCGAGCAGGTGTGCCGTCGTCGTCCGGCCAACCTGACGGTCTCCTACGCCCCCCTGGCCGCACTGCTGGCGGAGAGCCGCCTGTTCGCCACGCTGTCCTCCACGGCGTTGTTCGACGCCCTCGACCATGGCTGCTCAGCGCTGGTGATGGGCGACTTCGGCCTGCGCGGCGACCTGGGCAGCGACTTCTTCGGGGGCTCGGGACTGGTGCGCAGCCTGGCAGCCATCGGCGACCTCGACGCCCTGGTGGGACTCCAGGGGGATTCGGCCTGGCTCCACTGGGTGGGCTACGACGAGGGCTGCAGCCCGAGCCGGCTGTTCGACGCCATCAAGCGCCACCGGCTCCAACAGGCTGGCGCCCCTGCTCAAGACCCGGTGGAACTGGAGCATCGGGGCTATGTGGTGAATTCCGCCGACCTCTCCAGCAACCAGCTGCGGCGCGCAGCAGAGACGGCCATCGCGGCCCACGACTACGCCAAGGCGGGGAAACTGCTGGAGATGGCCGCCCTGCAGCGGCCTGACAATGGCAACATCCAGCGCAGACTGAAGGCGGTGCGTTGCCCCAGTCGCCTCGGGCGGCGCTTGCTGCTGCTGGCCAGCCCCAGGTTCAGCCTGTAAGCTGGCCACTGCTATGAGGATTAAACACTGTTCTCTCGCAAAGCGGACGAGAGTACAGCAGCTGAGTTGGCCCGCTTGGATGACAAACTGGTCTGAGCAACTGGGTCAGCAGACTGGGATTCCAAAACGCTTGAATCGTCGATGCTGTTGTTAGAGGGGTAAGGCCATGCAGATCGAGCAGAATTTTACTCAGTTTGTGGTCTTCGCAGAAGACACTGTTCTGTCGGCCCTAGCCAAAATCACGGCCAATAAGTCACGGCTGATTTTTGTCGTCTCGGAAAGTGGCATCCTTCAGGGCGTGCTCAGCGACGGTGACTTTCGCCGCTGGGTGGCGAACTGCAGCCCAATCGATCTGAACGCGCCGGTGACGCGGGCCATGAATCCCCAGTGCCGCTCCGGACTGGTCGGCATGAGCCCAGCCGATCTGGCACCGCTGTTCAGCCCCCAGATCCAGTTGGTGCCACTGCTCGACAGCCACGGACGCATCACCGCCGTGGCCATTGAAGGAGCCCGTGAACTGCGACTCGCAGGTCGTGTGATCGGGGATGGCAGTGCAAGCTTCCTGATTGCGGAAATCGGCAATAACCACAATGGCTGCTTCGAGCTGGCCCTGAAGCTGATCGATGCGGCGGCCGCAGCAGGCGTGGACTGTGCCAAGTTCCAGATGCGGGAAATGAGGAATCTCTATGTCAATGCTGGCGACAGCAATGACATGGCCTCTGATCTGGGTACCCAGTACACCCTCGATCTGCTGGAGCGATTCCAGCTGAAAGACGACGAGCTCTACCGCTGCTTTGACTACACGGCCCGCAAGGGCATGATTCCCCTGTGCACACCGTGGGATGTCAGCAGCCTCGAAAAGTTGCAGCGCTGGGGTATGGAGGCCTTCAAGGTGGCCTCGGCGGACTTCACCAATCACGACCTGCTCACGGCCATCGCCGCCACGGGCAAGCCCCTGATCTGCTCCACCGGCATGGCCACGGAGCTGGAGATCAGCAGCGGCATTCGACACCTGCGCCAGCAAGGCGCCCCGTTTGCCCTGCTCCACTGCAATTCCACCTATCCCACTCCCTACAAGGATGTGAATCTGCGCTATCTCGCGCGCTTGCGCGAACTCTCCGGCGGGCCGGTGGGCTATTCGGGCCACGAACGTGGCATTGAGGTGCCCATCGCCGCAGTGGCTCTGGGAGCCACCGTGGTGGAAAAACACATCACCCTTGATCCGGGCATGGAGGGCAACGATCACAAAGTGAGCCTGCTGCCAGATGAGTTTCGTCGGATGGTGGAGGCTATTCGAGCTGTGGAAGACTCCATGGGCAGCGATGCCGAGCGCGCCATCAGCCAGGGAGAGCTGATGAACCGCGAAGTGTTGGCCAAAAGCCTGGTGGCAGCCTGCCCGATCCCCCGTGGCACCGTGATCGAGGCTTCCATGGTGCGGGTTCAGAGCCCTGGCCAAGGCCTGCAGCCCTACCGGCTCAATGATCTGCTGGGGCACACGCTCAGTAGCGACAAGAATCCCGGCGACTTCTTCTTCGAGTCTGACCTAGGGCAGGATGCCGTCCAGGCACGTCACTATCAGTTCGGCAATCGATTTGGAGTGCCTGTTCGCTATCACGATCTCGATCTATTCAGCAAGGCTAGCAATCTAGACCTGGTGGAGATTCACCTCAGCTACAAAGACCTCGAAATCCCTATTACCAAAGCCATTCCGAACCACATCCCCTTGGGCCTCGTGGTTCATGCCCCTGAATTGTTCGCTGGGGATCACACATTGGATCTTTGCAACATCGACAGCGACTACAGGCAGCATTCGATCCAGCAATTGCAACGGGTGCTGGATCTGGCGAAGGACTTGCGCGAACGCTTCAACTGTCCAGAAGACGTGTTGCTGGTGACCAACATGGGAGGGTTTTCAGCTCATCAGCACCTGCTGCCAGAAGCCAGGCTGCCGATGCTGGATGCGCTTGAGGCGAGTCTGTCAGCCCTGCGCTGTGATGGTGTGGAAATCATCCCACAGACCATGCCTCCTTTCCCCTGGCATTTCGGCGGGCAACGATTCCACAATTTGTTTGTTGACCCTGACTTTATTGAGTCGTTCTGCAAAGAGCATCACTATCGGGTTTGCCTGGATGCCTCCCACTCGAAACTGGCCTGCAACCACCTTGGCCAGTCATTTCATGGCTTTCTGGAACGGATTCTGCCGTTCACGGCCCACCTGCATCTGGCCGATGCCAGTGGCGTGGACGGGGAAGGCCTTCAAATCGACGAAGGCGAAATCGACTGGCCTTTGTTGTTTCGAATGCTACGGCACCACGCCCCCGCAGCCTCGTTCATCCCCGAGATCTGGCAAGGCCACAAGAACCAGGGGGAGGGAGCCTGGACTGCACTCGAGCGTCTTGAACGTCATGACCAACCCAAGAGCTCCGCGGTGCCCTCCGGCTTGGCCGCAGCGGAACGCACGCTTGGTGCCCAAGCTTCCCTGCTGAACTGATGCCGCAACCATCCGCACTGTGGGCTGGATCTAGCGCAGCCGCTGAACCTGACATGGAGGAGCTGCTCGCGTCGATCGCGCGCGGGCTGGATGGCGCCGACCATGACACTGTGGCCCGGATTCCAGTCAACACACTTCCCAACTTCATCGTGATTGGGGCAGCCAAGTCAGCCACCACCACGCTGACCAGAGTGCTAGGCAGACATCCCGACATTTTCATGGCCAAGCCAAAGGAACCGAAGTTCTTCGGTAGACGTTATGACAAAGGCTGGAACTGGTACGCGAAGCTCTTCGAGGACGGCAGCCAGGCCAGGTTACGCGGAGAAGGCAGCACAATGTACAGCAGCACCCTGCCCAGCTTTGAGCACACAGCCGCCTTGATGCACACCTATCTACCGGCCACCAAGATCATTTACATGACCAGACACCCTCTAGATCGTCTGGTATCGCAATGGCGTCACATCAAAGGGAAGCATCCTGCTACCAGGGAGTTTTACCAACTACTTGAAACCTCGAGGTTGCAACATTTTCTGATCGGATGCTCGCTTTACTATCAGCGCATCAGCAGTTTCAGAAGATACTTTCCTGATGAACAGATTTTGTGTCTGACCTTTGAAGATCTGCTGACATCACCCCAACATACCCTCCAGACTGTGCTTGATTTTTTAGCCATTCCAGGTGAAGCAGGGCAACTTCTCAATGATGGCACCCACTTGCCCCTGGTCAATGAAGCGGGCCAGCAGGGTCGTCGCTACGTTGACAAGCCTGAGTGGCCATGGCTAATGAAATGGCGTGTAGCCCGTCGCCTCAAAGCGGACACTAGGAAATTCCTGGGCTACATCGACAAACCAGCCGACTACTGGAAATTATGATGATGTGCTGCCCACCTGGCTAGCTGGCCTCTCTGACTTGAATCATGCAACCAGCCCTTAACCTGATTGGCACCGTTACGAAACGCCATCCCTCATGGTGGGGAAGGGCTTCAGTCGGGCAACCAAGTCAGATGATCGTTGAAAGTGATGCTTTGGTTCTCGACATTAGTCGTCACCAGCATTATTCAAAACGTTGGTGGCTCAATATGAGTCATGGCGTGGTGAACAAAGATGGGGCACTCATTGAAGCCTTGAACGACAAACGCGGTGCACGACACTTTAATTACCCCCAAGAAGACCGGCTTCGGGAGATCAGCCAAGGCCGGGGTATCGGCGCCCAACCCATGGATAAAGAATTGGTACTTTATGGTGGCACTCTATTTGATCATTTCGGTCACTTACTTCTGGATCTAACCCGAACCTATCAGTTATTACGGTTGTTTCGAGATCTTGATGCTCCTATCTGGTTTCACTATCACCGACTGCGTAAGGGAAAAACCCTTGCGAATGAGCCTTTGCTCACCCAGTGGCTGGAGTGCCTGGGCATCCGGGAGAGGGCAAGGCTTGTCCGCAGACCGATCAGAGCTAAAACACTGGTATCAAGCAGCGTGCTTTACAGGGATCGCTGCTTTGTCACCAGCGACTTTCACCACGCTTGCCTTGCTGCCTTGTGCCCCCAGCTGCGCGAAAAGCTAATCCATACTAAGCACAAACAGAAGATTGCTTATCTTTCCCGCCACAAACTGAGCGCAGGAACAACCAAGTTTCCAGGAGAAGCTGATGTGGTAGACCGCATCGGGAGACTACGTCAAGTTGATGTGATTTGTCCCGAAGAGTTGAGCTTTGAGCAGAAGCTTGCCGTCTATCGCGAGTACGAGTGGGTGATCGGTTTTCCCCAAGCTTGCATGAATCTCAAGGTCTTTGTGCCCCAAACAGAAGGCCATCCTCCTGCTAGGCAGGTCATGTTCCTAGCAGGGGCGAAAACCCTCAGCACCAACTGGGTGAATATTGATGCAGCTTGCAAGTTCGAAGATTTTTATGTGGACTGCCATCCGGACATCTCCATGCGTCTCAATGCCGACGAAGGCTTTCAACGCAGCAACAATTTTAATATAAATACTGTGGTTCAGTCCATAGAAAAGCTAGCTGCCGACTAGAAGACCCTATTCAACCTATGATCTCCCATGAACATCGTTGTATTTTTATTCATATTCCACGCACCGCAGGGACCAGCATCGAATCATAGCTTGAGACTAATCCACAATTCCTTTGTAGTCCCAACGAGAAACGTCTAACGACCATCCAAGCAAAAACAATCTATTCCGAGTTCTGGAGAGACTATTTTGAATTTACAATTGTCCGCGATCCATACTGTAGGTCGTTCTCATTTCTCTCCAAATTCAGTCGACATTACGGAGTGGGCGCCAAGAACCATTGCATTAACTTTTGCCGGTACAAGCAGAAGTTTGGATTTCCTATCACGCTGGAGCATGACACTCGCTTTCATGCGGTTTCGGACCTACTAGCTCTCGAATCAAAGTGTACACGTGGTTACCGTCCCAATTGCGTTTACGGGAATATCCTAACTGAGGAGCTCAATGCGATCTATAAGTTCGAAGACCTCGACGCTGCCGTGGAAGACATTGCCTACAGGCTTTCGCTTCCAGTTCCTCAGCTGCAACATGCAATGGCTGCAAAGTATGGAGTAGATCCTGCTTTACGCGTTGATCGGCGCTCAGTAGAGCGCATCAACAAACTCTATGGGCTTGATTTTCATGGCTATGGCTATGGCTATGGCTATGCCATGACAACATAGCCTTGGGCTCAACTCCAAACCCTCACCCTCTCTCACCAGTTGCCTGACAGATTTGTCAGGGGGCCGGTGACTCTGCATTCTAGAGTCTACAGATGGTTTTGGATGCGAGTCATGCTGGTCGTGGTTTGTGGGATGCACCGATCTGGCTCAACCTTGGTAGCTCAGTTGGCCAAGGGCCTGCTGAGCGCTAGTTGTGAGCTGACCGTCAGCAGTAATGGTCTCGGCAGCTCAGTGGAGCAGATGCATGCCAGAGCCAGTGATCCTGCTCACACTTGGCTCGCAAAGGTTCATATCCCGCGGCGGGAGCTGCGCCGTGCGCTTCCCGATCAAGGTGCTCTCTACCTCTACACCTACCGCGATGTCCGGGATGCCTTGGCCTCAGCCTGGCGCAAGAATCGCTTCCTGTTTGGCAGCGAAGATCGTGGTCCAACGATTGCAGCCAAGTTCGTTCGCGAGGAGATCGAGATCGGGGCGGTATTCGAAGATCGTCGTCACTGCTGGATAGGGCGTTACGAAACCATCGTTAATGACATCCCCAGCCTCGTGAATGATCTGGAAAGTTTTCTGGACTTATCCGTCTCCACTGCCCTCAAACAGGAATTGGTGGAAGAGGCTGCGCCAGATAAGCAGCGACAGCGTTCCCAGCTGGTGAGCACAGGCGATCAATTGGTGCGGTTGGAAACATTCATCACCACCAATCACATCACCGATGGCCGCTTTGGCGCCTGGAAGGAAACCCTCTCAGTGGAGGAAGCCATCGCCTCCGAACATGCTGCCCGCGACTGGCTGCGCCAGAAGAAGTATCCCCTGTGCTTTCGCAAGGCCATGTACACCGATCCCCCCCAGGAATGAACACTGTCACGAGAAAACTGGCTCTCATGAGAACTGGCTTGAGGTCTCGGAGCTTCAGAGGCTTTCCAGGGTAGGGATTGCCCGGTAGAACAGCATCTCCGGGTTGGCCTGAAAACTGGCCTTGACCTCAGCCGCCAGGTTCCAGGGCAGCACCAGCACCTGGCTCGGCTGCAGAGCCAGCCACTGTTCTGGCGAGAGCACCGGAATGTGGCTGCCTGGCAGAAAGCGACCGATCTTGCTGGTTGCCTTATCCGCCACCACGGGCAGGAGATCGGCACGCACGCCGGCGTAGTTCAGCAGGGTATTGCCCTTGGCCGCCGCTCCATAGCCCAGCACCGTCTCGCCCCGCTGCCGGGCCTCCAGCAGGAACCTCAGCAGGGCATGCTTGGTCGCTTCGGCTCGCTGCTGGAAACCTCGAAAGGCCTGCACAGACCAGAGTCCTGCGGCGGCCTCGGCCGCGAGCACGGTGTCGATCCTGGCCTGAGCCTGGGTTGACGGCTGTTGGTCCGCGTCGCGGCGAGCCAGCCAGACCCTGAGGCTGCCGCCATGGGTGGGAAGTCTCTCCACGTCCATCAGCTGGAGGCCGGCCTGGCCTGCGATCAGCTGCAGGGTGGCCAGGCCGATGTAGCTGTAGTGCTCGTGATAGATGGTGTCGAACTGGTTGCCCAGCAGCAACTCCAGCAGATGGGGAAACTCGATTGACACCTGGCCGCTGGGTTTCAGCAGGATGGCCATGCCGGCCAGAAAGTCATTGATGTCAGGCACGTGAGCCAACACGTTGTTGGCCACGATCAGATCGGCCCGACGCCCCTCGGAGGCCAGTTCCTCGGCCAGGCTGACACCGAAAAAACGTTCGATCGTGGCGATGCCCTTCTGCCGCGCCGCCTCTGCGGTGGCCGCCGTGGGCTCGATCCCGAGGCAGGGGATGCCGCGCTCCTGCACGTACTGGAGAAGGTAGCCGTCGTTGCTGGCCAGCTCCACCACCAGTGTCTCAACCCCAAGACCAAGGCGCTCGCAGGCAGCTGCCACAAAGCGCTCGGCATGAGCGCACCAACTCGTTGAGGTGCTGGAGAAATAGGCGTAGTCAGCGGTGAACAGCTGCGTGGCCGCCGCGTGGGCCGGCAACTGCACAAGCCAGCAGCTGGTGCACACCGACACCTTCAGGGGATAGGTGATCTCAGGCTGCAGCAGTTGCTCGGCGGTGAGGTAGGCGTTGCTGGGGGGCTGATGGCCCAGATCGATCACCTCCTGCTCCAGCGGCGCTTGGCAGTGGCGGCAGCGGTGCTGGATCACGGGACGGGAACAAACGATTCAGAGGAGGCTCAAAGGTCGGCCAGGCGCGGAAGCTGCTGGTCGCGTGGGCTGAGATCCACCACTGGCAGAGGCCAGGCGATGCCGAGGTCTGGATCATTCCACACCACACCCACCTGGTCAGCAGGCCGGTAGGGAGCGGAATGCACGTAGAGGAGCTCGCTGCCAGCCTCCAACACTTGAAAGCCGTGCAGGCAACCCTCGGGGATCAACCAGGCATTGCCCGCCTCAGCACTCAGTTCCAGGGCCAGCCACTGCCCCCGGGTGGGGGAACCCTGTCGACCGTCCAGGGCGACGTCAAACACCCTGCCCCGCAGGCAGCGGACGAGCTTGGCTTCCGGAGTCACTCCCCGCTGCACGTGCAGACCACGCAGGGCGCCGATCCGCTCCGTGCGGCTCACGTTGATCTGGTGCACAGGCCGATCCCCCCACCAGGGCGCCAGGTCTTCACGGCGGAAGGCATTCAGGAAACTGCCGCGGTCATCGAGAAACGGCGATGAAGCCAGCTCCACCAGCCCCTCGATGGCCGTGGGGTGGGCCTGGGCCAATCGCTGCGCCATGGAGAAGGTGCCGCTGCGGCGGTGACAGCCTGCCAGAGACCCTCACCCGTAGGGTGCAGGGGCCTGGGTGGTGCACATGGTGAAGTCCGGGGCAGGACGTGACTACAAGGCTCCCCGCGAGCTGCTGCTTCACACCGGTCTGGATGGCGGCCTGATGGCCGAGCTGGCCGCGGATGTCGCGGCCAACCGCCGGCAGCTGCGGCAGCACGGCATCTGGGCCCACCCGGGCGAGGCGCTGCTGCCGGCGGTGCTGCGGAACGACTGGAGCGCCTGGAACCGCCTCGAGCGAGGGCGCCTGTGGAAGCCCTGGCGGCGCCATGAACACCTGTGGGCTGTAGCCTCCGGCCTGGTGCCGTCGCTGCTTCAGGAACGCCGCTTCGGCCGCCTGCGGCAGCAGGTGGACGAACGGGGCTTCCAGCTGGCCATCGTGGTGCATCTCTTTGACGGCCGCGAACAACTGGCGCGCGACTTCGCCCGTTGTCTGATGGCCTTCCGCTGTGCAGGCTCCTATGACGCCTTCGCCGCACGCCAACTGGAGCGCCATCCCCAGCGCTACCGGCTGGATCGCCTGTTCGAACCGCTGCTGGAATGGTGCGGCGCCCGAGGGCTGCGCTTTGTCCTGCACCCGCCTGGCGGGGGTCACCGCCTGGCCAGCACCTGGACCACCCTGAGCCTGTTTGGAGGTGCCGGCTGCTCCGACCTGCCTGCATCCGGCGGTGAGTCCATGACAGCCCCGCCGCCATGGCAGGCCGGACTGCCGATCTCCCCAGATCTCTCGCCGCGCGCTGTGGCACTCGCTCAGCAATGCCTCCAGGGCCTCAATCAACCCCCCCGAGGCGAACGGCGTCAGCAGTTGCGCCGGAAGCTCAAGGCCCAGCTCGCGGGATCGAGCCTGGATGAGGCGCCGAAGACCAGCTGGGCCGACCTGTTCGACGCGCCCTCCCTCGCCGCCGAGTTCGCCGAGGCCCAGCAACGGTTTGGGCTGAGGGTCTGGGGCATGGATTGGCCGGCCCAGGGGCCGATCACGCCGGCGGCTCTCCCCCTGGCCCTCTCACGGCACCGCTTCTGCAAGCCTCCAGGCCGTGCTTCCCTCCAGGCCCTGCGTCGTCGAGAGGAGGCGGTCGATCAATCTGTCGTCGGCTGAGCCAGCCCGCTGATCAGGTCCGCTGATCAGGCCGTTCGCTGATCCAGCAGACGCTCGGGGTAAGCCAGCATGAAGGCCCGCTGCAGGCGGGAGTTGCGCCATGGCCGCACCTTGCGCAGGTAGCGACCCTTGCGGTCTTCGATCAGCACATTGGTCACGCCGTCGAGTCCCCAGCCGTGGTCGGGATCGAAGGGCCAGAAGCTGTAGACGGTTCGCGCATGGGGGGAGAGGGCGACCACCCCCTGCATGAAGGTCCCCCGTCCCGCGACGAAATGCCGCCCGCGCACCAGAAAGGCGATGTCACGCTCCAGGCCCCAGCTGTGCAGGGTCACCTCCAGGCCCAGGGAGCGGCAGTGCTGTTGCAGAGCCAGCACCACGGGATTGCCGAAGTCTTCAAACACCAGATGCACATGGGCCCAGGCCCGCTGCTGCAGCACCAGGGTGTAGAAGGCCAGCGGTGGCTGGTAGTAGCCCGGATGGGGGTGGCGATCGAAGATGTCACCGCAGCGGATGTGCACCACCAGGTGGTCGTCCGGCAGAGCCTGCCCTTCCAGCGCCAGGGTCATGGCGGGGCGTAACTGCTGCAGCAGGCTGCGGAAGCCGGGCATCGGATGGGCCAGGGCGCCGAGGGTATGGCAGTAGAAGAAGCGCCCCTCCAGCCGGGTGTGCTCGGGGGGGAAATGGCTGAGGCCATTGATCACCTCCAGGCCATTGGCCAGACGCGTGGAGCCTCGGCGGAGGTACCAGGCATCCGGAACCTCCAGCACCCTGGCACCGATCCTACGGGCGAGGTGAGAGGCATGGCAGAGCTGGGCGAGGCTGTTGGAGAAGCGCTCCAGGCGGTGGATGCGCAGGGCGTCGACCCTGCCATCGAACGCCTCCGGGGTGGCTCCCGTGCCCAGATGAACCCCATAGGGATCGCTGCGCCGGCGATGGGCGGTGGGGGAGGGAATCCTGTTCCCACGCATCATCAGCAGGTCGAGCTGATGGCGTTCGGCAAAGACACTCTGAACGTGGTCATTCATGGCTCAGCCCGCCCCATAGGCCTCCAGGTCGGCCTGGCAGCACGCCAGGGGTGACGCCCCTTCATACACCTGTCGGTACCAGCCGGCCGTGCGGGCCACGGTGGTGGCGAAGTCCCAGCGGGGCTGCCAGAGCAGCCGGCTGACGGCCTTGTCGATAGCCAGGTGCAGCAGGCCGGCTTCATGGGGAGCCCCAGGGCCGCTGCAATCGCGCCAGCGGCCAGGCCAGTGGGACTGCAGGGCCAGCACCAGCTCCTGCACCGTGCGGTTCGACTCCAGCCCCGGTCCGAAGTTCCAGGCCTCGGCGAAAGCCGCCGGATCCCGGCTCAGCGCTTGCGCCAGCTGCAGGTAGCCGCCCAGGGGTTCGAGCACGTGCTGCCATGGGCGGGTGGCCCGGGGGTGGCGCAGGTCAAGGGTCTCCGCTGCCGCCCAGGCGCGCATCGCATCGGGCACGATCCGATCGGGAGCCGAGTCGCCCCCGCCGATCACGTTGCCAGCCCTGGCCGTGGCGATCGCGAGATGGGGGGTCTGGTGGGCGCCCGACCCGCAGAAACTGCTGCGCCAGGAGGCAATGGCCAGCTCGGCGGCCGCCTTGCTGGCGCTGTAGGGGTCATGGCCTCCGAGCCGGTCGGGCTCCCGGTAGCCGTGCAGCCACTCCCGGTTCTCATACACCTTGTCGGTGGTCACCATGACCACAGCGCAGGGATGGGGCAGGCACCTGAGGGCTTCCAGCAGATGCAGGCTGCCCTGCACGTTTGTGGCCCAGGTGCCGAGGGGATCGGCGTAGCCCCGCCGCACCAGGGCCTGGGCCGCCAGATGGAGCACCACCTGGGGGCGGGCGTGCCGCACCGCTGCAGCCACGGCCTCGGCATCGCGCAGGTCGAGCAGGTGGGATTGGAGCTGCTCCGGGAAGCGGTGCTCGAGTTCCAGGGCGCCATAGAGGCTGGTGGTGGCTTCAGGCGGCAGGGCCAGCCCTTCGACCCTCGCCCCGAGCCGCAGCAGCCAGAGGGCCAGCCAGGCCCCCTTGAAACCGGTGTGGCCGGTGAGCAGCACCCGCCGGCCGGCCCAGAAGGCCGGATCGATGCTCATGGCCAGCGCTTCCAGGGAGCCTGCCCGCCCTGCCAGAGCGCTTCGAGACGGTTGCGCTCCCTGAGGGTGTCCATCGGCTGCCAGAAGCCGCTGTGGCGGAAGGCCGAGAGCTGGCCAGCCGCCGCCAGACGCGGCAGCACGTCGGCCTCGAAAACGCTGGCGTCATCGCGGATCAGATCACACACCGAGGGCTCCAGCACAAAGAAACCACCGTTGATCCAGGCATTGTCGCCATCAGGCTTCTCCTGGAACTGGCGCACCCGCTGGTCTTCGAGATGGAGGGCGCCATAGCGCCCTGGTGGCTGAACGGCCGTGAGCGTGGCCTGCAGGCCCTGGCTGGCGTGGTGCTGCACCAGGGCCTCCACATCCACATCGGCGAGACCATCGCCATAGGTGAAGCAGAACGACTGATCCCCCAGATAGGGACGCACCCTGGCCAGCCGCCCGCCGGTCTGGGTGCTCTCTCCCGTATCCACCAGGGTCACTTTCCAGGGCTCGGTCTTCTGGTGGTGCACCTCCATGCGATTGCCCTCATCCATGTGGAACGTGACATCGCTGGTGTGAAGAAAATAATTCGCGAAGTATTCCTTGATCATGTAGCCCTTGTAGCCACAACACACGACAAAGTCGTTGATGCCAAAGGCGCTGTAGATCTTGAGGATGTGCCACAGGATCGGCCGTCCGCCCACCTCCACCATGGGCTTAGGACGCACCTGGGTCTCCTCGGAGAGGCGGGTGCCCAAACCGCCTGCGAGGATGACAGCTTTCATGCGGCAACCCAGGCGTGGTGGCACTTTAAGCCGTGGTGGCCACGGCTCCGATGCCCGCGGCTGAACACCTCTGCCCCCCGCCGCGCCTGAAGCCATGGCTGCTGCTCCTCCCGATCTCGTCTGGCTGCCCGAGGCCAGCCGCCGGTTGCTGCAGGCCTCGCGGCTGATGGGCTCAGGTGAGCCGGGCAGGGCCCTGCAGCAGCTCTTGCAGGTGGCCGAAGCGTCGCCGGGGTTGCGGCCCCTGTGCACCCGGAAGGCCCGCCAGGCCCTCATCGCCCAGCTTGAGCGTGACGGCGTGGAACGGCTGCGCACCCAGGGGCCCCTGCCGGAAACCCCCGAGGCCCTGCTGGCCTGGGTGCTGGCCCATCCGGCCCACCAGCTGGAGCTCTCGGCGGCCAGCCCGTCGACCCTGCGGCTGGGCCTGCTGCATCTGCTGGTCTGGGACAGCCGCGTGGTGGCGGTGCTCGATGGCGAGGCCCCTGGGGAAGACCCGCATCCCGCCCTGCTCTGGCTCGATGGCCAGCTGATCGCCGATGGCCATGGCCGATACCACCCCCTCAATGGCCGCGAGGAACCCCAGGCCCGCCTGGAGCGGGGGATTCGCCTGGCCCTGGGGCGCGACTGGCTGCTCGGCTGGCACCGCTGGCCATGGCTGCCCGGCCTGGCCATCGAGCTCGAGGCCCCCCTGGAGCCCACCGAGCATCCCCGCCACTGGCAGGAGGCCCGGCGCCGCTGCCACGAGAACCTGCTGCAGGAAAGGCGGCGGCTCTGCTGGAGCTCAGTCCACGAGCAGAGCCGAGATGACGAGCTGGTGTCCGTGGTGATTCCCGTGTGGGGCGCGGGGACGGAACTAGGCCACTGCCTGAAGCACCTGGGGCAAATGCAGGGCTCCCAGAAGCTGGAGATCCTGCTGGTGGACAACGGCAACGGCGATGCAGGCACCTGCGCCGTTCTGGATGAGGCACCCAGGCTCGATCGCCGCGTGCGGGTGCTGCGGCAGCCCAGCAATTTCGGCTTCGCGCTGGGATGCAACCTCGGCTTCGCGTCCAGCCGCGGCAGCAGGGTGCTGTTCCTGAACAGCGATGCCCGCATGGCAGCTGGGGCCCTGCCCCCGCTGCTGAGTGCCCTGGAGGATCCACGGTGCCGCGGCGCCCAACCGGCCCTGCTCACCCCCGCAGGCCAGGTGCAGTGCCTGGGCGTCGTCTTCGGCCAGGCCAGCCCCCTGGGCCTGGCCCTGCATGCAGGCGCCGCCGCAGCGCCCCTCTTGCAGCGTCGCCGCACCCCAGCCGCCACAGCAGCCTGTCTGCTGCTGCGCGCCCGGGAGTTCGCCGCTGTGCAGGGCTTTGATGTGGGCTATCTCAACGGCCAGGAAGACACCGATCTCTGCCACCGGCTGAGGCAGCGCTTCGGCGGGGACTTCAGCGTGGAACCGGACAGCCTCGTCATTCACCCGGAAGGGTCGAGTCCGGGCCGCTATCGCTTCATCGAGGCCAACCGCAGCCGGCTGATCGCCCGCTGGCCCCACCCCGAGCAGGACTCCCTGGCCAGTGCTGCTGCCGCCGATGCTCTGGAACTGGTGGGCTATCTGGACAACGACCGGCCGGGCCGGCCCGCTTGGCTGCGCTCGCCGCGTCCGGTGGTCAGGCCCTGCCGAGCAAGCTCTGCTGACGCTGCAACCCCCTGATCACCTTCAGGGCCGAGTCATGCAGGGCATTCTGGCTGCGGGAGAACTGAACCGCCTGCTCCAGGGTGGCCTGGATCTGCTGCTGGTTGGCCAGCAGCTCCGCCTGGTTGAGCTGCTCGGCCTCCAACTGTTGCCTGAGGTGGAGACGGTCGCTTTGGCACGTCGCCAGATCTGCCAGGGCGGCCTCCATCTGTTGCAGCTGCTCCGCCAGTTGCTCCCGGATCCAGGCGGCATCAATCAGCTCGGCTCGAGCTGCTCCGAGCTCCAGGCCGAGATCGTGCAGGTCAGCCTCAAAGCGGGCCAACCGTTGGCACTGCTCCAGCAACCGCTCTGGCTGGGCCGACGCCTCCAGGCGCGAGAGGCAGTCATGGTCGGGTGGGCGCCGTTCAGCACCAGCAGCGAGGGAATGGCCGTCCAGCCTGAGGTAGGTCGGCAGGATCTGCGGCTGGCTCTGGAGCAGGTCCAGAGCAATCACGGCGTTGAGGGCTTCGGGCTGAGCGCGAAGCCAGAGATCCTGGTCGGCAAGGTCGGCCCCTGAGCCATCGCCAGCCACCGGCAAAGAGTCCGCAAGCGCTCCACCTTGCAGCGCCGCCACCGCCCAGCCCACCAGCTGGGGCACGGAGCTGAGGCCCAGGTTGACCAGACGCAGCTGGGGCTGCGGCTCTGTCGCCGCCCAGGCCGAGGCCAGATCGGCCAGACGGGTGTAGTGGCCGGCCAGGCCGCCCTCGGACTGCAACAGATCAGCGCAGAGGGCCTGATCGGGGGTGGGGAAGAGCACGGCCACCGGCCCGAGGCCGAACTCCACGGCCTCCCAGGACTCCAGCTGTTCCAGCGGCAGGTCTGCGGCAAGCAGCACGTTCAGCAGCCGATGCAGGATCGGAACCATCACGGGATCCGCGGCCCCGGGAGGGAGGGCAATCCGAAGTGCGCTCACAGACCATCCAGGCTCTCCTGCCCATCTTGCTCCCCACTGCAGCCATGAGCCGATGCGAAGGACAGACGGGACACACGGTCACTGATCCCAAGACAGGTCACAATGACGCGCACGCCCCCAGCAACTGCAGCAGCGGTATGAGCAAGACAGCGTTGATCACCGGAATCACAGGTCAAGACGGAAGTTACCTGGCCGAATTACTGCTCGAGAAGGGCTATGAAGTGCATGGGATCAAGCGCCGCTCCAGCAGCTTCAACACCAGCCGCATCGACCATCTCTACCAGGATCCCCATGTCAGTGATCCGCGCCTGGTGCTGCACTATGGCGATCTCACAGACAGCACCAACCTGATTAGGATCGTACAGCAGGTTCAACCTGATGAGATCTACAACCTGGGGGCACAGAGCCATGTTCAGGTGAGCTTTGAAGCGCCTGAGTACACTGCCAACAGCGATGGTCTTGGCACGCTCAGAATTCTCGAAGCCGTGAGGATTCTTGGACTCTCTGAACGCACCCGGATCTACCAGGCCAGCACCAGCGAACTCTACGGGCTGGTGCAGGAGACCCCACAGAAGGAGAGTACTCCATTCTACCCCAGGAGCCCCTATGGAGTCGCCAAACTGTATGCCTACTGGATCACAGTCAATTATCGAGAGGCCTATGGCATGTACGCCTGTAACGGCATTCTGTTCAACCATGAGTCGCCGCGCAGGGGTGAGACCTTTGTAACACGCAAGATTACGCGGGGGCTAGCAAGAATCGATGCAGGCCTGGATCAATGTCTTTACATGGGCAATCTCGACTCCCTGCGCGACTGGGGACATGCCCGGGACTATGTCGAGATGCAATGGCGGATGCTGCAACAGGAAGGCTCACCAGAAGACTTCGTGATCGCCACAGGGCGCCAGGAGAGTGTGCGGCGCTTCATTGAGCTGGCCGCTGAAGCCGTTGGCTGGAAGGATTCAACGGGTGGTGCTGCCATCGAGTGGCATGGGGAAGGCCTGGAAGAAGTTGGCCGCCGCACCGACACCGGTGCCGCCGTGGTGCGCATCGACCCCCGATACTTCAGGCCAGCGGAAGTGGAAACCCTGCTGGGAGATCCAAGCCGTGCCCATGAGAAGCTCGGCTGGACTCCGACCACTACACTTGAGGAGTTGGTGGAGGAAATGGTCACCTGCGACAAGCTGGAGGCCTCCAAGGAAGCCACCCTACGCCGGGAGGGTTTCACCGTGGTGGGGTCGATGGAGAACCCCCCAACCAACCCCAATGCCGTGAGCCCGAAGGTGAAGGCATGAGCACCAGCACCGCCCAGGCATCCGGTGGGTTGCTCCATCACCAGGACAGAATTTTTGTAGCTGGACATCGAGGCATGGCTGGCAGCGCCGTCTGCCGATCCTTTGAGCGGCAGGGTTTCACCAATCTGCTCACGGCTGATCGCTCCAACCTCGACCTCAGCGACGACGGAGCCGTCAAGACATGGTTTCAGCAGCAGAAGCCAGATGTGGTGGTAGTGGCAGCCGCCAAGGTTGGCGGCATTGTGGCCAACTCCACCTATCCCGCAGACTTCCTTCTTGATAACCTCAAGATTCAGCTCAATGTGATTGAGGCTGCCTGGCAACAGGGTGTGCGTCGCCTGCTATTTCTCGGCAGTAGTTGCATCTATCCAAAGTTTGCCGCCCAGCCCATCCGAGAGGAGGAATTGCTGAATGGCCCACTTGAACCCACTAATGAGTGGTATGCCATCGCCAAGATCACCGGCATCAAGCTATGCGAAGCCCTGCGACTTCAGCATGGCTTCGATGCCATCAGCTTGATGCCTACCAATCTCTATGGCCCAGGGGATAATTATCACCCTCAGAACAGTCATGTTCTGCCAGCCCTGATTCGTCGATTCCATGAGGCCCGCATGAACCGTGCCAGCTCAGTGACCTGCTGGGGCACAGGCCAACCACGCCGGGAATTTTTGCATGTGGACGATCTTGCGGATGCCTGCGTGTACTGCCTTCAGCGTTGGGATCCTTCAGCTGAAAATGCCCCTCAGCAGCAAGACGGACAACATCTCAACTTCCTGAACGTAGGCACAGGTCAAGATCTTCCGATCAAGGAATTGGCCCAAATGGTGGCTGATGCCGTGGGCTTTCAAGGGGACATTGAGTGGGACAAGACCAAGCCAGATGGCACCCCACGGAAACGACTGGATGTGACTCGGCTTCAAAGCCTTGGTTGGAAGGCCAAGGTGGCACTATCCTTAGGAATCCAAGAGGTTGCTAGGGAGTTTTCCCAGGGACAATCCACGCGTCTTTGAGGCTGTCGCGCTCCTTACGATCGGCGGCTGTATTGGAACGGGGAAACGGCACAGAGGGTATTGGATAGCCTAGAAAGTTGCAGAGTTCGGGCCAGCCAGCCCCGGCCGTAAGATCAAGCACAAGCAAGTCCCTTGGGCGATCTCGAAAATAGTCAATCACCTCAGCATTGTGCTCATTGTAGCGCTTAAGATAGACGCCCTCATTCCCCTTGGAACATCCCTTTCCATAGATCCATTGTCGCATAGTTGACACTTTTGAACCAAAGTGCTTCACCTGGCTTTGCAACCAGGCCTCGGGGGGACGCACAGTGAGAATGAATTTACTACCTGGAAATCTGGCATCCAATTCTCGGTAGAACAGTGGCCACGGATTATCCTGGAAGGCATTATAGCGAGGCACAAGATTACAGCACGCCTCCAGAAGTTCGTGGTGGCTGTGAAGCCCCTTGAGCCGTCTTCGACCAATCACTCGGTAGCCCAGATATTCAAGGGCTCGCTCCAGGCTGGTTGTGCCAGTTTTATGAAAACCTATACAGAAGAGCTTGGATCTGGAGCGGCGGCGGCGCTGTTGCCTCAGACGCCTTGCGGCCCGGCTCTGGGAGAGCACAACCACCGGATCAGGGTCCGGCAGCCCCAGAAACTGTTTCAATGCTGCCTTCGCCTCAGGGCTCGGCAGCGCAACAGCAAGCAGCCTTCCAGGCTGGGCCGCAAAAAAACACTCAACCTCCTCGCAAAAAGCAGTGATGCCCTGGGTGGCGGTAGGGCTCTGCCCATCGCTGCCACGGCTGCGGAGAAGAATGAAACGACTGGAGGGGTAACGTTGTGCGAGATCTTGATACTGCCCAGCCAGCCCTACACCCATGAACGTGTCGTAACCCGCCGCCCCCTCTACCTCCGGGGAGGCCTCGCTGACGGCCAACCCAAAACCCTTCAGAATGCGACGCGTGACCTTCTGGCCCTGCCGTGAAGGACGCAGCACAAAGATTGTCATCGTAGTGGCACGAACAGCTGGGAGACTAGTACTGTACAGGCGCTAGTATGCCTAACTCTTGCCAAGCCGTGAGCTGGATTCAGACGATGCACAGGCATGCGCAGCCCAACACAGAAGAGCCAAGCCCTAGGAAGCTCAGCAATACAAAGCAGAGACTGCATTACCAAAGCCAAGACGATGGTAAAGACTGGTCGCCAGGATGAATCAGAAACGACCACCACAGACTTCAGCATAGTACAGTAAAGTTGCCATTATGGCACGCAGAACTACAAACATTGATTCCGTGAGTAAACAACAGGAACGTAGGGCCATTATCCATATTGGGGCCCCAAAAGCCGGATCGTCTGCCATCCAGACGTTTCTGAAAGCCCACTACGAGCAGTGGCAATCTGGCGGGATCCTGAGCCTGGGGATGACAGGCGCCAAGACCGGCCTCAATCACCGCAGCCTTTATTTCGCTTTTCATCAGGGCAGCATCAGTCGCGTGGACCGCATGCGCTTCAAATCAGATGATGCCTATGCTCAGCATCGCGAGCTCCAACGGCAGCTCCTGAAACAAGAAATCGCCAGTCACGACTCTTGTCGCACCCTGATTTTCAGTGATGAATATCTCACACGCCTCGATCTCGAAAGCGTGCGTGACTTACGGCTATTCCTGGAATCCCAAGCCTTCACAGAGTTTCTGATTCTTGCCTATGTTAGAGATCCGGGGTCCCTGTTCCTTTCCAGTGCCCAGCAATCCATCAAAGCCCATCATGAATTGCCATCGCCCATAGGCTGGCAGCAGACGTTTTCCCACGTGCTGCGGACATGGGATTCGGTCTTTCCTGGATGCACCCTGTTCCGCGCCTATGAACGGAGCACCTTGGCAGAGGGGTCTGTGGTGGACGATTTCCTGCAATCCATTCGCAACCCCAATACAGACGCTGCCCATGCAAACACCGCGGCATCCACCAAGGGCAACCGAAATCTCTCCATGACGGCTGAAGGCATGGCTCTTTTGCTGAACTACCGTCGAATGTTTCATCGGGATAAGGCCAACACCTTCACCCCGGATACCCGTCAACTGATCCTGACGCTACAAGAGTTCAGTGGGATGGAACGATTCGAGCCCCCTCGCCTGCGAGAGGAATGGCGAAACTACATTGAGGGCTGCCACGCCGAGGAGCTACTTCAACTCAAAACAGAGTTTGGGTTGAGCTATCAACGCGTAAACTATGAGCATTTGAAGGAAGCCCTTGAATCGCCCCCAACTGTCCCCGAAATCCCACCTAGTGACCTCAGTGGAGGGCTCATGGACGTTGCGTATCTTGTGGAAAACATCTCAACCGAATCCTATGGCATCCTGAGCTTGCTTGTGTTGAACAAGATGGCACAGCGGTCAGCGGAGAATAGCAAGCTCAAAAAAGCACTTCAAGACGCTGGGCCACAGATAACCAGCACAAGCTGAAGAGGTGGCGCAATCAGTGCCTAGCGAAAATTTCATCACTCCATGGAATACCCGAGGCTTCTCTCAAGCAGCTCGGTCTGGACCGACGAACCTTCGCTAACTCCTGGCATCCCTGCCCTGAGGCTGCTGATGTCGGTCCCACGACAGCAGACAGGTCACCACATCGGCGGCCCACACATGTTTGGCGGCTGTGTAGCTTTGAAAACATCCATTCCATCGGCGGGATCCATGGCCACTCCAGCTGTCTCGCTCCCACGCCGTCTTGCTGGGCCGCTGAAGAAGATCGCTCGGCGGCTCAGGCTCTTGCCCCCCCCTACGCCCCACCAAAGGCTGGCGATCCTTCTGGAGCATCCTGAGCGGCGTGCGCCTGAAGCCTGGCGCAGCTGGCGCAAGGCCAAGCTGACCCGCGTCCAGGAGCTTCTGGCCAACAGAAAGGGCGTGGTCGCGGCTAGAGAGCTCAGCAGAGCCCTGCTTCAGGACCCGGACTTCCCCAGGTTTGATGAGCTCATGGCCGAGGCCGCCAGCCTCAAACTGCGTCGGGACGCCAAGGCTGGCCTGCCGGATCCGATCGTCGAATTCCCCGAAGAGCTACGGGCCCAGGCCCTGCAGCTGGAGGGGTTTCAGCTCTACATCGCCGAAGTGGAGCAGCTGCTCCAACAGGCCGGCTTCCCCTCAGGGTCCGAGGTCGGCGGGGGCAGCCAGGGCAGCCCCTCGCGTCCAACCGCCAGCGTCAGCCAATCCTGAGCCAAGGCCGCAGGCCGCCAGCAACGCCTCGGCCCGGGCCTGAAAACTGTGCTCACGGGCCACGACCCCGCTGACCCATTGCAGCAGTCCAGGCTTGGAGCGGCGGCGCATCACCTCAGCCAGCGTGGCCTGGGGGTCGTCATCGGGGCCATGCACGACGATCCCCGGCAGCAGCGCTTCAGGGCAGCCTGGCGCCACGTCGGTGATCACCGGCACCCCGCAGGCCAGCACATCGAAGACCCGGTTGTTGAGATAGCCGAAATCACGCATGGCGCCGTGGTGGTCGTTGAGCACCGCCAGGCACTCGCCGTAGAGAGCCGGCAGGGCGTGGTTGCTGATGCTCTGCCGCTCCGCCCTCAGGCCGTAGGCCTCCCAGCCGCTGCCGATCAGGGTGAGCGGCAGCCCGCTGCGGCCGAAGCCCAGCACCAGGGGCCGGACCAAGCCACGGGTGTTGCCCACGAACAGCAGCCCCCGGCTGGGCTGCCGCGGGGAACCGGCCATCCGGAAGTCCGTGGCCTGGGGCAGCACATGGGTGGGCTTGCCGCTCAGGTAGGCCAGGCGCTGCCGGTCCTGGGCAGAAGCCACTAACACCCGATCGTAACTGGCTAGTTCCGCGGCGCTGATGTCCAGCGGCCAGCTGATCTGCCAGAGCAGACGGGTGCAGTAGGTGGCCTGGCTGAGCCACTCGGGGCGGGGACGGAACTTGCCCCGCAGCAGCAGCAGCCCGGTGCCGGCGGGAGGGGGGGTGGCGCTTTCGTAGGTGTCGCGAAACAGCAGGCGTGTGGCAAGGCCACAGCCGCGCAGGGCCCGCTGCAGGCTCTGGGCAAAGGCCACATCCCCCCAGCCCGCCAGGCCGGCGGGGTCGCTCGGGGCGGCGATCAGCAGATCCAGGGACCTCAATCGGGGCGCGAAGATGGATCGCCATCCTCCCCCGCCCCCGTTCTGGACGTTCACACACGCCTGAACCTGCAAGGACTGATCCAGCGGCTCCATGCCTTGCCTGGGGTGAGCAGGTACCGCTTCTGCTCAGGCCTCGACGCGGTGCTGTTGCTCCCAGGGGAAGCCCTGGGGCCGGAGCGGCCTGGCCGCAGCCTGGAGCTGACCCTGCCGCCTGGCCCCGGGGCTGACGCCGGCCCCTCCTCCCCCTCTGTGATCGCCCTGCTGCCCCTGAACTGGGCTCGTGGGCTGGTGGAGGCCGAGCTGGTCCCCAGCCTGGAAGAGCTTCTGGAGGCTGCCGGTGGAACCTGCCTGACCCTGAACGCGCTGAGCTGGTCTGCCGCAACAGCCACCGCCGAGCCACGGTCCCATCTGGAGGAGGAGCTCCTGGCCTACCGCGCCCAGCTGGATCTCTGGCTGCACCTGCTGGGGCCCCTGCAGCACGAGCCCGAGGGCCCCTTGGCGTCAGCCGCGGCCGGGGTGATCCCCACCGCCCTGGCCCTGCTGCAGAGCGAGCGTCGCCTGCTGCGCCAGATCGATCCGCGCAGCTGGCCCACGCCGCCCTGGCGCCCGCCGCTGGACGCCACTGGCTGGATCCGGGCCGACGTTCCCCTCAGCCCGGAGCAGGCCGATCAGCTGGCAGCCCTGGTGCACCTGCTCCCCCAGGACGAGCAGGTGGCCTTCACGGCCGCGCTCGCCTCAGACCTGGAGGCGCTGCTGGGGCAGGCTGCCCCCGGAGCGGCGGCACCAGAGCCTGCCTCCGGGCTCGACTGGGCCTGGGATCTGGCCGAAACGCTGGTCGGGGCCCTCAACAGCCGCGACCCCGAGCTGAGCGCCATCGCCCGGCAACTGCGGGGGCAGATGCTGGAGCGCGCCCTGCAGCTGCCGGACCCGGTTCAGCGGACTGCCCGGTTGATCCGCTGCATCGACAGTGAGGCCTGCAGCAGTGAGACCTGCAGCGGCGAAGGCCCCACCGCCGTGGCGGTGCTGGCCGCAGCCATCGACAGCGTGGTGCAGGAGATCGATCTGGCCTCAAGCCGCGGCGATGGCAAGCAGCGACGCCTGCTGCAACGTCAACTGGCCGAAGCAGTAAGGGGCGCCGGCAGCAACCTGCAGCTGCTGCGCGAGCTGGTGCTGCAACTCAGTCTGGAGAGTTGCAGTCAACTGCCCCAGCGCCAGCCACCCTCAGCCTGTCTGCTGTTGCTCAAGGGCCTGCTGCTGCTGGACGGCGCCGCTGTGACCCTGCTGCCGCTGGAGCGGCAGCAGGCCCTGGTGCAGCTGTTCGAGCGACTGCTGCCGCGCGTGTGGTGGCAGGCCGATCTGCTGGAAGCCCTGCTTCGAGACCTGCGCCGGTTTCGACTCGATGTCAGCTGGCTCTCCAGCCATGGCGGTGCCGTGCTGGCCGGCACCATGCGCCTGCATCGTTACCTCGTGCCACCGACCGAGACGGCCGGTCAGCCAGGCGCGGATTCGGAAGCGCAGGGCAAGGAACTGCTGCGGCTGCAGCTTCTGGCCTTGCTGCGCCTCACCAGCGGAGTCAGGGACCGCACGAATCTGCTGCGACGGGTGCAGGAGATGAACCCCGGCGACACGAGCCGCTGCTGGCTGGCTGGGGCTGAGGAGCCGCTTCTGGCGGCGGCCTGCTCGGGCTTCGGCACGTACACCACCTCGTTGCTGCGCCTCTATGGCGAGGCCTGCGGGGTGCCCGATCTGATGCCGCTGCTCCCCCCAGGCGAGGGGGTGGCTCAGGCCTTTGATCGGATCCTGGAGCACTGGCGGCGCCACGGCCCCCAACCCGGATCCGCCGCGCCCGGAGCCGTGCGGATTGCCGTGGTGATCACCACCTTCCGCCCGGATCTGGGTCGGCTGAGGCAAGCCCTGGAGGCCCTGCGCCTCCAGACCCTTCCCCCAGCCGAGGTGCTGGTGGTGGATGACGGCTCGCCGGCGGCGGAGGGTGAAGCCCTGGAGCAGCTCCTGGATCTCTTCCGCTACGGCCACGGGCTGCCGGTGCTCCTGCTGCGGCAGGAACGTAACCAGGGCCAGTACGCCTGCCGCAACCTGGCCCTTGCCGCCTGCCGCTCGGAGGTGCTCGCCATTCAGGACGACGACGACCTCTCTCACCCCCTGCGCCTGGACCACCAGGCGAGGGCCCTGGCACAGGGGTCCCTGGCTTGCTATAGCCAGCATGTGCGCTTTGAGGAGCTCAGTGGCCAGCCCCAACCCGATGGTGACGGCTTCCGTGCCATCGGCGATGGCATCACCTCCCTGATGGTGCGACGGGACACGGCGGTGGCCCTGGGGGGGTTCTACCCCGTGCGCTCCCGCGGCGATGTGGAGTTCCGCAGCAGGTTGCAACGCCAGTTCGGCAAGGGGGCCATCGCCCGGCTGCGCCAACCGCTCTATCTGATGCGCGGTGGAGCCGACACAATCTCCTCTGGCTTTGAATACGGCTGCAGCCTGCGGATGTCCACCTGGCGTCGGCTGATCAGACGGGAGCACCTGGTGTGACACCCTCAGCAGCAGCGATGCGGAACGCCGCAGCCAGGGGCGATTCCGCAGGGAGCCGCAGCACCGCACCCGTGCTGATCGGACTCACCTCGATCCGGGGCCGGGAAAGGGCGCTGAAACGCACCTTGGACAGCTTGCTGCGGCAGTCCCTGCCCCCTGACGCCAGGCCCGTCTCCCTGCATCTGTTCCTCTCCCATGACCCCTACCTGCTGGATCTGGGCTTCACAGCGCTTCCACGCTTCCTCCAAGACCGCCAACGCCAGTCGCGCCAGCGCGGGATCCAGCTGCACTGCCACTTTGTGGAGAACACCGGCTCCTATCGCAAACTGCTGCCCCTGATCGGACTGCTCGACGATCGGACACAAGCCCTGGATCCCTACCTGATCACGGCCGACGATGACACCCTGTATCCCCGGAACTGGCTGCGCCGGCTGCTGAATGCCCAGGACAGGCTGAACTGCGTGGTGGGCTTCCGGGGCCGCCGCATGGTGGTGGAGGAGGGGAGGATTGCCCCGTACCACCGCTGGATCAAACACGATCCCTCGCTCACCGAGCCTCACCCGCTCACCGTGCCCACGGGCAAGGACGGCATCTGCTATCGACTGAGCCAGCTGCATCGCGACGTGCTGAACTGGCGCCAGGCCCTGCAGTTGGCGGGCCATGCCGACGACCTCTGGTTCAAGCACCACACCCTGTTGCTGGGGGTGCCGAGCGCCTTGTTGAATGCCTCCCTCAGCCTCGAATTTCCTGAACTCACCGCTGCCGGTCGGCGCATCCGCCCTCACCGCAACAGCCAGGCGCCCCACAGCCTGTTTCTGACGATCAACAAACGGGGCGGCAATGACGCCGTGCTCGCGCGACTGATGGATGCGAGCATCTACCCCCTCAGCGGCGAGCAGGGCCAGCCCAGCGCGTCGTCCCTCAAACCAGCCAGTGCAGGTTCGAGGCGCCCAGCTGTTGGCTGACAGCACGGCGCATGGAAGCTTCGGCTGAGCCCGACCAGGGAGCAAAGCCTGGCTGCGCTGACGCGGTGAGGTCGACAGCGCTGAAGGGCAACTCCATCAGGATGAAGCGGCACTCGGCGCCAGCAGGCATCCCTGCAACCTGGAGCAGGTGGCGAAGACTAAACGGCGCCCAGAGCGTCAGCGGCTGCAGTTGCGCCAGGCTGTTCAGGCCAGGCATCCAGTCCGCTGGCCACCGGGGCTGGCCGCCACAGGCAGGGCAGAGCTGCTCCGCACTGTGGATCACAAGGTGCCAAGAGGCGGCTTGCTGACCCGAATCAAGCAGAGCCTGCGGGTGGAAAGCAGCCACAGCGGGGCGGGTCGTGCCCTTCCAGTCGCCTGACTCAGCCCAGTCAGTCAGCCCTCCGCTGCAGGCCTGAAACTGGCGCAGGCGCCAGGCCCACGTGAGCCGACGGGTGGTTCTGATCCACAGCCAGTGATCGGTGACCGACTTGGAACGGCCGCGGAGCTGCTCATGCCGCAGCCAGGGCTTGGGCCCGGCAAAGTGCACCAGCGCCAGGCCTTCAATGCAGCCTTCGAGAAACTGAACAACATATTTGATGTTGCAGTTGAAATTGAGCGGGAGCAGCTCAACCGGCTGATCCATCAGCAGCTGATTCCACACTTTCTGGTCGGCAAACAAATCCAGATGAGGGCAGACGGAATCAGCACTCGATCGAATCAGGGCCTGCATGCGGGTGAACATGGTGTCGGTCAGAGCAGATCCCGGAATCGAGATCAGCCCCGAATTGATCACAGGCCGGCCGGTATGACCACTGACAACGCCATATGGGTTGGCACCACAATCAATCACTACCCGGAAGGCCGAGCCAGGAGCCCAGAGGCGATCCAGCGATCCGAACACCAGAACATCGGAATCGAGCACAACGACGCGCTCATAACCGCGCAGGCTCAGGGCATAGGTATTGAGATAGCCCAGGACACCAATCCGCTCGCGGTTTGCGGAGTCTCGCGGCAGGACGGAGACCCAGCTCGGATCCGGAGCCTCAAAGCTGATACGGGGATAAAGCTCAAGCAGTTCAGCCTGATCCAGCTGATTCAGTGAGCCATCGTGAAACACCACAAATGGACTGGACAGATCCGGATAGACCGACAGCAAGGACAACAGCAAACCGCGCAGGCCTGGCAGGAAGCGGTCATTGGCTACTGTGGCAAAGGCCACGTGGGAACCGGGGTCTACAGCAAGGGTCCGAACCGAGTCTCTCTGCGGCCAATACCGCTGCGGGCCATCATCGCGGTAGGTGAGCAGATCCAGGCGTGAGTAGGGAGGGAGAAGGGCTTTCGCCTTTTCCTCTGACAGTTGCTCGGAGACACGCTTAAGACGTTGCGCCAGACGGTCCCTCTGGCGACGTGCCAGATCCCTCTGATCGCGCAGACGATCAAAATCCTGCTGGCTGCGGCGGCGACCAAACAAGCGCTGTTACTGACGCCGGGAGATACCAAGCACAAAGCTGGCCACACCCCAACCCACGAGCAGCAGACCCACAAGGGAGAGCAATCCCTTCCACCGCCAATCAAGGGACTGCCCCGATGGGGTTTCCGGATTACTGAGCAGGACCAGGAACTTCAGCTGGCGCTGACTTTCAAGACGACTGTTGTCAGCAGCAAGCTGGGCTGCCTTGACAGAAGCCTCTGCAAACTGAACCTCGGTGGTGAGATTTCTAGACTCGACCAACTTCTGGTTGAAGTTCTTCGCATCAGAGCCAACAAGCTTGGAGCGCTCTACATCTATTTGTTGCCTCAGCTCAGCAATCTGGTCAGTAACAAAGGATACTTCGGGGCCATTTGGATCAAGAAACTGTCGCTTCAGGCGACCTTCTTCCACCTGAAGATCAATCAACCTGGCTTCCATGGCAGCAATGAAGCGGCTGGTGGCTTCAGCAGCAGCCTCGGGATTGATCTCTCCTTGACGGTCATTGAAAGCAGCAAGAGCCTGCTGGGCCTTGGCAAGCCGCTCACGGGCATTTTCAAGTTCCTGTTCAGCAAACGTCTGCTGATTCCGGCTGATGTTCTGGTTGGAGGTGTTGAGAAAGTTTTCCGCCTCATCCAGAAGTAAGCGGTTAAGCTTGAAGGCCGTCGTTGGGTTCAAGCCAGTGGTCGTCATCTGTATGACGCCCGTCAGATCCTGCGGCACCACACTCACTTGACGACGGAAGAATGCCAGCTGCTGGTCAAAGGCTGCGTTCTTGGGAAGGCCTGCAAAAGGATCAGTGCCATTTCTGGCATAAGTCTGCTCAGGCTCCAAGCGCAGGAAGACTCTCTCCATCACCTCTGGCGATGTGAGATAGACAGAGAGGAATCGGCCATCCTCGAGGGATCCCAGCATCGTGGGACCGGCAAGAACAGTGCCCAGCAGGGAAGGAGTGACGTTGTTAGGGGCTTGGGGCAATCGGACAATGAAATCCGACGTGACCTGATAGCGATTGCGGCCAACCACTCCAAAGTAGAGAACCCCACCAGCAAGAACCAGGGCGGCAATACGCTTCGGCCCAGGGATCAACCAACGACGCTGCTCGGGGGTCAGCCCTTTCCAGCGACGCCCTTCATCCTGGGCAGAATCGACGGGAGACCCGGACGGTTCATGGAGTGGCGGGCGGCCCACATTGGGAAGCTCGTCTTCGGCAAAACCGATGGCACGCAGGACACCTGAAAGGGAGTGGCCCACCCGGCTGGCCAGACCTCCCGCCACCATGCCGATCTCCATGGCACGCATCTCGGTTCGATCGCGCCGGCTCAGCCGACGCTCTCGCCTGGCGCGCACCGGCCTGGGGAGAGGTGCAGAATTGGGAGAGCGATCGTAAATCATTCTAAATACTGTATCACAAAAGAATCAGCAGCAAAGCTTGGCATGTTCATCCCTCTGGCGGTTAAACCGGAGGGCAAGGACATAGGCCACAGGCAAAAGGGAAGAGAGAGGCTCAAGGTAAAATGAAGTGCAGAATACTTAGAAGAACTGGACACAGAATCTACTCCTCGTCTGCCAGCAAAAGAGTTTCATTGTTGCCATAGATAAAGAATCCAAGCCCCAGCAAAAACAATGTAGAGCCTATCAAATAAACAGCTGAAACGCCAGGTATGGGATAGTCACTATTGAACGAATGTCGCAGTAGTTCAATGCCATGGGCCAACGGATTCCAGAGGATCCAACCTCGGAAGATGTTGGGGATGGTGCTGATCGAAAAGAAGATGCAAGACGTGAATAGGAGTAGACGCCTCACCGCCGTCCTGGCAATACTGGCAACAAATGGCAAACGATGTCCGATGATCAGTGTGACCAAGCCAACGCCAAAGGCAAGTAACGAGAGCATGATGAAGTAAAATACGGCAATTCCTGGCTCCTCAACGATTGGCTTCCATTCGTACACAAATGAAGAAAATATAAATGCAAGCAACAAAAGCGAGAAGACCTGGGTATCAAGAACGGCAGAGCCAAGTAGGTAGTCGATAGGGCGAATTCGGCTGTAATAAGTGAGTTTTGTGCTCTTTTTGACTCCTCCAAGCGCCTTCAGTGCCACTTCTGAAAACATAAAGAATCCGACAAACCCAATGGCCATCCATAGCACGGGATTAATATAGTCTGGCTGGAGACTCGCTTGACTACCAAATAGGCGGAATGACATAAAGATAGCGATAAAGAGAAGCGGCTCTACAAACACTCCCAGTACACCCATCGGTCCTTTTGCCGCTCTCATTTGCAGTTCGCGCTTGGCAATCGCGTTGACAATACGAACTTGAAGAAGCAGTTTTTCAATAATCATCAGTCAGCCAACCTCCCGAGCAGGTTGCCGCACTGTCTGACGCGGCCGCGGAGCTTGTGGCCCATCAAAGATCGGTGCCTCAAGCAGATCATCCATGGTCCCCTGAAGATCCTCTTCAACATCTGAATGCTGCCTTAAATGCCGAGACAGTGATCTCTCCTTACGCGCTGCCTGGGCTTCTTTTGCCAAGACAGCACAATCATCAAGTGATCCCCTGTAAATGATGGCTCCATCCTTCAGTACAATGCCTTCATTGCAGTAGTCCAATGCAAAGTTTTGAGAATTTGATGCCTCTGCAACCAATGTTCTCCCCTCCAAGCGGCGATCAACCAGTCGCCTGACTTGATTCATGAAGGGGACATCAGCCCGACAATTCCAACCATCCCATCGCATCACGGGATAGACATCAAACTGAAAAGCCAAAGACAACGCCAGCTTCAACCTATCTTTCATGCCCGAAGTATACTTTTCAAGGGGCTCATCAAAAGAACTACCCAAGCCACAAAGCTTTCTTATGAAATCAACCTCTCGCTCATCGTCTTCATAGACCCCATAAACAGAAACGAGAAATTCTGCATTAGCCCGGCCCGTGAGTACAGGCATCAGAGGCATTCTGGAGCCGATCAACCAGGACGACGAACCACCCACCAAAAGGTCGCCGCTGTTGACCATTTCATGCCCCGCCAGGCAGTTCAGAAAGGCACGACTGGTCTCCACTGAGGCCGCGAAAAGGGCGATTTTGCTTCCTGCCTCAATCGTGAGGGAGAGATCATCCAGCACTGTCAGCGTGCGGCTACCGCCCAGAGAAACCCGCTTGCTGACCTGGTCAAAGACGACAGTGCCCTGTTCGAGATCAGAAGGGCTCCTGGTGGGCAGGAGCCGCAATGCCTTGAGCTGCGAGCTCGCCACGGTCCATCCAGGCAAGGGCGTTTAATGGTAGCCGCCTCTGGCAGCGGGATTCAAGCCTTGACAGGCAGGCCAGCAGGGCCTGCCTGCCCAACAGCGCGAACAGCGGCCTGGGCAGCCAGCCGGTGAGCGGCCCCGGTTGCAACTCGAGGGCCGCCGTGGCTGAGGCCACCAGCATGGCGTTCTCAGCCCGCAGGCAAGCCTCAAGTTCGAGGCGTACTCCCTGCCCGGGGCCCGAATCGGGAAGGCCTTGGAGCTGACAGTCCACGAGTTGGATCTGCACGCTGTCACCGCTCCAACTGGCGTTAAACCAGAACTGGGGCTGCAGCTGCCATGGACCCGCCACAATGGCTCTGGAGGAGTAGTGGAAACGCCCCGCGGCCAGCCGCTTCAATCGCTGACGGCTGAGCAGGGCCGCCAACACCCGTCCAGGGTGGCGCAGGTAGGCACGCAGGAGGGCATCGCTTACCTGAGGGCGTTGCTGGGCCAACGGCGCCGCACCGAACAGGTCGACCAGACAGTGACGCGACTCACTCAGCCGGAGCAGTTCACGGCTCATGGCAGCGTAGGGAGCAGGTCTTCAAGCTCACAGACCGGGAAGCGATTGATGGCCTTCAGGGCGGAGCGGGAATTGTCACGGAGCTGCTGGCTGACGGCGACCCCATAGGGAATCTGGGCCAACAGGTCCACCGTGCGGCGCAACACCCTCACCACATCGCCCTCATCCAGTGACGTGTTGGCCATCAAGTCGGCCCAGGGGGTTCCAGACGCCCAGGCATGGACAAGTCCGGTGAGCTCAGGTTCCCACCAGATCGGAACCACGACCCCGGCCTGCTCCTGCAGTCGACCGAGCTCACGGCGCATCCCACGCAGGCTGTGGAGGGCCTCCTCCACCGCAGGCGGTGGCCCCCAGGAGCACCACAGATCAGGCCGGTTGACCTCGGTGGAAATGGCCTCAAGCGTGGCGGCCAGCTCGGCTGGATCGAGCTCGTCACAATGGCCGCTGATCAGGGCCAGGCCCAGCCAGAGCTCATTGTCGCCCCGCAATGCAGCCACGGTGAGCCCCACCTCCGTAGGTTGCAACCCGTCTGAACCGGCCAGCGCACCGAAAAAGCGAAGAATCTCAATCAGTGCCAGGAACGTGTCCCAATGGCGGTTGGAGCGGAAGTGCAAAAGCCTCTGGCGCTCCGCGATCTCCTCGTTCAGCTCCTCCATGCGACGGCGATGGCGCTTGAGTTGCTTGCGATCCCCCCAACGGTGGGCGGCGTGGGTCGTCAGGGAACGCTCCAAAGCCTCAACACACTCAGCCTGATTGCGCACCTCGGCCGCCAGGTCGTAGTGGGGAGTGGTCATGTCGTGCCGGCGCGCCATGGAGGCCACGGCCAAGGCAAGCCCCCCACTCTGCTGATCACCATGGCGAATCTCGCCGGTATGGACGAGTTGCGGGGTCTCAAGGTCGCTCACCTGAAGGCAGCTCAGTTCGGCATGAAGGCTGACAACGGCACTGCAAGGCACCAGAATCCAGACGTTGTCGTCCGTCAGACAAAGCAACAAGGGGAACTGGCCAGGCCCGGGTGGCTTGCGCACAATCACCGCCGGGGTGATTCCACCCCGAAGCGGCGGTGCCTTGAGGCTGACCAGCGTGCCCACGCTGGCAAACTGCAGCGCTGCCGTGAGCTCATGGACCAGGGTCTCCTCGGCCTGATGTTGCAAGGTACGCAGCAGGCGCCTCTCCTCTCTGAGCCTGCCCCGCTGCTTTTCGTAGTCCTCAAAAGCCTCCCACGGCACATCGTCAGCATTGGTTTCAAGGGCGCTGAGCTGGAGCATCAACTCGTTGATGCAAGCCTCATCCTCCACCAGATCGAGCGTGGCGAGATAGCGGCCAAAGCTACGTTCAACCAACTCCTTCGCCTTGGCGAGGTCATAGCGCTGCAACAGGTTCAGGACCATGCCGTAGCTGGGCGTGAACTGGCTCACCAGTGGATCGGCTGGTGCGGTGGCCAGCTGACCAGCCTCGCGCACGCCCTCATAGCGGCTCTGCACTGTCACCACGTACCCCTGCACGTCGAGACCTCGGCGACCTGCCCGTCCTGCCATCTGCAGAAACTCGCTGCCCGTCAGTGAGCGATGGCCACGCTCCGTGCGCTTGGAGAGTGAAGACACCACTGTGGTTCGGGCCGGCATGTTGATGCCTGCAGCCAAGGTTTCCGTGGCAAAGACAACCTTGATAAGTCCCTGCTGGAACAGAGCCTCAATCAATTCCTTCCAGGCCGGCAGCACTCCAGCATGGTGAGAGGCAATGCCCCGCAAGAGGGGCTCGGCGTAGCCATCCCGAACAGCCTCTGGGCTGGAGGCAGCGAAGGAATCCAATTGCTGCTGAAGACGCAAGCGCTCTTCATCTGACACAAGATTCAGCCTGGCCAGATCACGCACTCCCTTATCGCAGCCGCGTCGGCTGAAAATAAAGTAGATCGCGGGCAACATGTCCCGCTCAGCCAACTTCTGAACCACAAAAGCCAGCGGTGCAGGCTCCGGCTGCGGAGACCTGGCAGCGCCAGGGCCCTTGCGGCGAGAACCCTTGGGGGCCCGCCAAACTTTGCTGTTCGGGTGCAGATCCGTACCTGCATCATTGAGCAGAGGATGCAGGCCTTTGGCGCTGCAGAAGCTGAAGTGCAATGGCACAGGACGGTGGGTGCTGATGACCAATTGGGTAGGACCATGCACGCGGCAGAGCCAATCAGTGAGTTGATCAGCGTTGGCGACTGTGGCGGAGAGGGCCACAAGTTGAATGGATGGGGGGCAATGAATGATCGACTCTTCCCAGACGGTGCCCCGCTGGGTGTCATTCATGTAGTGACATTCATCCAGAACAACAGCTTCTACATCCCGCAACGGGTCATCATCAGGATGATCAATTTCAGCATAGAGCATATTACGAAAGATCTCGGTTGTCATCACGACAATTGGCGCATCTCGATTGAGACTGAGATCACCTGTGAGCAGACCAACTCGATCATTACCAAATTGTTCCTTGAAATCCCGAAGCTTCTGATTTGATAGGGCCTTCAGGGGGGTGGTGTAGAACACGCGATGACTATGGGAGAGTGCCCGATGAATGGCGTATTCCCCAATCAGGGTTTTGCCGCTTCCAGTGGGAGCACTGACAACAACGGAAAGGCCATTATTCAAGGCTTCAACTGCAGCCATCTGGAAGTCATCCAGAACAAGACCATCGCTGAATGCGCCTAAAGGTCCTGCGTTCAAAGCAAACCGCAATCGATGCTCACCTATCCTAACCGATTCGTTGCTGCCTCCCAGCATTGCCATTGGGTTTGAGGAGGGCCTAATGCATTACCAACCAAAGCCCAGGTTACTTCAATCCAAAATGGATCAATCCACCCAAGCCACGGCCTGACTGCCATCTACCTGACTAGCGAAATAGTAGATAGTTCGCTCAATGGCATGGCCAACATAGCGCCCGCAGAATTTTGTTCCGCCGGCAGACTCCTGCTTATAATCAACTTGGCCAAGCCTTGAGAAGTAGCGATGGAGAAAGCCTGCATCCGCCGCGAACATGGAGCCCATGCAGAAAGAATCATTGCGGGCCGCATCCACAGACAAGTCAAGTTGCTCCAAATAGTCATAAAGCATGTTCTTATTGGCTCCAAAACCTGTTTGCCTGCAAAGGGAACTCGCGACAATGGACCGCATACCATGTGTCAGCAGCTCAGTTGTATCAAATACATTTGAATACGAGCCACAGATTGGCTGAAGGGCTTCGTCTGTCCATGCAACACCGCCATCTGGGCCAAGATTGGCAGACTTCTTAGTCTGAATCTTGTAAATTACGCCAGACTTGATGAGCAGGCCTTGCTGGAATGCCAAATGAAATGACGACCAGTCCTCGCCATAATTCGTCATGCGAAACCACTCATGATTAGACCCCCCCGTACAGAGAGAGCCGAGGAAGTCATCCATAACTGAATCTTGAATACGATCATTCACAACCAAGACAAGAATCTTCGCTCCAAGCCGAGCCAGCGTTCGGAGATAGAGATGCAAACCGCAAAGAATGTCATAATAATAGCAGTGAACGACGACTTGGATGGAAACATCAGGGGCAACTCGATCTAACTTTGCTTGCACTGCAAATCGCCGATCCAACAATCTTGCCGAGCTTAGGATTTGCCTTGGCTCATAGATTCCATTTGCGAGATAATGCTTGACAACCTCAAGAGGGCTCAAGGAGCGCAAGTCTTCATTCAGATCTCGATAGTCTCTCCAGTTAAATGATACACAGATTCTTTTTGCATCTCCTGGAAACTTTGAATCCGAAAGCTTATCCTTAAGGAATGCTGAAGCCGATGGGAAGACGTTTTGATCGCCACGGCGCGATCGAAAGTGCTGATAGGCCGCATCTGGATCCAACGACTGCAAATCCTTGGAGCACGTCGAAAGATAGAACTGAGCATCAAACTCAGATGGCAACAATGGATGGCTCTTGCTTGGCTCAGATCTCATGTCTTGATCATCGCTTACTCGATCTTACGGGTGGAGCATAGATTATCTCTGGAAGTTGATTCAAGTCTGACCATTCGGGAATATCAATGGTCAATAAACTCAGCAATGGCATGAGCAGTGCACACACTGAAGGAGCATGGATAGAGCGGGTTTCACTGAGCTCTAAAACCTCACGCTTGAGAAAAAGAAAGCCTCGCGACATCAATAAAGCCCAGCAGGCCTGGGATGGATTGTATTGCAGACCTGCCTTGGGAATCCACTCAGATGAAAAATCATTAATCAATGATTTAATATTATTCGCACAGACCAGCCCATCTTCATCTTCAAGAATGTCCACCATTTTACGTGATAGTACCTTCATCTCTTCAAAAGCAGCCACATCGGGAAGGCCATGATGAAATAGCAAGGATCTGGCTAGCAAACCTTGTGAAAGGGCAAATCTCGTTAGCTTCAATTCTCCGTTTTTGATTGCATATGTGCGAGACGCTTCTTTCGTTGAGCTCAGGCCACGAAGATAGTCACCAAGGAACCTGCCAAAGGTTTTTGCCTCAAACATGCGTTGCGACATGCTGAAGAAGAACGTCTGAATGTGAAAGGTGCGATCCTCATAGGAGCTTGTGATTCCTACTAGATCAGCCTCATCCGGTGGATCCACCAAGGCGTCAAGGAAAGGATCGCCATGGAAGCCATGGCTGGCGATATTCAGCATACTGCTATTGATCACAACATATCGCTTGGAGCCAAAAAGACCGTGCTCCATCAAAATCTTTCGAGCCGCTTGAAGAGAGCCAAAGTCATAACCACTATTTCCTCTTTGAATGACAGCTACCGACATCGATACAAGCTTTTCACACCAAAGGTCCGATAGCTTTGTGGAGACTAACACCACTCGGTAGCCACATTCGATGGCGGAGGAAATGACTTTCAGGTATCCTGCAGAGATCAATCCCCTGTGATGAAAGTGAATAAATAGTACCGTCACCGTTGACAAGGATGTGGCAAGCTTGTCAAGACCAATGATCTTTGATTCAGTGGCCAGTTCACCACGCCGCAAATTTTTGCTTTCGCTGTGGCCACGAACACTCAATCGTAGCACCATTCCCCTATAGAGCTTTTGAATGATCTTGAATAGTCTACGCATTGAGCCTAGGGGATTAGGTCTAGAAAGGCGGAGGCTTGACCCATCCCGTCCTTAATCTCATCTATTTTACCACTCATCTCGCCACTGCCCACTTGCTTCAGCTTTACTGGAGCTGCGAGATCATCCAAATGATTATCATTGCCCTGATGGCCATCTCGTTGATGATCAAGCCGTTACTTTAGTTGTGTGGATTTCTGTCAGGAGATTGCCCTACATTGCTACAGCTGCGTGTGATGGACTGAGCATCATCGGCACATCTCCCTGCCCTGCAGCGCGTCTTGCGCCAGATCACGGCCAGCACACTGCCCAGCACCGCATGAACCACGGCAGAAATCGCACCGGGCAGGGCGGCGAGCGGTGAGAGGGCGAAGCCGGAGCGGGCCAGAACCACAGCCAATCCAGAGTTCTGCATCCCCACCTCAAGGCTGACCGTGCGCCTGACAGCTTGCGGCTGCCGCAGCAACGCCGGGATCAGCCAGCCCAGCAGAAAACCACCGGCGTGGAGCAGGAGGGTGGCCAGCAGCAACAGGCGGCCCTGCTCCACCAGTGCATCGCGCTGGCTGCCGACGATGCTGGCCACGATCAACACGATGGCCAGCACCGCCAGAGGGGGCATCGCCGGTGCGATCCGCCTGGCCAGCGGTGGGCTGATCCGCTTGAGCAGCACCCCCAGAACCACCGGCAGCAAGACCACCTGCAGCACATCCAGCAGCAGCCTCCAGCCGTCCACCGGTACGTAGCGGCCGGCCAATCCGCTGGTGAGCAGCGGCGTGAGCAGCACGGCCAGCAGGGTGCTCACCGTGGTCATCACCACCGAGAGGGCCACATCGGCCCGGGCGATCAGGGCCACCACATTGCTGGCCGTGCCGCCGGGGCAGCACCCCACCAGGATCAATCCCACGGCGAGGGGGGGCTGGAGCTGCAACCACCAGGCCACCAGGGCGGCCAGCAGGGGCATCACCAGGAACTGGGCGGCCACGCCGATCAGCGCCGAAAGCGGCCTCAGCAGCACCCGACGGAAATCAGCCGGCTCCAGATCGAGGCCCATGCCGAGCATGATCAGGGCCAGGGCGGCCACGATCCAGCCCCCCTGCAGCCAGCTGAACAGCCCCGGGAACGGCAGGGCCAGCAGCACAGCCAGCAGGGTCCAGACGGGAAAGAGAACGGTGAAGCGCTCCAGGGGAATGCCGGAACAGTGGGGTCGGAACCTTAATCTGCAGTGATGGCCAATCAGGTTGAGGGGGCGCTTCAGGCCGGCGCGTCGAGCTGGCAGGAGGAGCTCCACCAGGCGTTGGCCGCCATCCCTGCTGACGGCCTGCGTCGTTTGCGCAGCCTCTCGGCACGGGGTGCAGCCCGCCTGACGCCAGACCAGGGCCCACCCCTGCTGGACCTGGCCAGCAACGACTACCTGGGCCTGGCCCAGCATGACGCGGTCGTGGCAGCGGCAAGGCAGGTCATGGACGAGCAGGGTGTCGGTGCAGGCGGCTCGCGCCTGGTGAGTGGCACCCGGCCCGTGCACACGGCCCTCGAACAGCAGCTGGCCACCTGGCTCGGTCGTGAGCGGGCGCTGCTCTTCCCGAGTGGCTTCCAGGCCAACCTGGCCGCGGTGACGGCCCTGGCCGATCGGCACAGCCTGGTGCTGGCCGATCGGCTGATCCACCACTCGCTGCTGATGGGCGTCAGGGCCAGCGGAGCCCAGCTGAGACGCTTCCGCCACAACGACCTCAGCGATCTGGAGCGACGGTTGGCCGGAGCGCGTCGGATCGATCCCGCTCAACGCCTGGTGGTGCTCAGTGAGAGCCTGTACTCGATGCAGGGCACCAGCCCAGCCGTGGCGGACCTGGCCGCGCTCTGCGCCGCCCACGGCGCAGCCTTGGTGCTGGATGAGGCCCACGCCCTGGGGGTGCTGGGGCAGACAGGACGGGGTCTGGGCCATGGCCTGCCATCCATCGCCCTGATCAGCGGCACCTTGGGCAAGGCCTTCGGCAGCGGCGGGGCCTTCCTGGCCGGCGACGAGCTCACGATCGAATGGCTGCTGCAGAGCAGTGGCGCCTTTCGCTACACCACCGCCCTGGCCCCGCCGCTGGCCGCTGCGGCGCTGGCCGCCCTGGACGAGATCCAGCAGCGGGATCGAGGGCCAGCCCTGCTGGCTCGCGCCCAGCGCTGGCGGCAGGCTCTGGAGGCGGCGGGCTGGCCCCGGCCGGCTGGGGAGGGGCCGATCCTCTCGCTGCTGGTGGGTGAGGACGGCGCTGCCCTGGCCCTGCAGACCCGGCTGGAGGCGGCCGGCCTGCTCACGGTGGCGATCCGCCCCCCCACGGTGCCCCGGGGCACCGCCAGGCTGCGGCTGGTGCTGCGCCACGATCTTCCCCGCGGCAGCCTGCCGCGGCTGCTCCAGGCCCTTGGTCCTCCATCCCCCGACGGTCCATGCAAGTGATCGCCATGCACGGCTGGCTGGGGGACAGCCGCGGCTGGGCCCCCCTGGCAGCAGCGGCCCGTCGCGAGGGCTGGCCGTGGCAGAGCGCTGATCGGGGCTACGGCCCCAGCGCACCCGTGCAGCCGCAGTGGCTGGACGCGGAGGGGCCGCGGGTGGTGGTGGGACATTCGCTCGGGCCCCACCTGCTGCCGGCGGACCTGCTGCGCCAGGCCGATGCCGTGGTGCTGCTGGCCAGCTTCGGGCGCTTCGTGCCCTCCGGTGCCGCCGGACGGCCCCTGATCAGCGCCCTCAGGGCCATGGCCCAGCAGCTGCAAGGGCCGGAGGCCCAAGCCATGCTGCGCCGCTTTCTGGAGAAGGCGGCGGCACCGCAGCCGCTCAGCGCTCTGCCGGTGTCGATCCTCGACAGCCCGCTGAGCGCCGAGGGGCGCGAGCGGCTGCTGCACGATCTGATCCTGCTCCAGCACTGCGAGGCGCTGCCCGAGGGGTTCCCCACCCAGGCCCGCTGCCTCGTGGTGGAGGCTGAACAGGATCAGATCGTGGTCCCCGAGGCCAGGGCCTGGCTGCAGCGTTCCCTGCCCGCAGCCGAGCGGATCAGCGTGGAGGGGGCAGGCCATGCCCTGCTGGTGCCGTCCTGGTTGGAGATGGTGATCGGCTGGCTCCGGGAGCTCTGAGCATGGGAGATGAGAGCGTGGCGGACGCCAGGGCAGCGCAGGGCTTCGCCCGCCAGGCCTCGAGCTACGACCGGCATGCCCAGCTGCAGCGGGCGGTCGCCTGGCGGCTGGCCAGGCACTGCCTGAGCCTGGCCCTGCCCCCGGGCCCGATGGCTGATCTGGGGGCAGGCAGCGGACTGCTGGGGCGGGCTCTCGAACAGCAGGGCTTCCGGGGCAGCCTGCAACAGCTGGATGGCTGCCGCGCCCTGCTGGCGCACAACCCCCTGGCAGCCAGCCATGGCCAGCTCATCTGGAACCTTGACCAAGGGCTGCCCCGGAATCTGAACGGGTGCGGCCTGCTCACCTCCAGCTTTGCGCTGCAGTGGCTGCAGGACCCGCCGGGGCAGCTCGAACTGTGGTGCCGGAGCCTGGCGCCCGGGGGCTGGCTGGCCCTGGCGGTGCCAACGGCAGGCAGCTTCCCCCAGTGGGAACAGGCCGCCACCAGAGCAGCGGTGCCCCACAGCCGCTGGCCCCTGCCCGATGCCGCGGTGCTGGAGGCTGCGGCAGCGCGGCACCTGCAGCTGGAGCGGCGCGACCAGCTGCGCTTCAGCCGCTCCTACGGCAGTGGTCTGGGCTTTCTGCGCCACCTGCAGCAGCTGGGCGCCGGCCTGGTCAGCGGCACGCCGCTGGCCACCGGTCAGCTGCGACGGCTGCTGCGGCAGTGGCCCGACCAAGGCGTGGTGACGTGGAATGTGCTGATCCTGGTGGGTCAGAGACCATGACCGAAGCTCTGCAGCTCGTGGTGTGCGGCACCGACACCGACGTGGGCAAGACGGTGGTGAGTGCCTGGCTGATGCAGGGCCTGGGCGCCCGCTACTGGAAGCCCATTCAGAGCGGCCTGGAGGGGGGCGGCGACCGCGGCCGGGTGCAGGCCCTGCTGCAGCTGCCCGACAGTCGCTTCCTGCCGGAGGCCTACCGCCTGGACGCGCCGGTGTCTCCCCACTGGGCCGCCGAGCAGCAGGCTGTGCAGATCGATCCGCAGCGCCTTGCCCTGCCTGCGGTGGCGGGGGCGCTGGTGGTGGAAACCGCGGGGGGGCTGCTGGTGCCGCTGCGGCGCGACTGGCTCCAGATCGAGCAGCTGCTGCAGTGGCAACTGCCGGTGGTGCTGGTGGCCCGCAGCGGCCTGGGCACCCTCAACCACACCCTGCTGTCGCTGGAGGCCCTGGGCCGGCGCCGGATTCCGGTGCTGGGACTGATCCTCAACGGCCCGGAGCACCAGGACAACCCCCGCACCCTCGAACAGCTGGGCGGCATCCCGGTGATCGCTCAACTGCCCGCTCTCACGCAACTGACCCGGGAGGCCCTGGCAGCCGAATGGCACCGCCAGCAGGTGGGCCATAGATTGCGCAGCCATACCCCAGCCATCCCACCGGAGGGGCCGTGATGCCGCGGACGAACACCAGGATCCGCCGCGATGCCCTGGTGAGCCTGGCCCTGGTGGTGGTGTGCGGCGCCATCCTGGCCCTGTTCACCGACGTGGAGCTGACGCTGGTGCGCTGGGTCAACTGCGGGCCGCTGGCCGCTGAGGAGAGCCGTCGCAGCGACCGCTGCCAGTGAGCGCCGGGAAGCGGCCAGCCTGGCTCGGCCCCGGCTCGCTTCAGGGGCCGGCCAGGATCGCCGCCTCCACGTCGGCGCGCGAGAGCCCATAGGGGAACTGGCGCACGCAGTCGCGGCCATCGGCCTGCCAGCTCACCTTGAGATCCTCCACCTCCAATTCGATCTGGGCACTCCAGGCGGGCCGGTGCAGATCCCAGAGGCAGGTGTTGGAGGGGCTCTGTACGGCACCGAGATGGCGGAGCCAGGCCTCCAGATCCGGCAGCGGATGGTGGTACAGGGGGGTGTGGTCGGCAGGGAGCTCGGGCATGCGAAGCGGGGATGGAAACGGCAACAGGTGGTGGAGCAACCCTCAGGCCGGAGGCCACCAGCTGGGGAGGCGAGCCAGCTCCACTCCCCGGGCCAGGGCCAGGCCGACCCCCAGCAGGAGGCTCAGCGCCAGGGCCAGCGCCAACAGCAGCAGGGCCAGCCATTCACCGCCGGAGAGGGCGCGTCGCACGGGCAGGGGCCGTCCGGGCTGCTGCAGCCGCAATGCGGGGGGAGCGACGCTGCGGCTTGCCAGCAGCAGCTCCTGACGCAGCTCGGCGTCGTACTGGCGACGGCTCTCGGGGTTGCTGAGGACCGCATAGGCCTGGCGCAGCTGCAGAAAGGACTCAGCGGCCTGATCCTTGGGCAGGGCGGTGGTATCCGGGTGGTACAGCTTGCTCAGGCTGCGGAAGGCCTGCCGCAGCTGCTCCGGCGTGGCTGTGGAGGGCAGCTGCAGCAGGGCGTAATGGCTGGAACGCGAGCCGGAGGGCGGCAACGACAGGAAACCCAGGATGGGAGATCCTAGGAATCTTGCACCCGTTGATCGCCCATGCCCACTGCCCCCGGACTCCAGGCTGCCGGGAGCCTGCAGCCTGAGGCCCTCTGGAGCCGGCTGGGCTGGCGGCCCGACCCTGACCAGCTCAGGGGTTTTGAGCACCTCCAGGACGAGCTGCGGCTCTGGAACGGGCGCCGCAACCTCACCCGGCTGGTGGAGGGTGACGACTACTGGATCTCGCAGGTGTTCGACAGCCTCTGGCCCCTGCGAGCCCTGCTGCAGAGCCCTCACGCCGCTGAGCCCCTGGAGATGATCGACGTGGGCACCGGCTGCGGCTTTCCCGGCCTGGCCATCGCCCTGGCCCTGCCCCGGGCCCGTCTCACCCTGGTGGACTCCGTGGGACGCAAGCTGGAGGCCGTGACAGCCATGGCTGCGGCCCTGGGACTGGATTCCAGGGTGTCCGTACGTCTGGAGCGGGTCGAGCTCAGCGGCCGGGCCGTGGAGTGCCGCGGCCGCTTTGCCCTGGCCATGGCCAGGGCGGTGGCGGCAGCCCCGGTGGTGGCGGAATACCTGGTGCCATTGCTGGCTCCGGGGGGCCAGGCCCTGCTGTACCGCGGCCAGTGGAGCGGGACCGACCAGGAGCCACTGGAACGGGCCGCTAGAGCCCTCAAGGCGGAAGTCAGCGCCGTGACGTCCTGCGATCTGCCCGCTGGGCGGGGCATCCGCCATGCGGTGTGGCTCAGCCCTGCGGCCCCATGCCCGCAGGCCTATCCCAGGGCCGTGGGGGTACCCAGCCGGCACCCCCTGGGCAGCAGCTGAACCAGCGGGAGCTTCGGGCCTCAGGCGGCCGAGCTGAGCCGCTGCACCGGGGCGCCGCCGAGGCGTTGCCGCAGGCGGCGCAGCAGCGGCGGGATCTCCTCTCTCCAGGGGCTGCCGGCCAGGGCCCTATCCAGGGCCTGTGCGCTGACGGTGGTGTCGAGAGCATCGGCATTGGCGCCAGGAAACCAGTGGCCACCGCTGCCCAGCAGGCCGTAGCGGGCCCTGGCGAAGCCTTCGAGATCCCAGGCCTCCAGCAGGTTGTGGAGCCACAGGAGCACCGGCAGGTTGATCGCTCCGGGTGCCTCAGACCAGTCCGGCAGTCCCTCCTGCCAACTCTCCAACCAGCGCGGCCCAAGCGCCTCGCGGCGGGCCTGCTCAAGCCGATCCAGCACAGGCGGCAGCAGGCGCTCGGCCTGATCCAGCAGACCCACGGCCTCCAGATGCAGCTCCAGGTCTGCCGGGCAGGAGGCCCCAACGCTGATCGTGTGGATCCCGGCGGCCGAGAGGCAGAACAGGTCGTTGAACACGATCGGATGCAGGGGCGCGCACAGCTCCTGCAGCCGCGGGGAGGGGGTGTGCAGATGGCCTCCCTTGTCCGTGGGGCTGATCACGAACACGCCCATGTCGTGGCGGGTGGCCAGCTCCAGCGCGGGCTGGTTGTCCTGGCGGATGAAATACCAGTGCAGATTGATGTAGTCGAAGGCGTCGCTGGCGATGGCCTCGAGAATCAGCTCCAGGCTGGCGTGGGTGGAGAAGCCCACATGGCCGATGCGCCCCTGGCGCTGCCAGCGCCGCGCCACCTCCATGCAGCCGCCCGGGCGCAGGGTGTGGTGCAGATGCTCCGGCAGGTTGACGCCATGGATGGCCAGCAGATCGACCCGCTCCACCGCGAGCCGCTCAAAGCTGAGGCTGAGCTCGGCCTCGAAGGCGGCCGGATCCTCCTGGGGGGGCACCTTGGTCTGGAGGATGCGGCAGGGATCGGGCCGCTGGCTCAGCAACCAGCCCAGCTGGCGCTCGGAGCTGCCGTAATGGCGGGCGGTCTCGATGTGGTGCAACCCCCTCGACCTGGCCTGATCCAGGGTCGCGGCCAGATTGGCCTGGCTCTCAGCGCTGATCTGCTCGGCGGGAAGGTCTGTCCAGCTCTGCTGGAAACGCATGCCCCCCAGGGAGAGCACCGGCATGGCCAGCTCGGTGCGGCCGAAGCGACGGGTGGGAATCATCGGGGAAGCGGCTTGAAGGGCGAGCCCTAGGCCGATGGACGGGCTTCCCGACGGGGCAGGGTGCGCCGGACCCGGGAAGGGTTGGGGAAACCGAGGGGCTGGATGTCCTGCTGGGAGAGCTGCTCGGCAAGCGAGGGGAGCGCCTCATAGGCCACCCAGTGGATGCAGTCCACGGGGCAGGTGTCGATGGCCTCCTGGATCCTGTCGGTGCTGTCACCGTCCTGGCGAATCGCCCTGGAGCGTCCCCAGGTTTCCTCCACCAGAAAGGTGTTGCCGGCCACGTGGGCGCAGTAGCGGCAGCCGATGCAGACGGCCTCATCCACCCACACGGCCTGCTGGCGCAGGGCACCGCCGAGAACGGGCTCATGCCCCGTGGCGGCTGGCTGCTCGCGCTGACTCGGGGCCGTGAAGGCCAGGGCTGGATCGATGCCGGTGGTCATGGTCAGCTCCAGCGGGTCACCACCAGTTCGATGCTGCCATCGGCCTGGTTGGCCTGTTCGCTCACCTGGAAGCCCTCGTCGAGGCTGGCAGAGAGCACGGTGCGAAGGGCGTAGCGCTGGGTGAGCTGGGCCAGGAAGCGCTCCACGGGAACCTGCTGCTTCCAGAGGTCGAGGTCGGTGACCAGTTCGTAGCGCCCCTGGCTGGCATTGAAGCGGAAACCGATGTCGGCGCCATTGGACTGGCTGATCGCCACCTGGGCCAGTTCGCTCTGGCCGCGGTAACCCCTCACCGACAACTCCCCTTCGCGGGGATCGTGGCCCAGGTCGCTGAGGGCTTCGAGCAGGGCGCCGCGGTCACGGAGCTCGGTCTTGACGGTGCTGAAGTGGGACATGGCCTCAGGTGAGCTGGGTGGTCTGGGATTCGTTCTGGAGCTGCCGGGACGGCTGGTAGGCCTCCGCGGTGCTGCTTCGCTGCTGGACGCTGCCCAACCGGGCTTCGATGCGCTCGGTGAGCTGCTCGCAGCCCTGACCCTGAACGCCCTCCACCAGCTCTTCGACCCGGCCGTCAGGCCGGATGCGGAAGCGGATGGTGTGTTGCGCCATCCCGTGACGGTTCGGAATGGGGCGATGTTAACCGTGATCTGAGGCTGGCTGGGATCAGGCCAGCAGCCCCTCATCCACCAGGGTCTGGAGCCGCTCCAGCACCTCGGGCTGCTCCAGTTGCTCGAGGGCGAGCCGCGCTTCATCGCGCACGCCCGACTCGGCGTCGTGAAGCATGGTGTGGAGCAGACACTCCACCAGCTCCTGCTGGCGCGGCTGCACCAGATCCGGGAAGAGGCGGCCCAGGCCCCAGGCACTGTTGCTGCGCACCGCCGGCTCACTGTCAATGCGCAGACTCAGCAGCAGCTGGGCGGCCGCCGGATCCGCCTTGGCCGGCCCGGTGCTGCCGGCATCCGCCAGGGAACTGGCGGCCCAGAGGCGCACCGCCGCAATGTCCACCTGCAGGGCCCGGATCAGGGGGTTGAGCACCGGGGCCTCGGGGTAGTTGCCGAGGCTCCAGGCCACGGCCTTGCGCACATAGCCGTTGTCGTCGCTGGCCAGCAGGGCCAGCAGCGGAGCCACGGCCTGGGGGCTGGGGTTACGGCCCAGGGCGTAGACCGCGCTCATCCTCAGGATCGGGCAGGAGGCCTCCAGCAAGGGCAGCAGCAGGGGCACCGAGCGGGGGTCGCGGTGCTCGCAGAAGATACGCAGGCCCTGCATGCGCTGCTCGTGGGCCCCGGCGAGCAGGGTCAGGCCCAGCTGGCATTCGGCCACCACGTCCACCGTGCTGTCCTCGGCGCCATCGAGCTCATCGAGGGGATCGCCGAGCAACTCCTGGGCCAGTTCCTGGGCCAGCACGTCAGGGTCGAGATACAGCTCCTGGGGGCTCTCCGGATAGGGGCCCGGCGTGGCTGGCAGCTCGGGCCAGGGATCGGACGGGGACACACTCACGGATCTCGCTCAACCCACCGGAGCGGGGGCGGCCATGTCGCCCGGCAGCCAGATGCGGGCGCTGACGGCAAACAGCGCCAGGCCGAACAGCACCACGATGGCGGCGGGCAGCAGGGTGGAGCGGAGGAATTGCACTGGGATCCGGCAGGGACTGGGGGCAGAAGGCCCACCACCGAGGCCATCATCACCCCTGTGGGGTCTGCCCCAGCAGTCCGCGCAGCTGGCCCTGAAGCCGACGTCCCTGCTGCAGCGCCAGGGCCCCCAGCACCGCCACCGCCAGGCCACCCCAGCCCCAGAGGGGCAGCTTGAGCAGGAAGCCGCCGATGCCGAGCAGGGCGCCGAACAGCACCGCACAGCTGCTGACCAGCTGGGTGAGCAGCTGCAGCAGCGTTTCTTCGGGTTCAACGCCGGTGCGCTGCCTCCAGCCTCGCCAGCCGGGCCCCGCCGGCCGCACCTGGCGCACGAAGTGCTCCAGCACCTCTGCAGACTCCGGCGGCGTGGAGACCATCACCCCGATCCACACCACTCCAGTTACGGCGGTGGTGACCAGCAGACGCTCGCCATAGTCGTCGATGCGCAGCAACGGCACCACTGACGTGGCGAAGCCCACCAGAAAGCCTCCCACCATCGCCGCCAGCTCGGCGGCGGCATTGACCCGCCACCAGAACCAGCGCAGCACCAGCACCACCCCGGGACCGGTGCCGATGGCGATCACCAACCGGAACACCGTGCCGATGTTGTTGCTGAGCAGGGCCGTGATCACCCCCAGCACCACCAGCAACACCGAGGCCAGCTGGGCGATCAGCAACAGCTCGCGCTCGCTGGCACGGGGGCGCATGAAGCGCTGGTAGAGGTCGTGGGTGAGGTAGCTGGCCCCCCAGTTCACCGCTGTGCTCACCGTGCTCATGAACGCCGCCACCAGGGACACCACCACCAGCCCCAGAGCCACGGGTGGCAGCAGCCGCACCGCCAGCAGGGGATAGCTCTGTTCCCAGTCGGTCTGGTCGGGCAGGAGCACCACCGCCGCCAGGGCCACCAGGATCCAGGGCCAGCTGCGCAGGAGATAGTTGACCCCCAGGAACACCCATCCCGCCACCCGGGCTTCGCGCTCGTTGCGGGTGGCCAGGAGCCGCTGGATGAACTCGCCGCCACCGTCGCTGCGGCGGAAGCTCCACCACTGCAGGGCGATGTAGGCCGTGAAGGTGGGCACAGAGATGCCTGCCCCCTCCAGCCACCGGATGCGGCCGCCCTCGACCTGCCAGGGCACCATCGACAGCAACTCAGGGCGTTCGAGGGCCCGCAGGCTGGCCAGCAGGGCATCCATGCCCCCGGCGGCGTGCACGGCCGCCACGGCCACCGCCGTGGCACCGGCCAGGGCCAGCACCAGCTGCACCATGTCCGTCACCACCACGGCCCAGAGGCCGCCTGCCGCCGTATAGATCAGCACCAGCACCCCCACGATCGCCAGCAGGGTGAGACGGGCCTCAGGCGTAGGGGCCAGCCCGAGAGCCTCACTCACCTTGGCCATGGCCAGAAAGGCGTAGCCGATGCCGATGCAATTGATCGGCAGGGCGAACAGGAAGGCCTTGATGCCTCGCAGCCAGGCGGCCGTGGCTCCGCCATAGCGCAATTCCGTGAAGGCAGCATCGGTGAGCACGCCGCTGCGGCGCCAGAGGGGCGCGAACACCACGGCCATCGCCACGTGCGCCACTCCGAAGCTCCACCACTCCCAGTTGCCGGCCAGACCGCGCACCCCCACGAGCCCGGCCACGTAGAGGGGGGTGTCCACCGAGAAGGTGGTGGCGGCCATGGAGGCGCCGGCCAGCCAGCCCTTGAGGCTGCGTCCGGCCACGAAGTAATCCGACTGGTCGCGGTTGCGACGGGCCAGCCAGAGGCCCAGCAGCAGACTGGACACCAGATAGCCGATCAGGATCAGCCAGTCGATCGTGTGCACGGCGAGCGGCGCTGGTGGGCGCAGTATGAAGGCGTGATCTCTGCCGGCCGCTGCGACCTGCCCGATGCTGAACAGCTTCTTTGCCGACTCGCTCGACCAGGACACCGTGCGCAGGCGGATCCTGGATCTGGAGGACGGCCGGGTGGGCTTTTACAGCATCGGGCTCTACCCGGCATCACTGGCCTACAACAGCGCCATGCACGGCGGCGGCGACCGCCTGCTGCTGGCCCCCCGGCCGGGCCGCTCCCTGTTCGGAGCCTTCACGCCGCGGGATCTCTCCGGCATGGACCCTCACCATGTGGCCACGATGGAGAAGATGCTCCAGCACGAGCACCATGGCCAGCTGCGGCCCAACAGCCTGCGCACCCTGATCGAGCGCTGCGATCTGGTGGTGCTCACCGCCAACAGCAACCACATCGAGCAGGACCTGCACGAGGCCTGTGAACTGCGCCGGGAGCTGGGGCGTGAACAGGTGGTGATGGCCTGCCTGGCGGGTTCCTTCAGCCACGACCCGCTCCGCAACGATTCCTACGTGCTGTGTGAACGGCAGCCCAACCTGGCCTTCTTCTCAGGCTTCCACCGGCACGGTGCCCTGCGCGATCCCGTGGACAGCTTCACAGCCAACTTCTGCCATCCCAACGGCATCACCGCGATGATCGGCGCGCGGCTGATGGACCGGCTCTCCCCCAACATTCAGGTCTCACCTGGAGTCCATAACGTCGAGGCTCAGTACATCAAGGCCGCCAAGAACATTTCCTCGATTTTTGCCGGATTCGGCTACACCTTCCACGCCGAGAACACCGGAATCCTGCCCACCCTGCTGACGCTGTTGCTCGACCAGTGCCTGGACCAGGCCTCCTCGGTATCCATGCGGCGCCGCGACCGGCAGCGCCTCTACGGCAGGCAGCCCTTTCCGCTCACCGAACTGGGCTACGGGGTGCAGCGGATCGAAGCCACCCTCAGCCGCGGAGGCGAAATGGAGAAGGTGCGCGATCACACCTTCACCCAGCTCACGGCGATGGTGGCGGATGTGCGCGGCAGCATGATGCTGCCAGTCTGCGGCAAGCCCACGCGGAACTTTCAGGCTGGGCAGATCCTGGCTGAGGGCATGCGCAAACTGGGCCGTTGTCCCGTGGATGTGGACGAGTTCGAGCAGTGGTGTGAGCAATCGGGCGTCAAGAAAGGCGGCCTCGAGGGTCTGAAGGCGCTGCGCTACTGGCCTCAGATCCTGGTGAACTACGGCATACAGGTGCACGACGCATCGATGGTGAACCTCCTTTACATGGCCATCTTCGGCAAGAGCGACACCAAGGCCATTGCCTTTCGGGTGATGACTGAAAGCCGCGAACTCTCCAACTATTGTCAGGAGTCGGTGCGCCCTTCCCACAGCCGGCGCTACTCGGAGGCACTGCAGAGCCTGGAGCGCCCCGAAAGCCTCGATCTGCTCGCGAATGCCGTGGTGGCCGACAACGCCCGGCGGGCCATTCCCGACGACGGCAACGCCGATGACGGCAGCTCCAGCGAGGAGATTCCGGCCTATCTCCGCGCCATGAATGTGATTGAAAACGTGTGGTGATGCTGATCTCCGAGGGCGAGAAAAACCCTGATCAGATCTGGCGGATCGCCCGAGCGATCAGCTGCCGCAGAGCGCCCAGCAGCGCCAGGGCGTGATCTCGCTGATGCCGCAGCTGCCTGATCAGCTGCCGCTTGCGATCGAGCTTCAGCTGGAGAGCGGCGTTGCGCTCCCGTCGGGCCGCAAGCCGCTCCTGGGTGTGCTCTTGCTGCTGAGACAGGGCGCTGTGCCGCCCCTCCAGGGCATCCCGTTCCTGTTGCAGCCTGGTTTGGGCGGCGTTGAGCTCGCTGAGCACCTGGGTCTGGCTTCTGAGGCTTGACCTTGCGGCCTCCAGTTCGAGTTCACGTTGCCTGCACTCGGCGCGCAGGGCGCCCAGCTGATCGGTACCCGAACGCCAGCCCGGAATCGCCCCTGGGCAGGCAAGCACCCGCGCGACCAGAGGACCGAGCAGGGCCTGGGCCACCCCTGGGGCAGGGCTGATTCAAAGTCTTAACTCGAGCTTGGTTCTGGCTTTCTCGTCGCCATCGCCAGTAGCGCTTTGATGTCGTGAGTTACGGCCTGCATCCCGGCACGAATCGACTCAAAACCCGCCAGTCGCAACAGGTTCAGCGCTGCCGTTCGCAGCGTGGCCATGGCTCCAGCGCCATTGCCCCGGTACCGGTGGGCGTCTTCATGGAGCTGGGTGTCGCGGATCCAGTGCCAGCCCTCAATGCTCCAGCGGTCTCGCACCAGTTGCAGCAGAGCTTCTGGAGTGGTCCGCAGGCTGGTGAGGAATCGGTGCGTGGCATGGAAAGGCTTGTCCCCGCGGGTGCCGGTGGCTGTCACCTCCACGATCCAGCTGGTGCCGCTCCACTCTGTTCTGATGTGCTCCGGGGCCTGTTTGGCGCGGAGCGTCCAGGTGATTGCACGACCATGACCCTCCTCGAAAACACTTGCCTCGACAGGGATGCGGCGTTTCCCCTGGAACTGGCTCCTGATCTGGCGATGCAGTGTCTTCTGATTCCCCTTGACGGTCAGGAGGAAGTCGGCCCCCTGCTCCTGGAGCTGTTGAAAAACGGTTTCTGGGTGTGGAGGGCATCCGCCTGGATCAGCACCCCTTCGAGATCCAGCTCCCCGAGCAGTTGCCGGAGCACTGCCCGTTCGTGGTTCTCACCGGTGGCGTAGCAGGCCTGAGAGATCGCCACACCCAAGGCAGCCGAGTACAGCGTCACCTGGGCAATGAACGCTGAGCCGCCACCAAGTGTCGGCTCGATCGAGCCTCGCAGGGTCTTGCCGTCACACACCAGCTGATCGAGATCCGCTGCACCACCAGGGATCTGGGCGATTGTCCAGTCACGGATGGCCGCGCACAAGACCTCGACATCCACCTGCAGGAAGAAGTAGCGGAACGCAGAATCCGATGGGGGCCGCCGCAGTTCAAGACCAACCGACTTGGTGAGCGTGGCGTGATGACGGCGAGCAAACCGCTCCAGATCTCGCAAGCTTTCACAGCCGCTCAAGATGCCCAGCACCGCCACGAGCAGCAGGTACCAGGCCGGAATGCGCACCCCACGCCGCATTCGCGCATCAGGAATCGCCTTGAGGAAGCTGATCAGATCAAGATCAGTTGCGGCAGAGGCGGTTTCGGGCACAAGGAAGCGGCGATACCACCGACCAAACCCCATGCAGGCAGCTCAGGCAAGAGCGACTGTGACACACTTTGAATCAGTCCTGACCCCTGGGGTGAGGTCGCCCGCGAGCAGCCGTTTCTGCAACCCTTGCCAGGCCTCCACGGCTGTCTCGGCCAGGAGCACCCCAGGTGGCAGGGTCAGTCGGGTCTGCAGCACAGCTCGCTGACGGACCTGGCCGTCCGCATAGGAACGGCCGATCACCTGCTCGACCAGAGCGGGGGAAAGCCGCTCCAGCTGGGCCGGCTCCAGCCATTCGTCCCAGAGCGCGGACAGGGCACTGCTGAGTCGCTGCAGCGGCCAGGTGGCCGGAGAGGCGAAACTCTCGAAGGACAGACACAGCCGAGGAGCTCCGCTCTCCTGGCCGAGCAGGGCCAGATTGTAAGCGGCCCAGAGGGCAAGGCCACGGTCGGGGGGGATGCCATCCCGGGCCTGCAGCGAGGCGGCCACCTCAATGGGGTGCCGCACGATGGCGATCAGGGGAATCTGCCGTAACAGCACATGACGGTAGGCCTCGCTGGTGAGGCAGAGACGTGGGTCCTTGTCGATCCAGAAGTGATCACGGGTATGAATCGGCAGATCGGCACGCAGTTCGGCCAGGAAGGCACGGCTCTGGGCCGCGGCGAAATCAGGCTGACCTAACCAGGGAAAATCCCAGGAGCATTCAAAAAACGAAAGAATGCGATCGTTCGCCTGCAGCAGAGAACGGGATTCAAAATATCCCTTGGAGTTCTCGAACGTGGCAGGCAGGGCAGCAGAGTCGGCAAACAGGGGGTTGACAAGGCCTAGCTGATTGGCCATCTCATGCAGAAGGCCAGACAGAAAGGATGTGCCTGAGCGGTGACAACCAGCAACAAACAGCAAGGCAACCGCCTAATCAGCCAAGCCTGACTTTACAGCCAATGAAGACAGCCAATCCACGCAGCCAACAGCAGGACCGTGGCACCCCTTGGCGGCAGCGGATCAAGTCCAGGAGGCTGGGGCCGCTCCAGATTCAGGCGTGGGCCGTGATGCCGGGCGACAGGCGCCGCCGCAACTGACCGCAGGCCGCATCGGCATCCAGTCCTCGACTGGCCCTCACGCTCACCGCACCATGGCGGGCCTCGAGGATGCGGCGGAAGGCCTCCACTGCTGCCGGGGCAGGGCGCTGAAACTCCTCTTCCTCAATCGGGTTGTAGGGAATCAGGTTCACATGGCTCTGGAAGCCCCTGATCAGCCGTGCCAGGGCCTCGGCGTGGTGGGGCTGGTCGTTGAGCCCACCCAGCAGGATGTACTCGAAGCTCACCCGCCGGCCCGTGATCGCCACGTAGCAGCGGCAGTCGTCGAGCAGTGCCTCAATCGGATAGGCGTGGGCCGTGGGGATCAGCTCCTCCCTCAGCCGCTGATCCGGCGCGTGCAGGCTCACGGCCAGGGTGAACTGGGCGCGGCCCAGCTCCGCCAGGGCCCGCTCCGCCAGGGTGGGCAGGGTGCGCGGCACACCCACCGTGCTGACCGTGATCTGACGCTGGGCCATGCCGAGATCAGCGCAGAGGCAGCGGATGGCGGCCAGCACCGCATCACGATTGAGCAGCGGCTCACCCATCCCCATGAACACCACGTGGCTGGGGCGCTCATCCATGGCCTCGCGCACGGCCAGCACCTGATCCACGATTTCGTGCACTGCCAGGGAGCGCTGCAGCCCTCCCTTGCCGGTGGCGCAGAAGCGGCAGGCCATCGAACAGCCCACCTGGCTGCTGACGCAGGCCGTGAGGCGTCCCTTGGCCGGGATGCCCACGGTTTCCAGGCTGAGGCCATCGGCCGTGGCCAGCAACAGCTTGGTGGTGCCATCACGGGCGATGCTGCGATGCAACTCCTGGGAGCGGCCGATCCAGTCGGGGGATCCGGCCGGAGGCGAGCTCAGCAGGCGCTGGCGCCAGGCCTTGGGCAGCACGGTGATGCCATCAAGGCTGCGGGCCCCCTTCGCATAGATCCAGTCATGGAGCTGGCGGCCGCGGAATGGTTTCTCACCCTGTTGCTCTGCCCAGGCTTCCAGCTCGCTCAGGCTGCGGCCCAGAAGGTGGGCAGGGGAGGCGGGGGGGGCCGTCATCAGGGGGTCAAGGCCAGATCAACAGGCCATGGCCCAGCCACCACTCCACCGCCAGCAGGGCCATGAAGCCCAGCATTGCGGCCCTGCCATTGAGCCGCTCGGTATGGGTATGGAAGCCGAAGCGGGGCAGCCTGCGCTGGGGCACCGGTGTGCCCAGGGCGGTCAGCGGCCGCTCTGCGGCAGCACCGTTGCCCCCGGCCCGAGGGCTGGTGGCACTGGCTGTGATCGGGACTGGTGTGGGCATCGGGCCATCATGGCGGGGGAAGGTGACATGCCAGGAGCCCCAGGACTCCTGGCCAGGGCTCACTCCTCACTGAGCAGCCCTTCTTCCTGCAGCCCTTCGAGGGCAGCGGGATCGGCAACCAGTTCCTCTTCGAGCCCCTCCTCCACTGCCGGCCGGGTGAAGGCCGCCGTGGTGCTGGCGGTGGCCTCCAGGCCATGGCGGCTGCGGGTGGCCTCCAGGTCTTCCTCGGAAGGGTCGTCGAGCACGGCGGTGGCAGCCGGCGGAGCGGGGGTCTCCACCGTGTAGTCCGGACGAAGATTCTGCATGCGGCGGTAGCCCATGCCGTCCTCCTCAAGGATGTCGGGATGGGGGCCGGCCTCCGACCTCAGCTCCTCTTCGAAGCCACTGAAGCCTGTGCCGGCCGGAATCAGGCGGCCGATGATCACGTTCTCCTTGAGGCCCCGCAGCCAATCGCTCTTGCCCTCGATCGCCGCCTCGGTGAGCACCCGGGTGGTCTCCTGGAAGGAGGCCGCCGAGATGAAGCTGTCGGTGTTCAGCGAGGCCTTGGTGATGCCGAGCAACACCGGGGTGAACTCCGCAGGGGCACCGCCAGTGATGGCCATGGCGCCATTCACCTGCTCAACCTGGCGCAGCTCGATCAGCTCACCGGGCAGGAAGGTGGTGTCGCCGGCATCTTCAATGCGGACCTTGCTGGTCATCTGACGGACGATCACTTCGATGTGCTTGTCGTCGATGGAGACGCCCTGACTCTTGTAGACGTTCTGCACCTCCTGCACCATGCGGAACTGGAGCTTGGAAATCGATTCCTGGGCAGCCTCCAGGGTGGGCTTGCGGCTGCGCAGATCCTCGAAGTAGCACTCCAGCAGCTCGTGGGGATTGATCGGGCCATCGGTGAGCGATTCACCGGCCTTGACCTGCTGGGAATTGCTGACCATCACAGTGCGGCCGAGCAGGATCGGGTACTCAGTGATCGCGTCATCAGACTCGATCACGGTGACGGTGATCGAGTCGTCGTCATCACCTTGCTTGATGTCCACGGTGCCGGCCTTGCGGCAGAGCACAGCGGAATCGCGGGGGCGCCGGGCCTCCAGGAGCTCCTCGATTCGAGGCAGACCCTGCACGATATCGCCGGTCTTCTGGCGCTCGAACACCAGCAGGGCCAGACCATCGCCGCGCTGCACGAGTTCACCGTCCCGGACATGCAGCACAGAATCGGGGGACACCATGTAGGGGCGGCCCAGGCGCATGATCAGGTTGGAGCCCTCGATCGCTTCCACCTCACCACAGCAGGGGGAGGGCATGCCCTCGGCCAGCAGATCGCCATCCACCAGGCGCTGATCCACTCGAACAAGCGGGGTTGCCGAACCGAGATCAATGCTGCGGGTATCGATGTCCCGCTCCACGATCAGGCGCCGGATCGGCTCCCCATCGATCGGAGTCGGGAGCTGAACCACACCGTCCTCCTTGCAGAGAATCTGGGTGGTGGCGACGACCTCGCCCTTCTTGACCGAGGTGCCGTCCTGCACCTGCAGGTCCGTGTGGGTGGAGCCATGGCTGGCGTCGGAGAGGGTGTCGCGCCTGACCAGGAGCGTTTCAAGGATGGTGAGTTGAAGGCGCTCGATCGTCTTGGCCCGCTTGTCCGGCAGGGCCTCCACATCCACGGTCATCTGGGGCGTGGTATCGAAGGTTTCAAGAATCAACTGCGTGCGCAGCAGCTCGACGCCCTCGACACTCTTGATCAGCTCGCCATCCTTGAAGGCCAGCCTCTGGGTGGCCTTGAGGCCCATGTACGGGCCACCGGACTGTTTCACCGTGGTGAGCTCCGGCAGGTGAGCCGCATCGGGAATGGCGTATTCCTCCACCGGCCGCAGCAGCAGGGCGCTGCCCTCAGGGGTCTCGGCCGTTTCCACATAGACCATCGCCTCAGCCTTGAGGCCCTTGCTGATCTCTTCGCCGGGCATGACCATGCGGCCATCGGCAAACTTGCTGATCACCTTGCTGTCGGGCACCAGGTGCAGCACACCTGAGCGCACAATGATCTCCCGAAGGATGTCATTTTTCTGGGTGACCGTCACGATCCCAGCCGTCTGGCTGAAGATATCCTTGACCACCTCAGTGCCGGCTTCAATCCACTGGCCATCCTCAATCATCAACAGGGAGATGTCCTTGTTGATCTCGTGGGTTTCCTGGGGGATCCACAGCAGGGTGCCGCCCTTGCTCACCTCATAACCATTCTTGGCACTGCGCGCCTTCTTGATCGCCAGGCCGGGGGCGAACTTGACGAGGCCACCTGTCTGGGTGCGGAAGCGGTCATCGGCGAGCTCAGCGATCACCTCGCCGTTACCGATCTTGCTGCCCGGAGCTGTGTTGAGGCGGTAGCGGTTTCCCTCCTTGCCCTCCAGGTGCCAAAGCTCACCTGAATGGGTGGATTCACCCAGGAGCTTGCAGTCCTTGAGCGTGAGGCTGGTGGTGACAATCTGAACCTCCCGGGAGTCTCCGGCGCTCTCGCGCAGGCGCACGGCGCCGCCGTACTCCGAGACCAGGCGACTCTCGGCCAGCACCTCACCGGTGGTGACGGCCTTGTTTCCTTCAACCACAGGGAGGGCGTTGGGGGGGAGGTTGTAGACATCCCCCGCAAACACCCAGAGGCGGCCCAGGCGAGTGGCCTTGTGGGTGATGTTGCCCTGGCGGTCAGTGACCTCCTTGGGTTGAATGCCATCCTCGTAGCGCACCTGGCCCGCCAGGTCGCAGATCACATCCTTCGTGGCCTTTTCAACGCTCTTCTTGACCGTGGCACCAGCCGAGATCTGGGCAAGGATGATGTCTCCAGGCACGATGTCACCGTCGGCGACAAACAGGATCGAACCGGTGGTGATGTCCAGCTTCTGGATCTTGCCCTTTCCGGTGGGCTTGAGGGTGAGCAGGAAGTCGGTCTCCGCGATCTGGGCATTCACGCCGTGGGAGGTGCGGAATGCCCTGACCCGTGACTTCGGACCGAACTCGACCGTGCCATCCACAAGGGAGCGCACCACGCCGGTTTCGGCGGTGGACACACCGCCGGTGTGGAAGGTGCGCATGGTGAGCTGGGTTCCAGGCTCACCGATCGACTGGGCCGCCACGATGCCGACGGCCTCGCCGAGATCCACCAGCTGGTTGTGGGCCAGGGCCCAGCCGTAGCACTTACGGCAGACCGAACGGGAGGCCTCACAGGTGAGGGGCGAGCGCACATTCACCGTGCGCACACCAGCGGCTTCGATCCGGCGTGAGAGAGGCAGGTCGATTTCGCCATCGCGGTCGACCAGCACAACGCCATCGGCGTCGACCACGGGCTGGGCGGCCAGGCGACCCACCAGCTTGCTGGCAAAGCGACCGCGCTCGTCAGCATCAATCGGGATGAAGCGGGTGGTGCCGCAATCGTCCTCGCGGACGATCACATCCTGGGCAACGTCCACCAGGCGCCGGGTGAGGTAGCCGGAGTCCGCCGTGCGCAGGGCGGTGTCCACCAGGCCCTTGCGGGCGCCGTAGGACGAAATCACGTACTCGGTGACAGTCAGCCCCTCACGGAAGTTGGTGCGGATCGGCAGGTCGATGATCTCCCCCTGGGGGTTGGCCATCAGGCCGCGCATGCCCACCAGCTGGCGCACCTGAGACATGTTGCCCCGGGCGCCTGAGTTGGCCATCATCCAGACGGAATTGAGTGGATCGTTCTCGTTGAAGTTGCGGCGCACAGCAGCAACGAGGCGTTCGTTGGTTTCCGTCCAGGTATCGATCACCTTGGTGTGGCGTTCCACTTCGGTGATCTCACCGAGGCGATAGCGCTCTTCGGTTTGAGTGATCTGCTCCTCGGCCTCTGCCAGCAGGGCGGCCTTGTCCCCGGGGATGCGCAGGTCGTCGACGGAGATCGACACAGCCGCCTGGGTGGCGTAGTGGAAGCCGAGATCCTTGAGATCATCCGCCATGGCGGCCGTGGCCGCCGTGCCGTGATGCTTGTAGGCCCAGGCCACCAGGTTGCGGAGCGCTTTCTTGTCGATCACGCGGTTGCGGAACAGCGGCGCCTCGCGGCTGAGGGGCGGGGTGACCACGGCAGCCGTGGTGTCCACGCTTGGCTCAGCGGCTTTCTTGGACGACTTGGACTTCTTGGCGGGAGTGGCGGTCATGGGGCGGCTGGGCGCTGGTGAGAAGGCGAAACGAAGGTGGAGACGTTGGACCGGTCAGAAGCCAGTTCAGACCGCAGCCACGGCGTCGATGATGGTGTGGTTGATCACGACCCGACCCACAGTGGTGAGCAGGTAGCGGCTGATCAGGGCGCCGTCCTCATCGAAGCGGTCACGGCGGTAGTTCCACTGCTCGATGCGGGTGCCATCACTGAGCGTCTTCTGCTCCAGCGGCGTGCTCTCCTCGTCATCACAGTCCACATCGCCGGAGAACCGCACCCAGACCCAGTGGTGCAGGCCGATGTGCTTCTCCTCAAAAGCGGCGATCACATCCTCAAGGCCGGCGAAGGTGCGGGAGCGGTCACCGAAATCGGGCTTGCTGGCCCCAGGCTGCTCGGCACTGAGGTAGTAGGCGCCGAGCACCATGTCCTGGGAGGGGGTGATGATTGGCTCGCCTGTAGCCGGCGAGAGAATGTTGTTGCTGGCCAGCATGAGCATGCGGGCTTCCGTCTGAGCTTCAATCGCCAGGGGCACATGCACGGCCATCTGGTCGCCGTCGAAGTCAGCGTTGAAGGCTGGGCAGACGAGCGGGTGGAGCTGAATGGCACGACCATCGACCAACTTAGGCTCGAAGGCCTGAATGCCAAGGCGGTGCAGTGTCGGAGCCCGGTTGAGCATGATCGGGTGTCCCTCGATGACCTCCTGCAACACCTGCATCACCTCGTCATCGGCCCGCTGAATCAACTTCTTGGCGGCCTTGATGTTGTTGACGATGTTCTGGCGAATCAGCCGGTTGATCACAAAGGGCTGAAACAGCTCAATGGCCATCTCCTTGGGGAGCCCGCACTGGTGCATTTTCAGCTTGGGGCCCACCACGATCACTGAACGACCGGAGTAGTCGACGCGCTTGCCGAGCAGGTTCTGACGGAAACGCCCCTGCTTACCCTCAATGATGTCGCTGAGCGACTTGAGGGCCCTGTTGTTGGCTCCCACCACCGTGCGGCCGCGGCGGCCGTTGTCGATCAAGGCATCGACAGCCTCCTGCAGCATCCGCTTCTCGTTGCGGACGATGATCTCCGGCGCCAGGATCTCCTGCAGTCTGGCCAGGCGGTTGTTGCGGTTGATCACCCGGCGGTAGAGGTCGTTGAGATCGCTCGTGGCGAAACGGCCGCCATCGAGCTGAACCATGGGACGCAGATCAGGCGGGATCACCGGAATCACATCCAGCACCATCCAATCCGGACTTGCACCGGTGGCCACGAAGTTGTCGATCACCCGCAGACGCTTGATGAGTTTGGCCCGCTTCTGACCCTTGCTGGCGGCGATGTCCTCACGCAACTGCTCGGCAGTTTCGCTGAGGTTGATGTCCTGCAGCAGGCTCTTGAGCGCCTCGGCACCGATACCGACGATGGGCTCATTCTCGATCTCGGAATCTTCGGCGTAGATTTCATCCTCAATCTCAAGCCATTCGTCTTCCGTGAGCAGCTGCTTGTAGGAGAGGGTTTTGTGGTCGCCCGGATCGAGAACCACGTAGCAGTTGAAGTAAACGATCTGCTCCACATCCCGCAGGGGCATGTCGAGCAGGATCGCCACGTAGCTGGGAATCCCCTTCAGGTACCAGACGTGGCTCACCGGGGCGGCCAGCTTGATGAAGCCCATGCGGTGACGGCGCACCCTGCTCTCGGTGACCTCCACGCCACAGCGCTCGCAGACGATGCCGCGGTGCCGCACCCGTTTGTACTTACCGCAATGGCACTCCCAGTCCTTGGACGGTCCGAAGATCTTCTCGCAGAACAGGCCGTCCATCTCCGGCTTGAGCGTGCGGTAGTTGATGGTTTCGGGCTTGGTGACCTCACCCACAACCTGACCGTTGGGCAACGTGCGCTGCCCCCACTGCATGATCCGATCCGGCGAAGCCAGCGTGATCTTGACGTAGTCGAAGTGGTTTTCGGTGCGGAGATTGCTGTTGGACATGGGGGTGACTAACGCGCGGAGATCGAAAGGGGTGGCTTCAACGGGGAGGCATCGACTGGGGAGCAGCGACACAGGGTCGATTCAGTCGTCGTCGTAATCCGCAACGCCGAGGGACTCGTAGGTGGGCCGGCTTGGCGTGCTGCGACGGGGGTTGACGTCCTGCATCAGATCCACCTCTTCGCCCGCATCGGTGTACACAGCGATGTCGAGGCCCAGGGACTGCAGCTCGCGCATCAGCACCTTGAACGACTCCGGCGTGCCGGGGCGGGGGATGGGCTTGCCCTTGACGATGGCGTTGAGGGCTTCGTTGCGGCCCTGCATGTCGTCGGACTTGACGGTGAGCAGCTCCTGCAGCGTGTAGGCCGCGCCATAGGCCTCCAGGGCCCAGACTTCCATCTCGCCGAGGCGCTGACCACCCTGCTGGGCCTTGCCGCCCAGGGGCTGCTGGGTGACCAGGGAGTAGGGACCGGTGGAGCGGGCGTGGATCTTGTCGTCCACCAGGTGCACCAGCTTGAGAATGTGGGCATAGCCCACGGTGACTGGCTGGTCGAAAGCCTCGCCACTGCGGCCATCGATCAGCTGGATCTTGCCGGGGTTCCCAGGGTCATAGACCCAGTCCTTGCCGGGCTGGCTGGCGGCTTCCTCCAGGAAGGCCTGCACGGTTTGCTTCGATTTCTCGGCGCCGTGCATCTCATCGAAGGGCACCACCTTGACGCGGCAGTCCAGGTGGGACGAAGCCCAGCCCATCAGGCACTCGAACACCTGGCCCACATTCATCCGGCTGGGCACGCCCAGCGGATTGAGCACGATGTCGATGGGTGTGCCGTCCGGGAGATAGGGCATGTCCTCACGGGGGAGGATGCGGCTGATGATGCCCTTGTTGCCGTGGCGACCGGCCATCTTGTCGCCAACCTGAATCTTCAGGCGCTTGGCCACATACACCCGCACCACCATGTTGGCGCCCGGCGGCAGCTCGTCACCCTGTTCGCGGGTGTAGATGCGCACATCCACCACGCGGCCACGCTCTGTGCTGGGAACCCGCAGGGAGTTATCACGCACGTCGCGGGCCTTCTCGCCGAAGATGGCACGCAGGAGCTTTTCCTCAGGCGGCTGATCGGACTCCCCCTTGGGGGTCACCTTGCCCACCAGGATGTCACCACTTTCCACAAAGGCACCGACACGGATGATGCCCATCTCATCGAGATTACCCAGGCTTTCTTCAGCCACGTTAGGGATCTCACGAGTGATCTCCTCAGGGCCGAGCTTGGTCTGCCGGGCCTCAATCTCGTACTTCTCGATGTGAACGGAGGTGTAGAGATCGTCGGTGACGAGCCGCTCGCTAACGAGGATGGCGTCCTCGTAGTTGTATCCCTCCCAAGGCATGTAGGCGATCAGTACATTCTGACCCAGGGCGATTTCACCGCCTTCACAGGCCGATCCATTCGCCAGCACCTGGCCGGCGATCACCGGGTCTCCCTGGCGCACGATCGGGCGCTGGTTCAGGCAGGTGTCCTGGTTGGAGCGCTGATACTTCTGCAGGTAGTGGGTGTGGTCCTGGCCGTCTTCATCGCGGATCACGATCGCCGTGGCGTCCACATAGGTGACCGTGCCATTGACCCGGGTGATCGGCACCATGCCGGAGTCGCGGGCGACCTGGGTCTCGAGGCCCGTGCCCACCAGGGGCCGCTCCGGACGCAACAGCGGCACGGCCTGGCGCTGCATGTTGGAGCCCATCAGGGCGCGGTTGGCGTCGTCGTGCTCCAGGAAGGGGATCAGAGAGGTGGCCACGGAGATCACCTGCACCGGCGAGAGCTGCACGTAATCCACCTGCTCGGGTGGCACCTTTTCAAAATCCTGGCGGTAGCGCACGGGCACCAGGTCAGCCGTGATGCGGCCGTCGGAGTCGGTCGGCACGTCGCCGGGGGCGACGCGGCACTCGTCTTCCAGATCGGCGGAGAGGTAGATGGGGTCGCCCTGCTTGATCACGATCCCCTCCTCCACCTTCCAGAAGGGGGTCTCGATGAAGCCGTATTCGTTCACCCGGGCGTGGGTGGCGAGCGAACCGATCAGGCCGGCGTTAGGGCCTTCCGGGGTTTCGATCGGGCAGATGCGGCCGTAGTGGGAGGGGTGGATGTCGCGCACGGCGAAACCGGCCCGTTCCCGGGTGAGGCCGCCAGGGCCGAGCGCGCTGATGCGGCGCTTGTGGGTGAGCTCAGCCAGGGGGTTGGTCTGATCCATGAACTGGCTCAGCTGGCTGGAGCCGAAGAACTCCTTGATCGCCGCCACCAGGGGCTTGGGGTTCACCAACTGGGCCGGGGTGAGTGACTCGGTCTCGCCGACGGTCATCCGTTCCCTGATGATCCGCTCGAGCCGGTTGAGACCCACGCGCACCTGGTTCTGCAGCAGCTCACCCACGGAGCGGACGCGACGGTTACCCAGGTGATCGATGTCGTCGATCTCATAGCCGGGCTGGCCGAGCTGCAGGCCGATCAGGTAATCGAGAGTGGCGAGCAGCTCCTCCTTGGTGAGCACCCGCGTCTCATCCGGCACGGTGAGCCGCAGTTTCTTGTTGATCTTGTAGCGGCCGACGCGACCGAGGTCGTAGCGCTTCGCGTCGAAGAAGCGGGAATCCAGCAAGCTCTGGCCGCCGCTCACTGAGGGCGGTTCACCCGGACGCAGCTTCTTGTAGAGCTCCAGCAGAGCCTGATCCTGGGAGGTGATTCCATCCACACTGGTGGCGGACTCGATCGTCTTGGAGTAGTACTCGGGGTGGCGCAGCTTGTCGAGCACGTCCACATCGGAGAGGCCCATGGCGCGCATCAGCACGTGGGCATTGATCTTGCGGGTCTTGTCGACCCGCACGTGCATCAGCTCGTGCTTATCGGTTTCGAACTTCAGCCATGCTCCCCGGTTGGGGATCACACTGGCGTTGTAGGTCTTGCGGCCGGTCTTGGGATCGGGCTCCTCCTTGAAATAGACACCCGGGGAGCGAACGATCTGATTCACGATCACACGCTCTGCACCATTGATGATGAAGGTGCCGCGCTCGGTCATCAAAGGCAGTTCGCCGATGAAAACTTCCTGTTCCTTGATCTCACCGGTTTCCTTGTTGACCAGTCTGCAGGTGACATACATCTGTGAAGCGAAGGTGGCATCACGCCGCTTCGCTTCCTCCACGTCGTGGCGTGGCCGCTTCAGCCGGTACTCACTGCCGATGAAGTGCAGCTCAAGCTTGCCCGTGTAATCGGTGATCGGCGAAAAGCTCTCCAGCTCTTCGATCAGGCCCTTCTCCAGGAACCATTTGAAGCTCGCCCTCTGTACCTCCACGAGATCGGGCAGGTAAGTGACGGTCTTGGCGACCTGGATCGCGCTGCTCATGCGGTGAACCTGCAGGATCGATAATTGACGGGGTGGCCTGTCGGTCCATCAGCCTGCTGATCGCTCGCGGCCGCCCACGCGAACAGCCGCTCCCCAGAGGGGAACGGCTGCCCAGGAGGAGGCATCTAACGAGATCGCATCAAGGCTGAAGACGTCGACAACAAGGAGAGCTTTCGCATCCAGGCCAATGAAGGATCATACACCGTCACCCAGAAGCCTGAACAGGGTTCGGGCATTGGCCGTGCTGGTGCGGGCCACCATGTCGAGGCTCTCGCCGCGCAGGAGCGCCACCCGCTCCGCCACAGCGGCCACATAGGACGGCTCATTGCGCTTGCCCCGGCGCGGCACCGGAGCCAGGAAGGGACAGTCTGTCTCCACCAGGTAGCGATCGGCAGGCACGGCCCGGGCGCAGGCGTGGGTGGCCTCGGCCTTGGCGAAGGTGACCACTCCGCTGAAACTGATGTAGAACCCGAGCTCGAGGAACGCCTCCATCTCCTCGGGCGTGCCGCCCCAGCAGTGCATCACCCCCCGGGGGCAGAGGCCCTCGCTGCGACGCTGACGCAGCTCGGCGAGCATCGGCTCGGCGGCATCACGGCAGTGCACGATCACCGGCAGATCCAGCCGGCAGGCCAGGTCGAGCTGGGGACGCAGCACGGCCAGCTGCGCCTGCAGGTTCTGCTCCCGGAACAGGTCCAGGCCCAGTTCGCCGATGGCCACAACCCTGGGGTCATCCACGGCCGCCTGCTCGAGCACGGCGGCGGTGTCGCTGCTCCAGTGCTCAGTATCGAGCGGGTGAACCCCCACCGAGTAACGCAACTCGGGCAGGCGATCGGCGAGGGCCCGAATCGCCGGGATTTCGGCAGGCTCCACGCAGGCATGCACCAGGGCCACCACCCCGGCCTGCCGCCAGCGCGCAATCACCTCATCGAGATCCTCGTCAAACTGGCGAAAGACGATGTGGCAATGGGAGTCGACCAGCCCGCCATGGGCCAGGGGCTCGGCTGGATGGCCAGTCTGGACAGTGGCGGCCTTCTGGACGGCAGACGGCGGCGTCATGGCGATGGGGCTTCAGGGCCGTGGGCATGCTGGCTCAGAGGCGGCCAGGCTGAAGGCTTGGCTCAGCAGCCGCCCGATCCTGGCTGGGAGACTCAGCTGCTGGCGGTTTCAGGCTCCACGGCTTGGCGCACCGCGGTGCTCAGGCGAGATTTCTGGTGGGCACCGGTGTTGCGATGCAGCACACCCACCTTCACGGCCTTGTCGATCTTGCTGAAGGCAGCCCGCATGGACAGCTGCACCGCCTCCTTGGCGGTGGCATCGGGACCCTGGCTGTAGGCCGTGCAAGCCGTGAAACAGCGCTTCATCAGGGTGCGCAGGGACGACTTGTAGGTGCGGTTGCGCAGCCGGTTGCGCTCGGCGATCTCGATGCGCTTCTTCGAAGACTTGTTATTGGCCACAGGCGGTGGAGGACTGATTCAGCGATCGATGATCTTACCTCGGTGCCATCCAGGCTCGCCCAAGGCCCGGGCCGGGGAGCCCTGCTCTGGCCCTCTAGGTTGAGGTTCTGCCTCGCGTGACTTCCGTGGCCGCCCCCTCCACAGCGTTGCTCCTCCCCTGCCTGCGGGATCCGGCTGCCGCAGCCGAACGGCTTGAGGCCATCGCCGCGCGGACCCAGGGCGGGGCCAGCGAGCAGGCTGCAGCCCTGGTGGGCGACATCCTCCAGCAGGTACGGCGCGAGGGCGATACCGCCCTGCTCCGCCTCACGGAGCGCTTTGATGGGGTGCGCCCCGATCCGCTGCGGATTCCGCCGGAGCGGCTGGCCAGCTCCTGGGAGCAGTGCCCGCCTCCCCTGCAGCAGGCCCTGCGCCTGGCCCACAGCCGGATCCTGGATTTTCATCGGCGCCAGCTGCCAGCCGACCTGAGCGTCACCGGTCCCCATGGCGAAAGCCTGGGCCGGCGCTGGCGGCCGGTGCAACGCGCCGGGCTGTACGTGCCTGGCGGCAGGGCCTCCTACCCGAGCACGGTGCTGATGAACGCCGTGCCTGCCGTGGTGGCGGGGGTGGAGCGGCTGGTGATGGTGACGCCGCCTGGCCCCGGCGGTGAGCCGAACCCCACCGTGCTGGCCGCGGCCCATCTGGCCGGCATCAACGAGGTCTACCGGGTGGGCGGCGCCCAGGCGATCGCTGCCCTCGCCTACGGCACCGCATCCATTCCCCGCGTGGATGTGATCAGCGGCCCCGGAAACCTCTACGTGACTCTGGCCAAGAAGGCGGTGTACGGCCAGGTGGCGATCGATTCCCTGGCCGGGCCGAGCGAGGTGCTGGTGATCGCCGACCACACCGCCCGGGTGGAGCAGGTGGCCGCCGACCTGCTGGCCCAGGCCGAACATGACCCCCTGGCGGCGGCCATCCTGCTCACCACCAGCGAGGAGCTGGCCAGCGCGCTGCCCCAGGCTCTGGAAGCCCAGCTGCAGGGACACCCGCGCGCCGCCATCACCCGCTCGGCCCTGCAGGACTGGGGCCTGGTGGTGATCTGCCGCGATCTCAGCAGTGCCGCCGCCCTCAGCGATCGCTTTGCCCCGGAACACCTCGAGCTGCTGGTGGAAGAGCCGCAGGCGCTGGCGGAGCAGATCCAGAACGCCGGCGCGATCTTCATGGGCCCCCACAGCCCAGAGGCGGTGGGCGACTACCTGGCCGGCCCCAACCACACCCTGCCCACTTCCGGCACGGCCCGCTTCGCCGGTGCCCTGAGCGTCGAGACGTTCCTGCGCCACACCTCGCTGATCCACTTCAACCGGGCCGCTCTCGAGGCCACGGGTCAGGCCGTGATCACCCTGGCCGAGAGTGAGGGTCTGCACAGCCACGCCGAGTCTGTGCGGCGGCGACTCAGCTGAAAAGCCCCCGAAGTCGATGTGTCTGGCGGGGGCTCAGCGTTTGTCGAGATCTCGGACGCCCGGGATGTCCGCCTCGATCTGGCCCACCAGCACCTGATCGGCCAGGTTCACGAACAGGCCGTTCTCCAGCACCCCGGGAAGGTTGTTGATCTGCCGTTCCAGCCCTTCGGGATCGGCGATGCCGCCGGCAAAGCGCACATCCAGCACCAGGTTGCCCTGATCCGTGACCACCGGTCCGGCCTTGCGCACGGCCATGCGCAGCTGGGCTGCGCCGCCCAGGGCCTGGAGCTCCGCCTGCACCTGGCGCCAGGCGCCCGACAGCACCTCCACCGGCAGCAGGAAATCGAGGTTGAGGGTGTCCACCAGCTTGGTGCTGTCCACCACCACCACAAAGCGGTCGGCGCGGCGGGCCACCAGCTTTTCCTGCACATGGCAGGCGCCACCCCCCTTGATCAGCTGGAACGAGGGATCCACCTCATCGGCTCCGTCAATGGCCAGGTCGATGCGGCTGATGGCATTGAGGCTGGCGAGGGGGATGCCCAGCTCAGCCGCCAGCACCTCGCCCTGGAAGGAGGTGGTCACGCCGGTGATGTCGCTGAGCTCGCCGCTTTGCAGCCGCGCGCCCAGGGCCTGGATCATCAGCGCGGCCGTGGAGCCCGATCCCAGCCCCACCACCATGCCACTGCGGATCTGGTCGGTGGCCGCCAGGGCCACCGCCTGCTTCATCCGGTCCTGCAGCTCGGCCATCGGCACCAACCCCTCACGCGGGCCGCGACCGTAGCAGCGGCCTCAGCCGGCGCTGGGCAGGGCCGCCGGACGGATCGAGAGGCTCAGCTCGCGGCGGCCGCGCACCACGGTGATGGCCAGGGGTTCGCCCACCGCAGCGTGCTCCACCTGGCGCAGCAGGCTGGCGGGATCAGCCACCAGCTGATCGGCCGCGGCCACCACCAGGTCGCCGCGGCGCATGCCGGCCTGCTCGGCGGGACTCTCCGGCAGCACCCGCTGCACCAGGGCACCGTCGCGCTCGGGCAGCTGCAGCACCGCATCGGGATCACGGTTGTTGTCCCGGGCGCGGCGGGCGGTGAGCGGCACCAGCTGCAGGCCGAGATAGGGGTGCACCACCTGGCCGCCTTCGGCCAGCTGGCTGGCCACCTGCCTGGCCAGGTTGATCGGGATGGCGAAGCCGAGCCCCGCTCCCGGACCGGAGCGCACCAGGGTGTTGATGCCGATCACGTCACCGGCGGCGTTGATGAGCGGTCCGCCGGAGTTACCGGGGTTGATCGCGGCATCGGTCTGGATCAGATCGAGGCGCTTGTCGGAGAAGCCGAGGCTGTTGATGTCGCGGTGCAGGCTGCTGACGATGCCCAGGGTGACCGTGCGCTGCAGGCCATAGGGGCTGCCCAGGGCGATGGCCCAGTCGCCCACCTCAAGAGCCTCGGAATCGCCGAGGGAGGCCGCCTGCAGATCGTCGACACCGCGAATCCGCACCAGGGCCAGATCGGTAACGGAATCACTGCCCACCACGGTGGCATCGCGCTGGCGACCATCGGCCAGGGTGACTTCCACCCGATCCACCTGATCCACCACGTGGGCATTGGTGAGCACCAGCCCCCTGCGGGCATCGATCACCACCCCCGAGCCCTGGCCGCGCTCACGCCTGCTGCCGGAAGGGTCGCCGAACAGATCGCGCAGCAGCGGATCCAGCAGGGCCGGATCGAAGGCCTGCCGCTCCACGTCCCGTTCGATGTCGATCCGCACCACGGCCGGGGCCACCGAGCGGGCCGCCTCAGCCACAAAACTGTGGGCCGCCTGGTCAGGGGAGGTCGCTTCAAGGGCCCAGGCGGTGGGGGCACCAACCAGGTGGATCGCCACCAGGGAGAGGGCCAGCAGCCCGGCAGCGGCAGGGCGGCACCGGCGGAGCCAGCGGCGCAGCATGACCAGAAAATCAGCGGAAGAGGGCTTCAGCTCAGGGGGCACGGGCGGGCCAGCACTTCTGTGCTGACGCTAGGGAGGGGACCAGCGCAGCAGGGACTCCTGAAAACCGCCCGGCGCGCCGATCTCCAGCCAGCGGCCGCCGGGGTCGTCAGGGCGGCCCAAGGGGCAGGGCTGCACCGGTCCGAAGCCGCAGAGGGTGGAAGGGCAACCGAGTAGGGGCACCTGGGGGCGGCCGGGCAGGCTGCCGCTCCAGTGCTGGTGGATGTGGCCGAACACCACGGCCTCCAGGTCCCTGGCTTGTCCCAGCAGCTGCAGCAGGGCCGCCCCATCGAGCAGCCCGATGGCATCCATTTCGAGGTCGCCGATCGCCACGGGGGGATGGTGCACGGCCACCAGCAGGGGTCGGGGCAAGGCCTGCTCCAGCTGCTGGAGAACGCCCGCCAGCCAGGCGAGCTGGCTGGCTCCGAGCCAACCGGCGGTAGCTCCGGCCTTGTGGCTGTCGAGCAGGAGCAGCCTGGCCCCAGGCCCCTCCACCAACGCCGGCGCGATCGGGCCGTGGCGACCCAGAACGGAGCGCAGCAGCTGGGGATGGTCGTGGTTGCCTGGCAGCAGGGCCAGGGGGAGGCCCAGGAACTGCAACGATGTGTGGAGATGGACATAGCCCGCCAGGCTTTCGTCCTGGCAGAGGTCGCCGCTGAGCAGCAGCAGGTCCGGCGGGGCCGGGGCCGCCGCCAGGGCTTGCCGCAGCGCATGGGTCAGGCAGGCGAGGGGCGGGCGACCGCGATAGACGCCGCCAGGCTCGGCGAGCAGATGCAGATCGCTCAGCTGCAACACGCGCATTCACACCTCCAGCACCTAGGCCTAAGTTGCCCCCTGAACAGCGAGGCCGCCATGGCAGCAATCCCCCCCGGCACCCGGCAGCGTTGCAGCCTCTGTCAGGTGGAGATCCAGGGCATGGCCGGTGGTGCCGACCTGGTGCACTTCAGCCAGGGAGCGCCGGGCACCCGCGCCAAGCTCTGGGCAAGGGTCTGCCAGTACCTGCGCAGCGATGAGCAGAAAGCCCAATGCATGAACCTCGACGCGGAGCGGCGCGGCAGCGTTCAGCGCAGTGACTATTACGCCGAGGCCCCCGTGATCGATCTGGGGGCCCTGTCTGCCCCTTCTGATGGCGGCAGGGATCCCCTAGGGTGAAAAGTAGGCCTTGAGGTCTTTGGGCCAGGCCTGGTTCCGGTCTCCCACGGTCTCCCCTTCGGTGCCCCATCCCCTGCTGCCCAAACTGGAAGCCGTGGCGCGGCAGACGTGTGCCGCCCATGGCTGTGAGCTCATGGGGGTGGCACTGCTCAGCCATCGGATTCCGATGACGTTGCAGGTGCTGGTGCAGCGGGCTTCAGGCGGCGAGATCACGCTCGACAACTGTGCAGCGCTGTCCCCACCGCTTGTGGAGGCGCTTGAATCCGAGGGGTTGCTGACCGACGAGGCCTATGTTCTGGAGGTCAGCAGCCCCGGCATCGGCGAGGAACTGCGCGACGACCGGGACTTCCGCAGCTTTCGCGGCTTCCCTGTGGCCGTGCACTTCCGCGACGCCAAGGGATCGGCAAGCCGCTGCGAGGGCCTTCTTCTGGAGCGCACCGCGAGCGAGCTTCAGATCAACCAGCGCGGCCGCACCAGGCGGATCCCCCGCGAAGCCGTGACCCAGGTGCTCCTGGTCACGCCGGCCATTGAGAGCTGAGCCCCAACAACTGAATCACCCACAACCGAAAAACCATGGCCCTGGTCTTACTTCCCGGCCTGAACAATCTGATCGAGGACATCAGCGAAGAAAAGAAGCTGGCTGCCTCGGTGGTCGACGCGGCGCTCAGAGAGGCCCTGCTGAAGGGCTATGAGCGCTATCGCCGCACCCTTTATCTTGGTATCAGCGAAGATCCTTTCGAAGAGGATTACTTCTCCAACTTCGATGTGCAGCTGGACCTAGACGAAGAAGGCTACCGGGTGCTGGCTTCCAAGATCATTGTTGAGGAAGTGGAGAGCGAAGACCACCAGATTGCCCTTTCTGAGGTTCAGCAGGTTGCTGAGGATGCCCAGATCGGCGACACCGTGGTGCTGGATGTAACTCCGGAGAAAGACGACTTCGGGCGCATGGCCGCAGCCACCACCAAGCAGGTGCTCGCCCAGAAGCTGCGCGACCAGCAACGGCGGATGATCCAGGAGGAGTTCGCCGATCTGGAAGATCCTGTGCTGACCTCCCGGGTGATCCGCTTCGAGCGCCAGAGCGTGATCATGGCCGTGAGCAGCGGCCTCGGGCGCCCCGAGGTGGAAGCCGAACTGCCGCGCCGTGACCAGCTCCCCAACGACAACTACCGCGCCAACGCCACCTTCAAGGTGTTTCTGAAGGAAGTGAGCGAGGTGCCCAGACGCGGCCCGCAGCTGTTTGTGAGCCGCTCCAATGCCGGGCTGGTGGTCTATCTGTTTGAAAACGAAGTGCCCGAGATCCAGGAGGGCTCCGTGCGCATCGTTGCCGTGGCCCGGGAAGCCAATCCGCCCAGCCGTTCAGTTGGACCACGCACCAAAGTGGCCGTTGACTCAGTGGAGCGGGAGGTGGATCCCGTGGGGGCCTGCATCGGCGCTCGTGGTTCGCGCATTCAGCAGGTGGTCAACGAGCTGCGCGGCGAAAAGATCGATGTGATCCGCTGGTCCCACGATCCGGGGCAGTACATCGCCAATTCGCTCAGCCCGGCCCGGGTGGAGGCCGTGCGCCTGGTGGACCCCGACGGGCAACACGCCCACGTGCTGGTCCCCCCCGATCAGCTCAGCCTGGCGATCGGCCGCGAGGGCCAGAATGTCCGCCTGGCGGCCCGGCTCACCGGCTGGAAGATCGACATCAAGAATGCCCATGAGTACGACCAGGCCGGTGAGGACGCGGCCGTGGCCGAACTGATTGCCCTGCGGGAAGAGGATGAGGCGCTGCAGGCCGAGGCCGAGGCCCGGCTGGCGGTGGAGCAGGCCACCCGCGCCGAGGAAGATGCCCGGCTCAGGGAGCTTTACCCCTTGCCTGAGGACGAAGAGGGTGGGCCCTATGGCTATGGCGGGGGCAACCTGGGCGAGGCCGAGGCTGGGGCCACCGATCCCCAGGCCGTCGAACCCGCAGACACGCAACCTGCAGACGCGGAGCCCGCAGAGGCGGAAGCCCGGTGAGCCCCTCCTCAGCCCCGCCAGTGGTGCTGCGGCGCTGCGTGGCCTGCCGGGTCCTCGCCGATCGGCGTGGACTCTGGCGAGTGGTCCGCCTGGCCTCCGGGGGCCTGCAGCTGGATCAGGGGATGGGCCGCTCGGCCTATCTCTGCCCCTGCCGCGACTGCCTGGAGGAGGCCCGACGGCGGCGGCGTCTGCAGCGATCCCTGCGCTGCCAGGGGGCCGACGCTCTGCTCGATGTGCTGCGCGAGCGTCTGGATGCGACGCCTCAGCCAGCCCCCGGGGCCAGCTCTGAGGCAAGATGAACCTTGGCTGCAGCTTGCGTGCAGCCTCGTGCCCACGGCCCCCTCGAGAGGCCGGAGCCCGGACCATTGGAGACTTGAATGACCAGCAGCGGCAAAGTCAGAATCTATGAGCTTTCCCGGGACCTGGGCCTGGAGAACAAGGACGTGCTGGATGCTGCCGAGAAGCTGGGGGTGGCGGCCAAGAGCCACAGCAGTTCGATCAGTGACGGCGAAGCCAGCCAGATTCGCCGGCTGATCCAGCAGGGCACCAACGGTGCTCCCCAGCCAGCCGCGGCAGCTGCCCCACGACCCGGCAAGGCCATCCTCGCTGTGCAGAAGGCGGCACCAGCCGCTCCTGCACGCCCGGCGACTCCCGCTGCAGCGGCGCCCAGTCGTGCCGCGGCAGCACCGGCCCGGCCCGCAGTTCCTGCCAAGCCGCCCGCCTCGCCGAAGCCACCTGGCGCCGAGTCCCGCCAGCCCCGGCCCACCCTGCAGAAGCCCGCCGTGACAGCGGACACCAGGCCAGTGGTGAAGCCCGCCGCCCCGCCTTCCGCCACCGGCTCAACCGACAAGGCCCCGCTCAAGCCGGTGGTCAAGCCGGCAGCCATGCCCGCTGGGTCCAAGGCTCAACCCGCTCAACCCGCTCAACCCGCCCAACCCGCCCAGCCCGCCCAGCCCGCCCGCCCGGCGGCCGCGCCGCTCCGGCCTGCCGCCGCCAAGCCGGCAGCCAATCCATCTCGACCGGCGGCCGCTCCAGGTCGGCCGGGTACGCCGGCTCGACCACCTGTGGTGATTGCCTCACGGCCGGCCCGGCCGAGCACCCCAGCCCCCAGCCGCAAGCAGGAAGCTCCTGCCCGTCCAAGCAGCGGCAGACCTCAGCTGGTCGGCAGGCCCATCAGTCCCACGGCCGGCAGCAGCAGGCCGCCGGGTCCGGGCACGCGACCCTCCCCTCCAGGCAGCAGGACGCCCCAGGGCCAACGCCCCGCCCCACCCCAGCGGGCCGGCGCGCCGGCCCCGATCCGCCCCGGCCAGGGCGGCGGTGGCGGGCGTCCCGCCCCCACCCCGCTGGAACTGGTGGGCAAGCCCATCCGCCGCGACAGCAGCGGGCCCGCTGGCCCCAGGGTCGCCGGTCCCGGCCGTCCCGGCATGCCGGCCGGCATGCGCAAGCCCGTGGCCCCAGGCGAGCTGATGCAGCTCCAGAAGCCCGGTGGACGCACCCCGGCTCCGCCACCGCGCCGCCCCGGGGATCGCCCCGCGGACAGCGGCACTGGCAGCGGCAACACCCCCGATCTGGTCCGCCCGAACGCCGCGCCGGCGGCAGCCCCGCGCCGCCCGGGCTTTCGCGCCCCCGTGCCCGCCGGGCGCCCGCGGCGTCCCGACTGGGATGACAGCGCCAAGCTCGAGGCCCTGCGCAGTCGTGCACCCCAGCGGCAACGGCCCAAAGTCCACATCATTGGCGACAACGACGACGCCCTCACGGCCGAAACCGGCGGCTACGCCGGTGAACAGGAGGCGGTGGTGCTGCAGGCCAGCCTGGCCCGCCCCTCCAAGGCCAGAGTGCGCACCGCAGCCGCGCCCAGGCCCACGGTGGCGGCGCGCAAGCGCAAGAAGGAAACCACCCGTCAACGCCAGCGACGCCGTGCCATGGAACTGCGCGCTTCCCGCGAGGCCAAGCAGCAGCGGCCCGAGATGCTGATCGTGCCGGAGGGCAACCTCACGGTGCAGGAACTGGCTGAAAAACTCGGTCTTGAGAGCTCCGAGATCATCAAGAGCCTCTTCTTCAAAGGCATCATCGCCACGGTGACCCAGAGCCTGGATCTCTCCACGATTGAGGCGGTGTCCGAGGAATTCGGTGTGCCTGTGCTGCAGGATGACGCCGAGGAAGCCGCCGCCAAGACGGTGGAGATGATCGAGGCGAGCGACCTCGAGCACCTGATCCGGCGGCCCCCCGTGGTGACGGTGATGGGCCACGTGGACCACGGCAAAACCAGCCTGCTCGATGCGATCCGCAAGACCAGGGTGGCCGCTGGAGAGGCCGGGGGCATCACCCAGCACATCGGCGCCTACCAGGTGGAGATCGAGCACGAGGGGGAGCCGCGCAAGCTCACCTTCCTGGACACCCCAGGCCACGAGGCCTTCACGGCCATGCGGGCCCGGGGCACCAAGGTGACCGACGTGGCCGTGCTGGTGGTGGCCGCCGACGACGGCGTGCGACCCCAGACCCTGGAAGCGATCAGCCATGCCCGGGCCGCCAAGGTGCCGATCGTGGTGGCGATCAACAAGATCGACAAGGAAGGGGCTTCGCCGGAACGGGTGAAGCAGGAGCTCTCCGGTCTCGAGCTGGTGGCTGAAGACTGGGGCGGCAACGTGGTGATGGTGCCCGTGAGCGCCATCAAAGGCGAGAACGTGGACAAGCTGCTGGAGATGATCCTGCTGCAGTCCGAAGTGGAGGACCTTCAGGCCAACCCCGATCGCCGCGCCAAGGGCACCGTGATCGAGGCCCACCTGGACAAGGCCAAGGGTCCGGTGGCCACCCTGCTGGTACAGAACGGCACCCTCCGCCCCGGCAATGTGCTCGCCGCTGGCCCGATCCTGGGCAAGGTGCGGGCCATGGTGGATGACACCGGCAAGCGGGTCAAGGAAGCCGGCCCCTCCTATGCCGTGGAGGCGCTGGGCTTCAGCGAAGTGCCCACCGCGGGCGATGAGTTCGAGGTGTTCGCCGATGAGAAGTCGGCCCGGGCCGTGGTGGGCGATCGGGCCAATGAGGCCCGGGCGACGCGCCTGGCCCAGCAGATGGCCTCCAGGCGGGTGTCCCTGGCCTCGATGTCCGGCCAGGCCAGCGAAGGCGAGCTCAAGGAACTCAACCTGATCCTCAAGGCCGACGTGCAGGGCTCGGTGGAAGCGATTCTGGGCTCCCTCGAACAGCTGCCCCAGGGCGAGGTGCAGGTGCGGGTGCTGCTCTCGGCGCCAGGAGAGATCACGGAAACCGACGTGGATCTGGCCGCCGCCTCCGGCGCGGTGATCGTGGGCTTCAACACCTCGATGGCCCCCGGTGCCAAGCGCTCTGCCGACGCCACCGGCGTGGACGTGCGCGACTACGACGTGATCTACAAGCTCCTGGAGGACATCCAGCTGGCCATGGAGGGCCTGCTGGAGCCGGAGCTGGTGGAGGAAGCCCTCGGCGAAGCCGAGGTGCGGGCGGTGTTCACCATCGGCAAGAGCGCCGTGGCGGGCTGCTACGTGACCACGGGCAAGCTGCAACGCAACTGCAAGATCAGGGTGCGCCGTGGCCGCGAGGTGGCCTACGAGGGCGATCTCGACTCCCTGCGCCGCAACAAGGACGATGTGAAGGAGGTGGCCACCGGCTTCGAGTGCGGCATCGGCTGTGATCGTTTCACCGGCTGGCAGGAAGGGGATCGGGTGGAGGCGTACAAACTGGTCACCCAGCGACGCACGCTCAGCACCTGAGCGCCGCCCTCTCCTGAGCCCTCCAGCCTTGACCCCCCGCAGCGAGCCCCTGCTCTGGCTTCAGCTCATCGCCCTGGGGGCCATCCCCCTGGAGCTGGTGCTGCTGCTCCTGCTACTGGCTGGGGCCGACCCGGGGCCGGCTCCAGCCCTGGAGCGTCTTCTGATCTGGGGTCTTGGCGTTCTGGCCCCGTCACTGCTGCTCTGGCGGCAGCCGGCCGACTGCTGTTCGCTGTTGCTGGTTCAGGTGCCGCCGGGGGGACGCAGCCCGCTGCAGAGCCGGCTCGCTGCCCTGCAGGACGCTCTGCCGGCCAGGCTGCTCTGTGCTCTGGGTGCCCTGGGGCTGCTGCCCCTGCTCTGGACACTGGACGCAAGGGCCGCTGCCGTCTCGGGCTTCTCTCCCCTGGCCCAGAGCAACCGCCTGGTGGTGCTGCTGCTGAGCGTCCCGCTGCTGGCGGTACTGCTCTGGCAGTGGCACCAGCTGACCCAGGGCTTCTGGCTGCTGAGCCGCAGCAAGGAGCAACTGGAGCAGGCGGTGCCGCTCAGCGCCGCGGAGCTGGCGCAACGACGCCTCTCTCTGGGCTTGCCCCTGCTGCTGCTGGGCCCGCTGGTTTCAGTCGGGATCGGCGGCAACAGTGCGGTTGCGATCGAACCAGAGCAATCCCCCGAACAGGACGAGAGCACTGATCTGGATGAGCAGGTCAGCTGAGGCCACCTCGGCTCCAGAGGCCCCGCGCATCGCCATCGTGGCCAGCCCCACGGCGCCGGAGGCCGCCAGAGCCAGCCACAGGGCACGGCGTAGGCCGCGCCAGGGGGTGCGCAGTTCCTGCATCAACCGAGCCCTGAGCTCTGGGTCTATCGGGCGTGGCTGGTTCCCCATGGGCGGCCTGGTTGGAGCGGACCCCACAATGCTAATTTCGATCCGGTGCCGGTGTAGCTCAGCGGTAGAGCAACTGATTCGTAATCAGTAGGCCATCGGTTCAAATCCGATCATCGGCTTCAGCCATCCCAAGCAGCTTGAATCAGACGCGCCGTGCTCATCAGCTTCAGGAGCCTGATGGTGACAGCCACTGGGGTGCGAGTCGTCTCCAAGGCGGCTCACCTTTCACCCTTGATCCAGGGCGCCTCAAGGGGTAGAGCTAGGAGCAAGAGACGCGTTTGAGATCATGACCACAACGGAGAAAAGAAGCCTGTTGAGCACCTGAACCACGGCTCAGCATGGCTCGAGGACACTAATCACAGGCCATCAGAACATTCAGCCGTAATAGTAGAGCTTCAATTCTCCATCCAATCATGGATAGAGGCAGGCAAGCGGCCTGATCGTTCCAGAAGTGAGTCATCCAGGCACCGCTCCGATAACCCTAGGAGCCACCATTCCATTAGCCCCCCCTCTCCAGGGGGCTGTTGTCGTGGTGGGTCTGTCTGATCTTGGTGCATCGGCTGGGAGCACCAGCCGTTTGCAGTTCCAGCGCATCAGTGGCGCTGGATGCAATCAGCGGGGGTTGTGGGGAGCCAGATCGCTGGGGCGGGAGAGAACGAAGCCCACCATGGCGGTGAGCACGATCACGAGGCCAGTGAGCCCGGCGATAGCTGCGGAATAGTCGGTGCTCATGGCGATCAACCCAGACCGATCTGGGAAAGGATGCCCTGGCCGGTGAGCAGCTCGGTGCCGAGGCCGATCACGAAGCCGAGCATGGCCAGGCGGCCGTTCCAGGTCTCTGCGAAGGCGCTGAAGCCAAAGCGTGTGGTGGTGTCGTCCATGGAGATCACGAAGTGTTGAGCCTAGTGTAACAGACTGTAAAGGGGTCGTGGCTGGCCAGGGTGGCCAACCGGGCCAGTAGCGCCGGCGTGCGGAGTGCTCACAGAAACCTGGCGCACTCAGCGGGCAGGTCGATGCGCTCCGGACTCTCGGCAAGGAGTTCGAAGTCGTCGAACTCGAAACCGGGGCTCACGGTGCAGACCACCAGGCTCCAGCCCCCGCAACTGCAGGCGGCCTGCCACCAGTCGGCCGGCACGACAGTCACGGGGTTGGGCGGGCTGGCTTGCGGGCTCGTGGCGCCAGGCCGGGCCAGGGCCGTGAGGCTCGACACGCTGGCTTGTCCCCCCGTGGGCCGCATCTGCCAGAGATCGAGGGGGTCGCCGCCGAGATGCTGCCACGACTCTTCCGCCTGCCTGACACGGTGCCAGCGGCTGACCCCGCCTGCAGCGAGCAGAAACAGGATCTGAGTGAAGGCGCAGCGCCTGGCTCCATCGGGCCGCCTCACCGCCAGGCTGCTGCGGTGCAGTTCGCGATACCAGCCCCCCTCCGGGTGGGCCTGGAGCTGGAGCTGCTCCACCAGGGCAGCGATCTCAGGGTCTGAATGCATCCGCTCGGGCCTTGCAGGTGAAACCATCAAAAAGCCCCCCTGCTGAGAGGGGGACTGGGGGGATTCCGTCAGGTCTGGAACTGATGAGGGCTGAAGCCTCAGCCGATCGCAGGGGCGGTCAGAGCCACGGGGGTGGCTTCAGCAGCCGCCAGGTCGAGGGGGAAGTTGTGAGCGTTGCGCTCGTGCATCACTTCCATACCCAGGTTGGCGCGGTTCAGCACGTCGGCCCAGGTGTTCACCACACGGCCCTGGCCGTCGAGGATCGACTGGTTGAAGTTGAAACCGTTCAGGTTGAAGGCCATCGTGCTCACGCCCAGGGCGGTGAACCAGATGCCGATCACCGGCCAGGCAGCCAGGAAGAAGTGCAGGCTGCGGCTGTTGTTGAAGCTGGCGTATTGGAAGATCAGGCGACCGAAGTAACCGTGGGCAGCCACGATGTTGTAGGTCTCTTCCTCTTGGCCGAACTTGTAGCCGTAGTTCTGGCTCTCGCTCTCGGTGGTTTCACGCACCAGCGAGGAGGTCACCAGTGAGCCGTGCATGGCGGAGAACAGCGAGCCACCGAACACACCGGCCACACCCAGCATGTGGAAGGGGTGCATCAGGATGTTGTGCTCAGCCTGGAACACCAGCATGAAGTTGAAGGTGCCGCTGATGCCGAGGGGCATGCCGTCGGAGAAGGAGCCCTGACCGAAGGGGTACACCAGGAACACAGCCGAAGCAGCAGCCACGGGGGCGCTGTAGGCGACGCAGATCCAGGGGCGCATGCCGAGGCGGTAGGAGAGTTCCCACTCGCGGCCCATGTAGCAGAAGATGCCGATCAGGAAGTGGAAGACAACCAGCTGGTAAGGACCGCCGTTGTAGAGCCACTCGTCGAGGCTGGCAGCTTCCCAGATGGGATAGAAGTGCAGGCCGATGGCGTTGCTGGAGGGCACAACAGCACCGGAGATGATGTTGTTGCCGTAGATCAGCGAACCAGCGACCGGCTCACGGATGCCGTCGATGTCGACAGGGGGAGCGGCGATGAAGGCCACGATGTAGCAGATGGTCGCAGCCAGCAGGGTGGGGATCATCAGCACGCCGAACCAGCCCACGTAGAGGCGGTTGTTGGTGGAGGTGACCCACTCGCAGAACTGCGCCCAGCTGGAGGCGCCGGAGCGCTGCTGGAGAGTGGTGGTCATGAGAACAGGTGATGGGTGCTCGAAAGAGCAGGTAAGTAGGACGGCAAAAGCACTTCAGGCCAGAGCCCGGAAGCAGAGTCGGCCGCGGGACGGAACCCCGTCGCTGCTTAACGTAACAGAACATTGCGGGGTTGGTGAAGAGGGGTGTCCAGGTTTGTGAAGAGGAGTGTCGCGGTGGGAGGCGATCGGCCCCCAGCGATGGCCTCTCCGCTATGTCTGCGAGACCCTTATGCGATCAAGGCATGGCCATGCCAGCCCACCCGGCCCGCTTTCAGGTCCGCCTGCCGCTGGCCCTGGCGCTGACGCTGGCGGCGGCCTTCGCCCTGGGCGCCTGTGAGAAGAAGCCCTCCGCCGAGCTGCAGCAACTGCAGCAGCGCCTCGAGCAGCAGGACCTCAAGATCCAGCAGCTGGAGCAGAAGCTCAATGCGGTGACGCCCAGGGGAGCAGCCGACAGCAGCGGCAAGCCCCCGGCCGGACCGGTGAAGTCGCTCACCTACAGGAGCGGCACCAGCGACGACCGCCTGCGCATCTACTGGGCCGACGGCACCAAGAGCGATCTGCCCTGCACCGAGGAGCAGGCCACCCTCGTTTGTGGCTGATCGAGCCTTCCGCAGGAGCGGCGAAAGCTCCAGCCTCTGGTGATTCCAAGAGCCGCAGGCCTTCCTCCATGGGGCGCTCCACCACCTGCCATCTCCAGAGGTCCTGTCGGGCCACCCAGGCCATGACCGGCCCGCTGCTGAAGCGCGCGGGGCGGCTGGTGACCCGCTGCCTGCTCAGCTCAGGCCTCGTGCTGGCCGTCAGCGTGCTGGAGGCCCCCCTCGGCCGGGCCCAGGAGCCATCACCGGGAAGCCTCACGGGCCAGACCCTGCAACGGATCGAACAGATCATGGGCGAGGCGGCGGGCCTGCAGCGGGGCATCAACCTGGCCCGGGGCACCGCCGCCAAACTCAACGGCGGCCTGAGCGCCTACCGCCCAGCGGTGTGCATGTTCCAGGGGGTCAGCAACAACCCCTGCCTGGTGGATCGCTCCGAGGCGGGATTCACCTTCCGCTTCCTGGGGGGCAGCCCTGGCTGGGAGCAGCTGCAACTTCCTGCCACGGTGGAAACCGAGCTGGTGATCTCCCCCGACGGCCGCAGCGTGGTGCAGATCCTCTACAACGGCTTTCCCAGGCCAGAGCCTGCCCCCACGCCTGAGGCGGCCGCTCCTGATGCCGGCAATACTGCATTCTGATTCTCTGGCTCAGCGGCGGCCGCGGCTCAGCTCAAACCCAGCCCAGCGGCCACCTGCGCCAGGGCCTGCCCCCAGGACTCCTCGACACTCCAGAGCTGCCGCCGGGTGAGGCTCAGGGCAATGCCCTTCTCGCCATAGGCGGCCTCATTGATGAACACCGCCACCGGCGGCTCGCCGCTCTGCTCGGCCTCAAAGCGCAGCACCGTGCCATCGGCATCGAGGAAGAGGGGATCGCCGTCGTGCAGCGGCACCCAGTCGCGCGACTGCAGCGCCGGGTGAATGCAGGCCCGGGGCGACCCATCGGCGCGGCGGGGCACATCGAGGCTGCCCAGATGGCAGTGCACCACCAACTCGGGGGGCAGCCGCAGCGTGCCGGCCCGGGCGGCCGCCAGCACCGCCAGGGCCGCCTCCAGCCCCAGCTGGGTCTGCCGGCAGATCCGGGCCTGGAGCACCCCCTGAGGCACGGGGCCCACCTCGATCACCACCCCACAGGGCCACTGCTCCAGCAGAAAGCCCGTCTGGCTGGCATCCCCCTCATGCAGGTAGATCGGCAGGCCCAGACGGCCCTGGATGCCGGCGGCCAGGGCCAGATCGGCGGGGCGCCGGCCGTAGACCACCAGGCAGTTGCCCATGGCGCTGGTGGTGCTGTGCAGATCGATCACCGCCCCACAGGGCGCGGTGCCCTTGGGGCCATGGCTGGCGATCAGCTCGCGGGCGCGGCGCACGTCGAGGCCCTGCTCGGCGGGGTCCTGCAGCAAGGCCTCACGGAAACAGCGGTTCAGGTCGCGCTCCAGATAGCGGCGGTTGCAAGCGTAGGCGGCGGGGTTGCCGAGCACCAGGTGCAGGGGCAGTCCTGCGGAGGCGAGGGTTTCGGGGCGCTGCTGCCAGTGCTCCAGCAGCCAGGGGGCATTGCGCTCATTGCCATGGGTGCCCGCCACCACCAGCACGCCGGCGGCCTGACCTGAACGCTCCTGCACGGGCCTCTCCCTGGCGTCTGGCCCCAGCCTGGCGCAGAGTCGAAGCAGCAGTGAGGGCAGGCCGATGGCACCAGCACCGATCCTGGTGCGCAGCGCCCGCTGCGCCTGGCAGTGGCAATGGCGGCAGCTGATGGGGGGCCTGGCGCCCGCCGATGCGGCCGGCAACTACCGCCGCCCTGAGGGGGTGTTCACCTCCCCACCCCCGCCGCCGCCGGACGCCGCTGAACCCGGTGCCCATGTGCTGATCGTGGGCAGGAGCTGCCCCTGGGCGCACCGGGCCTGGCTGGTGTGGAGCCTGCGCCAGCTCGGCGGCAGCATCAGCCTGCAGGTGGCGGAGCCCGATCCGGAGGCGGGCCGCTGGCGCTTCCGGCAGCCGTTCCTGGGCTGCGACAGCCTGCAGGAGCTCTACCGCCTGTGCGGGGCCCCGGCCGGGGTGCGGGCGACGGTGCCGGTGCTGGTGTCGCCGCGGCGGGGCGAGGTGCTGGTGGGCGAGAGCGCCCGGCTGATCGAACTGCTCAACCGCTGGCCCTCCCCTGTCGACTGCGACCTCGACCCTGCCGCCCAGCAGGAGCTGAGCCAGGCCTGGCGGCAGCGGCTCCAGCACGCTGTGAACGACGGCGTCTACCGCTGCGGCTTTGCCCGCAACCAACGGGCCTACGACCGTGCCGAAGCCGCCCTGTTCGCCACCCTCACCGAGGCCGAGCAACAGCTCGGCGACAACGAGGCCACCAGCCCCTGGCTCAGCGGTACCCAGCCCAGCCTGGCCGATGTGCAGCTGTTCCCCACCCTGATCCGGCTGGAGCTGGTGTACGCCCCCCTGTTCGGGGTGAGCCGGCTGCCCCTGAACCAGCTGCCGGCGCTGTGGCGCTGGCGCTCGCGCTTCCATGCCCTGCCCGGGGTGGCGGACACCTGCTGGCCGGACGCCTGGCGGCAGGACTACTTCGGAGCCCTGTTTCCGCTGCATCCCTCGGGGATCGTCCCGGCCGGCCCGCCCCTGGCCACACTGGTGGGAGATCCACCCGCACCTGGGGCGCCATGACGGACTCAGCCATTGATCCCACCAGGCCTTCCGCAGCGGAGCCGGTGTTCCAGGGCGTCTATGGCCCGTTCACGATCACGGCCGAGGACCGCCGCGAGGTGCTGGGCTACCGGCTCAGCCTGCTGCTGGTGGCCCTGGCTCAGATCGCCCTGCTGGCCCAGTGGCGCTGGCTGGGGGATGGCTGGCTCTGGCCCTGGCTGCTGCCGATGGCAGCGGGCCTGGGGCTGGCCCTGCGCTGGATTCACATTTATCTCAGGCCCCTGCATCAGGCCCTGAGGGCCTTCTGGCTGCTGGGCTGCGGCGGCTTTCTGGCCCTGGCCATCCAGGCCGGTCCCGTGGCCATGGCCACGGCCCTGCAGGCCGACGGCCGCTGGATCTGGGCCGTGGGACCCTTCTTCGCGGCCCTGGCGGGGATCGGCTTCAAGGAGTTCTTCTGTTTCCAGCGGCCCGAGGCGATCGGCGTGACCCTGCTGTTGCCCCTGGCCCTGCTCGGCCAGCTCAGCGGCCTGCTATCGCCGACGGCCAGCGGCAGCCTGCTGGCCGTCGAGGCGGCGCTGCTGCTGGTGCTCTGCCTGCGCAAGTTCCCCATGCCCGCCGCAGCCGACGTGGGCGACAAGAGCGTCTTCGCCGCGCTGCAGGATCGCCGCCAGGGCGCCGGAGCCTGACGTGAGCCTGATCAGCCTGGTGGACGTCCGCAAGGACTTCGGCATCCGCACCCTGTTCGAGCAGCTCACCCTGCACATCGGCGAGCGCGAGCGCCTGGGTCTGATCGGACCCAACGGCGCCGGCAAGAGCACCCTGCTGAAGCTGCTGGCCGGCGAGGAGCCCCCCGGCGCCGGGCAGCGCCGCACCCTGCCCCAGGCCCGCGTCGTGCTGGTGAGCCAGGACCCGGTGCTCGATCCGGAGCGCACCGTGCTCGACCAGGTGTTCGAGGGCAGTGGCGAAAAACTGGCCCTGCTGCGCCGTTATACGGCGGTGAGCGATGCTCTGGCCCACGCCCGGGGCGATGACGCCACGGCCCTGCTGGCGGAGCTGGGCGAGCTGAACAGCCGCATGGACCAGAGCCAGGCCTGGGGCCTGGAGCAGCAGGTGCGGGAGGTGCTGGATCGTCTCGGCGTCGACGGCGTGGGGCGCCGGGTGGGGGAGCTCTCGGGGGGGTTCCGCAAGCGCCTCGCCCTGGCCTCCGCCCTGGTGGCCGAACCCGATGTGCTGCTGCTGGATGAGCCCACCAACCACCTCGATGCCGACTGCATCCAGTGGCTGCAGGGCTACCTGGGGCGCTTCCCCGGGGCCCTGGTGCTGATCACCCACGACCGTTACGTGCTCGACCAGGTGGCCGATCGGATCGTGGAGGTGGACCGCGGCGAGGCCAGGAGCTACGGCGGCAACTACGCCACCTACCTGGCCCGCAAGGCCGAGGACGAGGCCTCAGCCGCATCCAGCGAAGCCAAGTTCAAGGGGGTGCTGCGGCGGGAGCTGGAGTGGCTGCGGCGCGGTCCCCAGGCCCGCAGCACCAAGCAGAAAGCCCGCATCCAGCGGATCGAGGCGATGCAGGAGGCGCCACGCCGCCAGAGCCGCGGCCAGCTGAGCCTGGCCAGCAACCAGCGCCGGCTGGGCAAGCGGGCGATCGAGGCGGAGGCCCTGAGCGCCTGGGCCAACGAGGCCTGCAGGCAGCGGGGCGAGCCCCCGCTGCTGCGGGAGTTCAGCTACGACTTCAGCCCCGAAGACCGGGTGGGGATCATCGGCCCCAACGGCTCGGGCAAATCCACCCTGCTGGACCTGATCGCCGGGCGGCGTCCGGTGCAGGAGGGCCGCCTGGAGCTGGGCTCCACCGTGAAGCTGGCCTATTTCGACCAGCACAGCGACGTGCTGGGGGAGGAGCGCGATGCGGCCGGCCGCGAGCGCAAGGTGATCGACGTGGTGACCGAGGCGGCCAGCAGCGTGGAGCTGGAGGGCAGCCGGATCAGCGCCTCCCAGCTGCTGGAGCGCTTCCTGTTCCCCCCGGCCCAGCAGCACCAGCCGGTGAGCAGGCTCTCGGGCGGCGAGCGGCGGCGGCTGCACCTCTGCCGGCTGCTGATCGAGGCCCCGAATGTGCTGCTGCTGGATGAGCCCACCAACGATCTGGACGTCCAGACCCTCACGGTGCTCGAAGACTTCCTCGAGGACTTCCGCGGCTGCGTGGTGGTGGTGTCCCACGACCGGTACTTCCTCGATCGCAGCGTGGACCGGCTGTTCGCCTTCCATGACGGCGTGCTGGAGCGATTCGAGGGCAACTACAGCGCCTACCTGGAGCAGCAGCAGCAACGGCGCAGCAGGGCCCGGGACAGTTCGCGGACGAAGCCGGAGGCCTCGCTGGTCGGCCCATCAGCACAGGACGGCCCCCGCACCGCTGCGCCCGAGCCCAAGGCCCTCCAGACCACAACCAGCGCCATCCCAGAGCAGAAGCGACGGCGCAGCTTCCGGGAAAGCCGCGAGCTGAGCCAGATCGATCACGATCTCCCCGTGTGGGAGGAGCACTGCCGGGTGCTGCAGCGGCGGATGGCCGAAGCGAGCAGCGACTACGCCGCCCTGGAGGCCCTGACCCAGGAGCTCTCGGAGCTGAGCGGCCGCATCGCCAGGGCCGAGGAGCGCTGGCTCGAGCTCAGCGAGCTGGCCGGCTGACGGCGCCAGGGCTCCATCAGCGGCCCACCACAGAGCCACGATCAGCAGGCATCCGGGCTTGCATGGCCCGTAAGGTGGGCGTCAATGCGCTTCGGACCGACCCGGCCGGCAACTGCATGAACAACATCGACGAGCACATCCAGAAGGACGAGACCGAGATGGAAGCGGCGAAAGCTGCCGGCAACCTCGGCAAGGCCCGCCATCTGGAGGATGAGCTCAAGGGGCTCCAGGAGTACAAGGCCCACCACCCCGAAGACAGCCACGATCCCTCACCGCTCGAGGTGTACTGCGAGCTGAACCCCGAAGCCCCCGAGTGCCGGGTCTACGACGACTGAGCCCCTCAGGACTCAGACCGTGCTGAAGCTGGAGCCGCCAGGGCCAGAGCCTCTGGCCGCTTCACTGCCCCCAGAGCCGTAGCGGCTGCCTCTTCATCCCTACGGACCGCAGCGGCGGCGTCGAGTTCTCGCCACACCACAGCCAGCAACTGGTCCAGGTTTTGGGATGTGGCGCCGGAGACGGCGAGTACTTCCTGAATTCCAGCCTTGAAGGTGGTGCCATCTGGGCGGCAGTGCTCGCAGACCTCTTCCTTCAGGCCTGCCAGGATCTCCGGATCCAGCAGCTCAATCTTGTTGAGCGCCACCAGCCGGGGCCGCTCGCTGAGCCCATGGCCATAGGCCTTCAGCTCGCTTTCCACCACCTTGAGGTCCTCGAGCACCGAGGCTGAGGCGGCGTCGACCAGATGCACCAGCAGCCGCGTGCGCTCGATGTGCCGCAGGAAGTCGTGGCCGAGTCCGGCGCCCTGGGCGGCCCCGGCGATCAGGCCAGGGATGTCGGCAAACACGGTGCCATCGCCACTGGGGCGACGCACCACCCCCAGGTTGGGCACCAGGGTGGTGAAGGGGTAGTCGGCGACCTTCGGCCGGGCGGCTGAGAGCACCGAGATCAGGGTGCTCTTGCCGGCATTGGGCAGGCCGATGATCCCCACCTCGGCCAGCAGCTTGAGTTCGAGCTGCAGCAGCCACTCCTCGCCCTCCTTGCCCTCGGTGAACTTCTCTGGCGCCCGGTTGCGGTTGCTGAGGTAGTGGGCATTGCCCAGGCCACCGCGGCCGCCCAGGGCCACCAGCAGCTCATCGCCCGGGGCCGTCAGATCCCCGAACAGGATGCCGGTGCGGGAGTCGCGCACCTCGGTGCCACAGGGCACCTTGATGCGCAGCACATCGCCGCCGGCACCGCTGCGGCGGTTGGGCCCGCCGCGGCGGCCATCGATGGCCTGGAACAGGCGCCGGTAGCGGAAATCCAGCAGGGTCTGAAGGTTGGCGTCGGCCTGCAGCAGCACATCGCCGCCGCGGCCGCCATCGCCACCGGAGGGGCCGCCGGCTGGAACGTATTTCTCCCGTCGGAAAGCCACGATGCCATCGCCACCGCGGCCGGCCTTGACGGCGATTCGGGCCTGATCGATGAACTGCATGGCCCAAACCTAGGATTCCAGCTGAAAGCGGGCCACGTGGGAGCAGGTTTGGCGGAGGTTCGGTTCCACGGCGTCGGCAAGATCTATCCACCCCGCCGGGGCGGAGCGCCGGTGGAGGTGCTGCGGCAGCTGGAGCTGCATGTGCGCGACGGCGAATTCCTGGTGCTGGTGGGGCCTTCCGGCTGCGGCAAGAGCACCCTGCTGCGCCTGCTGGCCGGGCTGGAGCAGCCCACTTCCGGCACGATCTCAGTGGGGGAGCGCGACGTGACGGGGCTGCGGCCGGCCCAGCGCGATGTGGCCATGGTGTTCCAGAGCTATGCCCTCTATCCCCACCTGACGGTGGCCGGCAACCTGAGCTTTGGGCTGCGGCGCAGCCGGCCCCGCACCGCCATCCAGCAGCTGCAGGACAGGCTGCACCTGGCCAGCCAGCATCTGCCCCGCCCCCTGCGCGTCCGCTCGCCCCGGGAAGAACGGATCGCCGCCCGGGTGCGCCAGGTGGCCGGCAGCCTCGAACTCGATCCGCTGCTGCAGCGCCTGCCCAAGGAACTCTCCGGGGGGCAGAAGCAACGGGTGGCTCTGGGGCGGGCGATCGCACGCCAGCCAGCCGTGTTCCTGATGGATGAACCGCTCAGCAACCTCGATGCCAAGTTGCGCGCCGGCACCCGCGCCCAGATCGTGGAGCTGCAGCGCTCTCTGGGCACCACCACCCTCTACGTGACCCACGACCAGGTGGAGGCGATGACGATGGGCCACCGCATCGCCGTGCTCAATGGCGGCAGGCTGCAGCAGCTGGGCACGCCGCTGGAGCTCTACCAGTGGCCCGCCAACCTGTTCGTGGCCCAGTTCATCGGCAGCCCGCCGATGAATCTGCTGCCGGTCGCCGCCGTGGCGGCGGGGCAGCTGCAGCTGGGGGGCCGCAAGCTGCCGGTGGAGGGGCCCATGGCCGAGGTGCTTGCTGCCAAGGCTGGCCAGGAGCTCACCGCCGGGCTGCGGCCGGAGCACCTGCGGCTGGCCCCGGCCACGAACCGCAACCTGGCGGCGGAGGTGCAGCACGTGGAGGCCCTGGGCAATGAGCAACTGCTGAGCTGCCGGCTGGAGGCCGGCGACCATCTGGTGCAGGTAAGGGTGGCGCCGGAGGAGCGCCTGGCCGCGGGGCACACCATCCATCTCGATCCAGAGCCGGCGGGCTGGCGCCTGTTCGACGCCGCCGGCAACGCCCTGGCGCCGGAGAGCCAGCCGGCCCTGAGCCTGCCGGATCTCTAGCGCCGGCGGCTCTCTAGCGCAGATGGATCACGCTGCAGCCGGGGCCGCCGTCGCCCTGGGCCGCGTCGTCCACCCGCTCCACGTAGGCCACGCCCCGCAGCCACTCGCGCAGGCCGCGCTTGAGTTTGCCGGTGCCGATGCCGTGGATCACCCACACCGGCCCGCTGGCCCGGCGCAGCTGCTCCTCCACGGCGGCTTCCGCCTCATGCACCCGCAGCCCGCGCACGTCCACGGTGTTGCGCTCGGTGCGCACGTCGGCGCCCCGGCCGCCGAGGCCCGAGCGGGCCCGCACCTGCACCTCGGGGGGCGGCGGTGGCGAGGGCTTCTCGCCATTCAGGCCTTCGATGCCCTCCAGGGGCACGTTGAGGCGCATCACGCCACAGCGCACGCTGAGCTCCCGGCCAGCCTCGCTCAGGGCCAGCACCTCGCCGGCCTTGCCCAGCGAAAGCACCCGCACCCGCTCTCCCACCCCCGGCATCCAGCCGCCATGGTTGCGGCGCTCAGGCTCCGGCCGGTGCTCCAGCTCCAGCTGCCGCAGCCGCTGGCCGGCCTGGCGGGCCGTCTCGCCGAGCGGGCGGCTGGCCTCCCCCCCCTGGCGCAGCCGGTGGATGATGCGGCGCACTTCCTGCTGTCCCTGGCGAATCGAGCGCTCCAGATCGCGGCGGCGCTGGTGCTGCAGCTCGGCGCTCTGCTGCTGCTGCTGCTGCCAGCGCAGCAGCAGTTCCTCGTGCAGCAGCTCGGTGCGGGCCAGCAGGGCGGCCGCCTCCTCAGCCGCCTCCTGCTGCCGCTGGCGCTGGCTCTCCAGGCCCACGATCACCTGGTTCACCTCCCCCTCGCCCAGGGAGCCGAGCTGTCTCTGGGCCTCCTCCAGCACGGCCTCGCTGAGGCCGAGGCGTCGGGCAATGGCGAGGGCATTGCTGCGACCGGGAATGCCCCACTGCAGGCGGTAGGTGGGCGAGAGGGTCTCCACGTCGAAGGCCACCGAGGCGTTCTCGAAGCGGGCATCGGCGTACTTGAGCGCCTTGAGCTCACCGAAATGGGTGGTGGCCAGGGTGAGCCGGGCCCGCTCGGCCAGGTGGCGCAGCAGGGCGGCGGCCAGGGCTGAGCCCTCCACCGGATCGGTGCCGGCGCCCACCTCATCGAGCAACACCAGCGAAGCGCCCGGAGCGGGGCTGCTGAGGGCGGCCAGGATCCTGGCGATGCGCCGGATGTGGCCGCTGAAGGTGGAGAGGTTCTGCTGCAGCGACTGCTCATCGCCGATATCGGCCAGCACCTGGCCGCACCAGGGCAGCCGCGGCGTGCCCGAGCAGGGCAGGAACAGGCCGGCGCGGGCCATCAGCACGGCCAGCCCCAGGCTCTTGAGGGTCACGGTCTTGCCGCCGGTGTTGGGGCCGGTGATCGCCACCACCCGCAGCTCCGGCGCCACGGCGAGGGTCACGGGCACCACCGGGTGGCCTCCCTGGCGCCGCTGTTGCCAGAGCAGCAGCGGGTGGCGCAGGTCCACCAGGGAGAAGGGCGCCAGGGGGTCGGCCTCCAGTTCGGGCCGCACGGCCCCGAGCCAGGCGCCGTAGCGGGCCCTGGCCAGGCCGGCATCGAGGCGGCGCAGCACTTGCTGCAGCTGTGCCAGCGCCTCGGCCTCCTGGCCCACCAGGCCACTGAGCTCCCTGAGCACGGCCTGCTCCAGCTCCCGCTCCTGCCCCTCCAGCTCCCTGAGCCTGTTGCCCAGACCAATCACCGCCTGGGGTTCCACAAACACCGTGCTGCCGGAGGCGGAGCTGTCATGCACCAGCCCCGGCACCCGGGCCGCGGCCCCGGCCTTCACGGCCAGCACGGGCCGGCCGGCCCGCTCGGCCGCCACCGTGTCCTGCAGCAGGGGCGCGTAGCGACGCAGCAGCTCGGCGAGGCGATCACGGCGATCGCTGCGCACCCCCTGCAGCTGGCGGCGCAGCCCCGCCAGCTCGGGGCTGGCGCGATCGGCCACCCGGCCACCCTCATCGAGGCAGAACCGCAGCCGCTGCTCCAGCTCCGGCAGGGTGCGCAGCTCGGCCACCAGCGCCGCGCACACCGGCCGCAGCTGGGGGTCGTCGAGCTGGCGGCGCAGGCGACGGGCCGCCGCCAGGGTGGCCGCCAGCTGCAGCAGCGGTTCGCCCGCCGCGCAGCCGCCCTTGGCGCAGAGGAGCACCAGGGAGGCGATGTCAGCCACGCCCTCAAAGCTGAGCCCCCCCTCCAGCAGGCCGTCGAGGCCCAGCAGCTCCGTGGTTTCGGCCAGCAGGGCGCGGCTTTCCGGCAGGCTGGCCGCCAGGGGCAACTCCAGGCAGTGGTTGCGGCCGGCCACGGTGCTGGCGAACCCCGCCAGCTGCTCGGCCAGCCGCGGCCACTCCAACAGCTCAAGCGCCTCCTGCTCAATGCCGCTCAGCAGCTCAGGCCCTCTGCCGTTCACGGCAACGGGGGCGGAATGGGCGCCTGGCCGGCCACATTGCTGGGGATGCCGCCGGGGGGTTCGTAGAGCATCTCGAGCCAGTTGCCTTCGGGATCGCGCAGGTAGAAGCTGGCCGTGCCGTCGCGGTGGTCATGCACCGGACCGCAGGCGTGGCCGGCGGCGCTGAGGGCGCCATGCACGGCATCCACCTCAGCGCGATCGCGGAAGTGGAGCGCCATGTGGGGACCGGCAGCCGTGTAGGTGGGGCTGAGCAGGGCGATGCCCTCGCCGCTGCCGGGCCATTGCAGGTAGGCCCAGTCCTCGGCCTGCCAGGTGAGCCGCAGGCCGAGGCCCACGTAGAAGGCCGTGGCCCGCTCCATGTCCTGCACCCTCAGGGCCACATGGCCGAGGCGGTGGGAAGCGGCAGCGCCGCCTGGATCCCTGGGGGCAGCCGCCGGGGAACGCTCGGAGGGCAGGGGCGCTCGATGGGAGCCGGCCATAGCAACACGATCCGTGGGATGCGGAGTGGGAACGGAGAACGTGGACGCCATTCTCTCGAGAGCGGATGGCCCGCCGTGGCGGCCTCAGGCCTGCCGCAGCCAGGCCGCGGCGTCGCAGGCGTGGTAAGTGAGGATCAGATCTGCTCCGGCCCGCTTGAAGCAGAGCAGGGTTTCGAGCACCACGGCCCGCTCGTCGATCCAGCCCCGCTCGGCGGCAGCCTTCACCATGGCGTATTCGCCGCTCACGTTGTAGGCGGCGATCGGCTGCTCACTCTCGGCGCGCAGCCGGTGGATGATGTCGAGATAGGCCAGCCCAGGCTTCACCATCAGGATGTCGGCCCCCTCACCCTCATCGAGCTGGGCCTCCAGGATCGCCTCGCGGCCATTGGCCGGATCCATCTGATAGGTGCTCTTGTCCTTGGGGATCGGCTTGCCCGGGGCCGCCCTTGGAGCGGAATCGAGGGCTTCGCGGAAGGGGCCGTAGTAGGCGGAGGCGTACTTGGCCGTGTAGCTGATGATGCCCACATGCTCGAAGCCCTCCTCATCGAGGGCCTCGCGGATGGCAGCGACGCGGCCGTCCATCATGTCGCTGGGGCCGATCAGATCGGCACCGGCGCGGGCCTGGGCCACGGCCTGGCGGCAGAGGATCTCCACGGTGTCGTCGTTGAGCACCACGCCCTCGGGGCTGACGATGCCGTCATGGCCGTCGCAGGAGTAGGGATCGAGGGCCACGTCGGTCATGATCGCCATCTCCGGGTGCACCTCCTTGAGACGGCGGATGGCGCGGGGAATCAGGCCATGCTCGTTGAAGCACTCGGCGCCGTCTTCACTCTTGAGGCCATCGGCCACCTTGGGGAAGAGCACCACGCAGCGGATGCCCAGCTGCCAGGCGCGGCCCACCTCCTCCACCAGCCCCTCCAGGCTCCAGCGCTGGCAGCCGGGCATGGCGCCGATCGGCTCGTTCGTGGCTCCCTCATGCACGAACAGCGGGTAGATGAAGTCAGCAGCGCTGAGCTGGTGCTCCCGCACCATCGCCCGCAGGGCCGGCGTGCGGCGCAGTCGGCGGGGGCGGTAGCTGAGCTCCATGGAACCAGATGTGCTGAGGCGGATCCTAGGGAGGGGCAGGTCGCCGCTCCAGCGCAGAATCCGCTGAGCGCCCTCACCTCAGAGCCTGGCCGCCTCCATCCAGCCGGCCCGCGGGTCGGCACTGCGGGCGCTGCGCAGCTGCTGCAGCAGCTGCCGCTCCTCCTCGCTGAGGGTCTCGGGCAGGCGCAGCACGGGGGTGAGCAGCAGGTCGCCGCGGCCGTCCTTGAGGGGCCAGCCCTTGCCCTTGAGCCGCAGGCTGCGGCCCAGGGTCATGCCCGGCGGCACCTGCACGGAGGCCTCGCCATCGGGGGTGGCCACCCGCACCTCACCGCCGAGGGCCAGTTCATCGAGGCTGAGGGGCAGTTCGGAGCGCAACTGGTCGCCATCGAGCTTCCACACCGGGTGGCTCTGGATCTGGAGGTTGAGGTAGAGGTCGCCGCGACGGCCGGTGCCGGGCTGCAGGTTGCCCTTGCCCTTGAGCCTCAGGCGGCTGCCCTGGCGGACGCCGGCCGGGATGCGCACCTGCACCCGCTCATCGTTCACCGCCAGGGTGCGCTCACAGCCCCGGAAGGCATCTGAAATGCCGAGCGAGAGATTGGCCTCGGCATCGAGGTTCACCGCCGCAGCGCGGCCGCCGGGGCCGGCGAAGCCACCGGAACCGAAGCCGCTGCCCCCGAAACCGGCTGGGAAACCACTGCCGAAACCAAAGCCCCCCGGCGCGCCGGCAGCCCCGCCGCTGGCCCCGAAGCGGCCGAGCAGGTCGTTGATGAAATCGTCGAAGTTGCCGTAGCGGCCGAAGTCCACATCCATGCCGCCCATGCCGCCGCCAGCGCCGGCCTGGCTCCAGTACTGGCCGAACTGCTCGTAGCGACGGCGCTTGTCCGGGTCAGAGAGCACCTCGTAGGCCTCGCTGATCTCCTTGAAGCGCGCCTCGGCGCTCTTGTCGCCGGGATTCACATCCGGGTGGTACTGGCGGGCCAGCTTGCGGAAGGAACGCTTGATCGCGTCGGCATCGGCGCCCCGCTCCACACCCAGCACCTTGAAGTAGTCGCGGTAGCCGTTGGCGGTCATCAACTGGGGCTCGAAGGCAGGCTGGAAGGCGGAGGAGATGGACGGGATCCGGCCCACCAGTGCGTTCAGTCTCTCAGCCGCAGCGGCGATCCGGCGCCGGCGCACGGGGCGGAAGCCCGAACGGGGCCGAGCCAGCAGCAGGGCAGCCCGTCTAGCTTGCTGCCTGATTCATTGCACCCCAGGTGAGCGCTCCTCCTCGTCATTCGGCCCTGCTCGGCAGCCTGGCCCTGGGCTTGCTGGCGGGGGTGCTGACAGCCTGCGCCGATGCCCGAGGCAGCGCGGTGGCGAACTCAGGGTCCACTTCCCCCCATGTGGGCGAAGCTCTGAACAAGTCCACGGCGGAGCAGCGCTCGCTCAGCGCCCATCTGGCGGCCGAGGGAGCCATCTTCTACGGGGCCTGGTGGTGTCCGGCCTGCTTCCAGCAGAAAAACCTGTTCGGCAAGGAGGCTGGCAACAGCCTCCCCTATGTGGAGTGCGACAAGAGCGACGAGGGTCGCCAGCGCTGCCAGGCCGCAGAGGTGCGCGCCTTCCCCACCTGGGATCTGGAGGGCAAGCCACGGCTGGAGGGGGTGCAGAGCCTCGACGAGCTCAAGGCCTGGAGCGACTACGGCAGTGCCAGCCGCGCCTCCCAGCCCTGATCTGGTTCAGGATGGGAGCCAAGGCCCAGGGCGACCTGCCATGTCCTGCTTGCCCTTCGTTCTTCCCACCTGAATGGCCCTCTGTTCCCCACAAGCCTGGCCGCGACTAGTGCTGCTGGCAGCGCTGTGCTCACCCACGGCAGCCCAATCCCAGGGCCTGGCGGGCAGCGCCGGAGCGGCCGCGATCCAGGGCAGCCTCAACACCGTGCCTGTGCCAGGCGCCCAGTCCACTCTCAATCAGGTGCAGCGGAACAGAGCGGCCTTCAATGCGCTGAATGGATCGGCCTCCGGTGACATGGTGCCCCCACCTGAGCCCCCACCCGCACCGGCCACCGCCGCCAGCGCCCCTGCAGCGGCAGCGGCACCAGCCGTCAGCGGCGCCCGCATCAACGGCCGCCTGGTGCCCTACTGCTCCCATGGTGCGCTGTGCCACGGAGCCATGCTGAGGGCAGTGGGTCTGCGCTGAACCGCCAACCTGGGTGTCCCTCGCAGCTCTGTCCGATTACGATCGGATTCCTGCACCACGGGCCTGATGATCATCATCAAGGTGAGCAATCCTTCCGACGTTGTGGCTTCTCGCATTGGCCGATTCCTGGCTGATCTCACCCCCAGCGGCTTCGACCAGAGCAAGGTGGAAATCGAGCTGATCAAGCAACTTGTGGAACAGATGGCCGCCCAGGGCCTCCAGGGCGAGGTGGCCTCGGTGCGCGGACTGGATCTCCACAACAAAAAACTCCAGGTGGGCTCTGAACTCCAGGTACGGCACCACAAGGTGATCTGAACCTGCTGACTCTGCGGCGCTGAACACTCAGAAGAAGCTGGCCACACCGGCCCCATTCACATCGAGAATGCCGGTGCGCAGCGCGAAGGAACGGCCACGGGTGCCGCCGATGCGCTCGAAGCGGTTATTAACTGAAAGATCATTCACCATTCACCATTCCACTTCCAGAACCCATCAGAATTCCAGATCCGTCATCACGGCGAATACCTGAAGGCTGAGCCCTGCCGACGACACGATCATTGCCGGCACCCAGGCTGATCACCCTACCTCTATCGCTGTCTGTGCATTCATTATCAGGCGAAGCACCTTCAATTCTATCTTTTCCCTAGCTGGTCAGAATATGTCCAGAACTAGAAATTTCGTCCCCCCCGTGAAAGCTGTGCCGCGGGCGAGATCGTTACCGCACCTCGCATTCACGGTACGGTTAGCAGCCAGCGTCCAGCCATCATTGGAGATGGCACGATCTCTCCCGTTGGCAAAGAAAACTGAAAAGATCAGCCATGCGTACGACCCCAATAATGTCCGAGATCTAGCACTTTGCACCTAGGAGTCAGGAGTGGTTTTCATTTTGCGCTCAATGATCTTGACCAGCCGGCCCTCTCAGCCCGGAGAACACCATCCCCCAGGTAAATACTCCTGTACCAGGTGTTTCTGATCTGGCGATGCATCCTTCATCACATCCCGCAGCGCCCCCCCCCCCAACAACCCCCCTAGGAGCCTGTCGCGCGTAGATCACGCCCAGCCTCTGCACAGACGCCTATCAATCTGCCCGGATCCCAGTGACAGCAGTGGATCTGAGCGAGAAAATGGGGCATGCAGAAGCCCAAGTCCTTCCGTCCCTGGCAGCCGGAGCAGACCACCCTGCTGCCGCCGTCACCCCGTGAGTGGCTCTCGGAAGACCACCAGGTGTATTTCCTGCTGGATCTGGTGGATGAGCTGGATCTCTCGGCCATCCTGATCCCTGCTCAGGCCAAGGACCCGCGTGGGGGGAAGGGTGTTGACCCCAGGATGATGACGCTCTTGCTGCTCTACGCCTACTGCGTGGGCACCGTCTCCTCCCGCAAAATTGAGCGCGCCTGCTACGAGGATCTGGCCTTCCGGGTGTTGACCGGCAACCAGCAGCCCGACCACAGCCGGATCAGTGAGTTCCGCCGGCGCAATCTTGATGCCCTCAAGGATCTGTTCATTCAGATTCTGCGGCTGTGCCAGAAGGCCGGCATGGTGAGCCTGGGCCATGTGGCGCTGGATGGCACCAAGGTTCAGGCCAATGCCTCCAAGCGCAAGGCGATGAGCCACGAGCGGATGCTCAGGACCGAGAAGGAGCTGGAGAAGGAGATCAACGCCTTGATGGGCAAAGCCGAGATCCTCGACGCCCAGGAAGATCGCCGCTACGGCAAGGGCAAGCTGGGCAGCGAGTTGCCGGATGAGCTGAGGAGACGGCAGGACCGCCTGGCCAGGATCCGCCAGGCCCGCAAGGAGATGGAAGCGGAGACCGCAGCAGCTGCGGCGCGACAGCGACGGGAGGAAGCAGAAGAGGCCAGGGCCAAAGCGGCGTCTGCGCATGAAGCCGATGCACTGGCTGCTGAGCAGGCCGAGCTGAACAGAAAGGCGGAGGCGGCAGCAGCCAAAGCCATGGCGGCCCGTGAGGCGGCGATCGAGGCCGCTGAGCAGGCGGGCCTGGAACCCCCGGATCTGGAGCCATTGGCGGCTGACGCCATGCCCAAGCGCGGGCTGGCCAGGAAAGCTGATGGTGCACCAACCAAGAAGACTCAGCGCAATTTCACGGATCCCGACAGTCACCTCATGCAGTCAGGTGGGTCCTATCTGCAGGGCTACAACTGCCAGCTGGCAGTCGACAGCGACCATCAGGTGATCGTGGCCGTGGGCGTCAGCAACCAGCCGCCGGATGTCGAGCACCTGGAGCCCATGCTGCAGCGCATCGCGACAAGCGCCGGTGCCTTGCCGGATGTGATGACGCTGGATGCGGGCTACTGGAGCGAGGACAACGTCAAGGTCTGCGCCGATCAGGGCATTGATGCCTACATCGCCACCGGCCGCCTGCCGCACGGGCAGCCCCCGCCGCCGCAGCGAGGACCGCTCCCCACAGATGCCGATGCCAAAACCCGCATGGCCCGCAAGCTCAGAAGCAAAAAGGGCTCAAGGATCTACGCCCAGCGCAAGGCGATCGTGGAGCCGGTGAACGGGCAGATCAAGGAAGGGCGTGGCCTGCGGCGCTTTCTGTTGCGCGGCCTGGAGAAAGTGAACGGCGAGTGGCACCTGATCGCTGCAACCCACAACCTGCTCAAGTTGTTCCGGTTCAGGCGATCACAACAACAGGCGCAGTGGGTAGCCACGGCATGAAGGGCCATGGCCCTGGCGGGGGCGGCCAGCGATGAATCGGCCAACATCCAATGGCACAACCAGCAGAAGAGCGAACCAGCAGAGGACCAGCTGACCCGCGGTATTCGCTGCGTCAGAAGGCCTGAAGCTCTATCGGCAACAACCCCCCTAGGGAGAGCCCATCTGGCCTGAACGTAACCCCAAAGACCGATCCAATGGTGAAGGATGGGCCCATCGCCAGGGGTCCATGTCTGATCCGGTTGCGCCGGCCTTGCCGGCCCTGTTCGAGCGGCTTCACACCGATGGCCAGGGCCTGAGCAGCCGCGAGGCCGGCGAGCGTCTGCAGAGCTTCGGGCCGAATGCTCTCCAGGAGCACAGCCGCAGCCGGCTGCAGATTCTGCTCTCCTACCTGTGGGGGCCGATGCCCTGGATGATCGAGGTGGCGATCCTGCTTTGCGCCTTGGTGGGCGACTGGGTGGATTTCCTGATCATCTCGGCCCTGCTGCTGGGCAACACGGCAATCGCCTACCTGGAGGAAACCTCCGCCGGCGATGCCGTGGCCGCGCTCAAGGCCCAGCTGGCGCTGGAGTCTCTGGCGAAGCGCGACGGCCGCTGGACCTCCATCCCCGCCAGCCAGGTGGTGCCCGGCGATCGCCTCCGCATCGCCCTCGGCGATGTGATCCCCGCCGACATGGTGCTGCTAACAGAGGATCCGATCGAGGTGGACCAATCCGCCCTCACGGGGGAATCCCTGGCGGTGGAGCATCGCAGCGGCGAGCTCATCTATTCCGGCTCGATCCTCAAGCGTGGCCGCGCCGAGGGGATCGTGGCCGCCACAGGAGCCAACACCTTCTTCGGCAAGACGGCCACGTTGGTGTCGGAGGCCACCAGCACCGATCACCTGCAGGCGGCGGTGCTGAAACTTTCCGACTACCTGATCGTGGTGAATCTCGTGCTGGTGGGCACGATTCTGGTGGTGCGGATCCAGCTCGGGGACGACTGGCTGCGGGTGCTCAAGTACTGCCTGGTGCTCACGGTGGCCTCGATTCCGCTGGCCACCCCCACCGTGCTGGCGGTGACCATGGCGATCGGCGCCCAGGCCATGGCACGCAAGGGGGCCCTGGTGACCCAGCTGGGCGCCATTGACGAACTCGCCAGCGTCGACATGCTCTGCTCCGACAAGACCGGCACCCTCACCCTCAACCAGCTCAGCCTCGGCGATCCCTTCACCCTTGATGGCATCAGCCCCGCCCAGCTCCTGCTGGCGGCTGGCCTGGCCAGTGAACAGCAGGAGGGGGATGCGATCGATCAGACGATCCTCAACGCCCTCGGCGCCAACCAGGATCTGGCGCGCTACCAGCGGGGTCACTTCACGCCGTTCGACCCGGTGAGCAAGCGCACCGAGGTGGCTGTGATCGATCCCCAGGGAAGAAAACTGCGCTTCAGCAAGGGAGCGCCCCAGGCGATCCTGGCCCTGGTGCAGGAGCCGCAGCCCATCCAGGAGCCGGTGGAAGAGCGGATCAAGGAGCTGGCCGGCAAGGGCCTGCGGGCCCTGGGGGTGGGGCAGGCAGTGGGGGATGGGCCCTGGCAGATGCTGGGCATCCTCTCGCTCTTCGATCCGCCCAGGCCGGATTCAGCCCATACCATCGCTGCGGCCCAGCAGCTGGGGGTGCCGCTGAAGATGGTCACCGGCGACCAGGTGCTGATCGCCCGCGAAACCTGCCGCCAGCTGGGTCTGCGCGACAACGTGCTCGATGCCTCCCTGTTCCGCCACACCCCGGCCACCCAGCTGGGGCAGCTGGGGCAGCAGATCACGGCGGCCGATGGCTTCGCGCAGGTCTACCCCGAAGACAAGTTCCACATCGTGGAGTCGTTGCAGAAGAGCGGCTTCGTGGTGGCCATGACCGGAGACGGCGTCAACGACGCTCCGGCGCTCAAGCAGGCCGATGCGGGGATCGCGGTGTCTGGAGCCACCGATGCGGCCCGGGCCGCGGCCAGCATCGTGCTGACGACACCTGGGTTGTCGGTGATCGTGGATGCGATCCAGCTGAGCCGCAAGATCTTCCTGCGCATGAACAGCTATTGCCTCTACCGGGTGGTGGAGACGGTGCGCATCCTGATCTTCACCACGGCAGCCATTCTCTGGCTGAACGACTATCCGGTGACCGTGGTGATGCTGATCCTGCTGGCCGTGATCAACGACGGATCGATGGTGACGATCGCCTACGACAACACGCTCACCCCAGCCTTGCCGCAACGCTGGAACATGCCCTATCTGATCCTGGTGGCCTCGGCAATCGGGCTGGTGGGTGTGGTGGAAACCTTCCTGCTCTATCTGTTCACCGCCCAGCAGCTGGGGCTTCCGCTCAGCACCGTGCACACCCTGGTGTATCTGCACCTGGCGGTAGGCGGAATGATGACCATCTACGCCACCCGCGTCCAGGGGCCGTTCTGGTCGATCAAGCCGAGCGCCCGGATGCTCTGGGCCACGGGGGCCTCGGTGGCGGTGTCCACCCTGCTGGCCCGGTTCGGCTGGCTGATGGCCCCGATCGACTGGGCCTGGATCGCCGCCAGCTGGGGCTATGCCTTTGTGTGGTTCCTGGTGTTCGACGTGGTGAAGCTGGGGCTCTACAGGCTGATCGATCCCAGTCACTTCGTGATGCATGGGGCCGGCTATCTCAGGCGCTGGCGGGGCCTGAGCCCCAGCCCCTGAACCCCTGCCCGATCCGTTGGCCCCGCTGATCCGCAAGCACAGCATTGAGCGGAGCATGGGGGGCGGTGAGTCGCCAAGCTGATCACACCTGCCGGAGGTTCCCCTGGCCACTCCTCTGCTGCGCTGGCTGGGCTGGGCCGGCTGGCTGGCTCTGGGCTACGGCGGGATCTGCCTGCTGATGGCCGTGGCCCAGCGCTCCTTCATCTACCTGCCCCGGCCCGCCGCTGACCCCACCGGACAGCTGGAGCTGCCGGTGCAGGGCAAACGGGTGCTGGTGGCCCATCGGCCCCACGCCGGCCCCCGGGCGCTGATCTACTTCGGCGGCAACGCTGAGGATGTGTCGCTCACCCGCGCCGAGCTGGCCGCCCTGCTGCCGAACACCGCCCTCTACCTGCTCCATTACCGCGGCTATGGCGGCAGCGAGGGCCGCCCCAGCGAAACGGCCCTGCGCGCCGATGCCCAGGCCCTCTACGCCCAGGTGGCCCGGCGCCACAGCGCCGTGACGGTGGCCGGCCGGAGCCTGGGCACCGGACCCGCCGTGCACCTGGCCGCCACCCAGCCGGTGCAGCGGCTGGTGCTGCTGGTGCCGTTCGACAGCCTGCTGGCGGTGGCGCGCGGTGCCATGCCCTGGCTGCCGGTGGACCTGCTGCTGCGCGACCGCTGGGAGGCGGCGGCCGAAGCCCCCCTGGTGGAGGCCCCCACCACGATCGTGGCGGCCCAGTTCGATGCGGTGGTGCCGCTGGCCCGGGCCCGGGCCCTGCACCGCGCCTTCCGGCCGGGCGTAGCGGAGCTGCTGGTGGTGAACGAGCTCGACCACAACACCCCGATCCTGACTGCCGAGGCCTTCCGCACAGCGCTGACGGCGCACCCCGCACCTAGCCTCCCAAGGTGACCCTGCGCCGCCGTTCAGGCCTGGAATGATGTCCGAGATCAACCTGCGGCAGGTCATCCTCGGCGTGCTCACCGTCGTCATCTCCCTGGTGCTGCTGGTGGTCGCGGCGGTCAAGCTCTATCCCACCCAGAACGCGGAAGCCCCTGCCGCCGATGAGGCCGGCCAGCTGCTGTCCCTGGAGATGGGAGTGTCCTCTGAGCTGGATCCGTGAGGTGATCGACACCTTCACTGAGCTGGTGGGGCACACCCTGCGCCTCCAGCCCGACGCCTTCCAGCTGCTCGGCGCCGGCGAGCTGTCGGCCTGGTGGGGGGTGCTGATCGCCCTGCTGGCCGGATTGTCTCAGGCGATCGGCCACGGCTTCATCCTGTTTGTGAATCGGGTGTCGCCGCTGCGCTTCGGCCTCAGCCTGGTGGTGGAGGCGGTGCTGGTGGTGGTGGGCTTTCTGTTCTGGGCCCTGAGTACCTGGCTGGTGGCGCGCCTGGGCTTCGGCGTGGCGATCAGCCCCACCACGGTGGTGCTGGCGCTGGGGGTGGCCCATGCCCCGGAGCTGCTGGCCTTCCTCGGCGCCTTGCCCTACCTCGGCGTGCCCTGGCTCACGCTGCTCTCCCTCTGGACGGCGGTCGCCTTCGTGGTGGCGATGGTGGAGGTGGCCGGCCTGGGGGCCTGGCAGGCCTTCATCGCCCTGCTCGGCGGCTGGCTGGTGATGCTGCTGCTGCAGCGCCGCGCCGGTCAGCCGCTGATGCGTCTGGGGCGCGGCCTGCTGAATCGCACCGCCGGGGTGCAGCTGGTGCAGGACCGCCGCGCCCTGAGCCTGTTGCTGGATGCCGACCCCCGCGCCCGGCAGCGGCGATGAGGCTGTGGGTGCGTCGCCATCGCCGCTGGCTGCTGGGCGGCCTGCTGCTGGCCCTGGCGGTGCTGCTGCCGGGCGCGGGCCTGCTGCTGGCCCTGGCCCGCCACACCCTGGTGCGCAGCTTCGGGGTGGTGGTGGACCTGGTGGGCATCGGCCTGGTGCTGTTTCTGGTGGCCGCTCTGCTGGCACCGCTGCAGGCCCTGGGCTGGTGGGCCGGCTGGTTCGGCGACGCCGAGGAGGGCCCCTCAAGCCTCGGGCAGCTGGCGGTGCCCGTGGCCGAGGGCCGCAGCATGCGGCGCTGGGTGGTGTATCTCGACGGCATCGGCCAGGCCTCCCAGCAGGCCCTGCCGGAGGGCGAAGACTTCCTGCGCCGGCTGGCGGCCGCCCTGCCGGGTGACATCGCCATCCTGCGCGGGATCATGCCCTACTCGATCACCAACCAGCCGCTCACCGAGGGGCGCTGGCTGGCCCGGTTCTGGCGCTGGGTCGACGCCTGGCGGGTGCGCCGTCCCCTGGCCTGGCTGGGGCTGCTGGTGAACCTGCGCAACCTCACCGTGGTGGCGGTGTCGGCCGATGGCCGCTATGGCCCGCTGTACAACGCCGGCATGGCGGAGCTGATCGTGGGCTCCCTGCTGGTCAACGGCTATGCCCCGGGCAGCGGCACGCCGGTGACGCTGCTGGGCTTCAGCGGCGGCGGCCAGATCTCCCTCGGCGCCCTGCCCCATGTGCGCCAGAGGCTCGCCGCCCCGGTGCAGGTGATCTCCCTGGCCGGCGTGTTCGCGGGCAACAACCGGGTGCTGCAGGCCGAGCATCTCTTCCATCTGGTGGGAGCCCGCGACCGGGTGGCACCCCTGGGCTCGATCCTGTTTCCGCGTCGCTGGCCCATCTATCTTTTCTCCCCCTGGAACCGGGCGTTGCAACGCGGCCGGGTGAGCCTGGTGCCGCTGGGGCCGGTGGGCCATGAGCTGCCGGGCGGGGTGATGGAAACCCGGCTCACCCTCCCCGATGGACGCACGCCCATGCAACAGACCGTGGACCTGGTGAGTGCCATCCTCGCCACCCCGGACGGCGGCCCTTCGGCCCTGGCGGCGGCCGGCGGCAACTACAGCCGCTTCATCACCAACCCCTGGCACCGGCCTGATGCCCGCCGCGACCTGGCCCCCCTGCCGGATCCGCGCCTGCAGAGGCGGCCCCACTGGATCGGCCGGCTGATCCTGCCGGAGGCGGCCAGGCGCGATGGCTCCGTGGGCTTCGAGGTGCTGCAGACGCCGCCCGGCTGGGGCCACTGCCGCGGCCGTATCGCCGCCCTGCGCTGGCGGGATCCGGCCATGGCCCAGGTGACCATGGACGTGTGCTTCAGCGACGAGGCCCGCGACAGCGCCCGCTCCGGCAACCTGCACCCGCTGCGGCTGGATGGCTGGGCCCAGGTGACGCCGCTGGAGTCGCTGGCCGGGGCCCATCCCCACGACGACATCCTGGTGCGGCTGCCCGAACCGGTGGCCGTGCTGCACGACAGGACGCCAGCGGCGGAGGGCGAGCCGCTACAGCTGGAGGTGAGCGCCGAACCGCTGCAGACCGCTGGCCTGGCCAGGGCCCTGGTGCGGTTCGTGAGACCCCTGGAGGGCGACGCCTGGGAGGCGCTGGTGTTCGATCCGGCCTGCGCCGCCTTCACGGGGCCGCCCCTGCGGCTGAGGCTTCCCCAGCCGGTGGCCAATGCGGAGGGCATCCTGCCCGCCTGCGCCACTGGGCTGGCGGAGGGGGAGCTCAACCAGGAGGGCTGGGAGGTGAGCGGGGTGCCAGACGGCAGTGGCGCCTTTGTGGTGCAGGCGCTGCTGCCGCGGCGGCTGCGGCGGCTGGCCCCCGAGCGGCTGATCCCCCAGCGCCGCGCTGCCTGGCGCTACCTGCGTCACCAGGCCTGGGGCGACACCACCGCCGGCGCCGCCAGTTCGGTGCTGATCGCGGGGCGCCGTGGGGAGACGACCGATGGACAGGCGCTGCTAGCCGAGTGGCAGGAGGGCGACCGGCTGCTGGTGCTGCACGTGTTCGGCGGTATCGGCGGCGAGCAACGGGAGCAGGCCCTGCGCGGCGGCCTCTGCACAGGACACTTCGCCTACGGCTTCGGCAGGGTGCTGCGCAATCCCCTGGCCGGTGGCGAGCTCTCCGTGGCGGTGGACTACCGCCAGGTGTATGCCCACAACCCCGATGGCGTCGTGGCCGGCGCCCAGGACCGCTGGCGCTATCTCGGCGAGCGCCAGTGGGGCTGGCTCGGCTACCGGCCCGTGGCCGACATTCTGGTGCGCTTTCCGCCCTTCACCGGCAGCTACAGCCTCGGGCCAGCGGGCGCCGAGCGGCAGCGCTCTCCGCTGGAGGCCTTCGGCCGCCAGCTCACCGCGATGATGGCCCGCTACCGCATCGGCGACGGCAGCGGCGGCAGCTTCGTGGGGCCGGCCCACAACTGCGCCCAGGATTCCAACCTGGCCCTATTCGCCGCAATCCGCGATCTGGACCGCGACATCCGCGGCGCTGAGTCACAGCGCCTTCAAGATTGGGAGCAGCGCCATCCCGAGCAGGCCGCACGCCTGGACGCCCTGCTGAAGCTGGAGCGCATCCTGCGGGGCCGGCTGCTGCCGGTGCCGCCCATGCGCGGCGACTGGCAGCGGGGGTCGTTTCAGCTCGGCAGCAGCCTCGACGACCAGCCGCTGCACGATCTGCTCCAGGGCCTCGGCAGCTGGCGTTCGCTGCTGCCACGCCTGGCCTGCGAGTCGGTGCTGAAGGTGTTCCTCGATCAGGGGGCCACGGCCCTGGTGCTGCGGGCGAACCAGGTGGGGGGGCACAACCCGCGCATTGCCCCGGTGGCGCCGTTCACGCTGGGGTGCTGACCGGCCAGTCCACCAGCCATCGGTAGCGAAAGGAACATTGCGTTAACGGGTCCGCATAAGCTGCCAGGGCTTTAAAGCTTCTGCCTCAAAAGCCTGCTTTGGCAAGGAATCGACTTGCGGGCAGAACATGGCGAGGAGCTTATGCTGGCAAGAGGGCTCACTTGCAGGTGGATAACGGACCCATCCATTGAGCGTTGCTTCGACCGTGTTTTTACGGTTGTTCACGGTGCCTAGGATATCTGCACGGCTAAGCAACAGCAAGCTCGAGCCGACACCGCCTGCTAGCCGAACGACGTTCGTCAAGAACGGCGGTGCGGCTCAGCTAATCGTTAGGGTGACACCAAGCTTGGTCATTCCTTCTTCTATTGCAAAAGCCACCACCCGCCGATGCAAAACTCATACAATACAGCTACACCGAGTCTAAACGAACCTCAACAGGCGTCTTAATCGAGAAATCTTCTGAAGAATTATGGCCACGTCAGCAAAAAAGCGGCTTGATCTCCAAGCAGAGACTATTTCAGTTGAGGCATTAATTCGTGAAACCAAGCGTGGCTTAATACGAGTTCCTGATTTTCAGCGACCACTCCGATGGGAATCAGAGGACGTGAAATTGTTTTTTGACAGCATCTATCAAGGATATCCTGTTGGCTCATTTTTGATGAGAAGGGCGTATGCTCCTGCTTCTGCACTACAATATGGAGCTGTTAGAGTCGATGCATCAGAGTCAAATACAGCATTATGGGTTGTCGATGGACAACAACGGTTGACTGCGCTTGCTGCTGGATTGGCGCGTGATAAAGAAATGCCAGTAACTCCAGATGATCCCTGGGTTCTTTACTTTGATGCTAGTAAACAAGTCTTTCATGTCCCACCCAGAAGCGGCAATATCCCCACAACATGGGTACCAATTACGCAGCTATTAGATGCATCGTCCTTAAGCGAATGGGTTTTTAATTGGAAGCATGCTAAAGATTCACAACTGCGAAAGTCTGTTTTTGATGCTGGCGCGCGAATTCGTCAATACGAAATTCCACTTTATGTTGTTGAAACAGGGGACGAGAAGCTTCTTCGAGATATCTTTTACCGAATTAACGATTCAGGAAAAAAGATGAAATGGGAGGATATTCATGATGCACTGTTTGGCCGGAAGTCGGATGAGCCATCTACCCTTAGTGGTTTAGCTGATGAATTGATGGCTCTCGGTATCGGGCGACCTTCAGAAGATCAACTGCTTTCTGCCATTATTGCCTTTAAAGGTCTAGATGCTACCCGAAGCATTTCAGATCACTATCGTCGAGATCCTGATATACTTCGTCATGCAGTCAGCGAAGCGTTACCTGCACTTAGGCAAGTACTAATATTCCTCAAAACACATGCTGAGATCCCTCATCTTAGACTACTGCCACGTTCACTTCCGCTCTTTGTTCTGACGAAGTTTTTTGGCCTTTATCCAGAGCCTAATAGCAGAACAATAAACTTACTCGTCCGGTGGATATGGCGAACTCTATTGGGAGTAAAGTCGATTGATGAAAGAACCTTGCTTCGCCACAGCCTAGACGCTATCAAAGGTAATGAACCAGAAAGAACCATGCAAATATTATTAGGTGAAATCCCTCGCACAAAAGGGACAGGCTTTGCCTTGCCACAAAAATTTGATGCTCGAGCAACAGATAGCCGAATTATTCTTGTTTCTTTAAGTTCACTTCGTCCACTTAATCCTGAAAATGAAAAAATGATTGATATTGCCGATCTAATTCAGGAACACGATCTTAATGCCTTTCGCAAAATCATTTCAACTGGAACCGAAGCAACACATCATCCGTCGAATCGCATTCTGCTGCCCCCTATCGTTAAAGGAGTCCGAAAAGAGATTGTTGACCTAATCAATAGAGAGGGACCGGATTCGAGGATACTTAGATCACACTGCATCGATAAACACGCTGCGGAACTTCTCGGGGCTGGTAAGCTTGATGAATTCTTGTCATGCCGGGGTGAGCTTCTTATAGAGGCAGTTGAATCCTTTGGTTCACGCTTGGCTGCTTGGGACATGAATGACCGACCAAGCATTAAATACATCTTACAACAAACAGGAGAAGAGGAGTGACAGTCACTTTGGGAGTCGGTCTTCATGGAAAGATAATTGGATATTTGAGCCAGACTACAAAAGGGCAGATCGCTTTTCGCTTCACTGAGTCCTATTTGTCAATGACTGATCGTCCTGTACTAAGCCAGGCTTTTGAGGATGATCTCTCCCGATCTTACTATGGAAAGAATCGTTCGCTTCCTTCCTTTTTTGCGAATTTAGTTCCGGAGCATGGTGCACTACGGAATCTTATCGAAGATAGCCTAGGAGTTAGTCCGGGTGACGATCTGGCTCTATTAGGGGCTGTTGGGCGTGACTTGCCTGGCGCAGTGGAGATCGTTAGTGTAGATGGAGATGATTTACCAGTTCAAGAAGACTTAGAAGTCTCTGCATATGAAACAGATCATGATAATATACTAAATAGTGACCCTGGTCTTCGATTTTCATTAGCTGGTGTCCAAATGAAATTCTCTGTTCTGCGCGAACCAGACAGGATAACTCTGCCTGCAAGCAATCAAGATGGTGAATGGATTGTCAAGCTAGGCTCAGCCCGCTTTCCGTTTACCGTCGAGAATGAATATGCCATGATGCAGTGGGCGATGTCTGCTGGGTTTGACGTGCCTGAATGTTACTTACAAGATGCCAGTACGGTTAGCATTTCGCTGAAAAAACATACTGACTTTGGAAATCATGTTTTTGTAATCCGACGGTACGACAGGCATGAAGGACTGCGCATTCATCAAGAGGACTTTGCCCAGGTTGCTAACTTGCGTCCACAACTTAAATATGACCACATAAAGTATGAACAGTGTGGCGGATTAGTCAAGCAACTTCTTGGTTGTGAAGCATACTATGAATTCATTCGCCGCCTAACATTTGTCATTGCCTCTGGAAATGCAGACGCTCATCTAAAGAACTGGTCTTTTCTCTATTTGAATAAGCAGCAACCAAGCCTTGCACCCATGTACGATCAGGTCTGCACAATTGCATGGCCAGAGCTAAGCTCTGAGCTTGCTCTTAAGCTGGCAGGTACAAAAAACTGGTTCGCTTTAGAATTAGAAAGATTCGAGTTACTTGCTAAGCGTGCTGGTGCTGATCCAATTAAGACGACTCAAACGGTTCAAGAGACGTTAATTCAATTAGTAGATGCGTGGAATAGCTCACAAGCCTCGACCTTGCTTCCCCTGCCTCATTTAAAACGTCTTCAGGATTTCTGGGGGCGAGTGCCGCTGTTGCGCCCGCATGCGATTCAAATGAACTGGCCTATATAAATAGCATAATGAATTCTATTGCTTCTCGCAAGCTCGCATACCCTAACAAACGCGCCGCACCGGAACGTGCCAATACGTTTGTCTGAGTTGCATATGCAACCAACGTCCGGTGAGGCGAACCGCTAAAACAGGAAAATCATGAAGAAATTTCACATCGCCATTTCTACAAACAGAATAGAAGAAACTATTGCTGACTATTCTTCTCGCCTGGGGATTCAGCCATGCTCAACCATTCCTGGCGAATACGCACTGTGGCGAACGGAATCTTTAAACATTTCTGTGCGAAAAGACCCTGACCACGATGCAGGAACTTTAAGGCATTTGGGCTGGGAAGACTCTACGGCACTCGAATTCTCGGAGGATACCGACGTGAACGGTATTACCTGGGAACGCTTTAGTGAACAACATCAGGCCCATGAAATCAATGATTTATGGCCAGGTGCAAACTATCAGCCCTGAACTCTAAATCAACAGATTCACGGCACCTGATTGTTTTGCTGTTCCACAGCTCAATAACGGCATGGGAACCGGGCCGGGCGTCAGAAAGACTCTTCAGGTGATCAACCATGTCATGGCCCTCCAGTGCCGTGGCAAGAGTGCTGGGTAGACCATTCCATCGCTCAGGGCTAAGGTTCGCCATGAACGATTTTCGATCTCATGCGCTCCTCCCTGTTTGCTTCGGCCTGCCTGCTCGCCCTCGCCACCACCGCATGCCAACAGCAGGACATGGCCGCCCGCAAGGAGAAGACCGAAGCCAAGATCTGCGCCCAGCTCACTGAGGTCAGCCAGGCCCTCACCACCGTGGCCCAGCTGACCCCCGCCTCCACGGTGGGAGAGGCCAAGGAGGCTGAAGGGGCCCTGGGTACAGCCATTACCAACCTTGAAGCCTCGGAGCAGAAGCTTGAGGAGCTGCGCACCAAAGCCTTTCAAGAGCAGCTGAAAACCTTCCGCTCCGAGGTGGCCCAGGTGGCCAGCAGTAAGGACACCACCCTCGAGGAGGCCGCCGCCCAGCTCAAGGCCAAGGCCCAGCCGGTGATGGCGGCGCGGGCTGAACTCTCCCGCGCTGTGGAGTGCGAGGAACCCGGCCAGCCCTGAGGTGAGGTGTCCTGCCCAGGGCTGGAGCGCGATCGCTGGATCCTGTTAGCGTTGAATCAGGGCCTTGGCGCCCCCTTGGTTCCTGCAGCACAACAGACAGCATGAAACGCATGGCGATCGGCACCCTTACAACCGCCAGCATCAGCGCCGCGGCGGCGCTGATGCTGGCCCTGCCCGCCCAGGCCAATCAGCCCAACATGAAGGCTGCACTGGCGAGCCTCAATGAGGCCAAGCAGAGCCTGGAGAAAGCCAGTTCGGGCAAAGGCGGCCACCGTGTAAAGGCCATTGAGTTAATCGATGAGGCCATCGAACAAGTGAAAAAAGGCATCAAAGCTGGCCGGATGTAGGCGCTGGTCAGCGCATCGAGCCTGACCTCCGGGGTCACGTCAGGCTTGCGGGGCTTTGTCAAGAAGCCGGCGAAGCTGATCAGCCATGGTCTGGCCCGGCATATCGGCCGTCACGATGTCGATCCGCTCCGCCGAGTCGACGCCCAGATTCAGCTCCACAGCGCGTTGAATCTGCTCCAGATCCCAGATCGAGCCACGAGACAGCGCGGCTGTGGTACCCATCAGGCGCAGAAGTGCGATCCCCACCACATCCACCGCCACCCGATCCGTGCCGGCAAGAATCACGTTGGGCCTGGCGATTGTGCCCCGGTCAGGGCCACCGTCCACGAAGGCTTCCACCGCATCGAGAAGCACCAGAGCTGGCGTGCAGGCCTGGTTCACCTCAGCGATCATGCGCCGCTGATGGGGAGAGGAGTGGAGGTCGGCCATGTAGTTGTGGGAATCTACGGGCACGGTTTTAGCCACCAGTCCCACCGTGTTCTTCAGGGACAGGGTGAACTGCCCTCCGAAGCGATGGGTCTTCAGGCAGCAGGTGTTCACCACGGCGCCGGCGTCGAGAGCCGGGCGGGCAAAAGCGTACCCCCGGGGCCAGTGGGTGCCCTCAGCGGCAACATGCCTCCATTCGTCGCGTTCCAGTTCATCAAGCACCAGGGCCTCCAGAAGGATCGGATCGGTGGCAGCCGGCGCTGGATCCGCCGTGTTGGAATTCGGCTTGAGGAACACGCTGTTGCCCTCCAGCCCTGGGGGCTGCAGCAAGTCAAGTGCCTGATGGGTTCCAGCCGCCCGGTCGTCAGTGCGAATCAGCACCACCCGGCTCACCCCTGGCCTGAGTCGCGGCGGACTCGGAGGGAGGACTGGATTGGCAGGCCACCGAGAGTGCCGCGCTGCCGGTGGCCCACCCAACGAGCTTGAGGAGCTGGCGTCTCGGATTCGCGGCCCAAGTGCTGGCCACGGCAGAAACCCAACCCAATGAGAGACGTTCCTGGCCAGGTTGCGCGATCCTCAGACGGATCGGCAGGGCATGGGGAGTGTGTGGATCAATCTGGCCGTGCTGTTGGCCGGCGTGTTGCTGCTGCTGGGCATTGCCTCCAGCAAGTTCTCTGCCCGGCTGGGGATGCCGGTGCTGGTGCTCTTCCTCGCGGTGGGGATGCTGGCCGGATCAGAAGGGATCGGCCGCATCCCCTTCGAGAACTACGACCTGGCCAACAGCATCGGCAGCGTCGCCCTCGCCCTGATCCTGTTCGACGGCGGCCTGCGCACGTCCCTGGCCTCAGTGCGACGGGTATGGCGGCCGGCCCTGGCGCTCTCCACCCTCGGGGTGCTGCTCACCTCAGTGCTCACGGGTGTTGCGGCGGCCTGGGTGCTGAAGCTCCCCATCCTGCAGGGGCTACTGCTGGGCAGCATCGTCGGCTCCACCGATGCCGCCGCCGTGTTCTCGGTGCTGCGCAGCAGCGGCCTGAAGCTGCCTGACCGGCTCATCTCCACCCTTGAGGTGGAGAGCGGCTCCAATGACCCGATGGCGATCTTCCTCACACTGGGCCTGATCGGGGTGATCACCGGCCGCACCGACTCTGCCCAGGAACTGGCCCTTCTGTTTCTCGCCCAGTTCGGCGTGGGAAGCCTCGCTGGAGTTGGCGTGGGCCGCCTGGCCACCTGGGCGATCAATCGCATCAACCTCGACTACCCAGGCCTCTATCCCCTCCTGGCTCTCGCCTTCGGCCTGGTGGCTTTCGGGCTGGCGGCCGTGCTGGGGGGCAGCGGCTTCCTGGCGGTTTACGTCGCCGGAATCGTGCTCGGCAGCAGCTCGCTGGTGTTTCGGCGGGGAATCTTCTCCTTCCACGACGCCACTGCCTGGCTGGGACAGATCGTGTTGTTCGTGATGCTGGGGCTGCTCAGCTTTCCCAGCCGGCTGCTGGCGGTGGCCTGGGACGGTCTGTTGATTGCCCTGGTGCTGATCCTGGTGGCACGGCCGATCGCGGTCTGTGTGGCGGCCTGGCCGTTCCGCTTCCGGCGGCGGGAACTCACCTTCCTCTCCTGGGTGGGCCTCAAGGGGGCCGTGCCGATCACCCTGGCCACTTTCCCCTTGATGGCCGGTGTTCCCCAGAGCCAGCTGATCTTCAACGCGGTGTTCTTCGTGGTGCTGCTCTCGGCGATCACCCAGGGCTGGTCGCTGCCGCTGGTGGCGCGATGGCTGCACATCGGCCGGCCCGCTGATCCCACGCCGGCCCTGTCGGTGGAGATCAACGCCCTGCGCAAGGTCGATGGTGAGATCGTCGACTACACCGTCAAAGCCAAGGCACAGGTGGCCGGCCAGCGCCTGCGCGACCTGGCCCTGCCCGATGGCGTGCTCGTCACCCTGATCCTGCGGGGCCGGGAGGTGGTCATGCCCCGCGGCAGCACGGCCTTGGAACCCGGCGACCATGTCTTCGTGGCCATGCGCACCAAGCTGCAGCCCTTGATTGATCGCCTGTTCGATCCCGACCCGGAAGCACCCGGGTTGCCTGTAGAACAGCTACTGATGTTCAATGCGGCGACAACACTCGCGCAGCTGCATCGCTTTTTCGGCTTGCCTCTGCCGCTAGAGATCAGTCCTCGTACTGCGGCACAGAAGCTTGGCCAGCTCCTCGCCGAGGCTCCGCCGCCAGGGAGGCTACGCCTTGGGCCCCTGGGCATTCAGGCGGGAGTGGATTCAGACCATGTGGCGGTGCGCTGGCTTGCCGATGGCGGTGCAATCGCTGCTCAGCCTGGTGCTGTTGCAGGTGAGCTGGCTCCTCGCAACCCCCCTTGAGCTGCTGAGCACAGCCCTGCGGCTGTAGTCAGATTGCGTAGTGTTCGCTACCGTTGGAGTGAACCATCGATGAGGAGGTTCCCCATGATCGAATGCATGAGCGGGCTGCCTGAAGGCACCCTCGGTTTTTCCTTCCAGGGGAAGATCAGCGCGGACGATTATGACCACGTGCTCACCCCAGCTCTGGATACCGCCCTGGCGCAGCACGATCGCCTCAAGCTGCTCGCCCAGCTTGGTCCCAGCTTTGAGGGTTACGACCTGGGCGCCGCCTGGGCGGACGGCCGGGAGGCCTTACGGCACTGGGATGGCTTTGAGCGGCTGGCTTTGGTGTCCGACTTGGCCTGGGTGCGCACAGCCGTGGCGGCCTTCAGCCTGGTGATGCCCTGCCCCGTGCGTGTCTTCGCCAACGCGTCCGTTGAGGAGGCCCGCCGTTGGTTATCGGAATCGCTGGGCACGATGCATCTGGAGCGTCACGGCGATGTGATCCAGGTGCAGCTCATCGGCACGCTGGAGAGTTTTGTCTATGACCGGGTCGAAGCCAACATCGATGCTGAACTTCAGGGGCTCGATGGGGTGCGACTGCTGTTGGATCTGCGCCAATTCGATGGCTGGGCCGGCCTCGGTGCCCTGGGGCGTCACCTGGCTCTGATCCGGGACCATCGACGGGCCGTCCGGCGGGTGGTGGTGGTGGGCAACCAGGCCTGGCAGGCCCTGGCGGAAAAGCTGGTCAAGCAATTCGTGAACGCTGAGACGCGTTTCTTCGAGGGTGCTGACTATGCCCTGGCTGAAACATGGATACGGCAATGACTTGGGCTGGAGCCTGACTGCATCGATCCAGGTCGTTCCTGTTGCAGAAGCGGGCCAACGGAACCACAGGGTCGGCTCAAGGCCCCCCGTCTTCGTCGTTGCCGCCGCTGCCGCTCCAGGCGATGTGGGCCAGCTCCGCCAGGGGCCGCTGCCAGCTGGCCAGGTCATTGCGATTCAAAGGGCCCGGGCCAGGGCGGCAATGGTGGGCACAGCGATGTGATCCCGCAGCAGTTGCGGGGACGCACCGGTGCCGCCACCGCGGCCATCGAGAATCAGATAGTCGGCCCCGGCCTCGAGGGCAAAATCGAGATCCTGTTCAATGTGCTGGGCGCTGAGCTTGAAGCCCACAGGGATCCCGCCGCTGAGCTCCCGCACCCGATCGCCGAAACGGCGAAAATCAGCCGGGGTGCACAGGTCCTCGAAGCGCGCCGGAGAACAGGAGGATTCACCTGCGGGGATGCCACGCACCTCGGCGATGCGCTCGGTGACCTTGGCGCCGGGCAGATGACCGCCCGTGCCGGTCTTGGCCGCCTGGCCGGCCTTGAAGTGAAAGGCCTGCACCTGGGAGAGAAGATCCTCGCGATGGCCGAACATGGCCGGCGCGAGCTCGTAGAGGTAGCGGTGGTTGGCGGCCTGTTCTTGCGGCAGCATTCCGCCTTCGCCGGAGCAGATGCCCGTGCCGGCACGCTCCGCGCCCATGGCCAGAGCACGCTTGGCCTCCTGGGAGAGGGCACCGAAGCTCATGTCGGACACCAGCAGAGGAATCTCCAGCCGCAACGGGCGCCGGGCGCTCGGGCCGATCACCAGCTCGGTGCCCACCGGGGCGGCTTCGGCCAGGGGACGCCGCGCCAGCTGGGCCGTGAGGATCTGGATGTCGTCCCAGAGGGGCAGCTGGGAGCGGGGCACCCCCATCGACACCACCGGCCCCTGGGCCCCCAGCCGCTCGAGGCCGTGCTCGGCCAGCTGGTGGATCAGCTCAAGGCTGGGCTCTTCCTGCGTGGCCCGGGGCTGGGGCATCCCGCCGCTGGTTGAACCGCCATCCTCCGGCTCCTCGTCATCCCTGTCTCCCTCACCACGGTCGTCGTCAAGGGCAAAGTCGGTGCCCACTCGGTCGGCCGGAACCCGGGCATGGGTGCCATCGCAGTAGGGAGGTGTGGAAGTTTGTTTGCAGCGGCAGAGCTGCACCTTGCCACTCTTGTTGGCCTCGAAGGCCACGGGGCTGAAGCCGCTGCCCTGGTGGGATCCGTCACAGAACGGCTGATCCGAGGAGCGGCCGCAGGCGCAGTAGACGTACTCCTTGCCCTCCTCGAGGCTCACGGCGATGGGCGTACGGGCGGCAACCTTTGGTGCTGTCATCGAACATGCGGCAGAGAATCCAGAGCTTGAGGGCCTTCGCCCCTTGGGAGCAAGGAAATACGTACGAGCAATAAGTTGATGATCTTCAGTTCGTCATCTGATGTGGGCTGGCGGAAGCCGCAGCGGCTGTGCGTAGCTGTTCGGCCAGGCCGTCTGGGTGAGCGATGGCGTCTGTGCTCGGGCCGGCATTGCCCAGCAGCTGGGGATGGGTCGAGAGGTTGTCGAGTAGCTGGGCCAAGAACAGCTCGTGGTCCTGCAGCATTGAGCCATCCAGGCTGCCGTGACGGCCGCCGATGCACCAGTGGAGACCTCCGGCTGCATCGCTGATCAGCACCGCGGGTTTCTGGGGTAGCTTGTCGTGCATCCGCACCGGATCCCGCGTTCCAAAGAAGGTTTCAGCCTCCTCTCCGGTGCAACGGATGAGCTGAGCGGCCAATACCAACGGCCAGACACGGTCCAAGACCTCGCCGGTGGGTGGGGACTGGGGCGGCAGGCTCCAACGTTGTGGCTGCCAGCCCACCGTGAGAGCCACCGAGACGCCACTGGGTACAGCCCGCTCCACGATCATGCGCAGGGCTTGGATGTCGTCGCGATCAATCACGGCACTGCTGGAAACCAGCAACCAGAAGGACTCCTTGACCTCAGGCAGCAGGGCCTCGGTGAGGGCCGCAGGAGTGTCGGGGGTTGAGTCGTCACGCAGAGCCCGGAAGAGATCAAACGTGGAAGTGTATCGATCCGCGTAGGCGGCGTGAGAAGACGTCTTGGCGAAAGTCATGGTGACGAAAAACAGAGGTCAGTTGATGGGAAGGCGGCGTCATCCAAGCCATGGCGATCAGTTCTCCGCGCTCACAAATGCGTGGAAACGCTCAGCCAGATCCTGAAAAAAGTGATCGCTCTTCTGAAGCAGAGAGTCCCAGCTGTCCTGGGTGGCCTGCTGGAGGCTTTCCAGCTGAGCACGGGCCTGACCACGGGCCTGGCGCAGCTCCTCCAACCGTTTCTCGGTTTCATCGCGCAGGTTTTCTGCAACGCTCTGCATGCCCTGCTGCAACTGCTCGATCTGGGCAGACCAGGCCTCGATCTGGGCCTGTTTCTTATCGAGGATCGCTTGGCGAAGCTGCTCATTGGCGAGGGTCTGATCGACCTTGGCGACTTCTTGATGCACTTCGCTTGGGGAGCTCGGCTGCAGTTCGCTGGGGGCAGTGGGCATCGGGGTATAGATGTTGGTGGTGTTCATGCAGGGCTGATTCAAAGTCTTAACTCGAGCTTGGTTCTGGCTTTCTCGTCGCCATCGCCAGTAGCGCTTTGATGTCGTGAGTTACGGCCTGCATCCCGGCACGAATCGACTCAAAACCCGCCAGTCGCAACAGGTTCAGCGCTGCCGTTCGCAGCGTGGCCATGGCTCCAGCGCCATTGCCCCGGTACCGGTGGGCGTCTTCATGGAGCTGGGTGTCGCGGATCCAGTGCCAGCCCTCAATGCTCCAGCGGTCTCGCACCAGTTGCAGCAGAGCTTCTGGAGTGGTCCGCAGGCTGGTGAGGAATCGGTGCGTGGCATGGAAAGGCTTGTCCCCGCGGGTGCCGGTGGCTGTCACCTCCACGATCCAGCTGGTGCCGCTCCACTCTGTTCTGATGTGCTCCGGGGCCTGTTTGGCGCGGAGCGTCCAGGTGATTGCACGACCATGACCCTCCTCGAAAACACTTGCCTCGACAGGGATGCGGCGTTTCCCCTGGAACTGGCTCCTGATCTGGCGATGCAGTGTCTTCTGATTCCCCTTGACGGTCAGGAGGAAGTCGGCCCCCTGCTCCTGGAGCTGTTGAAAAACGGTTTCTGGGTGTGGAGGGCATCCGCCTGGATCAGCACCCCTTCGAGATCCAGCTCCCCGAGCAGTTGCCGGAGCACTGCCCGTTCGTGGTTCTCACCGGTGGCGTAGCAGGCCTGAGAGATCGCCACACCCAAGGCAGCCGAGTACAGCGTCACCTGGGCAATGAACGCTGAGCCGCCACCAAGTGTCGGCTCGATCGAGCCTCGCAGGGTCTTGCCGTCACACACCAGCTGATCGAGATCCGCTGCACCACCAGGGATCTGGGCGATTGTCCAGTCACGGATGGCCGCGCACAAGACCTCGACATCCACCTGCAGGAAGAAGTAGCGGAACGCAGAATCCGATGGGGGCCGCCGCAGTTCAAGACCAACCGACTTGGTGAGCGTGGCGTGATGACGGCGAGCAAACCGCTCCAGATCTCGCAAGCTTTCACAGCCGCTCAAGATGCCCAGCACCGCCACGAGCAGCAGGTACCAGGCCGGAATGCGCACCCCACGCCGCATTCGCGCATCAGGAATCGCCTTGAGGAAGCTGATCAGATCAAGATCAGTTGCGGCAGAGGCGGTTTCGGGCACAAGGAAGCGGCGATACCACCGACCAAACCCCATGCAGGCAGCTCAGGCAAGAGCGACTGTGACACACTTTGAATCAGTCCTGGGTGTTCATGGGAGTTCCTCCTGTAGTTCAACGACGGATACGCCCCTGCACATGGCGTGTCGGGATGCACCCAAGGCAACACCAGGTCATCACTGGAAAGCGTGAAGGCATCACCGAGATCCGCATCTGAAATCCAGATCGAGCGCTCACACGGCCATTGCTACAGCCGCAGGAAAGCACAGATTGTCGATGTGGACTGGAAGCGAATGAGGCGTCCGTTATTTCCAACGTACCACTAACAGCCTCCTTGTCAACACCCCGGCTGGAGATCAGTGGGATCCAGAGATAGCTGTTCTGCTCAGATCAGTTGCGAATAAAACCATCTCGGCGGGCCAGTGGATCGATACAGGCCGACGACCAAGGGGGGCCAGCCAGGCCCAACCTCGCAATTGCCCAACGTTATTGAGAGTCAACAAGAGCTTCTGCTGCTCTCACGCGGATCAGGGCGCCACTGTCTGGAAGGCCAGCTGGCTTGACCCTGCAGGCTGCTCGTGCAGTCGTCGAACAGTTGCTGGCTCAGGATCATTGAAGGTTCAGTTGGTGCCGATCAAGTGAACATCGCGCTGGGGGAACGGGATGGCGATACCCTCTGAATCCAGCCGCTTCTTGACTTGTTCCTGGAAGCCGAAGAAGGCCGGCCAGTAGTCATCCACATTGACCCATGGACGCACAGCAAAGTTGACACTGCTGTCTGCAAGCTCAAGAACACCAATCACAGGTTCGGGGTCAACAAGAAAACGGCCATAGGTCTTTACTTCGTCGGCAAGGAGGGCCTTCACGATGTCAATATCGGCCTGGTAACTGACCCCAAATACGAAGTCGAGGCGCCTACGGCCAAGGGCGTTGAAATTGGTGATGTTGTCACTGTTCAGCTTGCTGTTGGGGATAATCACAATTTTATTATCTGGGCTCTGCAGGGTCGTGGTGAAGAGCGTCAGCTCCTTGACGGTGCCCATCGTGCCTGCTCCCTCGATAAAGTCACCGATCTGGAAGGGGCGGAAGAAAACCATCAACACCCCTGCAGCAAAGTTCGACAATGACCCCTGCAGCGCCAAGCCGATCGCCAGACCCGCGGCGCCAACAACGGCAATGATGGATGTCGTCTGAATGCCCAGCCGGTTCAGGGCAGCGATGACAACAAAGGCAAGCAAAGCATAATAGGTGAATGTTGTCAGGAAACCCACCAGGATCGAATCGATCCTGGGATTGCGGGTCAAGCTTCGCTTGACAATTCTGGAGATCAATTTGGCCAGCCAGCGGCCAATCACAAAAATGGCGAGGGCAGCGAGAAGATTCAGCCCCAACTCCACACCAACCTCTTGAGCAAGCGAGAGCCACTGTCGAATGTTTTCCAAGACCTGTTGCATTAGACTCGAAATGATTTAAGCAGTGGTGGTCGCTTGCTGCGGCAATTCCCCAAGAAGCGAAGCAGCGTGTCAGCGTCTCAACACATTACGCGGTTCAATAGATTGAACGGCACGTGCATACCGTGCCTGCCCCCGGTTTCAGGAAAGGTGTCACCCCTCTCATCCCTACACCCAGAAGCCTGAGGACAGGACCAACACGTCGCTACAGCCAGGCCGTCTAGCCCCAGGCTTCTGCGAAGCCGTGGGCTGATGTGCGGGGGAGAATGGACCCGCAGCGGCCGCTTGGATCCAGCCCATCATGCAGGCTGTTGCACGCGGAGAGCAGCATCAAAGCAGCTCCTTGAGTGCAGGCAGTTGCCGCTTCATCGCCGTGTAGCCCTTGCCGATGATCGCATCGGCCTTGTGGAAATCGAAGATGGCGAACTCAGCCAGAGCCGGCTGAATCAACAGGTCGGGGGCGTGCTCATTCAATCTGCTGTGGGTGACCTGCTGCTCCAGCACATTCAGCGACAGACCGATCACATCGAAAATGTTCGGACTGGGGTCGCCATCGGGAAACCAGCGCTCCGCACTGCCCTGCGACGACTTCATGCGGCGTTTTGACGCCTCACTGGTGGAGCTGGGTGCAGGGCCAACCAGTGCCTGCTCAGGGTCATACACCCCCGATGGATCGCCATTGGGCTCCACGTCTGCGCCGTGGTCCGGACAGTTGAGGAAGATGCCAGGCACTGAAATACTGGCACGCACCGCGTCCACCATGGATCCTGAGCGGAGGTGAACTTCTTCACTCTTGAGCAGATCGGTAGCCACGCAGCAGAAGGGAACTTCGGAGTTTTCAATCCGCATCTCGTGCAGGTGTTCCGAGAGCAATTCGTAGATCTTGTTGCCATCCAGGAGCCCACTGGTGGGAAGCACCATGTCGAAGTAGGCGAGCACGTCTTTCCAGTCCAGATCCCGAATCAAATCTTCGAGGTCATTGAGTTCTCCGGCGCAGTGGAAGGCTCCAACGAGAGCGCCGATGCTGGAGCCGGAGATCATGTTGATCTCGATCCCCTCCTCCTGAAGTGCCTTGAGCACACCGATATGGGCCCACCCTCTGGCTCCACCACTGCCGAGTGCAAGGCCAACCCTCTTCATGCCGATAGAACCATGATCAGAGAGTTCAAGGATGCGGCACTGGCCCTCTGGCAGGCTGTCATGGCTGCTTGGTTGGTGAGCCCAATCCTGCCTCGTTCTCAACAGTTTGCAGCCACCAAGCACCCACTGCTGCACAGGAGACGGGCAAAAGCAGGAATGCCAGCCGGTTCTCTACGACGCAGCCCAGAAAAGTAGGGTCGCGCGCAGAATGAACAACACGTGTCGAACCAAACACAACCGAGCAGCTCAAGGCCTGAGCGGTCATGGCGGCGATCAGTGGCCGCCGGTGTCACCCTGCGGGTCGCGTTCGAGGCAGCGCCCTCGAGTGGCATCGGCGATCCGCCGCAGATCTCAAGGTGTGGGCAGCGCCGGCCAGCTTGGCCCCTGTTTGCTACGAAGGGGGTTCGCCACGCCCGATCCCATGTCCGTAGCCTCGCTCAAGGCCTTCTGCGCCAGCATCGCCGCCGATGACGATCTGCGCAGCCAGGTGCATGCCGCCGCCGGCGTGGATGACATCGTGACGATCGCTGCGGCCCACGGCCATGCCGTGGACAAGACGGTGCTGCTGCGGGAGCACGCCCGCGCCATCACGGCAGCGCCGGATCATGCCCTGGCTGGGATCAACAGCTGGGCCGATGCCCTGATCCATTGCTTCGGCGCCGAGGCGGCTGAAACCGAGACGTGACCCAGGGGAGATGATGAATCGCGGCGCTCACGGTTGTCATCGAGATCGAGATCCAATCACTGCTTCGCAGAAACCTTCGGCTACATGGTGGAGAATCAGAGGAGGCGCAGGATACAGCGGTGGTACCGAAGAGGGGACGGTAAGGGGCAGCCAGTCCCCACTCTGAAGCTGAATCTGCCGGGGCCGATCCGCCCCACCAGAGTGGTGCCTGGTTGCGCCCGCCGCCGCAGGGCCCCGAGATGGACTCCCATACTGTTCGCTTTCTCCTGCGGCCCTGCTGGCTGGGCTGGATCCTGCTGGCTGCCACGCCGCGGGGCGTTCTGGCCATCGCCCTGGGCGATGGCCCCGAGCTGCTCGCCCAGGACCTGCTGCAGCACCATCCCGGAGCCGAAGCGGTCACCGACGATCCCCTGCTTGAAGCCTGGCTGGCCGGGGTGCTTGCCACCACCGAGGCCCTGGCAGCAGAGGCCGTCCCACCGCTCCCGCCACTCGATCTGCGCGGCACGCCTTTCCGCCGGCGCGTCTGGCAGGAGCTGGGCCTGATCCCCACCGGCAGCACCGTGAGCTACGCCGAGCTCGCCCGCCGGCTGGGCGCCCCCCAGGCGGTGCGGGCCGTGGCCCAGGCCTGCGGCGCCAACCCGATCGCCCTGGCCATCCCCTGCCACCGCGTGATCGGCAGTGACGGCTCCCTGCGCGGCTACCGCTGGGGCCTCGCCCGTAAACGGGCGCTGCTGGCGTGCGAAGCCGGACGAAACGACCCGGAACAACCTGGTGGCACGACACACCTGAGCAAAGCAGCCTGGCCTGCTGATCGGGCCGAGGCCACAGTCGCGGATCAGGCGATGTCCCAGGTCTCGGCCATGGTCAGGTTCGGGCACCAATCCAATGAGCCAGCCAGGAGCCCAGCCCAAGACACGTAAAAGGGGCCCTTCCAGGCCCCATGGGTCATTTGGGTGATAAGGCTGACCTCACCCCATCTCCCTTAGAGATGTCAGGCGGCCACAGGGGCGGGCTGACGGGAGAAACGAACGATGTTGTTCGCTGTTACGGGTTTGCTCTTACCGAGCAGGCTTCAGTCACCCTCCTTATACCCCGTCGAAACCATTGCAGCCCCCTGATGGATCCGGCCCAGGGACGGAACCCTGAACGGAAATGGAGCTGAGCGGAATCGAACCGCTGTCCGAAGCACTGGTGTGAGCCACCTAGTCCGGCCGAAACCGAACTCAGCCATTGTGGCAGCACCCAAGCGCCGGTGCAGAGGTGGGCATCACCGAACCAGGGGGCGACAGCATCGAGGGCATCGCGGTGGTGCCCCCCGGCCTGGAGGCCCCGGCCGCAGAGGAGCTGATCGCCCTCGGCTGCCGGGCCGTGGCGCCCCTGCGGCGGGCCGTGCGCTTCCGCAGTGACCTGGCCGGCTACTACCGCCTGCACCTGCAGGCCCGGCTGCCCTTCCGGCTGCTGCGCCAGCTGGCCAGCTTTCCCTGCCACGGCCGCGACGACCTCTACGACGGAGTGCAGCGCGCCGTGGACTGGGCCACCTGGCTGCCCCCCAGCGCCAGCTTCCGCGTGGACGTGAGCGGCACCGCCCCGGGCCTGAACCACAGCCACTACAGCGCCCTGCAGGTGAAGAACGCCCTGGTGGACCTGCAGCGCCAGCAGTGGGGCCAGCGCTCCTCGATCGACCTCGAGGCCCCGGACCTCAGCCTGCACCTGCACCTCGGCGGCGGCCTGGCCAGCCTCAGCGTGGATGGCAGCGGCAGCAGCCTGCACCGCCGCGGTTACCGCGCCGCCGTGGGCCTGGCGCCCCTGAAGGAAAACCTGGCCGCCGGCCTGATCGCCCTCACCGGCTGGGATGGCCGCCGTCCCCTGGCCGATCCGCTCTGTGGCAGCGGCACCCTCCTGATCGAAGCGGTGCGGATGGCCCTGGGCCGGGCGCCGGGCCTCGGCCCCGAGGGTGCCCGCTCCTTCGCTCTGGAGCGCTGGCCCGATGCCCAGAGCGCCCTGTGGCAACAGGAGGTGCGGGCCGCCAGCGCCCTGGCCCGCTCCTGCCTGGCGGATCAGCAGCCCCTGGCCCCGGTGCTCGGCCTGGAGCAGGATCCCGCCGTGCTGGCCCAGGCCCAAGACAATGCCGAGGCCGCGGGGGTGGCGCCCTGGATCCGCCTCAGCGGCGGCGACTGCCGCGACTTCATCCCCCCCGAGCAGCCCGGCGTGCTGGTGTGCAACCCCCCCTACGGCGAGCGCCTCGGCCACAGCGATGCATTGGAAGGCCTTTACGGCGATCTCGGCCGCATGCTCAAGGAGCGCTGCAGCGGCTGGGATCTGTGGCTGCTGAGCGGCAATCCCGAACTCACCGGCGCCCTGAAGATGAAGGCGAGTCGCCGCATCCCGATCAGCAATGGCGGCATCGACTGCCGCTGGCTGCACTACGCGATCCGCTAGCGGCCCAGCAGGGCCCGGGTGGTCTTGGTGAGGCCGGCGGTGGTCTGGGGCAGGTAGGGGCCCTTGAGCAGGCCACCGCCGATGCGCAGGAACACCCCCGCCAGCACCACATTCAGGCCCGCCATGGCCAGGGCGCTGCGGATCCAGCTGAGCCGCAGCCCTTCGTGCAGCCACAGCAGCAGCGCCAGCTCCGCCCCGATCAGCGACAGCAGCATCAAGGTGAGCCCGCCGCTGAGCAGCAGGGCCCCGGTGATCAGGCGCCGCTTCTCGCTGTCGGCCTCCTGCAGCGCGATGCGCACGTGCAGGTCCATCACCGAGGTCATCAGCGAGCCGATGCGGCCCATGGCCACGCGGGCTCCGCCGTTGCGCCGCTCGCGCTCGCCGAACTGTTCCTCCGTCATGCCGAGCGCCGTCCGGAGGAGAGCAGCATCCCCACCAGCACCCCCACCCCGGCGGCGATGCCGACCGCCAGCAGCGGACGCTCCCGCACCGGCTTCTCCAGCCGCGGCCGCAGGGTGTCGTTGAGGTCGTCGAGCAGGCCTTCGAGCTGCTTCTCCAGGGGCGCCAGGTTGTCGGCCAGACGGCCGGTCTGGGTGCCGGCCACATCCAGCAGCTCCAGCAACTGGCGCCGCACCACGGTGGCGGTACGGCCGGTCTGGGAGGAGATCACCTCAGCCACCTCGTCAAAGCTGCCGCGGGTGGCCTCCAGGGTCTGGCGGGCCACCTGGGGCCACTCCCGCTGAATCGTGGGCATCAGCGCCTCGAAGCGCTCGCGGAAGGTCTCCTGGTGGCCGTCGGGCTGACCTGCCGCCTCGGGCTGCTGCTGGAGAATGGGCTCAGGGGTCTGGGACTCGGAGAGCTGATCCAGCGGTGGGGTGCCGGTCATGGGCGCAGCGGGCCAGTGTTGCCTTCAAGCTAAGGACGGGCTTGTGAAACCGGAACCCTCCGCTACATTTCCCGTGCTCGGCGCACGGGCCTGTTGGTTCACATCAATCAGGTCGAGCTCACCCAGTTCAAGTCGTTCGGCGGATCGATGGCGATCCCGCTCGAAGAGGGCTTCACGGTGGTCACCGGGCCCAACGGCTCCGGCAAGAGCAACATCCTCGATGCGGTGCTGTTCTGCCTCGGCCTGGCCAACAGCCGCGGCATGCGGGCCGAGCGGCTGCCCGACCTGATCAACAGCGCCATGCTCAAGGCGGGACGGGCCGCCGAAACCTCCGTAAGCGTGCGCTTCGACCTGGGCGACTGGCAGCCCGATGGTGCCGAAGACGGCCTCGAGGCCCCCGCCGAGGGCCCCTGGATCCACACCGGCCAGACCAGCTGGACCGTGAGCCGCCGCCTGCGGGTGGCCCCCGGGGGCACCTACGCCAGCAGCTTCAGCGCCGATGGCGTGCCCTGCAACCTGCAGCAGCTGCAGACCCAGCTGCGGCGCCTGCGGGTGGACCCCGAGGGCAGCAACGTGGTGATGCAGGGCGATGTGACCCGCATCGTGTCGATGAGCGCCCGCGACCGGCGCGGCATCATCGACGAGCTGGCCGGCGTGGCGCTGTTCGACAGCCGCATCGAGCAGAGCCGCACCAAGCTCGACGACGTGCAGGAACGGCAGGAGCGCTGCGGCATCGTGCAACAGGAGCTGCTCAGCAGCCGCCAGAAGCTGGAGCGCGACTGCACCCGGGCCCGCACCTATCAGGCCCTGCGCCAGCGGCTGCAGGAGGGGCGGCTGCAGGAGCAGGTGCTGGCGGTGGAGGCCGCCCGCACGGCCCTGCGGCAGCTGGTGAGCCGCCAGCAGGCCCTCACGACCCAGCAGGCCGCCGACCGCCTCGCCATCGCCGAGGCGGAAACCGTGCTGCAGGCGGCGGCCGCCGCCCTGGAGACGCTGCAGGCTGAGGTGAAGGCCCTCGGGGAAGACCAGCTGCTGGCCGTGCAGGCGGAGCTGGCGGGCCTGGAGGCCGGCAGCCGCGAGCTGGCCCGCCAGGCGGCCCAGCACCAGCAGCAGGCCGAGGCCCTGCAGCGCCAGCGCCAGGAGCTCAGCCAGCGCCAGGGGGAGCTGCGCCAGCAGCAGCTGCAGCTCGACAGCGCCGCCGACCAGGCCGAGCTGGAGGCCGCCGAGGCCGGCTGCCGCGCCGCCGAAGCCGCCGTGGAGCTCTCGCGCCGCCGCCTCGGCGAGGTGGCCGGCCGCTCCGGCAGCTGGATGGAGGAGCAGAAGCAGCGCAGCCTGCGGCGCCAGGAGCTGGGCGCGGCCAGCAGCCCCCTGGAGGCCGAGCAGCAGCAGCTCAGTGAGCGCCTGCGCCAGAGCCAGGAGCGGCTGGCGGAGCTGGAGGCCCAGCGCCAGCAGGAGGGCAGCACCCAGGTGAGCGCCGAGCAGCAGCTGGACCAGGCCGAAAAGGAGTGGCACGGCCTCAGCGGCTCGGTGGCCAGTGGCCAGCAGCAGCTGCAGGAGCTCGCCGAGGCCTTCGCCCTGCAGCAGCGCACCCGCAGCCGGCTGGAGCAGGAACAGGGCCAGCTGGAGCGGGAGATCGCCCGCCTCGACAGCCGCCGCGACACCCTGCAGGAGAGCCGCGGCACCGGCGCCCTGCGGGTGCTGCTGGAGGCCGGACTGGAGGGTATCCATGGCCCCGTGGCCCAGCTGGGGGAGGTGGAGGAACGCCACCGCACCGCCCTGGAGGTGGCGGCCGGAGGCCGCCTGGCCCAGGTGGTGGTGGACGACGACCGCATCGCCGCCCGGGCGATCGAGCTGCTCAAGCAGCGCCGCGCCGGCCGCCTCACCTTCCTGCCCCTCAACAGGATCCGCGCTGGCGGCAGCCAGGGCAGGGGGGGCAGCGGCTCGGCGGCCCTGCAGCGGGGCACCACTGCCGGGCCGGGGGGCCTGCTGGGCCGGGCTGTCGACCTGGTGCAGCACGAGCCCGTCTACGCCGAGGTGTTCCGCTACGTGTTCGGCGACACGCTGGTGTTCGCCGACCTGGCCAGCGCCCGCCAGGAACTGGGGCGCTGCCGGGCCGTGACCCTGGAGGGGGAGCTGCTGGAGAAGAGCGGCGCCATGACCGGCGGCAGCCTGCAGCAGCGGGGCAACCAGCTCAGCTTTGGCCGCTCCCAGGAGGGGGACGAGGCCGAGCCCCTGCGCCGGCGACTGTTGGAGCTGGGCGAAACCCTGCTGGCCTGCCGCCGCCGCGAAGCCGACCTGGCCCGCCAGCTGGAGGAGCAACGCCCCCAGCTGCAGCAGCTGCAACAGCGCCAGGCGGCCCTGGAGGCCGAGCGGCGCAGCACCCGCCAGGCCCTGGCCCCCCAGCTGCAGCGCCAGCAGCAGCTGGAAGAACGGCTCGCTCAACTGCGCCTCAGCCTTGCCAGCGACCAGGGCCGGCTGCAGGAGATCGCCCTGCAGCTGGCGCCCCTGCAGCAGGCCCTTGCATCACTGCAGCAGGAGGAGGCCTGCGCCGTGGCCTCGGGCGATGCCGCCCGCTGGCAGGGGCTGCAGGGGGAGCTCGAGGCCGCCGACCAGGCCCTGGCCGCGGCGCGGCTGCAGCGCGATGGCCTGCTCGCCGCCCGCCGCGAACGGGCCCTGGCCGCTGAGCGCTTGCGCAACCAGCTCGAGGCCCTTGGCAGCGACGAGCAGCGGCTGATCGCCGCCGTGAACGCCCTGGTGGCGGAGAGGGCCGAGTGGAAGGGGCGTCAGCAGGCCGACCAGGAGCGCCGCTCAGCCCTCGAGGAACGGCAGGCCGAGCTGCAGACCCGCTTCGGGGAGCGCCGCCGCGCCCGCGATGCCGCCGAGGCTGAGCTGGCCCGCCAGCGGCAGGCCCTGCAGCAACGCCAGTGGGAGCTGCAGCGGCTGGGCGAGGAGCTCGAGGCCCTGGCCGAGCAGCAGCGCGGCGATGAGCTGCGGCTGCAGCAGCTGGAGCGCCAGCTGCCCGACCCCCTGCCAGAAATCCCCGCTGAGCTGCGGGAGGCCGGCCTGGAGGCCCTGGCCAGGGAACTGGCCAGCCTGCAGGCGCGCATGGAGGCGCTCGAACCGGTGAACATGCTGGCGATCGAAGAGCTCGAAGCCCTCGAAACCCGCCTGGCGGAGTTGCAGGAGCGGCTGGACGTGCTCAGCAAGGAGCGCGAGGAGCTGCTGCTGCGCATCGAAACCGTGGGCACCCTGCGCCAGGAGGCCTTCCTGGAGGCGTTCACGGCAGTGGATGGCCACTTCCGCGAGATCTTCGCGGAGCTCTCCGATGGCGAGGGCCACCTGCAGCTCGAGAACCCGGAAGCGCCGCTGGAGGGGGGCCTCACCCTGGTGGCCCATCCCAAGGGCAAGGCGGTGCGGCGCCTGGCGGCCATGAGTGGTGGCGAGAAGTCGCTCACCGCCCTGAGCTTCCTGTTCGCCCTGCAGCGCTTCCGGCCCTCGCCCTTCTACGCCCTCGATGAGGTGGACAGCTTCCTCGACGGCGTGAACGTGGAGCGCCTGGCCGGATTGATCGCCCGCCAGGCCGATCAGGCCCAGTTCATGGTGGTGAGCCACCGGCGCCCGATGATCGCCGCGGCCACCCGCACGATCGGCGTCACCCAGGCCCGCGGCGCCCACACCCAGGTGGTGGGCCTGCCCCCCGCCGCCTGAGCATCGTCAGCGCCGCCTGTGCTGGGTGAGAATGCGCCGATGACGACGACCCCGCCGCCCGGCAGCGACCCCGCCGCCGCCCCCAGCGATCGCCTCTGGCTGCGCTCAGAGCTGATGGGCACCCAGGTGATCACCCGGGACACCGGCCGCCGGCTCGGCGTGGTGGGTGAGGTGGTGGTGGACATCGACCGCCGTGAGGTGATCGCCCTCGGCCTGCGGGACAACCCCCTCACCCGCTTTCTGCCGGGCCTGCCCCGCTGGATGCCCCTGGATCGCATCCGCCAGGTGGGCGACGTGATCCTGGTGGATTCGGCCGATTCCCTGGCCGAGAGCTTCAGCGCCGATCGCTTCAGCAAGGTGATCAACTGCGATGTGGTGACCGAGGCCGGTCAGCAGCTGGGCAAGGTGCTGGGCTTCAGTTTCGACATCGAAACCGGCGAACTCACCACCCTGGTGCTGGGCGCCCTGGGCGTGCCGCTGCTGGGCGAAGGGGTGCTCAGCACCTGGGAACTGCCGGTGGTGGAGGTGGTCAGCAGCGGTCCAGACCGCATCGTGGTCTACGAGGGCGCTGAAGAGAAGCTCAAGCAGCTCGGCACCGGCCTGCTGGAGAAGCTGGGCATCGGCGGCAGCAGCTGGGAGCAGGAGGAGCGGGAGCGCTTCCGCGGCACCATGGTGCCCGTGGAGAACCAGCTGGCCCCAGGCGTGCCCGCCGCCCAGGAGCAGCGCCGCATCCAGCCCGCCAGCAGCCAGGCCTTCGTGCCCGAAGCTGAGCTGGATTACGTGGAAGTGGAACAGCGCCGCGATCGGGCCCCCCTGCGCCAGCGTCGCTACCTCGACGACGACCTGCTCGATTCCGAACCGGAGCGAAGGCCGCTCACCAGAAGGGAGCTCGACGAGCCCCTGGATCGCGAGCCCGAACCGCTGCAGGACCCCTATGGGCGCGAGGCGCGCCGCGAGCGCGGCTACGGCGCCCCCCGCCGCCGGCCGGCCCCACCCAGCAGTTCCGAGGTCCTGGACGTGGATGCCGAAGACCTCGACGATCCCTGGTGATACGGCTGCTTTGGTGAGAGGCCTGCTGTCAGTCAGTCGGCCTTGAAGCTGAGCGAGGCCGAGTTGACGCAGTAGCGCTGACCCGTGGGGGCAGGCCCGTCATCGAACACGTGTCCCAGGTGGGCATCGCAGTTGGCGCAGCGGATCTCGGCGCGCACCATGCCGTGGCTGCGGTCGATCAGGGTGGTGATCGCGCCGGGCTTCACCCCATCCCAGAAGCTGGGCCAGCCGGTGCCCGAATCGAATTTGCTGGCGCTGCTGAACAGTTCGGCGTCGCAGCAGACGCAGTGGTACATCCCCTGGCCCTTGTGGTTCCAGTAGGCACCGCTGAAGGGCCGTTCGGTGCCGCCCTGGCGCGCCACCCGGAACTGCTCGGGGGTGAGGCTCTGGCGCCACACCTCCTCACTGGTGGTGCGGGCCAGGCCACTCTCCACGCCGCAGGCGGAGGACTGGGGATCAGGGATGGCCGCCATGGGAACCACGCAAGGGAGCCCAACCCTAGGAATCGGGCTGGGAGCCCGGCAGCCCCGGCGGCAACAGCTCCAGCACCAGGTCGGCCAGGGAGGCCACCGCCCCGGGGCGTCCGCGCAGCTGGGCCAGCTCGTGCCGCATGGCCGCCAGCCGCGCCGGGGAGGCCAGCCAGTCGGCGGCCTCGGCAGCGATCTGCGCCGGCGTGATCGGCCCCACCCGCTCAGGCACCACCAGCCGCCCGGCCGCGATGTTGGGGGAAGCCAGGAAGCCGCGCTGACGCAGGCGCCAGAGGCTGAGCAGCGTTCCCAGCAGCGGGCGCAGCAGCGGCAGCCGTGCCAGCAGCCCCGCCAGGCCATCCCAGGCCTGCATCACGCCGAGGTGCTGGGTGGGCACCAGCACCAGCATCGGCACCGCCAGGGCAGCCAGTTCCGCCGTGTTGGCCCCCACCGTGGTGAGCGCCAGGCAGCACTGGCTGAGGCTGGTGTGGGCCGGGCTCTGGCGCTCCAGGCGGATGCGGGTGCCGGCGGCCGTGATCAGGGCATCGCCCTCCAGGCTGAGGCTGGGCGGGCCGCCGCGGTAGGCCGCCGCGATCGGATTGGCCGGGCTGGCATGGCGCAACAGCCCCTCCACGCCGATCGTGGGGGCCAGGGGGAGCAGGAAGCGGCAGTCGGGCTGCAGCGCCGCCAGGCGATCAGCCGTGTCCAGCAGGAAGGGCACACCCACCTGCAGCTTGGCGGGCTTGGAACCGGGCAGCAGGGCCACCCAGTGGCCCGGCGGCAGGGGAGCGTCGCTGCGGGCACTCTCGGAGAGGTCCGCCATCAGGTCCCCCACCACGCTGCAGCGGGAGCGCCAGCGCCTGGGCAGCCGGTCCGCGGCGCGGGGGCCCATGGCGGCAATGCGGTCGTTCCAGCGGGGCCAGCGGGCCACCCACTCCGCATAGGTGAGATGGCGATAACCGAGGCGGGCCGAGAGCAGAACACTCCAGAACTGATCCCCCCCCAGAAACACCACCACCCCCTGGCGGGGCCAGGGGCCGAAGCGCCGGGGCCGCAGCAGCAGGCTCCAGAAGCGCCGTGCCGGCAGCGTGCGCTCGAACAGTCCCCAGCTGGCCGCGGCCCGGTGCTCCGTGCCGGTGCCATTGGGACACGGCACCAGCACCAGGTGAAGCCCGCAGAAAGGCTTGGGGCCCGCGGAGCCCAGGCCCAGGCGGCGGTGCAGGTGCTGGGCCAGGGGCCTCACCCAGGTGCTCAGCTCACCGGGGCCGTTGCTGACCAGCACGATGGCAGCGGCGGCAGTCCCAGGGGGGGTGACGGGCGCCGCAGTGGCCCTGGCCACAGGCAGGAGAAGAAAAATGCGGATGGCGAGACTTGAACTCGCAAGGCCGAAGCCACACGCCCCTCAAACGTGCGTGTCTACCAATTCCACCACATCCGCTTGATGCCACCAAAGGTTGGGCTGGGCCCATCCCGGTGCTGCGACGAACCGAGCCGGCCCATCGGCCCAGCACAATACCTAACGCTCCTCCCCGCGCCCGCCAGGGAATGCCGCAGTGAGCGCTGATACAGTCCGCCCTGGCCTGTACCAGCTGAGCGGCGGCGGATGTCCATCGGCAAAGTGCTGATCGCCAACCGCGGCGAGATCGCCCTCCGCATCCTGCGCAGCTGTCGGGAACTTGGCATTGCCACCGTGGCGGTGTACAGCACCGTGGACCGCAACGCCCTGCACGTGCAGCTGGCCGATGAGGCCGTGTGCGTGGGTGAGGCACCGAGCTCCAAGAGCTACCTGAACATCCCGAACATCCTGGCGGCCGCCACCTCCCGCGGCGCCGATGCGATCCATCCCGGCTACGGCTTTCTGGCCGAGAACGACCGCTTCGCCGAGATCTGCGCCGACCACGGCCTCACCTTTGTGGGCCCCTCCCCCGAAGCGATCCGCTCGATGGGCGATAAGTCCACCGCCAAGATCACCATGCAGTCGGTGGGAGTGCCCACCATCCCCGGCAGTGAGGGCCTGCTGGAGCACCCTCGCCAGGCCGCCGAACTGGCCGAGGCCATGGGCTATCCGGTGATGATCAAGGCCACCGCCGGCGGTGGCGGCCGGGGCATGCGCCTGGTGCCGGACGCCGATCAGCTCGAGAGCCTGTTCAAGGCCGCCCAGGGGGAAGCGGAGGCCGCCTTCGGCAATCCGGGCCTCTACATGGAGAAATTCATCGACCGCCCCCGGCATGTGGAGGTGCAGGTGCTGGCCGATCGCCACGGCAACGTGGTGCATCTGGGGGAGCGCGACTGCTCGATCCAGCGCCGCCACCAGAAGCTGCTGGAGGAGTCGCCCAGCGTGGCCATCGATGCCGAGCTGCGCCGTGAGATGGGGGAGGCAGCCGTGAATGCGGCCCGCACCATCGGCTACGAGGGGGCCGGCACGGTGGAGTTCCTGGTGGATCGCGCCGGCCGCTTCTATTTCATGGAGATGAACACCAGGATCCAGGTGGAGCATCCCGTCACCGAAGTGGTGACCGGCGTGGATCTGATCGCCGAGCAGCTGCGCATCGCCGGTGGGGAGCCGATCTCCGTGAAACAGGAAGACATCAGCCTGCGGGGCCATGCCATTGAGGTGCGCATCAACGCCGAGGACCCGCGCCAGAACTTCCGGCCCGCTCCGGGGCGCATCACCGGCTGGCTGCCGCCTGGAGGCCCTGGCGTGCGGGTCGACAGCCACGTCTACACCGGCTACGAGATCCCCCCCTTCTACGACTCCCTGATCGGCAAATTGATCGTGTGGGGGGTCGACCGCGACCACGCCCTGCGGCGCCTGCGCCGGGCCCTTTCAGAGTGCGCCGTCACCGGAATCCCCACCACCATCGAGTTTCACCTGCAGCTGCTGGATCGGCCTGAGTTCCAGAGCGGTGACGTGCACACCAAGTTCGTGGAGCAGGAGATGCTGCCGATGGTCTGAGGCCCGCTCAGGCCACGGCGCTGGCATGGCGCATCGCCTGGGTCACCAGACCCTGCTGACCCACCAGCAGCTCCCGCACCAGGCTGATCAGACCCACCCACACCACCGGCGTCACATCCACCCCGCCGATCGGCTGGATCAGACGCCTGGTGGCCGCCAGCAACGGCTCGGTGGGGGCCCCGATCAGCCGCATCGCCCCCTGGCTGAGGTCCACCTGGGGATACCAGGTGAGCACGATGCGGAACAGGAACAGCAGCGTCCAGAGCGCCAGCGACAGGCCCAGAAGCAGGTGGGCCCAGGCCAGGGGGGAAGCGGGTAAGGCCGTCACAAAGCTCTAAGCAGCGGTGAGCTGAGCGTAGGAACTTGCGGTCACTGCTTAGGATTCCGCCACGCCCGAAGCCATTGCCCGGCCCCGCCCCATGACCCCTTCCCTCGCCAACTTCCTCAGCAGCCTCGCCTGGGGCGCGGTGATCGTGGTGGTGCCCATCTCGATCGCCCTGGTGCTGATCAGCCAGACGGACCAGGTCGATCGTCGCTCCTGAGGCCCGCCTGGCCGAAGCAGATGCTCCCAGGGGGGGCCTGATCCTGGCCAACTGCCTAGAGTGATGCGCAGCACCTGGGTGAGACTTCGTGGTCAATGCCAGCCTTAACTGGGCCAGCATCGTCGGCATTGTGCTGGCGGTGGGTGGCGCGCTGCTCTATTTCATGCGCAGCTTCAAGCCGGCCCTCGCTCGCGACTACGACGTGTTCTTCGCCGCCGTGGGCCTGCTCTGCGGCGGCATCCTCTTCTTTCAGGGCTGGCGGCTGGATCCGATCCTGCAGTTCGGCCAGTTCCTGCTGGCCGGCACCACGGTGTTCTTCGCCTACGAAAGTGTGAGGCTGCGCGGCGTGACCACCGAACAGGCCCGCCGCTCCTCCTATTTCGACGACGACGAACCTCCGGTGCCGGCCGGGCCCTACCGCCCCCGCATGGGAGGGCGTCCCTGGGACGACCCCGACGCTGAGCGCTTTGATGAACCAGAGCCGGTACGCCGCCGCATCCCGAACCGGGAGGCGGAGGACGACCTCTACAAGATGCGCCGCTCCAGCCGGGCGGCCATCCCCGAACGGGCGGCCAGCAGGCGTGGTGAAGGCCTCCGCTCCGAGGGCCCTCGCCCTGAAGCCGGCCGCTCCGAACCCGAGGCCTGGGATACCCGGGAACCCGCCGGGGAGCGCAGCCGCTACAGCGCCGGCGGTGGCAGGCCCGCCACCGATTTCGGGGCACGCCGCCGCGATCGCGACGCCATGAGCGAGCCCCGGCGGGGCTCCAGGCCCGTACCCACAGCCGAGCCCTCGCTCCGCTCCAGCCGCCGTCCCGCCGCGGGGGGCCCCAGCCCCGCCCCAGCCGCCGCATCTGAGCGGCCGGGGATTCCGCAAGGCTCGCCGATCCGCTCCAGCAGCGCCGCTGCCGGGCCGGCCGCCAGTGACATCAGCGACGCCGACTTCAGCCCGATGCGCTCCCGGCAGGCCCCGACGGCGGGCCCCAGGGCAGGCGCACCCAGCGACTCCAGGCCACGGGACAACGCCTCCCGATTTGACGACTGATCCCCTACCGACACCATCACTGAATCCGTGCGCCAGCTCTGGGTCGGGGTCTTGGTGGTGGTGCTCAACCTTGGGCTGGGCGGCTGCAGCGGTGGCTGGTTCGGCCGCCGGCCGGCCTCCCCAACCGGCTTCGGGGCCCAGGGCAACCGCCTGGATCCAGCCCTGAGCGGCAATGGCCGCTATCTGGCCTCGGTGCTGGAGCATCAGGGTCGCGCCAGGGTGGTGCTGCAGGAGCAGCCCGGGGGCCGGGTGCTGCCGCTGCGCCATCTGCGCGGCCGCGAACCCCACAGCTCCCCTTCGCTGAGCTGGAATGGCCGCTATATGGCTGTGCTGGTGCAGCAGGGCCCGCGGCGGGTGGCCCTGCTGGAAGACCGCCTCACCGGACGCCTGGTGCGGCTGCCGCTGCCGGCCAACGCCGCGCCGGTGCGACTGAGCCTCGCCCCCGATGCCAGCCGCCTGGCCCTGCAGCTGGTGCGGCAGGGGCGCTGGCAGGTGGAAGTGCTGGAGCTGGGCGGTGTGATTGAGCCAGACCTCCCGGGTGGCAGCCCGGCGGTCGGGGGCGGGGCGGATTCGCAGAACCCCGGCGGAGGCGGCTGAGCCCATGGCACGCGGGCTCCTGCTGATGCTGCTGGCGGTGGTGCTGGTGGGCTGCCTTGGGCCCCAGCCCCGGCCAGACAACAGCCTGAATCGCCAGCTCGAGCAACTGGGCACCAGCCGTGACCCCTCCCTGAGCGGCCCCTGGCTGGCCCTGATCAACGGCGAGGGGGGCAGGGAACGGGTCAGCCTGATCGACCTGCGCAACCGGCGTCCGGTACCTCTGCCGGGGCTCAACCGGCCGGATACCCAGCCGATCAGCGTGTCGGTGGATGGCCGCGGCGAGCAGCTGGCCCTGGTGCGCCAGCTGGAGGGCCGCACCGAGCTGGTGCTCTACCGCCGCTCCAGCCAGAGCCTTCGGCTGATTGCCATGGCCCCCGCCGGGGTGCCTCGCCAGGTGCAGATCCGTGCCGATGGCCGTGAACTGGCGGTGCAGGTGAGCCGCAGCGGGCTGTGGCAGGTGGACCTGATCCAGCTGCCCTGACGGGCCAGGGATGGGGCGGCAACGGCTGGGCCCTCAGGGCACCAGGCCGGCCCAGTGCAGGAAGGTGTCGCCACTGAGGGCCTCAATGATCAGCACAGCCACAAAGCCGAGCATGGCGAAGCGGCCGTTGACCCGCTCGGCGTAGGCACTCCAGCCGAAGGCGGGCACATCGGAGCTGGTGGCGCTGGTGGCGTTGGCGGCGCTGGGGGCTGGGCTGGCGGCGCTGCCGCTGGCACTGTCTTCTGGGGTGGTCATCCTTTTGAGGTGCTCATCGACGCGGGCCGGACATCAGGCTCCGCTCGCAGGCTGGCCCACGTCATAGCCGGCCGCCGGCAACAGCCGCCAGTTGCCCTGGCCATCGAGCTCCAGCACGGTGTCGTGGAAGGCCGTGAGCGTGGGACGGTGACCGACACTCACGAAGGCCATCTCCCGTTCCAGCAGCAGGTCGTAGAGGTGGCGCTCGGTGGCCACATCCAGGGCGCTGGTGGCCTCATCCAGCACCACGAAGCGCGGACTGTTCAGCAGCAGACGGGCAAAGCCAAGCCGCTGCTGCTCACCCAGGGACAGCAGCCGTGGCCAGTCCTGCTTGATGTCGAGGTCGGGGTAGCGGTGCACCAGCTCCGGCAGGCGCACCTCATCGAGCACATGCCGCAGCTGTTCGTCGCTGAAGCGATTCGCCGGCAGGGGGTAGCAGAGCTGCTCCCGCAGGCTGCCGAGCAGCATGTAGGGCTTCTGGGGGATGAACAGGAGATCCCCTTCCTTAGGACGCTGCACCGTGCCGGCCCCAGGGGGCCACAGCCCACTCACCAGGCGCAGGAAGGAGGTCTTGCCGCAGCCGGAAGGGCCCACCACCAGCAGGCGCTGATGGCGATCCACCTCCAGGCTCAGGTCGTGGATCAGGGTGCGGCCCGTGCCGGGGGGCACCAGGTCCACATGGCTCACCAGGATGGAGTCGCCAGGGACGCCCTGCCCGGTCAGGAACTCCCCGGTGAAGGTGGTCGCCATGGCACCACTGATCTCCTCCACCTTTCCCTGGAACCCCTCCAGCCGGCTGATCGAGGCGGAGAAAGAGGCCAGCCTGTCGATGTTGTTGACGATGTAGCTGACCGAGAACAGCACCTGCGAAAAGGCAATGCTCGCCTGGCCAAACACGCCGAAGTCCACCTCCCGGGCGAAGTAGATCGGAGCGATCACCAGCCAGGGGAGGAAGCGGGAGAAGTAATCGTAGGAGCGCTGGATCACACTGATGAGTGCTTCCCAGATGATCAGGCGGTTGTAATTGCGAATGGCGCCACCCAGCCGCCGCTCGGCCTCCCTCGATTCCTGCTTCTCTCCGCGGTAGAAGGCAATCGATTCGGCATTGTCTCGAATGTGAACCAGGCCGTAGCGGAAGTCGGCCTCCAGTTTCAACTGCTGAAAGTTCAAGGCCACCAGTTTTCGGCTGGCAAACACGATCACCGCCGTGCCGCCCACCGAGTAGATCAACAACCACAGCGCCAGCTGGGAGCTGATGCTCCACAGCACCACAATGAAGCTGAAGAAGGTGAGCAGGGCCGACATCACCTCAACCGTCACACTCAGGCTGGTGGTAGTAAAGCTGGCGGTGTCCTGGGAGATCCGTTGGTCAGGATTGTCAATATCTTCAGCAGACTCATCATTCGGATTGAGCAGGTAATAGGCCCGATTCGAGAGATAACGATTCAGCAGCCTGCCGCTCAGCCATTCACGCCATAGCAGGCCAAGCCTGGGAATGAGATAGCTCTGCATCGCCCTGATCGGCAAGGCGAGCACCAGGCAGAAGGCGTAGATTCCAACAATTTTCCAGAAGTTTTCCTGGTCATAGCCCACCAGGGCATTGTCCACATTGCGGGCAATGAAGCTGATGCCAACGTTGATGCCATTGATCACAAGGATCAACAGGATGATGATGCCAAGCAGCACCCAGGGCAACCAGCGCCCCTGACGCAGCTTGCTGCGGAAGGCGCCGAAGCAGCCCAGGCCGGCGGCCATGGTCACCATCACGGCCGGACCGAAGGGACTGCGCCACAGCGACGCCACCTGCTCGGGCACGCCCGGCAGGAAGCGACTGCGCAGCTCGGGAATCAGGGCACCCGTGAGGGCCACGGTGCCGGTGAGCAGCAGCAGGGTGAGGCCGACGACCACGGCGACCAGGGCCACCACCAGCAGCAGAAACTGCCAGCTGCGCGTCTCCTCCACCGGCAGGAAGTAGGGCTGCGCCAACCGTTGCAGCCGGCCCAGCTGAAGGCGAAGAGCCTGGAAGGGTTTCATGGAGGTGCACAGATCTCCGAATTGTGCCTGGTGCCAGGGCTCAGCCGGGAGGCCAGGCGAGGGGCCGCCCCCCGATCACGTGCACATGGAGATGAAACACGGTCTGGCCGGCTTCCGGCCCGCTGTTGATCACGGTGCGAAAGCCCGTGAGCCCCTGCTGCCGCGCCACCCTGGCCGCCACCACCAACAGGTGCCCCAGCAGCGGGGCGTCCTCGGCCTCAGCCGAGGCCAGCGAGACGATCGGCTGGCGGGGAATCACCAGCACGTGCACGGGCGCCTGGGGGGACACGTCGCGAAAGGCCAGGCACAGGGCGTCGTCGTAGACGGCGTCACAGGGAATCTCGCCCCGCAGGATGCGGCCGAAGATCGTGTCGGCCACGGGCTCGGCCGAACTGGCGCTCTGGGAGGGCGGATGGGACACCGGTGGCACTGCCGTTCAGTTGATCCAAGGCGATGTTGGCACGCTGCAGCAGCGCGGCGCTGCGGGGCCTGGAGGCCCGGCAGGTGACCGTGGAGGTGGACATCGGGCCCGGGCTGCCGGCGCTCCAGATGGTGGGCCTGGCCGACGCCGCCGTGCAGGAATCGCGGGAACGGGTGCGTTCGGCCCTCCGCCACAGCGGCTTTCGGGTGCCCCTGAGCCGCGTGGTGGTGAACCTGGCGCCAGCCGATCTGCCGAAACAGGGGCCGGGGCTCGACCTGCCGATCGCCCTCGGGCTGCTGCTGGCCAGCGGCCAACTGGAGGCCCGGCTGGTCGAGGGCCTGTGGAGTGTGGGGGAACTGGGCCTCGACGGCGGCCTGCGGCCGGTGCGGGGGCTGCTCTGCGTGGCCCTGGAGGCCCGGCGGGCGGGAGCCCGGGGGCTGCTGCTGCCGGCCGCCAATGCCGGCGAGGCCGCCCTGGTGAGCGGGCTGCCGGTGTGGGGGGCCACCGACCTGCGCAGCGCCGTGGCCCTGGTGCAGGGGGGCGAGGCCCCCCCAGCCGCGGCACCCGGTGCCGGCCAGGCCTCTCGTCTCGGCGGCGGCACCGACCTGGCGCAGGTGCAGGGCCAGCCCCATGGCCGCCGAGCCCTGGAGATCGCCGCCGCCGGCGGGCACCATCTGTTGCTGGTGGGCCCACCCGGCAGTGGCAAGACCATGCTGGCCCGCTGCCTGCCGGGGTTGCTGCCACCGCTGCAGCGCTCCGAAGCGCTGGAGCTCACCCGCATCCATTCGGTGGCTGGCCTGCTGGGGGAAGGGGACGGCCTGATACGGCAGCGGCCGTTTCGCAGCCCGCACCACAGCTGTTCAGGGGCAGCCCTGGTGGGCGGCGGCAGCGTCCCCCGCCCCGGCGAGCTGGCCCTGGCCCACCACGGGGTGCTCTTTCTTGATGAGCTCACCGAGTTCAGGCGCTCGGTGCTCGACCTGCTGCGCCAGCCCCTTGAAGAGGGCGAGATCTGGATCCACCGGCTGCGCCAGCGCACCCGCTTCCCCTGCGCCATCAGCCTGGTGGCGGCCACCAATCCCTGCAGCTGCGGTTGGTTCGGCGACCCCGACCGGGAGTGCAGCTGCGGCGAGGCGGCCCGTCTGCGCTACTGGCAGCGCCTCTCAGGACCGCTGCTGGATCGCCTCGACCTCCAGGTGGTGATGCGCCGCCCTGAGGCCTCAAGCCTGGTGGTGCCCTACCGCGGCCCAGCCCCGGCAGGACACAGCAACCACGGGGTCGAGGCCAGTGACCAGGTGGCCGCACGGGTGGAGGCGGCGCGCCAGCGCATGACACTGCGCAATCCAGGGGGCCTCAGCAATGGCCGGCTGCCCGCCCAGCAGCTGCCCCAAGTGCTGCAACTGGAGAGCGCCGCCCTCGACCTCTGGGAGGCCGCCCTGGCGCACAGAAAGCTCACCGCCCGAGGCGGCGAGCGGGTGCTGCGGGTGGCTCAGACCATCTGCGATCTGGAGGCCCGGCAGCGCATCCCGGCGGCAGCCGTGGCGGAAGCGCTGACCTACCGCAGTTTTGAGGGGCTTGGCGGGGCCTGAGGCCCCGGCCAGGGCTCCCTCAAGGGTTCAGCGAACGGCGCGGCAGGGGCGATCGCCATAGGGCTGGACGCCCACCAGCGGGGGCTGGAAACGGCGCTCCTCGTCAGGGTTGCCGAGGGCGTGGCCCAGGCTGTCGCCGAACCAGAGGGCAAAGGCACGCATCCGAACCAGGAATGAAGCAGCCATGGCAGGCACCTCAGGGGGAATCAACCCAGCCTGATCGCTGCGCGGACTGAGCGAAACCAGTGTTTGTACCCGTTTCGGGCCTGGCCGGGCCGATCAGCGACGGCGGCGGCGCTGCTGGGCCTTGCGCTTGTACTTCTCGGTGGGGGTCTCGTGGTGGCGGAGCCGCTTGAGGTCGGCAAAGATGCCCGCCTTGGACACCTGGCGCTTGAACCGGCGCAGCGCCGATTCGATTCCTTCGTTTTCGCCGACGGTGACCTGGGTCATGAAGCGGGAGCGCTGGCACAGAGTTGTTGAGCGTAGCAAGCCCCCCCAGGGGGGTGTCAGCCATCGGCGGGAGGCAAGGCCTCAAGGGGAGGCTCTTCAGGAGCGCTCGGCTGGTCGGCCACCTCGCCCGGCCAGGTGTCGCGGTAGAGGTAGATATGGCCGAGCCGGCGGCCCTGGAAAGCACGACGCTTCAGCCCCCAGCCTGGCTCAAACACGAGCTGCAGAAAGCCGCTGCCGGGGCCCTGGGTGCGGGCCACCACCATTTCAGGACCCACCCCCGCCTTGGTGGGCACCGCCAGGAGCAGGTTGTCGCCATTGCTGCGAATCACGCTGAGGCGGTAGCCGGAGCCGAGATCGGAGCCACCCACCCGCAGGGAGTAGCCATTGGCATCGAGGAAGCGGCCGCAGATGCCGGTGAAGTCGAAGCTGGACAGCAGAGGTTCCACCAGAGCCGGCTGGGAGCCGCTCAAGGCGAAGCAAGGGCGGGTGTCGCGGATCTGCTCGTAGATGTTGAGCTGGGCCCGCTCACCGTTGCCGATCGGCGCAGCCACCAGCACGAAACTCTGGGGGTTCACCTCAGTGGCCTCGAACAGGGACGCCGCAACTGCCGGCGGGGCAACCGGGCCGAGGGCCGCGGCACCGACCAGGGCCAGGGCGCTGCTCAGCAGACGAGCCTGGAAAGGGGGCAGTGCGGACATCTCCATCACAGCTCGGACCAGAACGATGGTCATGGTATGCAGCCAGGCCCCGGGGCACCAGGGGCGGGGGCCAGAGCGAAGGCTGTTCGGCCCTCAAGAGAGGCTTGAGCCGAAAGCCACCCGTTCAGGGCGCTGGGCGATTGATGCGGATCGCCACCAGCAGCGCCGCCAGGGTGCCAGGGGCGCTCATGCCCAGAATCCAGCGGGTGGGGGTGATTCCCAGATCAGGATCGCCATAGGCCAGCTCGAACACGGAGCCTGTGGCGGCAATGCCCAGCAGGCAGGCCAGGGCCAGAAAGATCCCGGCCAGGGGCTTCATCGGCATGGGCTGTCAGCGGATCGGGTGAACGGCTTGGCGGTCGAAGCCCTTCTGCTGGAGCTCCTCAGTGAGGCTGAGCTCATCGGTGACGCGATCCACGAACAACACCCCGTTGAGGTGATCCATCTCGTGCTGGATGCAGCGCGCCAGCAGCCCATCGGTGTTGAGCTTCTGGGGCCGTCCCATCTCATCGCGGAAGCTCACCTCCGCCGCGGCAGGGCGCACAACATTGAGATAGACGCCTGGAATGCTCAGGCAGCCCTCCTCGTAGGTGTCGATGGCACCGCCGAAGGAGCGGATCTCGGGATTGATCAGCACCAGCGGCGGCGTGGCCGGGTTTTCGGGATCGAGATCGATCACCAGCAGCTGCCTGTGCACCCCCACCTGGGGAGCAGCCAGGCCGATCCCCTTGGCGGTGTACATGCTGCGCAGCATGTTGCGGGCCAGCTCTCGCACCGATTCATCCACCTTGCTGATGCGCTTGGCCGGCGTGCGCAGCACGGCATCGCCCAGGGTGTGAATCTGCAGGGGAGGTTCGTCCAGGGCCTCCTTGGGCACCTGAACCGTACGGCTGTTGCGTTCCGCCGAGCGCGCCATCTGGGCGAAGCTGCGAGCCAAGGCCCCTTCCTGTGAAGTTGATGTCAGTTTAGGGCGACAGGCCCTGCAGTCCGGAGCAAGCCCCTTGACCCCCCGCCAGGTCCCTGACTCCCTGCCGGCGGCAACCGCGGTGGGCCGCACCGCCGGTTTTCTGGAGCCCCGGCTCTGGGGCCCGCATCGGCTCTGGCTGGAGCAGCGGCCCCAGGAACAGGGGCGCACCACTCTCATGTTGCGTTGCGGCGACACGGGACCGGTGAGCGAGCTCACCCCGCCGCCCTGGAACCTGCGCAGTCGCCTGCATGGCTACGGCGGCGGGGCCTATGCCATCGCTGGCGGGGATCTGGTGTTCGTGCACGACGGGGATCGCTGCCTCTGGCACCTGCCCCTCGATCCGGCCTCGGGACGCCCCCTGGCGGAACCACGGCGCCTCACCCCGCCTGACCGGGGCGATGGCTCCGGAGCGGAAGCTGCCGTCCTCGCCGATGGTCTGATCGACCAGGGGCGCCGGCGCTGGATCGGGGTGCTGGAGCAGGACGGCCGCGACCAGCTGGTGAGCGTGCCCCTGCCGGGCCCCCTGGCTGGCGACCAGCCAGGAGGCCACCTGCCCCTGCCGCTCCACCAGGCCGAGGACTTCTGCGCCTACCCCTGCCTGAGTCCCGATGGGGGCCAGCTCGCCTGGGTGGAGTGGCAGCAGCCGTTCATGCCCTGGCAGCGCAGCCAGCTGTGGCTGGCGGAACTGGATGGGCAGGGAACGCTGCTGCAGCCGCGCGTCGTGGCGGGTTCGGGACCTGGCGATCCCCGGGGGATCTCGGTGTTCCAGCCCCTCTGGATCGGCCCCCACGCGCTGGTGGTGGCCTCGGATGAGAGCGGCTGGTGGAACCTGCAGCGGCTCGACACCGCCCAGCCGGGGCCGCCGCGCTGGCAGCCGCTGCTGCCGCTGCAGGCCGAGTTCGCCCTGCCGCAATGGGTGAGCGGCCTGCGCACCACCGCCTGGGATGGGTCCGTGCTGGTGGCGGCGGCCTGCCGCTCCGGCAGCTGGGAACTGGGCCAGGTGGCCCTCGAGGGCCCCAAGGCCGGCAGCGCCGCGGCCTGGCAGCCCCTGGCCATGCCGTTTGACGATCTGGCGGGCCTGGATGCCGCCGCTGGCTCCGTGCTGGCCCTGGCTGCCAATCCCACCACCCCGCAGGGTTTGCTGGAGCTGGAGCTGGCCGGCGGCAGCTGGCGCCACACTGCCGCGGCCCCCGCCCCCCTCAAGGCCGAGCAGATCGATCCACCCCAGGCCCTCTGGTTCGAGGGCCACGGCGGGGCCCGCACCCATGCCTGGTTCCACCCGCCCAGGGGGGGCGCCACGGCTGCTTCCCCCCTGCTGGTGAAGGGCCACAGCGGCCCCACCGGCATGGCCCGCCGGGGCCTGCAGCTGGCCATCCAGTTCTGGACCAGCCGCGGCTGGGGGGTGGTGGATGTGAACTACGGCGGCTCCACCGGTTTCGGCCGCGCCTACCGGGAGCGGCTCGATGGCCAGTGGGGCGTGGTGGATGTGGCCGACTGCGCCGCCGCCGCCGAGGCCCTCGTGGCCGCAGCCGCGGCCAGCCGCGAGCGGATTGCCATCGAGGGCGGCAGCGCCGGTGGCTTCACGGCCCTGGCAGCCCTCTGTTTCACCGAGGTGTTCCAGGCGGGGGCAAGCCGTTACGGCGTTGCCGATCCGGCGGCCCTGGCCCGGCAGAGCCATCGCTTCGAGGCGCGCTACCTCGATGGGCTGATCGGCCCCTGGCCCGCAGCCGAAGCCACCTATCGCGCCAGGTCGCCCTTGGAGCACGCCGGGCAGATCCACTGCCCGGTGATCTTCTTTCAGGGCCTGGAGGACACCGTGGTGCCACCCGAGCAGACCGACAGCATGGCCGCCGCCCTGGAAGCCCGGGGAGTGCCGGTGGAGGTGCACCGCTTCGCCGGCGAAGGCCATGGTTTCCGCAGCGGCAGCGTGCAGGTGCAGGTGCTGGAGGCCACGGAGGCCTTCTTCAGGCGTCACTTTGCGTGACGACTCCAGCCGGCACCCGGACAGGTGGCCTGGCGACGACTAGCAACAGTTCAGCCTCATCACTGCTCGCCATGTCCCGCCTGCTGCGCTTGGGCCTTGCCCTGGTTCTGGGCTCCGCACTCCTGATCGCGGGCCTGCTGCTGCTGCCGTTCTCGCAGTGGATGCCCGGCGTCACGGTGGGCGACATCCCCACCAGCGCCGTGGTGAACGGCAGCGCCTTCAACCGCCTGTTTCCCACCCCCGGACCCGGCGAGGAGCTGGTGTTCACCCAGGAGAAGCGGGGCTTCAGCCAGGCCCGCCTCAAGCAGGGTGGTGAGGCCCTGGCCCTGCTGGCCATCTCCGACACCACCACGGCGCCTGAGGCGCGTGAGAAGTTCCGGAGCAGCGCCGACAGCCTCAAGGGCTGGCCCCTGGTGGAGCAGGGCCAGCAGGCCAGTGCCCTGCTGGTGGCCGAGCGCTTCCAGGTGAAGGTGATCGGCCAGGAGAAGGGGCTGGACCTCACCCAGCGCCATGAGCTACTGGAAGCCTTCGACCTGCCCGGCCTGGCCGCCCTGCCCCAGCCCAAGGGAACCCGCCAGGCCCTCAAACCGGCCCGGCCGGCGCTCGATCCCGCCCCGAACCCCGCATGAGCCGCACTGTTCTGGAACGACTGGAGCGCCTGCCCCGGCGCAACCTCACCGTGCTGGCCCTCAAGGGCATCAGCACCCTGGTGCCGGGAACCTGGCGGAACACCACCCAGCCCGAGCTGCTGATCGCCGAGGTGCTGGGCAGCAGCGATCCCCAGCTGATCGCCCAGGTGCGTGCCCGCGCCGACACACTCAGCCGCGCCCGCCATGAGGGCTATGGCCGCGCCCTCAGCCTCTACGACGCCGTCAACCGCTCCCAGAAGGCCAGCGGTGGGCTGCGGCTGGCGGCCAACATCGGCGCCGCCCTGCCCCTGGTCAAGGGCCTGGCCAACCTCACCCCCGCCAGCGACACCCTGCAGGCCACCGACCTGGCCCTGAAGGTGTCGGCCGAGCTGCTGGCCTTCACCCAGGTGAATGGCCTGCCGGGAGACAGCTTCGGCGACTTCAGCGCCTCCCTGGCCGACTACGCCGGCGAGGCCCGGGTGCGGATGGCGGCCATGCTCTGCTTCGACGCCCTGCTGCCCCTGGGCGATCGGGCCCTGGAGCGCCTCGACGATCTGCTCGGCCAGGTGGGCAGCGGCGATCTGAACCAGCTGCCGGGCTACCGGGCCATGGCGCCGCTGATTCCCGGCCGCGGCGAGCAGGCCCACCTGGGCTTCCTGCGGAGCGGGGTCGACTCCTGGCTGGGCTGGGCCGGGGGCTTCGTGAGCAGCCTCGGCCTCAGCGGCCAGAAGGCCGTGCAGGCCCTGGAGGGCAGCCTCGGGCCCTGGCAGGGACGCTTCGAGCAGCTGGCCACCTTCCTGGATGCCTTCACCGACACCTACCAGCACACCGGCACCCAGGCCGTGGCCAGAAGGCTGGTGGAGCGCGCCGCCGCCGAGATCTGACGCCCCCTCCAGGCCCGAAACCGAGCCCTAAGATCCCGAGGTCAGCCAGAACCGGCTGATGTGATGGGCCTGCAGGCGTTGGTGAGTTCGGAACTGATCGCGCGGGGTTCGGTTGTGCTCGGGGCCTGGGGTGCCGTGCTTCTGGAACGGGGCGCCTGGCTGCTGCTGGCCCTGGGCCTGCTGGCTCTGCTGCTGCTGCTGGCCGGCTGGGTGGCGCGGCGCCTGTCGCTGATGGTGTGGGGCATTCCCGAGGCGCTGCTGGCCGGGGTGCTCGGCCTGCTGCTGGCGCCGGCGGGAGTCCTGCCCTGGTTGCCCCAGCCGGTGATGGACATCTGGGCAGAGCTGCCCCAGGTGCTGCTCACCCTGGTGTTCGCCTGCCTGATGCTGGGCAAGCCCCTGCCCACCCTGGCCGGGCTGTGGCGGCCGGTGTCGGGGCAGGTGTCCCTGGCGCTGGTGCTCGCCTTCGGCCAATACCTCGTGGGGGGCCTGGTGGTGCTGTGGATCCTCGAACCGCGGCTGGGGGTGAGCCCGGTGATGGCCTGCCTGATTGAGGTGGCCTTCGAGGGTGGGCACGGCTCCGCCGCCGCCATGGGGCCGAGTTACGCAGCCCTCGGCTTCCCGGGTGGCCAGGCTCTGGGCCTCACCCTGGCCTCCGCCGGTCTGGTGGCCTCCACCCTGGTGGGGGGCCTGGTGGTGCTGCTGGGCCGGCAGCGCGGCTGGCTCTCGATCGACAACGCCGCCAGTCTCAGCGCGCTGCCCCGCACCGGCGGCCTCGAACCCAAGCCACGCCCTGGCGCCTCCGTCTGGCTGGTGAATCTGGCCCTCTCGGGCTGTGCGGTGCTGGTGGGGCTGGCCCTGCTGGCGCTGCTGCGGCTGGGTGGCGCCCTGGTGGGCGGCGGCATCGACACCGTGGTGGAAGACCTACCCGTGTTCCCCTTCGCCATCCTGGGATCGCTGCTGGTGCGGCTGCTGCTGGAGCGCACGGGCCAGGCCGGCCGGGCCTCGGCGCCGGTGCAGACGCGGCTCAGCACCCTCTCCGCCGACCTGCTGATCACGGCCGCCACCGCCGGACTCGACCTGGCCTTGCTCCGTGCCGACTGGCTGCCCCTCTCGGTGCTGATCGGTGCCGGCCTGGTCTGGAACCTGGCGGTGGTGCTGCTGCTGGCGCCGCGGATCCTGCCCCGCGACTGGTTTGAGCGGGCAGTGATCGAGTTCGGCCAGGCCACCGGCGTGGCGGCGAGTGGCCTGGTGCTGCTGCACATGGCCGATCCCTTCGACCGCAGCAGCGCCCTGCAGGCCTTTTCAATCAAGCAACTGATGCTGCAGCCTTTTCTGGCCGGTGGTGTGATCACCGTGGTGGCGCCCCTGGCCGTGGCCGGCTGGGGGTTGGCCACCTGGACCGGCCTCTGTCTGGCGATGGTGCTCGTGTTCGCCACCACGGGCATGGTGCTGGCCGGAGCGCGGCCCCAGCTGCCGGCCTGAGAGCGGGCGGCCGAGCTCTCGAGCCATCAGGCCGGCCGCTGCTCGCCGTAGTGCAGAGCCGCCATGGTGTGCGCCACCCGGTCCATCTCCTCGCCCGAGAGCTGGGGCGGCTCACCCAGCTGCAGGGCCTGCAGATACATGTGGGCGAGGGTTTCCACCTCGATCGCCAGGCCCAGCGCCTGCTCGGGAGTGCCTCCCAGGGTCACCTGGCCGTGCTGGGCCAACAGGCAGGCGCGGCGCCCGCTCAGGGCCTGCAGGGCCAGATCGGAGAGCTGCTGGCTGCCGAAGGTGGCATAGGGCGCACAGCGGATGTCCGGCCCACCAGCCATCACCACCATGTAGTGGAACGGGGGAAGGCCGCGGCCATGGCAGGCCAGGGCGGTGGCCTGGATCGAATGGCAGTGCACCACAGCGTTCAGCTCCGGCCGGCTGCGTAGCAGGTCCGCATGCAGCCGCCACTCGGAGGAGGGCCTCAGACCCTGCGGACGCGACACGGCATCCAGGGGCTGGCCATGGACATCGATGGCGCACAGGTCCGCGGGCTCCATCCGTTCGTAGGGCGTGCCACTCGGGGTGATCAGCAGGCCCCCGGGGATCCGGGCTGAGAGGTTGCCGGAGGTGCCCTGGTTGATCCCCGCACTGTTCATCCGCCGGGCCGCCAGCACCAGGGCCTGGCGCAGCTCGAGCTCCGGGCTGGCCATGGGCGGAGACGCGGGAATCCCGAGGCTAAAGACCAGCGGGGCTGGCCTCTACTGCAAACCTCCCTGAGCCCCCGCGCGGCCCGAACTGCCCGAGCCGCCCGCACCGCCCAGGTCCCCATAGAGCCCCACCAGGCCGGCCTCGCTGGCCGGGGCCACGCCCCGTTCGGTGATCAGGGCTGTCACCAGCCGGGCCGGGGTGACATCGAAGGCCGGATTGAAGCCCTCGCTGCCCTCCGGAGTGAGGGCCACCGTGGCGGATTCCATGGCAGCGGACCTGGTGGCAGCGGACTCTCCAGCAGCGGCGATGGCGCCGGTGTTGAGCAGGCGACCGCTGATCTGGGTCACCTCACTGCCGGAGCGGGCCTCGATCGGAATCTCCGCGAGGCCGTCGCGCAGGCTCCAGTCGATGGTGGAGCCCGGCAGGGCCACGTAAAAGGGCACGCCGTTGTCGTGGGCGGCGAGGGCCTTGAGGTAGGTGCCGATCTTGTTGCAGACATCGCCGCTGCGGGTGGTGCGGTCGGTGCCCACGATCACGGCGTCCACCAGGCCGTGCTGCATCAGGTGACCGCCGGCGTTGTCCACGATCACGGTGTGGGGCACGCCCTCCCGGCCCAGCTCAAAGGCGGTGAGGCTGGCTCCCTGGTTGCGGGGCCGGGTCTCGTCCACCCACACGTGCAGGTCCAGGCCGGCGCGGTGGGCCTTGTAGATCGGCGCCAGGGCCGTGCCCCAGTCGACCGTGGCCAACCAGCCGGCATTGCAGTGGGTGAGCACCTGGAACGGCCGCCCCTGCCGTTCGAGCGCTCGGCCCGCGGCCAAGGCCTGAAACAGCGCCAGGCCGTGGTCGCCGATGGCCGCGCACATGGCCACATCCTCCTCGGCGATCGCCGCGGCCTCGAGACGCGCCACCTCGGCCCGCTCTCGTTCCGGCAAGGCCTGCACCCGCTGCCGCACCCGCTGCAGGGCCCAGCGCAGGTTCACGGCCGTGGGCCGGGTGGCATTGAGCTGGTCGTAGGCCTGGGCGAGGGCGGTGTCGCTGGGGTCGCTCTGCAGGGCCAGCATCAGCCCATAGGCCCCCGTGACACCGATCAGGGGCGCCCCCCGCACCACCATCGTGCGGATCGCCTCGGCCGCCGCGTCACAGCTGCTGAGCTGGCGGGTGGTGAAGCGATGGGGCAGCAGGGTCTGGTCGATCACCCCCACCGAACGGCCGTCGGGCTCCAGCCAGATGGTGCGCCAGGCCTGGCCGTCAATGTTCATCGTTGGGAAGGGCAGTGGGAGGGGCGGGCCTGTAGCCCAGCTGCTGGAAATCAGCCCGATACATGCGGCTGAGCGCCTGCAGGGCAGGCCCATCGAGATCGACCTGCCGATAGTGCCGCTTCGAGGCGTTGATGCGCGGCGCCCCCGCCTCGAGCCTGGCGTCCACATCGAGCAGTGTCAGCACCGTGTTCACATCGTCGGCAAAGCGTTCGAACCGTCCCAGGAACTGGGGTTGCACAGCCCTGATGCGCCGCAGCTGGGGCGCGAAGCCAGCATGCCGGCGGTAGAGATCCTGGGCCTGCAGTGCCTCCACCACCTGCGGCAGGCTGGGCTTCTCCTCCAGCAACCAGAGCCGAAAGCTGGCGATCACACCCCGCTCGGCGGGCTGCCGGTAGCGGCGCTGATGGCGCCCCGCCATGTCCACGTAGTAGTTGCAGGCGCTGATGAAGCGATCCACCGGGTGCCGCACGAAGGTGAAGCGGAACCAGCGCTGCCAGTCACTGGGCAGGCCCTTGCTGGAGTGATGCTGGTGGCGGTGGGGGAAACCGAGCAGGCGCTCGATGGTCTGCCCCCCGGTCTTGGGAATGTGCAGGAACAGCGCCTTGCGCTCGGGAAGCAGCAGCATGGGAGAGGGAAGGTGGGCCCGGGGGCCCGATCTCAGCTGTGCTCGCGCAGGAAGCCGATCGTGCCCTCCAGTTCCTCCGCGAAGCGGTCGATCTCCTCGGGGGAGGTGGTGAAACTGAGACTGGCCCGCGCCGAGCCGGGGATCCCGTAGAGCCGATGCAGCGGTTGGGTGCAGTGGTGGCCGCTGCGGATGCAGATCCCGGCCGAGTCGAGCAGAGCCGCCAGATCATTGGCGTGCAGGCCCTCCACGGTGAAGGCGGCGAGGGCACCGCGATCGGGCTGCTGGTCTGGAGTGGGCCCCAGGATCGTCACCCCGTCGATGGCGTTGAGCCGCTCGAACAGGCGGCGGGTGAGCTGTTGCTCCCAGCGGTGGATCCGCTCCAGCCCGATCGATTGCAGATAGTCGAGGGCGGCCCCCATGCCGATCGCCTCGCCGATCGCCGGGGTGCCCGCTTCGAACTTGTGGGGCAGTTCAGCCCAGCTGCTGTGGTCAAGAAACACGTCCTGGATCATTTCGCCGCCCCCCAGGAAGGGCGGCATCGCCTCCAGCAGGGCCTCGCGGGCCCAGAGGAAGCCCATGCCCGTGGGGCCGCACAGCTTGTGGGAGCTGCCCACGAGGAAGTCGCAGTCGAGACGGGCCACATCCACCGGCAGGTGGGCCAGGCTCTGGCAGGCATCCACCAGCAGCAGTGCCCCCACGGCATGGGCCAAGGGCGCGATCTCGGCGATCGGTGTGAGGCAACCGAGGGTGTTGCTCACCTGCACCAGGCTCACCAGCCGGGTGCGGTCATTGAGCTGGGCGCGCAGATCGTCGAGGTCGAGCTCGCCGGTGGCCGTGAGGCCCACATGGCGCAGCACACAGCCGGTGCGGGCGGCCAGCAGCTGCCAGGGCACCAGATTGCTGTGGTGCTCCATCACCGAGAGCAGAATCTCATCGCCCGGCTTGAGGTTGGCCTCGCCCCAGGTGCGGGCCACCAGGTTGATCGCCTCGCTGGCATTGCGGGTGAACACGATCTCCCGGGGGCTGGCCGCACCCACAAAGGCGGCCGTCTTGGCCCTGGCGCCCTCAAAGCCCTCCGTGGCTCTGGCGCTCAGCTGGTGGGCGCCCCGGTGCACGTTGGCGTTGTCGTGGTCGTAGTAGCGCTGCAGGGCCGAGAGCACCTGCCGCGGCTTCTGGCTGGTGGCGGCGTGATCGAGATAGATCAGCGGCTGGCCGAGGCAGGCCGTCTGGGCGAGCAGGGGAAAGTCGGGCCGCGTCTGCAGGGCCAGGTTGTCAGGCGCCATCACGGCCGGCTCCGCTCCCGCAGGGCTGGAGAGCGGGGCGCTGTCGGGGCTGGCGGCAGCCTTGGCGATGGCGGAGGTGATCGGCATGGAGCTTCAGGCTTCTCCCAGCAGGCTCTGGAGCGGGCGATGGCGGGCGGCGGCGGCGGGCAGCTCGCGCAGCACCTCCTCACAGAAGCCGCGCTTGAGCAGGGCGGCGGCCTGGGCGGCGGCGATGCCACGGCTCTGGAGGTAGAAGAGCTCCTCGAGCTGCAGGCGACTCACGGTGGCGCCGTGGGCGCACTTGACGTCATCGGCCACGATTTCCAGTTCGGGCTTGGTGTCAATCCTGGCGCGGTCGGAGAGCAGCAGGTTGCGGCTCAGCTGGGCCGCATTGGTCTGTTGGGCCACCCGGGGCACCTGCACAGCACCGTTGAACACGCTGCGGCCGCGATCATCGGCCACCACCTTGTGCAGCTGGTCGAGGCTGCCGGCCGGGCCCTCGAAGCACACATGGCTATGGGTGTCAGCCACCTGCTCGCCATCGACGAGCTGCAGCCCGCGCAGGCAGGCGTGGGCGGCGCCATCGGTCTGCACCAAGCGGGGTTCTTGGCGCAGCAGCGCCCAGCCAGAGCTGCCGTTCACCAGCTTCAGCTGGCTTCCGGAGGCCTGGCGGATGGCCGTGTGGGCCAGCAGGGTGGCCTGGCCGCCCTTGCCGATGGCCAGGCTGCCGAAGTTGAGGCGACTGTCGGTGGCCATCGCCACCTCGATCACCAGGCTCAGGGCCTGGGGGCCGGCGGCGGTGATCAGCAGAAACAGATCGAGGCTCGCCCCCGGCTCCAGCACCAGCAGCAGCCGCCTGGCACGCAGACCCTCGCCGGCACCGGCCTGCCACAACAGCTCAAGGGGATCGGCGCAGCCGCTCACCCGCAGGGCCAGCAGGGCCGGATCAGCACCGGCATTCAGCCGCACCGGCCAGTGCTCACTGCAGCCGGTGGCCGCCAGCGAGCGGCCCTGCTCGGCAGCCGCCGCCTCGGCGGAAAGGCGGCTGATGCCGGCCGGCAGCGTCTCCAGATCCCAGCAGCTGGTGGCGGGTGCAGCGAGGCACTGGGGCAGGGTCTGCAGCGCCGAAAGATCGGTGAAGCGCCAGTCCTCCTGGCGGCGGGTGGGCAGCGCTGCCCCGGCCAGGGCGCTGAGCCAGGCCTCGGTGCCGGCAGTGGGAGCAGGGGCCACAGGAGCCCGGGAGCTGGCCACCATCAGCCCACCTCCAAAGGCTGGCGCTCGGCAGCTGCCTCGAGGCGGGCGACCTGCTCGTCCACCCAGTCGTAGCCGGTGCGCTCAAGCTCAAGAGCCAGCTCCTTGCCACCGCTGCGCAGGATGCGGCCAGCCGCCATCACGTGCACATAGTCCGGGGTGATCACCTCCAGCAGGCGCTGGTAGTGGGTGATCAACAGGGTGGCGTTGTCGGGGCTGGCGAGCTGGTTGACGCCGCCGGCCACGATGCGCAGGGCATCGATGTCGAGGCCGGAATCCGTTTCATCGAGGATGGCCACCACAGGTTCCAGCAGGGCCATCTGCAGGATCTCGTTGCGCTTTTTCTCACCGCCGCTGAACCCCTCGTTGACGCTGCGATCGAGAAAGGCGGGGTCCATCTGAACCACCGCCAGGCGCTCGCGCACCAGATCCTCGAAGGCGAAGGTGTCGAGCTCCTCGGCACCCTGCTGGCTGCGGCGGGCGTTGGTGGCCACCCGCAGGAACTCAAGGTTGCTCACCCCGGGAATCTCCACCGGGTACTGGAAGCCGAGGAAGAGGCCGATGCGGGCCCTCTCTTCCGGATCCAGCTCCAGCAGGTTGTCGCCGCGGTAGTGGACCGAGCCGCCGGTGACGGTGTAGGCGGGGTGACCGGCCAGCACCTTGGAGAGGGTGCTCTTGCCGCTGCCATTGCGGCCCATCACGGCATGCACCTCACCGGCTCTGATCGTGAGGTTCACCCCCTTGAGGATGGGCTGGTCCTCCACCGAAGCCTGCAGGTCGCGGATCTCTAGGAGTACGGGGGCGTCTGGGCGAATCACGGAAAATCAGAAACGGAACGGGGGGCTGGACGGTGCTGAGCTGGACTGAACAGTTGGAGCCACAGGGGAGAGGCGGTGGAGAGGCCTAACCCACCGATCCCTCCAACTTGAGGGCCAGCAGCTTGTCGGCTTCGGCGGCAAACTCCATCGGCAGCTGGTTGAACACATCGCGGCAGAAGCCGCTCACCATCATCGACACCGCCTCTTCAAAGCCGATCCCGCGGCTCTGCAGATAGAAGAGCTGGTCTGCCGAGATGCGGCAGGTGCTGGCCTCGTGCTCCACAGCGGCCTCGGGCTGCTGACAGCGGATGTAGGGGTAGGTGTTGGCAGCAGCCTGATCGCCGATCAACATCGAATCGCACTGGCTGTAATTGCGGGCACCCAGGGCTTTCGGGCCGATCTGCACCAGGCCGCGGTAGCTGTTGGAGGAGTGGCCGGCGCTGATACCCTTGCTCACGATCGTGGAGCGGGTGCGGGGGCCCACATGCACCATCTTGGTGCCGGTGTCAGCCTGCTGACGGTTGTTGGTGAGGGCCACAGAATAGAACTCACCGACGGAATCAGCTCCCTGCAGAACGCAGCTGGGGTATTTCCAGGTGATGGCTGATCCGGTTTCCACCTGGGTCCAACTGATCTTGCTGCGCTCGCCGCGGCAATGGCCCCGCTTGGTGACGAAGTTGTAGATGCCTCCTTTCCCATTCTCATCGCCGGCATACCAGTTCTGCACGGTGGAATACTTGATGGAGGCGTCATCGAGGGCCACCAGCTCAACCACTGCAGCGTGCAGCTGGTTGGTGTCAAACATCGGTGCCGTGCAGCCTTCGAGGTAACTCACGGAGGCACCCTCCTCAGCCACGATCAGGGTGCGCTCAAACTGGCCCGTATCACCGGAGTTGATGCGGAAATAGGTGGACAGCTCCATCGGGCACGCCACACCCTTGGGGATGAAAACAAAAGAGCCATCGCTGAAGACGGCGGAATTGAGTGCTGAAAAGAAATTGTCATTGGTGGGCACCACCGTGCCCAGGTAGGCCTCGATCAGTTCGGGAAAATCCTTGACGGCCTCGCTGATCGAGCAGAAGATCACACCGTCTTCGGCGAGCTTTTCGCGAAAGGTGGTGGCAATGGAAACGCTGTCGAACACGGCATCCACAGCCACGTTGGAAAGCCGCTTCTGCTCACCCAGGGGGATGCCGAGCTTGTCAAAGGTTTCCAGCAGCTTGGGATCCACCTCATCGAGGCTGGCTTTTTTCTCCTGCTGTCTGGGGGCGGCGTAATAGATGATCTCCTGGTAATCAATGCCCGGGAAGCCCAGTGCCGCCCAATCGGGCTCCTGCATCTGCAGCCACTGCCGGTAGGCACGCAGACGGAAATCAAGCAGAAACTGAGGCTCCTCTTTCTTGGCGGAGATCAGCCGAACCACGTCCTCGCTGAGGCCCTTGGCAATCTTATCGGTTTCAATGTCAGTGACGAAACCATACTTATACGGCTGAGAAACAAGTTCTCCGACGGTGGCTGTAGACATGTTGGGAAAAGCGGTGGATCAGCCGGCGGCGAGGGTTTTGATTTCTTCGATGCTGATGGACTGCTTCTCACCGCGGAAAGGGTTGTCTTCGGTCAGGAACAGCATGCAGTGGCACTCCTTGCGCTCCCGCATCGGCACACAGGGGCAATTCCAGAAGGCCTGCGCCACCTCAGCCTCCTTGTCTTCGTAGTGGCGGCAGGGGCAAAGGGCACCGCCAAGGTCCTCCTTGTGGCGGGCCAGGCCCTCCAGCACCACCGCCGTCACCCCCGGATCACTGCAGAAGTAGGTGCCGGTGCGCTGGGCGTAGGTCTCAGCAAACTTCCGGATCACCTCCAGGCTCTCGGGGCTGGGTGCGGAGCTGGCGGCGGCGGCATCAGACATGGAGGGGAAAGAGCGACAGAGGGAGGGCAGAAGAGGGCTGACAGGCGTGGCAGCAGGAACCCGGGCAAGAAAGCGAGGACGCTGGGCGCTGATCTCAACGGGCCGAAGTGCCGGCTTGAGCAAGGAGACTCAGGATCGGCTCTGAAGCGGCCAACCTGACCAAAACCGCTGATTACGAAACCCTTAGGTTTCCTTTCCCGCAGCTTAGGGCACAGATCCTGGGGGTGGGTGCTCTCCCATTGTGCCGCCCAGGTGAGGGCCGGCGAGTCTGGCCACCCAATCGCCGCGAACCCGTGGCATCGTGTTGGGACCCGGTGTGAGTGATGCGATGACCCATCGCCTACCGCACCCCGACCACTGCAATCGTTTCAGGTTCAGCCCCGGATGGCCTCGCCACTCCAGTCATCAGTGACACCTCCGCGGCTTGCTTCGCGTCTGTGGGCCGTTCACCAGCCCCTGGCGCCGCAGTGAACAGCGCCGACACCACACCCTCCTCCACCCGGGAGGCGGCCCTGGCCCTGCTCCTGCGCCATGGAGAGTCCACGGCAGCGGCACTGGCCCGGCGGCTGGATGTCTCCGTGCAAGTGATGCGGCGCCACCTGCGCACCCTGGAGGAGGAGGGGCTCGTGCACTCCAGCCTCAGTGCCGCCGGTCCTGGGCGCCCGAGCAACCAGTGGCATCTCACCGCCCAGGGGCAGGGCAAGTTTCCAGACGGAAGCGAGGATTTTGCCCTCGGTCTGCTCCAGTCGATGACCGAGTCGCTCTCCGAGGAGACCGTGAACCTGCTGCTCTGCCAGCAGGGAAGTCAGAAAGCCCAGTCGTACCGCCGCCATGTGGGGGCAGGCAGCCTGAAGGAGCGGCTTGAGCGGCTCGTGGACCTGAGGCGGCAGGAGGGCTATGTGGCCGAGTGCAGCCCCGATCCCGATGGCCACTCCTGGGTGATCCAGGAATTCCACTGCTCCGTGATGCGGATCGCCGAGCAGTTTCCCTGCGTCTGTGATCAGGAACTGCGCCTGATCCGCGAAACCTTCCCCGACTGCGTGGTGGAGAGGGTGCAGTGGCGGCTGGAAGCAGGGCACTCCTGCGGGTTCCGGCTCCAGCCCGCCGTCGCCTCCTGAGCACGCCCGCCATGCCCGCTTCCCCCAGGCAAGGGATGCAAGGTCCGCTCAGCGCCAACGAGCTGGCCGAGCTGGAGGCCACCCTGCTCCCCGCCCTGGAGCGGCATCACCTCAGGCTTCTGGCCCATGGCCTGCGCACCCTCCAGGCCATCGCCGCACGGCGGGAGGGGTCGCCCCCTGATCGGACTGCCCTGAACCACTGGGCCTGCGGGGTACCGCAGCTGCGCGACGACCCCTCCTTTCGGCACACCTTTCTGGATCAGCTCGAGGCCGCAGGCCGCCAGCTCGAGTCAATCGCGTCGGGCCTGGGCAGCACGGCCCTGGCCCTGGAGCTCCCTGAGCTGTGCCGGAGCGCCAAGGCCGCCGCAGATCAGCGCCTCAGGATCGATGACGCTGGTTCCTGACCACCACCTGCCCCCGGGCTGAGTCGATCAGCTCACCAGCAGCACCACCCCGGCCAGGGCAGCCAGGGCCGCCAGCCAGCCGCTCAGCAGTGGCCTGTCTCCCTCCAGCGGCGCCAGCAGCACGGCCATCACCGGCGCCGTGGCCAGCAACGACACCGCCAGTCCTGCTGGCAGGCGGCTCAGGGCCACTTGTTGCAGGGCGATCCCGCCGACCGTGCCCAGCAGGGTGGCCAGCAGCACCAGCCCCCAGAGGGAGCGCATCGAGCCGGTACTGCGGGCGCAGGCGCCGGCGGGCCGTCGCCAGCGGCCCACCAGGCCGGGCAGCAAGGGCAGCATCACCAGGCTGGCCGCAGCCAGGCGCAGGCCCGTGGCCGCCAAGGGGCTGATCGCACCGCCCTGGAGGGCCGCCCGGGCCAGAAGGGCGCCGGCACTGCCGCAGACCATCGCCGCCGCGGCCAGCAGCAGCCCGGCCGCTGCCGGCGGCCCCGCAGCGCCGACTGCGGCAGGGGAGCCCTGACGGGCCACCAGCACCAGGGCAACGCTGATCAGGCCGATCCCGGCCCACTGCTGCGGGCCCAGGGCCTCCCCGAGCAGGAGTGCCGCCGCCGCTGCGGTGAGGGCGGGGCCGCCGGCCTCCACCGTGAGGGTGCGGCGGGTGCCCAGGCGCCGCAGAGCCGCGAAAAAGAGGCTGTCGCCCGCCGCGATGCCCAGCACCCCACTGGCGGCCAGCAGGGCCAGGCCTGTGCCGGGCAGGGCGGAGAGCCCGGGGGCGCCCACCACCAGGGCCAGGGGCACGGCCAGCAGGGCCAGGGCCAGCAGGTTCTTGAGCAGGTTCAGCCGCGCCGCCCCCAGGGAGGGGGGGAGCCGTCGCCACAGACTGCTGGCGAGGGTCCAGCCGAGGGCGGCCCAAAGCGCCGCCGCCACGCCGATCACCACCTCGTTTCGTCCGCTGGCTTGCGATCATCGTGCCAACTGCCCTGCCCGCGTGACTGACGCCATCGCCGATGCCCTCGGCTTCTTTCGGCTGAGCTGCGGCCGCTGGCGCTCCCAGCGCAGCAGCCACCACCTGCTCCATCGCCGGGCGGAGGCGGGCGGCTCCTGGATCGAGGTGGTGGAACTCGCCGCTGACGATCCGCGCCTGATCGCCATCGCCGCGTTGCACGGCCAGCCCTCCGGCGGGCTGGTGGGGGGCTGCCGCGTCACCTGGAACGCCTCGATGGCCTGGGACCAGGCCGGCGAGGCCCATGAGGGTGAGAGCGTCTTCGGGCTGATCCCCACCGATGCGGCAGGCCGCCAGGGGCTGCTGCTGCGCGACAGGGGTTACGCCGAAACGGCTCCCGTGGCCGGCCACTTCGCCATGGATGAGCGCGATGGGCTGCTGCTCACCACCAGCTACGAGACGATGAACAGCCTGGAGCGCTTCAGCTTTGCCGGTCCCAACGTGCGGCTGCGCACCAGCACCGTGGAAGGCCTCTCCAACACCGCGTCGTTCTGTGTGGAAACCAGGATCCTGGCTGATCCCCGGCCCGCCGCCACGGCGGGCAAGGAGCGCCTCAACGCCGGCCAGAGCCTCTCACCGCTGGGCTGGTAAACGTTACGGACTGTGAGTCCTGCCGGGACTGCGGCGGTGGGGCTGGGGCGGCACTTCTACGATCACGGCCGACGGATGCTGAAATCGCGTGGCCCTGCCCCTCCTGAAGTACGCACCCACCACCCAGAACTCGCGGGTGGACCCTCTGCGGGTGGGTTCTGATGAGGATCCCAAGGCTGCGGCCATGGACAAGGCCATCGACCGCGAAGATCAGAATTTCGTGATCGAAGCGGCCTACCGCCAGATTTTCTTCCATGCCTTCAAGGTGGACCGCGACCGCACCCTCGAGTCGCAGCTGCGGGACGGCCAGATCACGGTGCGGGACTTCATCCGCTCCCTGTGTCTCTCCGACACCTTCAACCGCAGCTTCTACAACCTGAACAGCAACTACAAGGTGGCCCGTCACCTGGTGGAGAAGCTGCTGGGCCGCCCCACCCATGGCAAGTCTGAGGAGATCGCCTGGTCGGCCGTGCTGATGACCCGAGGGGTCAAGGGGATGGTGGACGACATCCTCGATTCGGAGGAGTACCTGGGCAGCTTCGGCTACGACACCGTGCCCTACCACCGCAACCGGGTGGTGGGCAGCCGGGATCTGGGCGAGACCCCGTTCAACATCACCAGCCCCCGCTACGACGCCTACTACCGCAGCATCCTCGGCTTCCCCCAGGTGGTGTACACGGGCACGGCCAAGGCCTACCCAGAGCGCTCCCGCCAGCGCCGTGGCGGCTTCCCCGAGGACTATCTGCCCTGGGTGCGCAGCCTGCCGGCAATGCGGGCCAGCAGCGCGGCTTCCGCTGCCGACATCAACTACCTGGCCAAGGTGCCTTACCGCAGCATCGGCCGCTAACGCGACCGCTCAAAACGCAGAAACCAAGCGGCCCAGGGCCGCTTTTTTCATGGCGGTTGGCGTGACCCTGGGCGGCTGGGGTGGACTCCGCCGGCAGGGCCGCCGTGATCCCCGGCGGGACCGGAGCGTGAGTCCTGGTCAGTGGATGCTGACCCCACCAGAGCGGACGGGCCCGCCAGGTGAAAAGTGCATCACACTGATCCCAAACGAAACCTTACGCAGTGAGCCAAGCCCTGTCCTCGTTGGCCCGTATGACGCTCCGGCAACTCCGCCAGATTGCCAGCGATCTGGGCGTGACCCTCTACAGCCGCAAGTCCAAGGATGAGCTGGTCTCTGAGATTGGGGCCCGCAAGGACGACCAGCCAGATGAGGGGTTCGACCAGGTGCAGGGGAATGCTGCTTCCCAGGCCGAGACTCCATCGCTGAAGTCGATTGAGGCCGACATGCCGCCGGCCCCCCGGCCCACGGCTGACACCAGCGTGGTGTTCCTGCCCCGCGACCCGCAGTGGGCCTACGTGTTCTGGGACATCACCGAAGCCGATCGCAACGCCGCCTTTGCCGCAGGGGCCAACCAGCTCTGCCTGAGGCTTGCCGATGTGACCGGCCTCTCGGGCGGCTCCGCCCACCCCCATACCCTGCAGGAGGTGGTCGTCGACAGTCACGCCACCGAGTGGTACCTGCCTGTTCCCCTGAGTGATCGCGATTACCGGGTCGAGCTGGGCTACCGCAAGGGCTCGGCGGGCGGCTGGATCTCGCTGGCCTTCTCCTCTGTTGCCCGGGTTCCGGCCCTCCACCCCAGCGACCAGATCCTCGACCAGTTCGTCCCCTTCACGCTCGAGACCGGTGCGACGGCTCCAGCAGCGATCAGTGCCGCTGCAACGCCGTCGACCTCCCCTGCAGGAGCTGATCAGGATCTGCACGAGCGGCTCTACCAGAGCGCCACATCCCAGTGGCGGCAGATCAGGCGGGGTTCCGAGGCCTTCCATGAGCTCGACACGGCAGGCTTTGAGAGCGGCGGCCTCAATGCCTCCGGCGCCGGCATCTGGGCCAGCGGCCGCAGTGAGTCCGGCATCGGAGGCGTGGCGCCGCGTCAGCGCTCCTTCTGGCTGGTGGCCGACGCCGAGCTGATTGTCTACGGCGCCACTGACCCCTCGGCCAAGCTCGCCATCGGCGGCGAGGACGTGCCCCTGTCTGCCGACGGCACCTTCCGGGTGCAGGTGCCCTTCCGCGACGGCCGCCAGATCTATCCCATCGAGGCCGTGGCCGCAGACGGCGATCAGAGCCGCAACATCACACTCGAATTCAGTCGCACCACTCCGGAAGACAACAGCAACCCGGCCGACCAGGCTGTAGCCGAGTGGTTCTGACCTGACTTGGCTGTGCCCACCCCCGCCACACCGATGCGCCTTGTGGTTGCCATCACGCCCCTCGCCGGGGCCCTCGCCTTCCCGGTGGCGGTGCCCCTGGTGCTGCGCTGGGTGGGATTGCCAGCAGCGGTGCTCACGGCCGTGGTGGTGGGTACCCTCTGGTTTGTGCTGATGCTGCGTACGGCTGAGATGCCCTCTCACCACTAGGTTCCAGGCCCTGATTGGGCGCTTGAGGCAACACTGCTGCCAGCCGTGGACATCAGGAAATGGCGGGTGAGCTTCTGACGACCACCACCAGGGTCCGCCGTGGTCTGAGCCTGGCCCTGCTGGCGGCCTCCGGGCTGCTGGTGGGCTGCACAGCCGTGGCCACAGTCGGCGGTGCCCCTGAACCAGAGCCGCCCCTGCCCCAGGGCTTCACCGTGGCGTTCAACCACCGGTCGGGCAACCGCTACCGGAGCCCGGTGAGCGGCGAGTGGCGCCAGGGCGATGACCTGGAGGCCATGCTGCTCAACGCCATCAGCTCCGCCCGGCGCAGCATCCTGGTGGCGGTGCAGGAACTCTCCCTGCCCAGGGTGGCCGAGGCCCTGGTCGCCCAGCAACGGCGGGGCATCAAGGTGCAGGTGGTGCTGGAGAACACCTACAGCCAGGAGTGGTCGGAGCAGCATCTGGCCGATCTGTCCCCCCGGGAGCGGCGACGGCATCAGCAGCTCCAGGCCCTCGGCGGGGGGGATGCGGTGGCGATCCTGCGGCGCGGCGGCGTGCCGATGCTGGACGACACCGCCGATGGCAGCGCCGGCAGTGGTCTGATGCACCACAAGTTCCTGGTGATCGATGAGGCGGTGGTGGTCACGGGCTCCGCCAACTTCACCGCGTCCGGACTTCATGGCGATGCGGGCGCCCCCCAGACCCGCGGCAACGTGAACCACCTGCTGCAGATCGAGAGCCCGGAGCTGGCCGAGCTGTTCCGCGCTGAATTCCATCGCCTGTGGGGGGATGGTCCGGGGGGCGCAGCCGACAGCCGCTTCGGCCTGGGCAAGGACAGCCCCGGGCTGCAGAGGGTGCGGGTGCGAGGCACCCCCGTGGCGGTGCTGTTCGCGCCCCATCGGCGCCGCGATCGCGCCAATGGCGTGGAGCAACTGGACAGCCTGCTGAAGCAGACGCGCCGCAGCGCCGATCTGGCCCTGTTCGTGTTCTCCGATCAGCAGCTGGGCAACACCCTGGGGCAGCTGCACCGCCGCGGCGTGGCGATCAGGCTGCTGGCTGACCCGGGCTTTGCCAACCGCTCCTTCAGCGAAGTGCTGGATCTGCTGGGGGTGGCCTTGCCCGATCACCGCTGTGCCCTGGAGGCAGGCAACGCCCCCCAGCGCCAACCCCTGGAGGGAGTCGGCACCCCGCGCCTGGCCAGCGGCGACAAGATGCACCACAAGCTGGCGGTGCTCGATCAACGCACCGTGGTCACGGGCTCCTTCAACTGGAGTCCGAGTGCCGCCCACCAGAACGATGAAACCCTGTTGATCATCGAGTCGCCCCAGCTGGCGGCCCATTTCACTCGGGAAATCGATCGCCTCTGGAAGGGGGCGGAACTCGGCATCTCCGCTCGGCTGCAGCGCAAACGCGACCGCCAGCAGAGACTCTGTGGCCGGGGCCGGCAGCGGCTGGTCCAGGATGGCCCCGTACGATCTGGCTAGACAGGCTCCACCGCTGATGGACTCAAGATCCGCCGCCAAGGCTGAATCGACCACCCTTGATGCGATCCAACTGATGTTGCGGGATCTTCAGACCCGCCATGACGAAATTCGCCACCGGGCTGCATTCCGGGGCTGCACGAAGGAACTGCTGGACGTGCAACAGGAGCTGGTGGATTACCTGCTCACCAAAAAGAGCCAACTGATGGGTCAGAGTGAGAGAGAGAGCCTCACCAACCGCAACTACAACGCCTTCCTCTGAGCCCACAACCGACACCGCCCCCTGCCCAACCGGCCCCTGCGTGGTGGTGGTGGGGGCAGGACCGGCGGGCAGCTGCCTGGCCCTGCTGCTGGCCCAGCGCGGTGTGCCGGTGACCCTGGTGGAGGCGGCCTCCAGGCTGGAGCGCCAGTTCCGCGGCGAAGCCCTGATGCCCCATGGCCTGGAGGCCCTCGAGGCGATGGGGCTGGCACGGGAGCTGGGCGATCTTCCCCACCGTGCCCTGGCGGGCTGGCGCTTCTGTCTCGATGGCCGGCCCCTGTTCCGGGTGGCCGAGCCCATGGAGGGGGAAGGCCAGCCCGGCTGCCTCCTGGTGAGCCAGCCGGCCCTGCTGGCTGCCGTGATCGCCCGCCTGCGGGCCCTCGGCAACGCCCGCGTGCTGCTGGGCCAGCGGGTGAGCGGACTGATCAGGCAGCAGTGCGGCCGGATCAGCGGCGTGCAGCTGGCCGGGGGCGAGCAGCTGCCGGCCAGCCTGGTGGTGGCCTGCGACGGGCGCCAGTCGAGCCTGCGCGAGGCGGCGGGGCTGGAGCTCAGGCGCAGGGCCAGCCCGATCGACGTGCTCTGGTTCGCTCTGCCGGAAGCCGGCCCCGATCCCCTGGCGGGCGATTTCACCACGATGGTGGGCGCCGAGGGCATCTTCAGCGCCTTTGTGTCCGCCAGCGGTGGCCTGCAGCTGGGCTGGGTGCTGCAGGCCGGCGCCACCGAGCCCAACGTCTCGCCGCGCCAGTGGCTGGAACGCATGGCCCGCCAGAGCCCGCCCGAGCTGGCCGCCGCGCTGCGTTCCCAGCCCGGCGAGCCGGCGGAACCGATGCGGCTGCGGGTGGAGGTGGGCCTGGCGAAGCGGTGGTGGTGCCCTGGCCTGCTGTTGCTCGGGGATGCCGCCCACCCGATGAGTCCGGTGCGGGCCCAGGGCATCAACCTGGCGCTGCGGGATGCCTGGGTGGCCGGCCAGCTGCTGGGGGAGGCCCTGGCCAGCGCCCCGGCCCAGCACACCGCGCCGGCCAGGAGTCTCGATGCGGTTCTGGCCCGCATCGAAGCGCTGCGGCAACCCGAAACCCTTGGCCTGCAAGACCTGCAGGCCAAGGAGACCGCCCGCGGCCTCTGGCTGCAGCGGCAGAGCGGCCTGCGCCGCCTGTTGCAGGCGAGCTCAGGCTGGCTGGCGCCACCACTGGCCCACCACTGGCAGCGCAGCCAGGAACCCCTGCGCCAGGGGATCACCGACCTGGCCAGCCTGGGCCGCTGATCGCTCCGCAGAGGACGTGGCCACCAGGCGGAACGGACAGCTGCCGAGCCGACCATCAACCGCGGCTGAGATCCACCGTAATGATGGTGAGGCTTACGGCACAGCCAGCCCTGCCATGAATCGCCATGACCTGCTGCTGGTTCCCGCCCTTGCCGCGCTGGCCTTGACCGTCCTGTTCCAGGGCCCTGTCAGGGCTCGCGACCCTGACTACCCCAGCCAGGAGCTGCTGCGCCAACTGCAGCTGGACACGATCGCCTGCGGCCGCGACAACCTCGCCCCCGACTGTGATCAGGCCCGCAGCACCGCCGATCCCCTGCTCGACCATCCGAGGCTGAGCGGCAACTGCAAGGACGCGCTCTGGCAGATCAGCCAGGACGCGGTGGTGGTGCCCCGCAACGACTTTCAACGCCGCGAGCGGCTGATCGGCGAAGCCACCGACATGATTCGGTTCTGCCGGCAGCTGAGCCAGCCTCTGCGGACCACCAGCCCGCCGTCCAGGCCCCAGGCTCCTGGCCGGGGATTCGGCCTCGTGCCGGGCTCCTGAACAATCAGACAGCCGTGGGGAGCGGGCCTAAAGCGCGCTGGCCTGGCCCTGGCCAGAGCGGCCTGAGGCCGAGAGATCCAGCAGCTGCCGGGAGGTGGAATCCATGAACGGCAGCGTCCAGTTCAGCTGCACCACCGCTTGATCGGCGAGTTGGCAGAGGCGATTGCTCTGGCCGGCCGCCTCGCAACTGGCCGAGAGGCCCAGCAGGGCATTGGTGAGCTTGCCCCGCAGACAACTCTCGGCGCCGCCCCGGCTCAGCACGGCCTCGGCGGCCTTGCGGGTGTGCTGAACGGCCTGGTAGTAGGGCCTGGCCTTGGCCCCACCCGCCGCGCAGACAGCCTGCGCCTGAGCCAAGCCTCCTCCGACCCCCAGGGACGTGAGGCTCAGGGCCGCCACAGCCAGACCCCTTGCGGCCAGAAGCCGAGCCAGGCGGCCAGCGGAGGCATGGACAGCCATGAAAGGCATCGTCGGCAATCCATCCAACCTAGCCAGAACGCACGGCGGGGTCAGGCATTGGGGACGACCCAGGCGGCCACTGGGGCCAGCGGTAGTTTGGTGGCCCCCAAACCGGTGCCCCATGGCCATCACCGTTCGGCAGGTGCGCCTCGCCCAGCCGTTCAGCGACCAGCGACCGGGCACCTCCGGCCTGCGCAAGAGCAGCCGCCAATTTGCCACTCCCCATTACCTGGAGAGCTTCATCGAGGCCATCTTCCAGGTGCTGCCAGGCGTGGAGGGCGGCACCCTGGTGCTGGGGGGCGATGGTCGCTACGGCAACCGCCACGCCATTGAGGTGATCTGCCGCATGGCGGCCGCCCATGGCCTGGCCCGGGTGATCACCACCACGGAGGGGATTCTCTCGACCCCGGCCGCCTCGCACCTGATCCGTGAACGCCAGGCGATCGGCGGCATCATCCTCTCGGCCAGCCATAACCCCGGCGGCCCCGAGGGGGACTTCGGCGTCAAGCTGAACGGAGCCAACGGCGGGCCGGCACCCGAATCCCTCACCGACGCCATCTATGCGGTGACCCAGCGGCTGGAGGGCTATCGCATCGCCGAAGCGTCCAGCGAAGACTCCGCCAGCGAGGACTCCGCCAGCGCCGACACCGAACCCGCCCGGCGGCTCGAGTCTCCTGGCCAGTGGACGCTCGGCGCGCTGCAGGTGGAGGTGATCGATGGCGTGGAGGGCTACGCAGCCCTGATGCAGCAGCTGTTCGACTTCGACGCCATCGCCGCTCTGCTGCGCTCAGATTTCCCGATGGCCTTCGATGCCATGCATGCGGTCACGGGTCCCTACGCCAGCCGCATCCTGGAGGGCCTGCTGGGGGCTCCGGCGGGCACGGTGCGCCATGGCGTTCCGCTTGAGGATTTCGGCGGCGGCCACCCGGATCCCAACCTCACCTACGCCCATGAGCTGGCGTCCCTGCTGCTTGAGGGAAACGATTACCGCTTCGGGGCCGCCTGTGATGGTGACGGCGACCGCAACATGATCCTGGGCAACCACTGCTTCGTGAACCCCAGCGACAGCCTGGCGGTGCTCACCGCCAACGCCGGCCTGGCTCCGGGCTACGCCGGCGGCCTGGCCGGGGTGGCCCGCTCCATGCCCACCAGCGGCGCCGCCGATGTGGTGGCCAAAGAGCTGGGCATCGACTGCTTCGAGACCCCCACCGGCTGGAAGTTCTTCGGCAACCTGCTCGATGCCGGCCGGATCACCCTCTGCGGCGAGGAGAGTTTCGGCACCGGCAGCCACCACATCCGGGAGAAGGATGGCCTCTGGGCCGTGCTGTTCTGGTTGCAGATCCTGGCCAGCCGGCGCTGCTCGGTGGCGGAGATCATGGCCGCCCACTGGGCACGCTTCGGGCGCCACTATTACTCCCGCCACGACTATGAGGCCGTGGACAGTGGGGCGGCCCAGGAGCTCTACGGCCGGGTCAAGGCGATGCAGCCCTCCCTGCTCGGCCAGGGGTTCGCCGGCCGCAGCATCCAGCTGGCCGACGACTTCGCCTACACCGACCCGGTGGATGGCTCCGTGAGCGGCGGCCAGGGTCTGCGACTGCTGCTCGATGACGGCAGCCGCGTGGTGTTGCGCCTCTCCGGGACGGGCACCAAGGGGGCCACCCTGCGGGTGTATCTGGAGAGCTACGTGCCGCCGGGGGGGGCACTGCAACAGGATCCCCAGGTGGCACTGGGCGACCTGATCCGTGCCATCGATGGGCTGGCTGAGATCCGCAGCCGCACCGGCATGCAGCAGCCCACGGTGATCACCTGAGCGATCATCAGCTCAGCGATCACCTCAATGCAGATCCGGCCTCCGCCTCGGGGGGCGGGTCGTCATCGCGGCGGCCGCCGAACCAGCGCTGCTCCAGCCCTTTCACCGTGACATAAAAGGGCGGCACAACCCCGAGCGAGAGCACAGTGGCGACCAGTAAGCCGCCGAAGATCACCGTGCCCAGCGACTGCTGACTGTTCGCTCCAGCCGTGCTGGCCAGCACCAGGGGCAGAAAGCCGGCCAGGGCCGCGATGGCCGTCATCAGGATCGGGCGCAGCCGGGATTCAGCCGCGGCGATGGCCGCTTCCGCCGCCCCCATGCCTTCCTGCAGGTGCAGCTCTGCCACCTCCACAATCAATATGCCGTTCTTGGCCGCCAGCCCGATCAGGGTCACCAGCCCCACCTGGGCATAGATGTTGAGATCGATCGAGCGCAGGGCCAGAAAGGCCAGGGCTCCGAGCATGGCCAGGGGCACCGTCATCAGGATCACAACGGGCGTCACATAGCTCTCGTACTGGGCGGAGAGCACCAGATACACAATCAGCACCCCAAGCCCGAACACCAGCACACTGGCGTTACCGGCTGAGAGCTGGAGCGCCGCAATACCGGTGAAGGCGTAGCCGATGTTGTTGAAGTCAAGCCTGGTGAAGATCTTCTGGATGGCTGCCAGTGCCTGCCCGGAACTCTTTCCCACGGCCTCTGCACCCTGGACCAGGATCGTGCGGTAGAGGTTGTAGTGGCTGATCACGGGGGGGGCGCTGGTCAGTTCACTAGTGGCGAACTGAGACACCTGCACCAGGTCGCCATCCTCGCTGCGCACGTAGTAACTCAGCACATCATCCAGCTCGCCGCGGCCGGCGGCATCGGCCTGCACATAGATGTTGCGCGCCTGGCCACTTTCATAGGTGAGTCCTGAAAAGTTACCCCCGGCCAACACGGCAATCGTCTGCATCGCCTGCTGGAAATCCACATTCAGGCTGCCCATGATCGAGCGGTCGATCTTGAGGCCAAAGGCCGGTGCACTGGGGATGAACTGGGTGTAGAGAGTGGAGAAGAAACCACTTCCCTGGCCGCTGGCCACCAGTTTCTGGGCCAGGCCATCGAGCTCATTGAAGCTGTAGGAGCCGTTGGAGAGATCGTTGAACTGAAAATAGAAGCCACTCTGGGCCGAGAAGCCGGGAATCGCCGGCGGCTGGGCAGCCCGTGCAAGGCCGAGGCTGAGTTTGGAGAGCTTCGCATTGAGGCGATCCACAATGGCAGGGGCTTTGTGATCCGTACCGGAGCGCTCCTCGAGTGGCCTGAGTCCGAAGAAGAAGAGGCCCTGGTCAGGGCTGCTGCCATTGAAGCCGGCACCACTGATGATGCCGGCGCTGGTCACATCCTCCTCCTGCTTGAGCACGGCGGCGATCTGTTCACCCAGCTTCTGGGTCTGACTGAGGGACGCTCCATTCTGGAGCTGGTAAAAACCCAACCCGAAACCCTGATCTTCCTCAGGGATGAAGGCTGTGGGCAGTGCGCCGAAGGCCACCACGGTGAGGGCGATGCCCCCCAGCAACGCCCCGAGGATGAGCCTGCGGCGACGGATCAAGATGGCGATCAACCCCGCATAGCCTTTCTCAAGGCGGGCGAAACCGCTGTTGAACAGCGAAAAGATCGCCCCAAGCCGGCTGCCGGCAATGCCGAACACCAGCACACCGGCCACGTAGGCCCCCGGCCCGAAGGAGGCCGCACTGAAACGCCCGAAGGCCAGGCCCACCAGCACACCAGCCAGGATCCAGCCCCATCCCCTCGGCTGCGGCGGCTTGTCGGCGCGCAACACCAGGGCCGCCAGCATCGGCGAAAAGGTGAGCGCATTGAAGGCGGAGATGGCGATCGAAAAGGCGATCGTGAGCGCGAACTGTCGATAGATGATGCCGATGCCGCCTGGGTAGAACGCCACAGGCACAAACACAGCCATCAGCACCAAGGCCGTGGCGATCAGGGCGCCGATCAGCTCTCCCATGCACTCCAGCGCGGCCTGTCTGGGGCGCAGCCCGGATTCGATGTTCCTGGCCACAGCCTCGATCACCACGATGGCGTCATCCACCACCAGACCGGTGGCCAGCACCAGCCCCAGCAGGGTGAGTTGGTTGATCGAAAAGCCGAACACCTTGATGAAGGCGAAGGTGCCCACCAGGGAGATCGGGATGGCCAGGGTTGGCACCACCGTGGCCCGCCAATCCTGCAGGAACAGAAACAGGATCACAAGCACCAGCACAATGGCCAGGCCGAGAGCATCCACCACACCATCCACGGCCGCCTCGATGAATTGACCCACGTCGTAGATCTGGGTGAGGATCACACCAGGTGGCAACCGGTCGGTGAATTCAGCCATCAACGCCACCACCGCCTGGGACACCTGCAGGGCATTGCTCTCCGGTGTCTGATAGACGCCGATGGTGATGGCAGGATGCGCCTCAATATCCACGCCCTGGGTGGCGAAAGTGTTGAAGCCATACCTGGCCTCGCCCACATCCTGTAGGCGCAACAGATTGCCCTGGGGCGACCGGCCGATGATCAGTTGATTGAGATCATCAACCGAAACCAGATTGCCGTTGTTCTCCACCAAGATGGGATAGGTGAAGGCCTGATTCCCACTGGCGGGTGGCCCTCCCACCAACCCGCCGATCGCCACCGTGTTCTGGCTCTGCACAGCAGACACCACCTGGTCAGCGGTGAGCTGATTGGCTGCCAGCCTGACGGGGTCCACGAACAACCAGAAGGCTGGGTTGCTGCCTCCAAACAGGGTGACCTGAGCCACTCCTGGAACACGGCCGAGCTGGTAATAGAGCTGCTCGTAGATCAGGCCATTCAGATAGGCAGCATCAAATTGCCCCTCTGTGGAGGAAACCTGATAAGCCAGAAGAATAGAAGGAGTGGTCTGAATAACAGACACACCCGTGCTGGACACCTGGGATGGCAATTGAGGCATTGCCAGGGACACCCTGTTTTGCACATTGACTTGGTCAATGTTGATATCGGTTCCCTCATCGAAGAACACATTCACGGTGCTCTGACCGGTATTCGTCGTGAGCGAGGAAATGTAGGCTGCATTGGGCACCCCGTTGATATGCTGCTCGAGCACATTGGTCACCGCCTGCTCGGTGACCAGCGAGTTGGCCCCTCCATAGGTGGCCGTGACCTGAATCTGGGGTGGCGCAATGGCCGGCAGATTCTCGATCGGCAGAGTTGGAATCGCAATCAACCCGATCAGCACGATCAGGATGCTGCAAACCGTGGTGAGGACCGGCCGCTTGATGAAACGATCTGAGAGTGACATGAACCCTCAGCTGGCTGCAGCAATGCTGACAGGCATGCCGTTGCGTAACAGGGCTGTATTGCTCACCACCACCCGATCACCTGCAGAGATACCAGACAAGACCGGATAGCTGTTGCCCTGCAGCGGCCCCAGCTTGACGGCGGTCTGCACAACCACTGTCGTGGAGGGGGGCAGCTTCTCCAGCCGCTCGCGGGTGGCCTCGGGAATGTCTTTCGAGCCGCGGATCTTTGGCAGAATGGTGCTCAGTTGCGCAATGCGGTAAACAAACGGCTGCTGGGCCTGCATCGACACGGCTTGCACCGGGACGGCCAGCTGCTGACTCACCTCGGTGATGATCCGGTTCTGCACAAACTGGCCGGTTTTCAGCTGGTCAGCGGAATTGGGGAACTCCGCCTTCACCAGCACAGTGTTGGGGGACGCGCTACTGCCGCTGACGCCGAAGTAAGGCGAGATGAACACCACTCGGCCGGTGGCGGTGACGGGCGGGTTGCCTTGGGTGCGCAACTGCACCTGCTGGCCCAGACGGACCCGGGAGGCCTGAATCGCAGGCACATCCATAAGGGTCCAGAGCCGCTGGTTATCAACAATGCCCGTGATCGCCTGACCCTTGCGCACATAGTCGCCGAGTTTCACGGAATCAAGATCACCAATTTCACCAGCAATGGGAGCCCGCACCACCTTGTAGCCGAGGTTGGCCGCCTGGACCTTGACCTGGTCGCGACTCTCAATCGCCTGGGTGACATAGAAATCCCGATCTTTGGTGGACACCGCACCCTGCTGATTCAGAAAGATGTAGCGCTCCGCATTCACCTGGTTCTTGCGAGCTTCGGCCTGGCTCGCATCCAAGGTGGCGGTTTCCTGAGCGTTGTCGAGCACCAGAATCGGCTGGCCGGCCTCAACCCGCTGGCCCTGGGTGGCCAGGATCCGGACGACCCGTCCCTCGGCCTCAGGTCGCAAGGCCACATCCGTGGTGGACGACAGCCGGCTCATCACCTCAATCGCAGGCGTGAAGGTGTCCTTGCCCAGGGTGGCCACCTGCACCTGCAGCGGTGAGCGGGCCTGGGGAGGCCGCGCCGCGCAGGCACTGCCCAACAGCACCACAGCAGCAACAGTGACGCGGAGCACAGGTGGTTGGCAGCTGCCCAAAGGTAGTCGGGAGGGGCGCCCCTGGCCCTGTTCTTTGCTGAGACGTCGCGCTCAGCGGCGCAGCCGCCTGCGATTGCGGTAGGCAGGGTCGGTACAGGCGGTCTGCAGTTGGCGAACGGATTCGATCGCCAGGCCGCTCAGCCCCCCGGCCGCAGCCAGCAGGCGGCGGAGCCAGTGCAGATCCTCGGGGTCGATCTCGTTGGGGGTGTTGGCCACGATCGATTCCATGAAGATGCCGATGGCGCCACCGATCACCACACCCACCACCAGAGCGATCAGAACCTTGCGGCCATTCATCCCCGGCGAACGACGCGGGGCTGGGAGCTGGGGATTGGGATGGGTCTCACGCATGGTCGGGCTTCAGGGTTGCAGCCCTGGGGTAGGCCCGGACCCTGCCTCAGGCCCAGCATCGCCGCCCATCAGCGCCTTGACAACCACATAGAACACCGGCACCACCAGCAGCGAGAGCACGGTGGCCACCAGCAGACCGCCGAACACCACCGTGCCGAGGGAGGCCTGGCTGCGGGCACCGGCGCCACTGGCCACCACCAGGGGCAGGAAGCCGAACAGCGAAGAGATGGCCGTCATGATGATCGGCCGCAGCCTGGACCGGGCCGCATCCCGGGCTGCTTCCAGGGCCCTGGCGCCGGCGGCCATGCGCTGGTTGGCCAGGTCCACGATCAGGATGCCGTTCTTGGCAGCCAGGCCGATCAGCATCACCAGCCCCACCTGGGCGTAGATGTTGAGCACCTCGCCGCGAATGGCCAGGAAGGCCAGGGCGCCCAGCATGGCCGTGGGCACGGTCATCAGGATGATCAGCGGGTCGGCGTAACTCTCGTACTGGGCCGCCAGCACCAGATAGACCACCAGGATGCCCAGGGCAAAGATCACCACCGCCAGGGCGCCGGCCTTCACCTCCTCCCGGGAGATGCCTGTCCAGTCAAAGCCCAGGCCCTGGATGGATTGAGCCTCAAAGATCTGGCGCATGCCGTTGATGGCCTGGCCGGAACTCTTTCCCGCCGCTGGCTGGCCATCGATCTTGATCGAGCGGTAGAGGTTGAAATGAGGCACCACAGCAGGGCCCTCGATCGATCGCACCGTGAAGAATTCGGAGAGGGGCACCTGTTCGCCGGCACTGTTGACCACATAGAGAGACTTGAGGCGCTCGGGGGTGGCCCGCGTGATGTCGTTGGCCTGAACGAACACCCGGCGCACCTTCCCTTCCTGGAAGGTGTCATTCACGTAGAGGCCACCGAAGTTGATGCTGAAGGAGCGCATCGCCTCGCCGAAGTCGACCCCGAGGGAAGCCAGCCGATCCCTGTCCACATCGATCGCCAGCTGAGGGGCCGCCGGCGAGAACTGGGTGCGCACGGGCGGTGCGGAGCTGAAGGTGGGATCGGCGTTGGCCGCCTGAATGATCTGGCCAGCCGCGGCGGCGAATTCCGGCAGATCAAAGCGCCCCCCACTGCGATCGAGCAGCTGGAACTCAAAGCCGCCGGACTGGCCATAGCCAGGAATCGAGGGGGGCTCCACCACGACCACCCGTGCCTCCTGGATCTCCTGGGCAAAGCGCCGGTTCAGCCGCGCCACAATCGCCTCCACGGATTGATCCGGATTGGTCCGCTCGCTCCAGTTCCGCGTTCCCAAGAAGAACAGACCGTTGTTGGGGGCATTGCCGTCAAAACTGGCGCCACTGAACAAGGCCGCCGTTGTGATCTCCTTTTCCTCCCGCATGATCGCGGCCACCTTGGCATTGATCCGATCCGTGACCTGAATCGAGCCCCCATCCGGCGCTTGCAGCACGCCGATGGCATACCCCTGATCTTCCACCGGCACGAAGCCAGCAGGGATGGCACTGAAGGCCACCCCAGTGAGCACGATCCCTCCCGCCAGCACAGCCATCACCAGGCCTCGACGACCCAGCACCCAATCCAGCAGGCCGTGATAGCGACGCTCGAGGCCGGCGTAAAAGCCGTTGAAGCGCCGGAAGATCACTGGAGTCAACCAGCCCAGGGTGATGCCCAGAGCGGTGAACAGCACCACCACGATTGGGCTGGTGCCCCCGGCCAGCAGCAGCCCGCTCACGGCGCCACCGATCACAAACGGCAGGCGCAGAGGCAATCCCGTGATCAGACGCAGCGAATACCCCACCACCAGGCCCACCGCGAGGGCCACCAAGGTGCCGAAAACACCGCTACCTGCGCTGAGCACGCCGTAGACGAAACCGATGGCCCCACCCGCGATCGCATAGGTGCGCCGCCCCGGGGACTCACCCTCTTGGGCCAGCAGCAGGGCCGCCAGCATCGGCGAGAAGGTGAGGGCATTGAAGGTGGAAATCGCCACTGAAAAGATGATCGTGGCGGCAAACTGCTTGTAGATCGCCCCGGTGGCGCCGGGGAAGAACAGCACCGGCAGGAACACTGCAAACAGCACCACCGAAGTGGCGATCACCGCGGAGAACAGCTCATCCATGGTGCCCATGGCCGCCTGCACTGCCGTCTTGCCTTCGGCTTTCTTGGTGGAGGTGTCTTCGATCACGGTGATCGCATCATCCACCACCAGGCCAGTAGCCAGGATCAGGCCGAATAGGGTGAGCTGATTGAGTGAGAAACCGAAGACATTCACCAGGGCAAAGGTGCCAATCAAGGCCACGGGGATAGCGATACCCGGCACCAACGTGGCTTTCCAGTCCTGGAGGAACAGAAACAGGATCAGCACCACCAGCATCACCGCATCGCGCAGTGAACTCACAACTCCTTCAATGGAGGCGTTGATGAAATCAGTGCTGTCGTAGATCTTCTCCATCTTCAGGCCCACGGGCATGGTGGCCTCGAACTCATCGAGCACCTCCTTGATCCCCTTCGATGTATCCAGGGCATTGGTGCCGCCCAACTGATACACCGCCATACCAATGGAAGGAACACCATTGATGTCGGTTGCCTGGAGCGCATAATTTTCTCCCCCGAGGCTGGCCTCACCCACATCCCGAAACCGCACCACACCACCTTCAGGCGTGTTGCGCACGATCATGTTGTTGAACTCCTCCACGTTGATCAACCGACCCTGCAGCTGCACGGTGAAGGTGAATTGCTGTCCTGCAGGGGCAGGCTCGCCACCGATCTGGCCCGCCGGCACCAAGCGGTTCTGGCTCCTGAGGGCATTCACCACATCGTTGGAGGTGAGCCCGAAGGCAGCCAGCTTGTCGGGATCGAGCCAGAGCCGGAAGGCGAGGCGGCGTTCGCCAAAATAGGTGAGTTCTCCAACACCGGGAACGCGCCGGATGGAATCGGTGAGATTCTGATCAAGCAAGCCACTGATGGTTTCAGCGGAGTAACTGATCTTGTCTGGATCTTCGCTTACAAAGTTATAGACAAGAAGAATCTGGTTGGAGGCCTTGTTCACCACCACGCCAGACTGACGCACCTCTTCCGGCAGTGAAGGGTTGGCCAGGGCCACCCTGTTCTGCACATTCACCTGGTTGATATCCGGATCCGTGCCGCTGTTGAACGACACCGTGATCTCACTGCGGCCATCGGCGGAGCTGCTGGAGCTGATGAAGTCCATCCCCTCCACCCCGTTGAGCTGCTGCTCAAGCACGTTGGTGACGCCCTGCTCCACCGTGATGGCATCAGCGCCGCCGTAGAGGGAGCTCACGTTCACCGTGGGCGGGGCGATGTCGGGGAGGCTCTCGATCGGCAGCACGGGGATCGAGATCAAGCCGGCGATCACGATGATCAGGCTGCACACCGTGGTGAGCACCGGCCGAACGATGAAGGAGTTGGAGGGCGACACAGGGGAAGATCGGCAGGTCCGGAAAGCTCAGCGGTTCAGGAGCTCAGGGGTTCAGTTGAGCTTCACCGGGGTTCCGTGGCGCAGGTTCAGCAGGTTGGTGGTGATCACCTGAGCTCCGGGCCCCACCCCCTCCAGAACGGCATAGCGGTTGTTCTGGAGGGGGCCCAGCCGCACGGGGGTCTGCAGGGCGAAGCGGGTGCTGGGGGGCAGCTTGCTCAGCTGTTCCAGGGGGGCTTTGCCGGGCTGGCGGCGCAGGTCGCTGAGGGTGCCGAGGCGATACACAAAGCTCTGGCCGGACGACTGGGTGACGGCCGCGAAGGGAACCGCCGGCAGGGTCTGACGGTCCAGCTCCACCAGGGTCTGGAGACGCAGGCCGGTGCGCAGGGTGCCGGTGGGATTGGGCAGCGCCGCCTTCACCAGCAGGCCCTGGCTGGAGGAGGTGACCACAGGATCGATGAAGTCAATCCGGCCCCGCACCAGGGTGCCACTGGCATCGGGGCGGCGCACGGTGACGGCCTGGCCCACCCGCACCCGGGCCGACTGCACCGCCGGGATGTCGATCCGCATCAGCAGCCTGTCGTTGCGGATCACCTTGGTGAAGGGGGTGCCGGCCTGCACCACATCCCCCTGCCGCACCTCCAGATCACTGACCACGCCGGTGATCGGTGCCTGCAGGTTGCTGAAGGCGAGGTCGGCCTGACGGGCCTTGACATCCTCGTTGGCCTGCAGGCAGCGGGCCTTGAAGCTGTCGCGCTGCAGCGCACTGGCCGCCCCCTTGGCAGCCAGGAAGTCGAAGCGGCGGAAATCGATGCAGAGGTTGTCGCGCTCCTCGCTGGTGGCGGCGAGCTGGGCGCGGGCCTGGGTCTGGTCAAGCTGCAGGATCGGCTGGCCCTGCTGGACCAGTTGCCCCTCCCGCACCAGCAGGCGGTCGATGCGGCCCGTTACGCGGGTGGCCAGGGACACCTCCTCGAGGGCCTCCAGGGTGCCAATGGTGTCGACGGTGTCCTGGAAGGGCGCCGACTCCACTGGCACAGCGGCCACCCCAACCACCCGGGGTGGCGGCGGCGGTGGCTGGGCACAGCCCGCAAAGATCACGCCCGTGGAGAAGAGCACCAGCACCACAGCTCCCCGGGCCCCATGCCGTTCCCGCAAAAGAAGCCCAAGCCGTTGCTCCACAGTCTGGAGGATGGCGGTGACGGATGCCTGCCGCCGGGACAGGCACCAGGATCGTCCACAGCCCACCCTTGCCGCAGCACCCTTTGAGCGACCTGTTCAGCCATCACGGTGAGCAGCAGCGCCGGGCCCTGGCGCCGCTCGCTGATCGCCTGCGCCCTCGGGTCCTGGAGGAGTTCGTGGGCCAGGAGGCGATCCTGGGGCCCGGGAGGCTGCTGCGGCGGGCCATCGCCGCCGACCGGGTGGGCAACCTGATCCTGCACGGCCCCCCCGGCACTGGCAAAACCACCCTGGCGCGGATCATCGCCGGCAGCACCCGCGCCCACTTCACCAGCCTCAATGCCGTGCTCTCGGGAGTGAAGGACCTGCGCAGCGCCGTGGAGGAAGCCCGCAGCCGACTCGAACAGCACGGCCTGCGCACCCTGTTGTTCGTGGACGAGGTGCACCGCTTCAACACCGCCCAGCAGGACGCGCTGCTGCCCTGGGTGGAGAACGGCACGGTGACCCTGATCGGCGCCACCACCGAAAACCCCTACTTCGAGGTGAACAAGGCCCTGGTGAGCCGGTCACGGTTGTTTCGACTGCAGCCGCTGGAGGCCCCCCAGCTGCGGCAGTTGCTGGAGCGGGCGCTCCGCGATCCTGAGCGAGGCTATGGCCAGCTGGCGGTGCAGCTCAGCCCCGAGGCCGCCGATCACCTGGTGGATGTGGCCGGTGGCGACGCCCGCAGCCTGCTCAATGCCCTCGAACTGGCGGTGGAGACCACCCCGCCTGGACCCGAGGGGACGATCCCGATCGATCTGGCGATCGCGGAGGAGTCGATCCAGCAGCGCGCCGTGCTCTACGACAAGCAGGGGGATGCCCACTTCGACACGATCAGCGCCTTCATCAAGGCACTGCGCGGCAGCGACGCCGATGCGGCCCTGTTCTGGCTGGCCCGGATGGTGGAGGCGGGGGAAAACCCCCGCTTCATCTTCCGGCGAATGCTGATCGCGGCCGGGGAAGACGTGGGCCTGGCCGATCCCCAGGCAGTGGTGGTGGTGGAGGCCTGCGCCGCCGCCTTCGAGCGGGTAGGCCTGCCCGAGGGCCTCTATCCCCTGGCCCAGGCCGCGCTCTACCTGGCCTCCACCGAGAAGAGCAACAGCGTGCTGGGGTTTTTTGACGCCCTCAAGTGCGTGCGCCAGGCCAACCGCCAGCAGGTGCCAGCCCATCTGCGCGATGGCAACCGCGATGGCGAGGCCTTCGGAGACGGCATCGGCTACCGCTATCCCCACGCCTACGCGGAGCACTGGGTGGCGCAGCAATACCTGCCGGACAGCCTGCAGGGACAGCTGTTCTGGCAGCCCGGGGGCCTCGGCTGGGAAGGGGGGCGGCGGCAGCGACTGCAGCAGCGCCGTGCCGCCCAGCTCGCCGCCGCCGCTGAGAACGCAGCCGAGGGGGGCGAGATCCTCAGCGGCAGTCCCGAGGACCCTCAGCTGGAGCGCTGGCTGCAGCGGCAGGCCGGGGCCGAGGGCGCCCGCCTGGATCAGCTGCGGCGACGGTTCTGGGCAGGGGCACGCTGGCAGCGTCACGACCGGGTGCTGGTGCTGGAGGCCCACTCCCTGCTGTGGGCCCTGGATCCGCTGGAGGCCACCCCCGAGGGCGGGGTGGTGATGACCGTGGCGAGCGAGGCCGAACGGGAGCGGCTCGGCGCCCAGCTGCAGGTGCTCGATGCCCTGCGCCGCCCCGAGATTCTGGTGGTACCGCCCCACCACCCCACAGCCCTGCTGCAGGCCCTCGGCGCCGGGGCCTCAGGGCGTTTCGAGTGGATCGCGGCGCGTCATCCCTGGCGACAGGCCAGCGCTCCGGTGCTGGCCGACTGGATCGGAGCCCTGGTGCCCTTGCTCAGCGCCGGTGGCCAGGGCAGGCTGCTGTTCAGCCAGCCACGGCTGGGGCCTGCGGAGGCACTGCAGCGCAGCTGGCCCAGCGGGGCCCCACCGGCGGCGCTGGCCAGGATCGTCAGCGCCGAGCGGCAGGCCCTGGCCCCCAGCCAGCCCCCCCTCGCAGCGGTGGAGGAGATCCTGCAGGAGCACGGAGCGAGCGTCGGCCGGGAGTGCTGGGACGAGGCCCTCCAGCTCAGCCTGGACAGCGGCCGCATCGAGCGCTGGCTGGCGCCTGAGAGCCGCTACCGCGAGGGCCTGCGGGCGCAACTGGGTGCGGCCGGCGCGGCGGCGGCCCTGGAGACGATGGCCACGCTGCTGCGCCAGAACCTGGGGCGGCCGCTGCCCCAGACCCTCAGCCACACCCTGCTGCTGGTGGAGGCACCCCAGGGCGTTTGAACAGCAAAAAGCCCCGGGGGTAACCCGGGGCTGAAAGAAGCACTTGAAGCAGGCCCTGGGGCCCGGACTCACCAGAGGCCGCGGATGGGCATGGGCTGAGCCATCGGAGCGGGGGCGGGAGCCGTGGTGCGCACTTCGGCCACGGGGTCGGCCATCTGGTTGGCCTGGATGCAGGCCGGCAGGAACACATACCAGGAGAGCAGGGAGGTGCACTGGGCATCACCCTGGCAACGTCCCTCGGCGCAGACGTTCTGGGCGCCGGTGTAGGTGCCGCAGAAATCAGCCAGGCGCATGTCGGTGGGCAGGGCGGTCATGATGCCGGCCGAGGAGATTTCGCCGTCGCGGGCGTCCTCGATGATCGCCGAGCGCAGCGCCTGCACGGCATAGGTGTTCATGCTCCAGTACGGGAAGTAGCTGGTGGACTGGTTCTTGAGGAACTTGACGCCGTCGTCGGAGTAGAGGAAGCGGGTGACGCCGACCAGGTCCACGTCGTAGGTCTTCTTCATGCCGTCACGCACCTCATCGGCCGTCCAGCCGGAGTTCTGGAGGCCGCCCTGGAGGCCGCGGTCGGTGACGTCGCCGGTTTCCAGGTAGGTGTCCACAGCGCCCTGGTTGGTCGACCACACGGCGCCACCGGAGTTCCAGCGAACAGGCAGATCGTTGTCAACAGCAGCTGAAACGGGCAGGGCGGAAGAAGTCAGGGCCGCACCAACGAACAGTCCGGCCAACAGGCTCTTGATCACGAGAGTTGAGTCAATTCATTCATCAAAGTAGCCTTCGCTGCCACCCTTGCCCGCAAGGCGCAAGACGCGTCAACAAACCGACACCCTCGCTCCAAGCGGCCTGGCACGGCGGACCATCGAGCCACCTCCTATCGGGGCGAGCCCGTAATCTCTCCCCAGTGTCTGTTACCTGCACGATGGCCCTCGCGATCGGCGATGCCGCCCCGGATTTCACCCTGCCCGACCAGAACGGCACACCCGTGAGCCTGGAGAGCCTCAGGGGCCAGAGGGTGGTGGTGTACTTCTATCCCAAGGACGACACCCCGGGCTGCACCAAGGAAGCCTGCAACTTCCGCGACCAGTGGAGCGCCTTCGCCGACCACGGCATCGCCGTACTGGGGATCAGCAAGGACGGCGCGGCCAGCCACGCCAAGTTCATCGCCAAGTACACCCTCCCCTTCACTCTGCTCAGCGACGCCGAGCCCTGCCCCGTGGCCACGGCCTACGAGAGCTACGGCCTCAAGACCTTCATGGGCCGGGAATACATGGGCATGATGCGACACACCTTCGTGATCGATGCCGAGGGCAAGCTGGAGCGGATCTACACCAAGGTGAAGGCCGACAGCATGGCCGACACCATCCTCAGCGACCTGGGGCTGGCCTGAGCCGGGCCAGGGCCCGCAGCGCCAGATCCGGCTCAGCGTCACGGCCCAGCAGGGCGGCGAGTTCAGCTCCATCCCCGCCGGTGATCCAGAGCGAGCAGCCAGGCGAGAGCTGGCAGGCCTCCCGCCAGGCCAGCTCCACAGCCGCGGCCAGGCCGCGCAGCACACCTGAGCGGATCGCCTCAGCGGTGTCATGGGGCCAGGGATCAGCAGGGAGCTGGCCGCAGCTGGCTGGCAGGGTGGGCAGCTGGGCCGTTGCGGCGGCCAGGGCCCGCCACTGGAGCGCCGCTCCGGCGAGGATCCGGCCGCCGGCGAAACGCCCGTCACCCCCCACCCGGGTGAGGCTCAGGGCCGTGCCGGCGTCGGCCACCAGCACCGGCCCAGCGCTCTGCTGCCAGGCCTGCCAGCCCACCAGGGCCCGATCGACGCCCAGCCAGGGGGGCGCCGCAACGAGCGGCACCTGCTTCAGCCCCAGCCGCGTGGTGGGATCCAGTCCTGACTGGGCCGCCACGGGACCCACGGCCGCCCAGGCCGTTGGCGCGTGGCCCGGACCCGCCTCGGCTCCGGGGGCAACACTCCAGCAGCGCCACTGATCCAGGCTGCCGCGGGCCCAGTGCCAGCGGCTGTTGCCGATCAGCAGCCAGAGGCCTGGCGCCTCCTCCGCCGGATCAGATGCCCTCACCCATCAACCCGGGCAGATGGATGCCGCACTCCTGCTGAAGCCCACCGAAGCGGCTGGAACGGCCAGGGCTGGAGCCGTCGTCTGGACCACTGGAGTGCCAGTCACCGACGCTGGAATAGCCCTGGGCAAAGAGGGGGTGCTGGGGCAGCTGATGCTTCTCCATGTAGTAGTACACGTCTCGATTGCTCCACTGGAGCAGGGGCCGCAGGGCCCAGCGGTTGCGCACGGCGTCGAGCACGTCCATGCCGCGGCGGTGCTCGGTCTGGGATCCGCGCACTCCGCTGGCCCAGCAGGCCACTGCGAGCTGCTGCAGGGCCAGGTCCAGGGGCTCGACCTTGCGGATGCGGTGGTAGGTCTCCATGTCCTCCACCCGGCCTGTCTCCCAGAGACGGCCGTGCAGGGCCTCCATGCGGGCGGGGCTGAGGCTGGCCTGGGCCACGTGCAGGTCGATGCTGAGCAGCCCGAGGAGCTGTTCGGCATAGAGGTAGGTCTCGGCGGGGAGATAGCCGGTGTCAACCCAGATCACGGGCACCCGGACATGGCGCTGCTGCCCCAGGGCACTCACCATGTGCAAGAGCACGGCCGATTGGATGCCGAAACTGGTGGTGATGGCGAAGCCGTCGCCGAACATGTCCAGCGCCCAGGCCAGCTGTTCCAGGGGGGACAGCCCCACCAGACAGCGCCGGGACGGCTCCAGAGACACCACCTGGCCGTTGCGGTCGGTGGGCAGGGTTGGGGCCTGTGCAATCACCATCGGCTCATCATCGCTCCTGGGCCAGAGCACTGGTTAGGGTTCCGGCCGTGTGTGGGCGCCCCCCTACCGAGCCATGACGGCCACCACCGTGACCTCCCAGCAGCGCCCTGCCGCCCAGGCCAGTGGCCCGGTGCTGATCGTGGGTGGGGGCTTCGCCGGTCTGTACACCGCCCTGGCTCTCGCCGAGCAGCGGCAACCGCCGCCGGTGCTGCTGCTCGAGCCGAACGATCGGTTCCTGTTCCTGCCGCTTCTCTATGAGTTGCTGAGCGGCGAGCTGCGCGGCTGGGAGATCGCGCCCCGCTACGACGCCTTGCTGGCCAGCAAGGGGATTGCCTGGATGCGCGATCGGGTGAGCCACATCGACAGCACGGCCCGACAGGTGACCACCCGCGGCGGCCGCCGCCTGGACTTCGGCCAGCTGGTGCTGGCCACCGGAGGAGACACCAGCAGCTTTGGCATTCCAGGGGTGGAGGCCCATGCCCTCAGCTTCCGCAGCCTCGACGATGTCGAGCGCCTGCAACAGCTGGTGCAGCAACTGCGCGCCCAGCAGCGCCCCCTGCAGCGGCTGGCGATTGTGGGGGCAGGCCCGAGCGGCGTGGAGCTGGCCTGCAAGCTGTCCGACCTGCTGGGCGGCACAGCCCTGGTGGAGCTGATCGAGCAGGCCGGCGAGCCGCTGCAGCAGGCCAAGGCCTTCAACCGGGAGCAGGCGGTGCGGGCCCTGCAGCTGCGCGACGTGCGGCTCCGTACCCACACCCGGGTGCGGGAGGTGGGAGCCAGCCGACTGGAGCTGGAGGGGCCCACCGGAGCCGAAACCCTGGCCGTGCAGGCCACGATCTGGACCGCAGGCCTCGCCTTCCAGCCGCCGACGATTGAACCGGCGCCGACGAGCGACCGCCGCGGCCGATTGCTGTGTGACGACACCCTGCGCTTGCAGGGCTACACCGATCTGTTTGCAGCGGGGGATATTGCCTGTGTGAAGAGCGGTGAGAACGACCTTCCGGCCAACGCCCAGGTGGCCTTTCAGCAGGCCACCTGCCTCGCCGCCAACCTGGTGCGCGCCAGGGCTGGGGAACCGCTGGAGCCCTTCGGGTTCCGCGACCTGGGCGAGATGATGAGCCTGGGCGTGGGCGACGCCAGCCTGGTGGGGGGCGGGGTGACCCTGGCCGGCCCGGCCGCCTTCCAGTTGCGTCGCCTCGCCTACCTCACCCGGCTGCCCGGCCGCAGCCACCAGCTGCGGGTGGCCGCCGGCTGGCTGGCCGACTGGAGGCCTGCAGCCGCTGGCATGCATGGCAGCTGAGCGCCCGCGGGGCCTGTTGCTCGATGCCATGGGCACCCTGATCGGCCTGCGCAAATCTGTGGGGCACACCTACGCCGAGGCGGCCTGCCGCCATGGGCTGAGCCTCGAAGCTGAGGCCCTGAACGCGGCTTTCCGAACGGTGTTTGCGGCTGCGCCGCCCCTGGCCTTCCCCTCGCTTCAGGGCGCTGCGCTGCGCCAGGCCGAGCAGGATTGGTGGACGGCACGGGTAAACGCCACCCTGGAGGCCGTGGGGGTGGAGCGCCCCCCCGCAGAGCTGGGGCCTGAGCTGTTCCACTGCTTTGCCGATGCCGGCCTCTGGCAGCCCTATCCCGAGGTTCCCGCCCTGCTGCAGCGCTGGCACAGACAGGGCCTGAAGCTGGCGGTGGTGAGCAACTTCGACAGCCGCCTGGAGCCCCTGCTGGAGCAGCTCGGGCTCCGAAACTGGCTGCACGCCGTGGTGGTGTCGAGTGCCGTGGGAGCCGCCAAACCGGAGCCCGCGCCGCTGCTGCTGGCCCTGGAGCAGCTGGCATTGCCTGGCTCAGCCGTGTGGCACGTGGGCGACAGCCACGACGACGCCGCGGCGGCCGCCGCGGCGGGACTGCGCTGTGTGCGGGTGCAACGACCGTGAGACAGGGGGTGCTCTCGGGGCGGACCGTGGGGCTGAGGCCCGCCCAGCGGCGGCGGCTGGAGCAGCTCTGCCACCGGCGGCACCCGGAGGATGGCGTTGCCGAGCTGCTCTGCCTGCAGCGGTTGGCGGCCGAGAGTCGGGAGTTGAACCTGCCGCTCACCTTGGTGGTGGATGGGCGTGGGCTGTGCCGGCTGCTCTGGGTGGGCCCGCTGGAGCAGTCGGGCCAGCTGCTGGAGAAGCTGCCGGGCTCCCAGCGGCGCCAGGGCCGCGCCCTGCGGCTGCTCACCTGCTGCGGCCGGGCCCGCCATCTGGACCCCGGCAACCAGGAAGGGGTGGTGGGGCTCGACCTCCAACCCCAGCTCTGGCTGCGCTACGGCGACCAGGCCGAGGCTGGGGGCCACTGGAAGGGCGCCCTGTTCGTCCCCAGCGGCCAGCAGGGCCAACCCTGGAGCAGCGAACAACTGGGGGAGCTGGGCGCCCTCTGCGCCATCGACCCCGGCCTCTGGGCCCTGTCCACGGGCGAGGCAAGCAGCACTGCCGCCGAGCCCGCAACGGTGCGGAGCACCGGCGGCCAGGAACGGGTGCTGCTGCTGGCCCTCACGCCGGGCGACCGGGCCGCCGCCCAGCGGCTGATCGGGGAACTGGAGGGGCTGGTGCGCAGCGCCGGCGCCCTGCCCGTGGGGGTGGTGGAGCAACGCCGCAGCCAGGTCTCGCCCCACACCGTGTGGGGCGAGGGGAAGCTGGCGGAGGCCGCCCTGGAAGCCCGGCGCCTGGGGGCCAGCCTGGTGGTGACGGATCGGGAGCTGAGCCCACTGCAGGCGCGCAACCTGGAGCGCCTGCTGGACCTGCCGATCAGCGATCGCAGCGAGCTGATCCTGGACATTTTCGCCCAGAGGGCGGCCAGTGCGGCCGGGCGCCTCCAGGTGGAACTGGCCCAGCTGCGCTACCGCCTGCCCCGGCTCAGCGGGCGCGGTCGCAGCCTCTCGCGCCAGGGGGGTGGCATCGGCACCCGGGGGCCGGGCGAAACCCAGCTGGAGAAGGATCGCCGCGCCATCGCCCGGCGGATCGAGCGCCTGCAACGGGATGTGCGTCAGCTGGAGGCCCACCGGGCCAGGTTGCGGAGCGGAAGGCAGGCCCTCAAACGATTGGCCCTGGTGGGTTACACCAACGCCGGCAAGAGTTCCCTGCTCAACGCCCTCACCCGGGCGGAGGGAACGGAGCCGGTGCTCGCCGCCGACAAGCTCTTCGCCACCCTTGATCCCACCACCCGCCGGCTCGGCCTGGGCGGGGCGGGCGGCCTCCCCGGCGAGACCCTGCTGCTCACCGACACGGTTGGATTCATCCGCGAACTGCCCCCCGCGCTGATGGAGGCCTTCCGCTCCACCCTGGAGGAAACCCTCGACGCCGATGGCCTGCTGCTGCTGGTGGACCTGAGCGATCCGGCCTGGCCGGAGCAGCGCCGCACGGTGCTGGCCATTCTCGAGGCGCTCGGGGCCGCCATGCCGCACCGTCTGGTGGCCAACCAGATCGACCGCTGTGCGGCCACCGAGATCGAGCGGGCCCAGGCCCTTGAGCCCGATGCCCTGTTCGTGTCCGCCACCGAGGGGCTTGGGCTGCAGCGGCTGAAGGAGGCCCTGCGGGGCTGGCCCCCGCCAGTAGGTGGGGGGGCTGTGGCAGCATCGAACGCTACGGGCGAAGGCGCCCTTCCCTTCCCTTCACCCCATCCCGCCCCCCTCCCTGCCATGGCGCTACAACTCGGCGATACCGTTCCCGATTTCACCCAGGAATCCCAGCTGGGTCCGATCCACTTCTATGACTACGCCGGCGAGAGCTGGGTGGTGCTGTTTTCCCATCCCGCCGACTACACCCCCGTCTGCACCACTGAGCTGGGGGAAGTGTCACGCCTGCGCCCTGAATGGGAGAAGCGCAACGTCAAGACCATCGCCCTGAGTGTCGACTCCGCCGAGAGCCACAAGGGTTGGATCGGTGACATCAACGAAACCCAGAGCACCAGCGTCGACTACCCGATCCTCGCCGATGCCGACAAGACGGTGAGCAATCTCTACGGGATGATCCATCCCAAGGCGCTCAACAACCTCACGGTGCGCTCGGTGTTCATCATCGACCCCAACAAGAAGCTGCGCCTGCAGATCACCTACCCCGCCAGCACGGGCCGCAACTTTGACGAGATTCTGCGCGTGATCGACTCGCTGCAGCTCACCGACTACCACCAGGTCGCCACGCCGGTGAACTGGAAGGACGGTGAGGACTGCGTGGTGGTGCCCTCCATCTCCACCGAGGAAGCCCGCGTCAAGTTCCCGAAGGGTGTCACGGAAGTGAAGCCCTACCTGCGCATGACCCCTCAGCCCAACAAGTGAGGCTGACCTGAAGCGGGGCCGTCATGGCCCTCTCTTCCCCCATGAAGGTGCTGGGCCTGATGAGCGGCACCAGTGCCGATGGCGTTGATGCCGTGCTGGCCAGCTTTGCTGGCCCCGCCACCACACCCCGCTGGGAACTGCTCGGCCGCGCAGCGGTGCCCTACCCCGCCGACCTGCGCCAGCGGCTGATCGCCTTTGGCCAGGGGGATCCCTGCAGTGCCGCAGCCATCCTCGAACTGGCCGAAGCCGTCACCGACGTGCAGGCGGAGGCCGCCCTGGCCTGCGATCCCCAGGGCCAGGCGGAGCTGGTGGGTTGCCACGGCCAGACGGTGTGGCACCGCCCTCCAGCGCCTGAGCGCGAGGGCAACAGCTGGCAGTTGCTGCAGGCCACCAGGCTGGCCGCCCGGTTGGGACGAGCGGTGGTGCACGACTTTCGCGCCGCCGACCTGGCCCTCGCTGGCCAGGGGGCCCCGCTGGTGCCTCCCGCCGATGCAGCACTGCTGGGGCGCATCGACGGCTGGAGGGGGGTGCTCAACCTCGGCGGCATCGCCAATCTCACCCTGATCCCGCCGGCCCACGGTCCGGAGCGTCACGCCAGCCTGCTGGGCTGGGACTGCGGCCCCGCCAACACCCTGGTGGACCTGGCGGTGGAGCGCTTCAGTGGCGGGCGCCACAGCTTTGATGCCGGCGGCGCCTGGGCCAGCCGTGGCCACATCGATCACGCCGTGGTGGAGACCTGGCTGCAGGAGCCCTATTTCCAGCAGGCCCCACCCAAGTCGACAGGGCGGGAGCTCTTCGGGCGGACCGATCTGGAGCGGCGGCTGCAGGATCTCAGGGTCTCAGCTGGCCTCGCCTCAGCCAGCAGCGCCCCGGCCGAGCTGGAGGCGGCCGACGTGCTCGCCAGCCTCACCGCCTTCAGTGCGGCTGCCGTGGCCCAGGAGCTGAGGCATGGCCCCCAGCCGGTGGAGCTGCTTCTGGCCGGCGGCGGTGCCCGCAATCAGCTGCTGGTGGCGCAGCTGCGGCAGCGCTGCCGGGGCGTGATCGTGCGGCCGCTGGCCGACTTCGGCCTGCAGGACAGCGACCGTGAGGCCCTGGCCTTTGCCCTGCTGGCCTGGTGGAACCATCGAGGCCATCCGGGCAACGCCCCTGCGGTGACCGGTGCCCGGCGCTCCAGCCTGCTGGGGGTGTGGGTGCCTCCCCCCGGCTCAGCTCCCGGCTGACGGGCCCGGCCGCTGCAGGCGCAGCCGCTTCGGGGCGCCCCGCAGTCTTGGGGTGCGCTGCTGTCCCTGGGTCTCCAGCTGCTGGCGCAGGGCGTCGGCACTGAGGGGGCCCGCACCCTCACCGCCGCGGCGGGCCTGCTCCAGCCGGGCGACCCCCTGCTGGATCAGCACCTTGGCCATGTTGCTCACGGTGCGGGAGTCCTGCTCGGCCAGGGCAGCCAGCCGCTGACAGAGCTCCTCAGGCAACACCACCTGGATCCTGGGCGACTTGGGACGCCCGCTGGAGGAGGTTTGCCGGGTCGGCACGCCAGGAAGCCAGAAAGGGTGAGCTGAACCAGGGACGGGAGCGCCCCGGAGGTCCAGCAGGATCCTAATGGCAACTCTCGGGTGCACATGGATACTAACCATGTCTATGGTGGAGGCAGCCCATCCGTTCCCCGATCCCCCGGAGCTGGCCCCATGCCCCAGAGCCGTAAGCGCCGCACCGCCGAACGCAGTGATGTGCTGGTGTCCGCCGTGATCAGCACCTACCTGCTCACCCACCTGCACCACGTGCTGCAGCGAGCTGAGTACGGGGCCCAGCAGGAAGGCCGCACCGCCCTGGCCGACAACTACGCCGAACTCCGCAAGGTGCTCTGCCTCGATGCCCGCACGATGGAAGATGCCTCCGCCTGCGGCACGCCGGTGAACGACAACCCCAAGGCCGCCTGAAGAGCAGGGATTCCAGCCGCTTGGCAACAGGCCGCAACGGCCTCCTGCCGATTCGCTCTGGCGTGCATAGCGTCGAAGCAGTTGGACCGCCGTCATGGTCGAGAGCTCCTTCAGCACCGGCGAAGGGTCAAGCGACCACGCCAGGGCCTTGTATGAGCGCATCAGCGCCGACGCCGAGCTCACCCAGAAGCTGTTCCGCCAGGCCCTGCAGGATCCGGGCGGCGCCCTCGATCAGATCGTGACCCTCGGGACCGAGTACGGGCTGCCGGTGAGCCGCGAGCAGGTCAAGGCCCACGTGGCCTCCCTCGAGGACGGGGCCAGCAAACAGTGGCTGCTCAAGGCCCGCGGTGGCCTCTGAGCCCCCGGGGCAGTTCGCTCGGCTCCGGAATCCAACCTGGCGGTGCCGGCTGCGCTGCAACCAGCGTGACTCGATGCTGCGGCAGGGCCGACCGCGGTGACTCGGCAGGACGGCGGGCGCCTCCTCCCTGGGCCCAGCTGAAGAACAGCCAGTAACTCACGATCGCCAGGCCCGCCGCCACCACCAGAGCCGCCACCTGTTCCAGACGCCTGATCATCGAGAAGCACTGCCGGCTGGATCGAGTCTGGCCGAGACGGCTGCGGCCAGGTGGAGGGCTGCGGCCGGGCGGACTGCCTACCCCAGCACAGCGCCGGCTGCGCCGCTGCGGCAACGATGCGAAATGATGAGGTCACTCCGCCGTCGCTGCGGCGCCCGCCTGTCCCCCTCACCCGCTCCGCCCCGTGCTCCGCCTCGAACGCCTCGGCAAGATCTATCCCACCGGGGAGGTGCTGCGGGATGTCACCTGGGAGGTGAAGCCGGGCGACCGCATCGGCCTGGTGGGCGTGAACGGGGCGGGCAAGTCGACCCAGATGAAGATCATCGCCGGCCTGGAGGAGGCCAGCAGCGGCCAGGTGGTGAAGCAGGGCGATCCCCGCATCGCCTACCTGCAACAGGAATTCGATGTGAACCTGGAGCGCACCGTGCGCGAGGAGCTGTTCCAGGCCTTCGGCGCAGCGGCCGAGGTGCTGGTGCGCCAGCACGCCGTGGAGCACGCCATGGCCAGCGATCAGGCCGCCAGCGACCCCGATCACCTCGACGAGCTGATCCACGAGCTGGGCCGCCTGCACAGCCGCTTCGAGGCCCTGCACGGCTACGAGCTCGACGCCCGCATCGACAAGCTGCTGCCCACGATCGGCTTCAGCGCCGAGGGGGCCGAACAGCTGGTGGGCGACTACTCCGGCGGCTGGCAGATGCGCATTGCCCTGGGCAAGATCCTGCTGCAGGAGCCCGATCTGCTGCTGCTCGACGAGCCCACCAACCACCTGGATGTGGAGACGATCCAGTGGCTCGAGGGCTATCTGATCCAGCAGAGCGCCGCCCAGGTGGTGATCAGCCACGACCGCACCTTTCTGGATCGGGTCTGCACACAGATCGTGGAGACCGAGCGCGGGGTCTCCCGCACCTACCTGGGCAACTACAGCCAGCACCTGGAGCAGAAGGCCCTGGAGCGGGAGGCCACCCAGGCCGCCTTCGAGCGCCAGCAGAAGGAGCTCTCCAGCCAGCAGGCGTACATCGACCGCTTCCGGGCCAGCGCGACGCGCTCCACCCAGGCCAAGAGCCGCGAGAAGCTGCTGGAGAAGGTGGAGCGGGTGGAAGCGCCGATCGAGAGCATCGGTGGGCCCCGCTTCCAGTTCCCCGAAGCGCCCCGCTCCGGCCGCCTGGTGGCCGAGATCGCCGACCTCAGCCACAGCTACGGCGATCAGATCCTCTTCCTGGGAGCGAGCCTGGAGGTGGAACGCGGCGACCGCATCGCCTTCGTGGGCCCCAACGGCGCCGGCAAGTCCACCCTGCTGCGCCTGGTGATGGGGATGGAGCAGCCCAGCGAGGGCCACGCCCGCCTCGGCGAACACAACGTGATCGCCGGCTACTTCGAGCAGAACCAGGCCGAGGCCCTGGACCTCAGCAAGACCGTGATCGACACGATCTTCGAGGTGGTGCCCGACTGGACCCAGACCCAGGTGCGCTCCCTGCTCGGCAACTTCTGCTTCAGCAACGAGAGCGTGTTCAAGCAGGCCGGCAAGCTCTCCGGCGGCGAGAAGGCACGGCTGGCCCTGGCCCTGATGCTGCTGACCCCCTGCAACCTGCTGGTGCTCGATGAGCCCACCAACCACCTCGACATCCCCGCCAAACAGATGCTCGAGGACGCCCTGATCGCCTACGAGGGGGCTGCCTTGCTCGTGAGCCACGACCGCTACTTCATCAGCAGGGTGGCGAACCGCATCGTGGAGATCCGCGATGGTGAGCTGGTGCTGTACCGGGGCGACTACGCCTACTACCTGGAAAAAAAGGAGGAGGAGGCGGAGCTGGCGCGCCAGCTGGCCATCAGCGAGGCGAAGGCGGCGAAGACAGCAGCCAACCGGGAGAAACAGCAGGCCAGGGCGGCTGGCCGCAAGGGGAAGGGCAAGGCCGCCTGAGAGGCCGCCGCCGCGTCCGACATAACAGGAAACGAGGACAACAAAGCCGCCCTGTTGCAACGGCTACGAGCAGGACTGAAACAGTTTGTAGCTTTGGCCTGGATCCATCGCCCCTTCGCGACGCCTGCCATGTCGGAACCCCTCTCCCTCAGCCTCGGTCAGCAATTCGAGCTGGAAAGGATGAGCCGTGCCATCGACGACACCGCCGACCTCCAGGCCCTGCAAGGGATCGCCAAGCAGCTCCTGCAGGCGTGGCACAGCCAGAAAGCAGCCACCCAGTGGGTGATGCGTCAACAGCTCGGTGCCCCCTCCCAGTTCGGCGCCGGCCAGCCCAACACCTGGGGGCAGGAGGCGTGAACCGCTCAGGCCGGGGGCGGCGCTGTCAGGCTCCGCCCATCTGCACCGGCACCAGCGTCACATTCCGGCTCTGACCCTGCCGGCTGATGTTGAGGGTGATCTCTCCGCCCACGCCGGCCCGTTCCACCGCAGCCACCACCTGGGAAGGCTCCAGCACCGTTTCCCCGCCGGCCGCCACCACCACATCGCCCTGCTGCAGACCCGCTCGCTCGGCAGGCCCGTCGGCCAGCACCGAGGCCACCCGCACCCCCCTGGTCAGCCCCGTGCCATCGCCCGGGCGCACCAGGTCCATGACGATGCCGATCATCGGATGGCTCACCTTGCCGGTGGCGAGCAGTTGTCTGGCGATGTCACGGGCCCGGTTGATCGGAATCGCAAAGCCCAGCCCAGCGCCCGGCCCCTGCCGCACGAGCGTGTTGATGCCGATCACCTCACCGTCAGCGTTGAGCAGCGGTCCACCGGAGTTGCCGGGGTTGATGGCGGCATCGGTCTGGATCAGCTCCAGCCGCTTGTCGGTGATGCCCAGCTTGGCGGCGTTGCGGTTGAGATTGCTGATGATCCCCATGGTCACGGTGTTGTCGAGGCCGTAGGGGTTGCCCACCGCGATCGCCCAGTCACCCACCTGCAGGTCCTCTGAATCGCCGAGGGGGGCCACGGGCCAGGGTCCCCGTCCAGCGAGCCGCACCACCGCCAGGTCCGTGAGGCGGTCGAGCCCCACCACCGTGCCCTCCACCCGCCGGCCGTCCTGCAGCCCCACCGTCACCCTGTCGGTCTTCTCGACCACGTGGGCGTTGGTGAGGATGAGGCCGTCAGGCTGAATGATGAAGCCACTGCCCTGGCCTCGCTCGGTGCGCTGGGAAGGGGGGGCGGCCCGTTGCTGAGGCAGCCCGAAGAACTGGCGAAAGGCCGGATCGTTGAGCAGCGAGCTGGAGGCCCCACCCCGGCCGCCCCGCACCAGCACGGTGCGCTCGGTGTCGATCGTCACCACGGAGGGGCCAGCGCGGCGCACGGCTGCTGCCACGAACGACTGACGGCCCAGGGCCGCCCCTGCAGCCGACCCCCTGGACTGGGCCGAGGCGGCGGGCGCCAGCGGCTGGCTGAAAGGCCTCAGCCACCCCGGAGGAGCGACCAGGACCGCCAACATGGACCCCGAAACCAGCAGGGACGCGGTGAGACCGGGCAGAGCAGCCCCGGAGCGACTGGCCCTGGCTCGAACGGCCCGGGATCGGACGGGGATGGAACGCAGGCGCAGGTGGGCCATGGCGATCAGATCAGAACATCTGGGGGCGGTGAAGGCGACTCGGAGCCAGCAATGGACTGGCCAGTGAAGGGAAGCGGCGAACCGACAGGAGATGACATTCCAACCGTAGGCAGGCCAGCAGACGGAACGCCCCCTGGCGCTCCAGACGCCGCAGCGCCACACCACCCCCTAGATTAAGCAAAGATTTGTATCGACCCATGGACACCGAGCGACTGCTACTCGCCTTTCTGACCTTTGGCGCTGCCTGCACCACGCTGTGGGCCTGGATGCTGGCCAACAGCGGATCCAATTCCAGTCAATCCAGGCAATGATGGGGCAGACGGTCCGTCCGAGTCCCACTGCAGCAGGCCCCAGGCCATGAACGCGATCCTCTCCCAGATCTTTCCGATCCTCTACGGCATCTGTTTCCTGGCCCTGCTCTGGCAGGCCTTCCGGGTGATGGGCCAGGGCTTCAGGGCCATCTCGGCGCCCGGGGATCGCCCGCCGCAACGCGCCAACGCTGGCGTCCCCTCCGTTCCTGGGGCCGCCGATCGCACGGGACGGCTCACCATCCACCCCGAGCTGCTGGACGCCCAAGGCCAGCTCACCGATGAAGATCTGCTCACCGTGCGCTTCAGCGGTGACAACGAGCGGCCCGCCTTCCCCGGCGATCCCGGCTGAGGCCCCGTCACTGAATAGGCTCACCGTTGAGCACGTGATTTCAGGGAGGGCGAGCATTTGGATCCACGCACGCGCATCGTGGCGGCACTGTTGCGGAACCTCAAGCTGCCTCCTCGCTTTCGCCTCAAACTGGTGAAGGACGATCCGATCCGGCTGGAGCTGAGCCTCACCCCTGCCTATGGCAAGGCGCCAGTGCTGGTGGGCCTGGTGGAATCCCAGGACCTGGTGGCCCGACGCGACCGGGAAGGCCGCATTCCCAGGGATCTCCAGGGCACCTGGGACTGGACTGTGCGCCACGGCAAGGTGAGCACCGGCGGCTGGAACCCTTACCTCAAGGAGGCCCTGCAGACGATGTTCGAGACCGGGCTGCCCGCCGTGGTCTACGAAGAACTCACCGGCGAGGCCTACCACCCGGTGGATGGCGTGAGGCACGTGCGCTGACGCCGGAGTCTGCGATCAGGCCGCCGGCGCGGCCCCGGCCTGGACGGGCAGGCTGATGGAGCCGCTGCCGATCGATGCTCTGCTGGGCAGCATCGAGGCCACCCTGGCCCTGCCCGGCGCCACCCTGCTGCTTCAGGCCCCACCCGGTGCCGGCAAGACCACCCGGGTGCCGGGGGCCGCGCTGGGCGCCCTCAACGCCGGCGCTGGGCCGGCCACCCCACGGGTGTGGATGGTGGAGCCACGGCGTCTCGCCGCCCGGGCTGCAGCCCAGCGGCTGGCTGCTGAGCTGGGCGAACCGGTGGGCCAGCGGGTGGGCTACAGCGTGAGGCTGGAGCGGCGCGTCAGTGCGGCCACCCGCATCGAGGTGCTCACCGGCGGCCTGTTCCTGCGCAGGCTCCAGGCTGATCCGGCCCTGGAGGGAGTGGGTTGTCTGATCCTCGATGAGTTCCACGAGCGCCATGCCGACACCGACCTGGCCCTGGCCCTGGTGCGCCAGGCCCGGGAGCTGCTGGCTCCCGACCTGCGCCTGGTGGTGATGTCAGCCACGCTGGAACTCGAGGCCCTGGCCGCCCAGATGCCCGAGGCCAGCGTGTTGCGCAGCGCCGGCCGCAGCCATCCGGTGAGCGTGGCGCACCAGCTGCCCCGCCCAGACGAGCCCCTGGCCCGGCAGGTGGTGCGCGCCCTCGAAAGCCAGGGCTGGCCCCATGACCCTGTTGCAGCCGATGCCGCACTGGGCACCACCGCCCTGGTGTTCCTGCCAGGTCAGGCGGAGATCCACGCCTGCGGGCGGGCCCTGGAGGCCTGCGGCTGGGGCGATGCCATCGACTGGGTGGCCCTGCACGGCAGCCTGCCCCTGGAACAGCAGAGCATCGCCATCGCCGCCGCCAGGCCCGGGCGCCCCAAGGTGGTGCTGGCCACCAGCCTGGCCGAGAGCTCCCTCACCATCGCCGGTGTGGGCCTGGTGATCGATGCCGGCCTCAGCCGCCGCAGTCGCTTCGATCCGGGCACCGGCCTGGAGGGCCTGGTGACCCTGCCGGCCAGCCGGGCCAGTGCCGAGCAGCGCACCGGGCGGGCCGGCAGGCTGGGACCGGGGCACTGCGTGCGGCTCTGGTCCCCCGCCGAGCAGCAGCGACGCCCCGCCCACGACCCTGCGGCGCTGCTGGAGGCCGACCCTCTTCCCCTGGCCCTGCAGCTGGCCAGGTGGGGCGATCCCCTCGGCACGGCGCTGGCCTGGCTGGATCCGCCGCCCGCCGCGGCCCTGGCAGAGGCCCTGCAGCGGTTGGAGCAGCTGCAGGCCATCGAGGCCAACGGCAGGCTGAGCCGCCACGGCCGCCGCCTGGCGGAGCTGGGCCTGCACCCCCGGCTCGGCCACATGCTGGTGGTGGCGGAGCAGTGGGGAGCGCAGCCCCTGGCCAGTGCCCTGGCCGTGCTGCTGAGCGAGCGCGACCCCCTCGGCCGCCAGGAGGCCGGCAGCGATCTGCTCGCCCGGCTGGACTGGCTGCGCCGCCAGTCGAGCGGCCACCCCCTGCGCCGCCTCCAGGCCCAGTGGCTGCGCCAGGCCGCAGCGGGCAAGGCCTCGGATCCCGCTATGCATCTGTCCGGGCTGCCCGGCAACACCCCCGGGGATGACGCCACGCTCACGGCCCGCCTGGTGGCAGCCGCCTATCCGGAACGGCTCGCCCTGGCCCGGCCCGATGGCCGCGGTCGCTTCCTGCTGCGCAGCGGCCGCGGAGCCACCCTCCACCCCCAGGACCCGCTGGTGGGGGAGCCGGCCCTGGCCGTGGCGGTGCTCGATGGAGCCCAGCAGGATGCGCGCATCCTGCTGGCGGTGCCGCTGCCGCTGGAGCAGCTGCAGGCCCTGGCGGAGCAGCAGGGGCAGTGGCTGGAGCAGGCCCGTTGGGATGCCAGCGCCGGCAGGGTGCGCTGCGAGCGGACCCTGCGGCTCGATGCCCTGGTGCTGGAGCGCAGGCCCTGGCCCCAGGCCGACGCCGCGGCGGTGGCGGCTGCCCTGCAGGAGGGGCTGTGCCAGCGGGGGCTGACGGCCCTGCCCTGGACCGCGGCCACACGCCAGCTGCAGCAGCGGCTCAACCTGGCTCACCAGTACCTGGGGGCGCCCTGGCCAGACCGAAAGGACAGCGCCTTGCTGGAGCAGCTCAGCAGCTGGCTGGGGCCATCCCTGGTGGGGATGCGCAGCCTCGGCGACCTGGCCCAGCTCGACCTGGCCGAGGCGCTCTGGGCCGAGCTCCCCTGGTCGCGGCGGCGCGAGCTGGATCAGCTGCTGCCTGGAAGCCTCACCCTGCCGACAGGGCGCCAGGTGCGCCTCGACTACAGCGGCGGAGCGCCGGTGCTGGCGGCGAAGCTGCAGGAGTTCTTTGGGGTCGCAGAGGGGCCGACCGTGCTCGGCGGCAGGCTGCCGGTGACCCTGCACCTGCTGAGTCCGGCGGGGCGGCCAGCGGCGATCACCTCGGATCTGGCGGGGTTCTGGGCCGCCGGCTATCGGGAGGTGCGACGGGAGCTGCGTGGCCGCTATCCCAGACATCCCTGGCCCGAGGACGGTGCCCGGGCCCAGCCCACCCGCCTCACCAAGGCGGCCCTCGGTCAGAGTGGTGCCACGTCGTAGTGATGAGTGGTGGTGGCGATGGCGCGCTTCCTGGCCGGCAGGCCGTTGTTCCCGGGGAACCGGCGGGATGGATCCAGGCTGCTGAGCAGTGCCCTGGTGATCTGCTGCATCGGCCTGGTACGGCTCGACCACCCCGCCGGCCAGCTGCTGGCCCTCCTGGCGGGCCTGGTGAGCCTCTACTGGTGGCGCTGTTACCAGCAGCTGCAGTCCTGAGCCGATGCTGGCGGTCCCTTCCCCGGCCCCCTGGCCCCCTGGCCAGGCCCTGCCGCGCTACAGCGTCAGGGAGCTCAATGCCGCCATCGGGGCGCTGATCGAGCGGGGCTTTGCCCCCCGCTTTCTGCTGGAGGCCACCGTCAGCAGGCCCCAGCTCAAGAAGGGGCACCTGTGGATGACCCTGGTGGATGAGCAGGCCTCGATCTCGGCCGTGGTGTGGGCCTCCCAACGACAGAAGCTCAGCCTGCAGCCCGCTGATGGCGATGGGGTGGTGGTGGTGGGCAAGATCAACTTCTGGGCCAGCCGCGCCTCCCTGTGCGTGCAGGTGCTGGACCTCAGGCCAAGCCTCAGCAGCGTGATGCGCCGCTTCGAGCAGGTGCGGGGGGCGCTGATCGGTGAGGGGCTGTTCGATGAGGAGCGCAAGCGGCCCCTGCCCCACGCCCCCCAGCGCATCGCCCTGCTCACCAGCGTGCCCAGCTCCGCCCTGGCCGACATGCTGCGCACGGCGGCGGAGCGCTGGCCGGCCACGGCCGTGCTGCTGGTGCCGATCCCTGTGCAGGGAGGCGTGGAGGCCCGCATCTGCGCCGCGCTGCGCAGCCTCTATGGCCGGGGGGCCCGGGAGGGCATCGAGGCCATCGTGCTGGCCCGCGGCGGCGGCAGCCGCGAAGACCTCGCCGTCTTTGACGGAGAAGACCTGGCCCGGCTCCTGGCCGAGAGCCCGGTGCCTCTGGTGAGCGGCATCGGCCATGAGGACGACACCACCATCGCCGATCTGGTGGCCGACTACCGCGCCGCCACACCCACCGCCGCCCTGGTGGCTCTGCTGCCGGAGCGTCAGAGCGTGCTGGCCAGCCTGTTGCAGACGCGCCGACAGCTCGGACAGCTGATCCGCTGGCACCTGCAGGGCCAGCGCCAGCAGGTCGGGCGGCTTGAGGAACGCCTGCAGCAGCTGCACCCCCGCCAGCTGCTGCAGCAACGCCGCCAGACCCTCCGGCAGACCCAGGCCCTGCTGCGAGCCCTCTCCCCCGAGCAGGTGCTCAGGCGGGGCTTCAGCCTGATCCGCTCAGCTGAGGGGGAGCTGCTGCGGTCGGTCGGGGCGGTGCGATCTGGCTCCCAGGTGATGCTGGAATGGGCCGATGGTCGGGCCGTGGCCGAGGTGCGCGAGATTGGGCCCAATCCCTCTGCGGACCAGCCCCGATCCTGACCATGGCCAGCAAGAGATCCCGCAGCGCCGAAACGATCGCGGCCGGCCTCAGTTACCGCGAGGCCCACACGGCTCTGGAGCTGATTCTGGCCGAGCTGCAGAGCCCTGATCTGGATGTGGAGGAGATGACTGGCCACTACCGGCGGGCCCAGGCCTATGCCGAGCGCTGTGAACAGATCCTCAGCAAGGTGGAGCAGGAGGTGCTGCTCTGGGATCCCAGCGGCGATGACAACAGCGACCCCACCCCCTACACGCCATGACCCCGTCTCCCAGCCCAGCCCCGGCTGCCCTCAGGCCCGAGCAGCCCCCCAGCGCCTGGCTGCGTTGGCTCTACCTGGGCCTGGCCGTGGCGGGGGCGGTTCTGCCCTGGCTCGCCAATCTCGACTACATGCGCGCCTATGGCGGCAGCTTTGATCTGGGCCAGTTCATCGGCCTGGCCAACGCCAACCCAGCCGCCGCCTCCCTGTCGCGGGATCTGGCGATCGGGGCCACGGCGGTGCTGATCTGGATCGTGCAGGAAAGCCGCCGCCTGAAGATGCGTGGGCTGCCCCTGGTGATCGCGGCCTGCCTCCTGATCGCCTTCGCCTGCGGCGCCCCCCTGTTTCTCTATCTGCGCGAGCGACGGCTCGACGAACGCTCCAGTGCCTGAGGGCGTTGTGAGCGCCTGGTCAGGGCCCAGCAATGGCCCGCTGCTCAGCTGTCGAGGCTGCATCAGCACGGCGATACATGATCAGCGCGGTGACGTTCCCTCGTCATCCAGGTCCTGGGAGGACACCACATCCACATCAATCGTGGCCGAGGCGGCATCAACGCCTCCAGATGCACGGGACGTGAAGGAATCACCCCCGAACACCTGGGCCTGCTCAACGCCGACGGCGTCAGCGTCCAGCCCGGTGCCGCAGGCCGGGCAGACAGGGGCCCCGAAGCTGGTCAGGCCGCAGCTGGGACACACCCTGATGCGCCGCTTCAACAGCTGCCAGGCCACCACACCCGCGCCAGCCAGGAACAGCGGCAACAGCAACAGGGTGAGGGTGATGCCACCGAGCACGTCCAACAGCACGCGGCCGGCGGGAGAGGGCGCGAGCAGCAACAGCCCCAGCACGCCGATCCACACCCATGGGAATGACCTCGGCATGATTCCAGGACGATGCAATGGGCTGGCGGTGTCGAGCTTTGAGCTCCACACCGTTCCATCCTGGCCTGGCAGGGCCGGCGCAGCGGGCATCGACATGATCGGGAGCCCCGGCGTCGCTGCGTTGGGAACGTGGGCAGGGTGCTTCAGGGCCGCGCGCGGCTGGGGCGTCGGATGACCACACTGAGGCACTGGGAGTAATAAATGAGCACGCCGATCAGCCACACCCAGAGGCCAAACACCAGAACGCCACCCACCAGCCCATAGGCCTGAAATCGCAGGCCGAGGGCCACAAGCACCCGGCCCAGCAAGAGGTTGAGCAGAGTGAATGAAGCAGCGAGAAAGCCGGCTCCAGGCAAGAGATCACGCCAGGGCACATGACGCGAGGGAAGCATCCAGAGCAGCAGCAGTGACGCCAGCAGACTGAATCCCAAGGTGCTGAGAAGCCCCACCCCTAAATCGAAGGGACGCTGAAAGTCCAGCATCCGGGGAAAGATCGTGGGCAGCAGATCCCTGAGCACCAGGCTGCCGGGGAGGGTCGATTGATGAGCCAGCCGATCCATCACGATCACCAGCGCCAGCAAGCCCATCAGAGCCAGGGCCTTGAGCCGCAGCGCGAAGAAGCGCCAGAGCAGGCGGCGCCAGCCGATCTCACCAGGACCGTCGGGTCGACTCCACCAGATACGGTCAGCGCCCCGCTGCAGGGTGAGATAGGCATTGCTGGCCGTCAGCACCAGCACCACCACACCCAACAATCCAGCACCTCCGCCCTGACGCAGGAAGGCATTCAAGCCTGAGGTCACGGCAGGCATGGCCGTGCCGGGCAGAACTTGGCGGGCTCCGCTCAAAAGCCGATCCACCAAGCCTTCATCCTGGCCCAGCACCCGCGCAGCCAGCGACAAGGCAATCAGGCCGATCGGGAACACCGACTGCATAGCGTGATAGGCAAAGGCCGCACTGAGGTCCACACAGTCGTGGTGAAACCACAGGCGCAGAGCAGCCCAGAGGGCTCGCACCCATCTCATGGGCAGCTTCGATCGAACCGAGCCTGGGCTTGCGGGCAACGCTTCCTCCCATGGACAGGTGTCCACCATGCCGCAGCAACCAACAACCGATGGGCGCTGCGGACAATGGGCACAAAAAAAGGCCACCCGTTGTTGGGTGGCCTTTTTGATCATCGGAGCAAAGCACAAAAAGTTTTACCTGGCATCGACCTATTTTCTCAGGGGGCTTCCCCCCAACTATCGTCGGCGCTGCAGCGTTTCACAACCGAGTTCGAGATGGATCGGTGTGGTTCCACTGCGCCATGGACACCAGGATAGAAGACTCATGATGGAGCCTTCTGTTTCTTGTCTTGCTCTCAGGTTGAACCCTGAGAACTACATAGGTTAGATCAGCTCCAGACAACCTTGATGGTCATCTCTTGCTCATCCTCTGGAAACAAGCTGTTAAGAGCTTGAGCCTATGGTCAAGCCCTCGGTCTATTAGTACTCCTCCGCTTCACACATTACTGCGCTTCCACGTAGAGCCTATCAACGGGTGTTCTTCCCGTGACCTTACTGGGTTAACCCATGGGAATACTCATCTTGAGGTGGGCTTCCCACTTAGATGCTTTCAGCGGTTATCCTCTCCGCACATGGCTACCCAGCGTTTACCGTTGGCACGATAACTGGTACACCAGAGGTGCGTTCCTCCCGGTCCTCTCGTACTAGGGAGAAATCCTCTCAATATTCCTGCGCATGCACCGGATATGGACCGAACTGTCTCACGACGTTCTGAACCCAGCTCGCGTACCGCTTTAATGGGCGAACAGCCCAACCCTTGGGACCGACTTCAGCCCCAGGTTGCGATGAGCCGACATCGAGGTGCCAAACCTCCCCGTCGATGTGAACTCTTGGGGGAGATCAGCCTGTTATCCCTAGAGTAACTTTTATCCGTTGAGCGACGGCCCTTCCACGCAGAACCGTCGGATCACTAAAGCCGAGTTTCCTCCCTGTTCGACTTGTAGGTCTCACAGTCAAGCTTGCTTCTGCTTTTACACTCGTCGGCTGATTTCCAACCAGCCTGAGCAAACCTTTGCGCGCCTCCGTTACCTTTTAGGAGGCGACCGCCCCAGTCAAACTGCCCACCTGATACTGTCCAGCCCCCGGATAACGGGTGGCTGTTAGAACTCTAGCTCGGAAAGAGTGGTATCTCACCAGTGGCTCACCATCACCCACAAGCAATGGTTCATAGCCTCCCACCTATCCTGCGCATTCCGAGCCCGAGCACAATACCAAGCTACAGTAAAGCTTCATAGGGTCTTTCTGTCCGGGTGCACGTAGTCCGCATCTTCACAGACAATTCTATTTCGCCGAGCCTCTCTCCGAGACAGCGCCCAGATCGTTACGCCTTTCGTGCGGGTCGGAACTTACCCGACAAGGAATTTCGCTACCTTAGGACCGTTATAGTTACGGCCGCCGTTCACCGGGGCTTCAGTCGCTAGCTTCGCTTACGCTGACCAGCTTCCTTAACCTTCCGGCACTGGGCAGGCGTCAGCCCCCATACATCGTCTTGCGACTTAGCGGAGACCTGTGTTTTTGGTAAACAGTCGCCTGGGCCTCTTCACTGCGACCACCTTGCGGTGGCACCCCTTCTCCCGAAGTTACGGGGCCATTTTGCCGAGTTCCTTAGAGAGAGTTATCTCGCGCCCCTCGGTATTCTCTACCACCCCACCTGTGTCGGTTTCGGGTACAGGCCATCATGCCTTAACGGGTATAGGGCTTTTCTTGGAAGCTTGACGTCACCCACTTCGCTGCCGTAGCAGCTCGTACTCACGCCTCAGCTCAGGATGTTTTCTCCACCCCTCAACGCCTCGAACGCTTGAACCAGTAACCAACGTCTGGCTGGGCTAGCCTTCTCCGTCCCCCTTCCCAAAACATGACAGGTACAGGAATGTTAACCTGTTGTCCATCGACTACGCCTTTCGGCCTCGCCTTAGGTCCTGACTAACCCTCCGCGGACGAGCCTGCCGGAGGAACCCTTAGGGTTTCGGGGCATGGGATTCTCACCCATGTTTTCGCTACTCAAGCCGACATTCTCACTTCCATGCAGTCCACGCCCGCTTACGCTAACGCTTCACCCCACATGGAACGCTCCCCTACCACTTGATTGTTCCTAAGAACAATTAAATCCGCAGCTTCGGTACAATGCTTAGCCCCGTTCATTTTCGGCGCAGGATCGCTCGACCAGTGAGCTATTACGCACTCCTTTGAGGATGGCTGCTTCTGGGCAAACCTCCTGGTTGTCTGGGCAATCCCACCTCCTTTATCACTCAGCATTGATTTGGGGACCTTAGCTGGCGGTCTGGGCTGTTTCCCTTTCGACCATGGAGCTTATCCCCCACAGTCTGACTGCCTTGCTACACACAGGGTATTCAGAGTTCGTCTCGATTTGGTACCGCTCTCGCAGCCCGCACCGAAACGGTGGCTTTACCCCCCTGCTGGAGCACAAGACGCTACGCCTCAACGTATTTCGGGGAGAACCAGCTAGCTCCGGGTTCGATTGGCATTTCACCCCTAACCACAGCTCATCCGCTGGTTTTTCAACACCAGTCGGTTCGGACCTCCACTTGGTATCACCCAAGCTTCATCCTGGCCATGGTTAGATCACCCGGGTTCGGGTCTATAAACACTGACGATCGCCCTATTCAGACTCGCTTTCGCTATGGCTCCACCATTCCCGGTTTAACCTGCCAGTGCCTATAAGTCGCCGGCTCATTCTTCAACAGGCACACGGTCACCCGATCAGTCGGGCTCCCATTGCTTGTAAGCTCACGGTTTCATGTTCTATTTCACTCCCCTCCCGGGGTTCTTTTCACCTTTCCCTCGCGGTACTGTTGCGCTATCGGTCACACAGGAGTACTTAGCCTTACGAGGTGGTCCTCGCGGATTCACACGGAATTTCACGTGCTCCGTGCTACTCGGGATTCAGCTAGGCCAGTTTCGTTTTCGGTTACGGGGCTTTCACCCTCTATGGCGCGCCATTCAAACGCTTCTCCTAACGTCCCTGGTCCACGTTGCTGTCCCACAACCCCGATGCTCGAAAGCATCGGTTTAGGCTCTTCCCCGTTCGCTCGCCGCTACTGAGGGAGTCGTTTTTACTTTCCTTTCCTCCAGCTACTAAGATGTTTCAGTTCGCTGGGTTGGCTCGCGCCACCCTATGGATTCAGGTGGCCGTTCTAGGGGTTGCCCCATTCGGAAATTCCCGGATCAATGCGTGTTTCCAGCTCCCCGAGACTTATCGCAGGTAACTACGTCCTTCATCGCCTCTGTGTGCCAAGGTATCCACCGTGAGCCCTTTGTAGCTTGACCATTTCATCTCCCAGTGCTTCAGGCTGTTGAGGCCTATTCTCTCAACATTCACCTGCTCCCTTGCGGTTGCGGTTTGAATGAAGGATCAAACTCTTCACTCCTCGGCGGAGTGCTAAGAACACTGGAAGTTCTCGGCTCTTAACTTCATAGAATTGATTTGATCTCATCTGGATCTTTCAATCCATCTGAAATCAAACATCCATGAGATGCTTTATTTCCAGATTCACCTATGCAGTTGTCAAGGTTCTTCGCCAAACCCTCAGCCACTAAAACATCTAAAATGCTCTAGCCACTGGGAGTCCAGCATCATGCCACCACCTGAAACGATGGAGGCATGAGGCTGGAGTCGCGCTTGGGCTCACACCAATACCGGTTTACCGATACTGGCTTGTTACCGATACTGTCTTGGTCACGTCTCCCTCAGGACTGATCTCCTGTTTCTGAGAACTACTCTGAGAATTGATCTGAGAACTAGTCTGAGAACCTACACTTGAATGGAGGTTAGCGGACTCGAACCGCTGACATCCTGCTTGCAAAGCAGGCGCTCTACCAACTGAGCTAAACCCCCAGACATGAATGGGCCATCCTGGACTTGAACCAGGGACCTCACCCTTATCAGGGGTGCGCTCTAACCACCTGAGCTAATGGCCCAGGAGATTTCCAAACCGATCACCCGGCTTGGGCTTACCCTCAGGGGGGTGACCTAGACAACGTTTAGGAACTGAAAAAGGCTTCACGCTCTCCCACACCACAACACTTCCACCAAGGCATCACCTGATCTCAACTCACCTTGCGGTGTGCTGATCCCTGATGACAACCTGGCTTGCATGCCGGATCTGTTCTGCGCTTGCCTCCTTGAGGTACCGATCGACCTTCGAGATGACAGGATCATGGCCTGAGACAAAAGTTGCTTCCTACCAACAGCCACAAAGACTGGATGGTTCTCAGCGCTCAGACATCATAATCAGTTATTGTCTCCCTGTTAGGAGGTGATCCAGCCGCACCTTCCGGTACGGCTACCTTGTTACGACTTCACCCCAGTCATCAGCCCCACCTTCGGCGTCCTCCTCCACAAGGGTTGGAGTAACGACTTCGGGCATGGCCAACTTCCATGGTGTGACGGGCGGTGTGTACAAGGCCCGGGAACGTATTCACCGCAGTATGCTGACCTGCGATTACTAGCGATTCCTCCTTCACGTAGGCGAGTTGCAGCCTACGATCTGAACTGAGCCACGGTTTATGGGATTTGCTAGCTCTCGCGAGTTTGCTGCCCTCTGTCCGTAGCATTGTAGTACGTGTGTAGCCCAGGATGTAAGGGGCATGATGACTTGACGTCATCCACACCTTCCTCCGGTTTATCACCGGCGGTCTCTCTAGAGTGCCCAACTCAATGCTGGCAACTAAAGACGTGGGTTGCGCTCGTTGCGGGACTTAACCCAACATCTCACGACACGAGCTGACGACAGCCATGCACCACCTGTCTCTGCGCTCCCGAAGGCACTCTTCTGTTTCCAAAAGATTCGCAGGATGTCAAACCCTGGTAAGGTTCTTCGCGTTGCATCGAATTAAACCACATACTCCACCGCTTGTGCGGGCCCCCGTCAATTCCTTTGAGTTTCACACTTGCGTGCGTACTCCCCAGGCGGAACACTTAACGCGTTGGCTACGACACCGAGGGGGTCGATTCCCCCGACACCTAGTGTTCATCGTTTACGGCCAGGACTACAGGGGTATCTAATCCCTTTCGCTCCCCTGGCTTTCGTCCATGAGCGTCAGTTATGGCCCAGCAGAGCGCCTTCGCCACTGGTGTTCTTCCCGATATCTACGCATTTCACCGCTACACCGGGAATTCCCTCTGCCCCTACCACACTCTAGTCTTCTAGTTTCCATTGCTGAAATGGAGTTGAGCTCCACGCTTTAACAACAGACTTTCAAGACCGCCTGCGGACGCTTTACGCCCAATAATTCCGGATAACGCTTGCCACTCCCGTATTACCGCGGCTGCTGGCACGGAATTAGCCGTGGCTTATTCCTCAAGTACCGTCAGTTCTTCTTCCTTGAGAAAAGAGGTTTACAGCCCAGAGGCCTTCATCCCTCACGCGGCGTTGCTCCGTCAGGCTTGCGCCCATTGCGGAAAATTCCCCACTGCTGCCTCCCGTAGGAGTCTGGGCCGTGTCTCAGTCCCAGTGTGGCTGATCATCCTCTCAGACCAGCTACTGATCGATGCCTTGGTAGGCTCTTACCCCACCAACTAGCTAATCAGACGCGAGCTCATCCTCAGGCGATTTCTCATTTCACCTCGCGGCATATGGGGTATTAGCGGCCGTTTCCAGCCGTTATCCCCCTCCTGAGGGCAGATTCTCACGCGTTACTCACCCGTCCGCCACTAGCCCGAAGGCTCGTTCGACTTGCATGTGTTAAGCACGCCGCCAGCGTTCATCCTGAGCCAGGATCAAACTCTCCGTTGTAGACCGGTCCTCTAAAACAAACAAGATCTCTCCTGCTCATCATCAACTCGGCTTGCTCACTCCTAAAATCAACCACCCATGCCTTCCTTCATGCCGAAGCATCCAGTCAGCCACAAGCCATCGTCTTAAGCGCTCGCCCCATTCGGTAAAATGGTTTCAAAGAGTGCACTTGATTGCCATCAACTCTCGTTCATAACAACCTGGTGACTTTCCCAGATCTCAGATCCGGTTCGCTTCCAGTATCAAACTGCTTTTCAACAACATGTTCACTCGTGAGAAGCCAACACGTCATCAACAGCTCAAAACCAGTTGCTATTGTTTTTTTGACGGGACCTCACACCTTCACTGCTCGTTCGTTAAAACCTCTTAAAAGTCTCACTTCGCTTCGCCCTTTCACAGGCTCAGCTCAGCACACACCTTCAAAAAGCCCTAACGCAGTGAAAGCGTCAGTTCCTAAACGTTTCGGTTGTCCAGGTTCTGCTACCTCCACTCCCGCTTCCGGAAGCTCTCGGTGGCTGTCGCCTCGCAGCGACCAGAGAAACTTACAGCACCGAAGGGCCGCTCTCGCAGGCGCTCTTCCATCTCTGTAAGCCTGCTCCTCTCTGGTTCCAGCCTCGCGGCCTTCCCCCTCGGACCAGTTCAAAACCATAGCACCTGCTCAGCCCTCCTCTGCCGGTGCTTCAGGCTTGAGCGTCACCAGAGCGTCCGCCCATGGCATGAAGCGCTCCAGCGTCGTGCCGCGATCGGCCGCCAGCACGGGATAGTCGGCCAGGGTCTGATCGCTGCCGGGCTGGAGTTGCTCAGGCGAACGCAGCAGCCAGCGCAGCGGACAACTGAGTTCATCGAGCACCAGCCAGGCCGCCGCCAGGTCCCAGATTTTGGGCGTGGCCTCCAGGGCCGCGACGGTCTGGCCCATGGCCACACTCACCAGGTTCAGGCTCGCCACCCCGAGCAGGCGGATCTTGCCGGGGAAGCGGCGGTTGGGAAGCTTCTGCAGCACCCCGATCGAACGGCTGCAGAGGGAGGCACAGCCGGCGGGATGGGCCTGCAGCGAGGGGGGATGCAGGGGCTTGCCATTGCGCCAGGCCCCCTGGCCCCGCACCGCCACGATGCGCTGGCGCAGCGGCGGCACATCCAGCACGGCCAGCACCGGCCGCCCCGCCTCGAAACGGGCCAGCGAGATGGCCCAGTAGGGGATGCCCGCCGCGAAATTGGTCGTGCCGTCCAGTGGGTCAACCACCCAGAAGGCCTCGCTCCGGGGGACATGCTTGTCGCCCTCCTCGCTCAGCACTCCCTCCCTGGGGAAGAGCTCACCCAGCCCCTGCACCAGGGTGGCGTCGCTCCAGCGATCACAGGCCGTGATCAGGCTGCCGTCAGCCTTCAGATCCGACACGGCATGACCGAAATCCGCGCGCTGCCGCTCGGCCACCCGATCGAGCAGGGCTGCAAGCCTCGGATCCAGAGCAGGGCGGGTGGGTGTGGTGGTCATCCAATCTCGAGGGCCAGGACCTTGCTGAGACTTCTGCCCGTATCCTCCCTGAACTGGCGCAGGTTGACGCGGCTCAGCGCCACGAGGGCCGCCAGCGCCACCAGGGCCTCGACGCCAAGCACCAGGGCGAAGGGGGGCAAAGGGCCTGGCGACAGTCCGCTGATCTCCTGAAGCCAACGCCCCAGGTCGAGCAGGCCGCCGCCGATCACCTTGCCCAGGGCCCTGGACATGGCCTGGGCCAGACCCCAGACCCCGACGAAAGTGCCGGCCGCCTGGGGAAGGGTGAGATCGAGCATGAGCACCAGGGCGCTGTTGGTGCCGATGCCGGCCGACAGCCCGAACAGCACCATCACAACCTGTAACACCGGGATCTGACCCAGGGCGCCCGCCGCCATCAACAACAGCAGACTCGCCAGGATCAGCTGGCAGCCGAGCCGGGCCGTGGCCAGCTTGCCGGCCTTGGGCACGATCCAGAGACCGGCCAGCAGCAGGCCCAACAGGGTGCCGATTCCCCACAGGGCATTCAGCGAGGCCGTGGCCGCGATCGGCATCCCGAACACCTCAGCGCCGTAGCTCTCGAGAATCGGGTCCTGCAGGAACAGGGCCAGGGTGAACAGCACCAGGAACAGGAAGAACACCAGCACTTGGCGGCTCGAGGTGATCAGGGCCCACGACTGTTTCAGGGTGATCGAATCCTGGCGAGCGTCCGCCGTGCTGAACTGCTGACCCGTTCGTGGACGTTCCATGCCCACGGTGGCCACCAGGGTGACCAGCAGCACCGCCAGCACCACCTTCACCATGAAGGCGAGCAACACCGGCTCCAGCACGGCGGGGTCCTCCACCCCATCGAGGCCGCGCAGACCGATGGCAATGCTGATGGCGCCCGCCACGATGCCCACCGTGAGCAGGCACCAGATGATGCCCACCGCCCTGGGGCGCTCCTGCTCGTTGGTGCGGTCGATCACCAGGGCCAGGTAGGGCGTGGAGGCGGTGGAAATGGCCAGTCCGTAGGCGGCAAATAGGCCGCAGAGGGCGAGCACCCCCGCCGTGATGGTGTGGGCCTCGCCGGTCTGCAGCAGGCGAGCCACGTGGAAGATCAGGGGAATCGAGAGCACGGCCAGGGTGCAGAAGGCAGCCGTGCCCATCCAGATGTAGGGGAGCCGGTGACGACCGCCGAGGGGGTGGGCATCGGACACCTGACCCACCAGCACCCGGGCCGGCGAGACGAACTGCTCAAAGGCCAGGGCGACCCCTACCAGCAGGGCCGGGATGTTGAGCTCGCTGATCATCACCCGGTTGAGCAGACCCGCGAAGATCACGGCCAGGCAGCCGAGGCAGCCCTGGAAGAGGCCAAGGCGCAGAGTGCGCGCCAGGCCAAGGCCCGGGGCCTGGGTCTGCATCGGAGCCTCGGCCGTGGCCACCGATCAGGCCGGCCCGGGCACAGCGGCCTGGCAGGCCGGCAGCAGAGGGGTGGGCTCAACGGGAATGTCGGCGGCTGGCTCAGGCTTGATCGGCGAGAGGCTGCGGGCCGGACAGGTGGTGATCTGATCGAGACCGGTGCGGCGCCGCAGCTCGGCCAGGTTCACGTTGTATTCGGTGATGGCTTCGGCGTAGCGCACCTCAGCCTGGGTGAGGTCCCGCTGGGTGTCCACCACCTCCCGCTGGGTGGTGACGCCGGCCTGGAAGCGCAACCGCGCCAGCCGCAGGGATTCCCGGGCGGAGATCACTTCGCGGGCCGTGGTGGTGATGTTGCGGTTGTTTTTATCGAGGTTGTAGAAGCTCTCCTCCACCTCCTCGCGAATCGAGTCGCGGCGGTCGGCGAACTCAAAGCGGTTCTGCTGGGCACGCTGGCGGCCCTGGCGAGCCCGGGCCGCCGACGCCCCGCCATCAAACAGGCTCCAACTGAAATTGAGCCCCACGCGGGTATCAAAGCTTCTGGAGGAATCAACAGTGATGTCACCCACGTCCTGACCGCCGTTGACGAAATCGGAGCCGAGTTCCGCGAAGACGTTCAGGAAGGGCTGGCTGGCGGCCTGGGCGGCGTTGGCGTTGCTGTTGGAGATGGAGATGTCCAGCAGGATCTGGTCGAGCTCCTCGCGGAAGGCGTAGGCCGCCACGATGCTCTCCTGGATCGAGGGCTGCCACACCCCCAGCACCCGGGACGGATCGGCCGCGGTGGCGGTGACGTTCTGGGGCAGGTCGAGCAGGGCGGCCAGGCGGCGGCGGGAAATCGACTGCTCGGCCAGGGCCGTGGTGAGCAGCTGCTGGTCGCGGGCCAGCTGGGTTTCGGCCTCAAGCACCTCCAGCTTGGTGGCCACGCCGGCTTGGAAGCGAGCCCGGGAATCCCTGAGGCTCACGAGGGAGGCGCGCACCGACTGCTGACCGATTCTCACCTGATCGTCGCGCTGCTGCAGCGTGAAATAGAGCTGGGCGGCCTGCAGACGCAGATCCCGCAGGGCGATCACGTACTGGTATTTGGTCCTCTCGAACTCATCGCGGGCCGCCGCGATCGAGGGCGTGCGCTGCGGGTTGATCAGGGCCCACTGGGCGGTGATCGCCAGACCCGCTGCCCAGCGGTCCTGGGTACGCGTTTCGCTGTCGCCGGTGCTGAGGCTGTTGCGCTGCCTTGAGTAGCTGAAGGAAGGCAGCGCGTTGGCATTCAGGTTGATGCTGGGGTACCAGAGGGCGATCTCAGCCCGCAGAGCGCTCTGGGCCTGATCCACCTGGGAGGCGATCGCCTTGAGGCTGGGATTGTTGACCTCAGCGAGGTTCTCCACCTGGATCAGAGTCAGAGGCCGCAGTTCCTCGATCACCACCTGCTCCGGTCGTGTGGGCAGAGCCAGGGAATCAGGGGCGGGCAGGTCTTCCAGACCAGGCTGCAGTTCGGTGGCGGCCGGGGTCACAAGCGCAGGATTCAGCCGCGGTCGCTCGCCCTTGATGTCCGGGGCCAGTGGAAGGGCCTCGGTGGCCGCAGTGGCCTCGGGCGGTTCGGCCTCGCCGGCTTCCGGCAGACCGGACTCAGGAGACTCCTCCTGGGCCAGGGCTGCTGCAGGCCCCAGCAGCACAGTAGTCAGGGGCAGGCCCAGAACGCCCAGCAAGGCCAGGCGGGATGCGAGTCGGGACACGCCGGAGTCCTTACGGTTCTGCCGGAGTTTAAGGATCCAGCCCGTCACTGCCGATACAGCAGGCCACAAGATCGGCCGCACTCCCCACCAGCAGCACGGGAACGGGCAGGGCCGAACGCAGTTGCTCCAGGGTCATGTCGTCGAGGAACACCGGCTCGCCCTGGCGGAGCATCACGTTGGGCAGCAGCAGCGCCTCGCCGAGGTCGGCGTCCCGCAAGCCCTCCAGCAGGTCGGAGCCGGTGAGCAGCCCGGTCACCACCTGCTGCTGCCCCCAGTAGGGACTCTCCAGCCCGTGCAGCACCAGCTCCAGGCCCTCCACGGCATTGAGGCGATCCACCACGGGCTGCAGGGCCTCGGCCACCAGCCGGCCCACCACCCAGCTGCGGCGGCGGGGGCGATCCAGGCGGCGGGGCAGGGCGGCGGTGGCCGCATCGAGGGCCTCGAGGAAGGCGCGGATGCTGCCCACACCGTTCTCCTGCTGCGGCAGGTCCTCGTAGGCGCGCCGCGGCGGCAGCAGCAGGCCGGCGAGCAGATACCACTCGTCGGAGAGCCAGGCGAAGCGGCTGCCCAGGGCCGGCTCGAACTCGGCCTGGAGCGCCTCCACCTGGGCCACCACCTGGCGGGCACAGGCCCGGTCCACCGGCCGCAGGGCATCGTCCTTGGGGCGGAAGCGGGTCAGCCCCACTGGCACCACGGCCGCCGAGAGCACCGCCGGCCAGTCGCCGCCGCCGAAACCGGCCAGATCCCGCAGGGTGCGCTCCAGGGCAGGGCCATCGTTGAGGCCGGGGCACACCACCACCTGAGCATGGATCTGCAGATCGCGGGCCGCGAACCAGCGCAGCTGCTCCAGCAGCAGCCCGGCCCGCGGGTTCACCAGCAGGCGGCTGCGCAGCTCCGGATCGGTGGCATGCACAGACACGAACAGAGGCGAGAGGCGCTGCTGCTCGATCCGCTGCCAGTCGGCTGGGGTGAGGTTGGTGAGGGTGAGGTAGGAGCCGTAGAGGAAGCTCAGCCGGTAGTCGTCGTCCTTGAGGTAAAGGCTGCGGCGGCGCCCGGGGGGCTGCTGGTCGATGAAGCAGAAGGCACAGGCGTTGTTGCACTGCCGCAGGCCATCGAACAGGGCCTCGGTGAACACCAGCCCCAGGCCCACGTCGAGATCCTTCTCCAGCTCCACGGTGTGGAGCGTGCCGCCTGGATCCTGGATCTCCAGCACGAGCTCCTCCTCCCCCACCAGCATCTGCAGGTCGATCAGATCGCGGGGACGGCGGCCATTGATGCTGAGCAGGCGGTCGCCGGGCTCAACGCCCAGCTCGGCCCCGATCGACTCGGGCTCCACGCTGGCCACCACCGCCGGCTGGGGCAGGCTGAGGGGCTCGCCGGACGGCCCGGCCAGAGCGATCCCGGCGGAAGGTTCATTCCACATGGTCGCTGCTGTTCAGAAGTCCGCGTTCACGGCCCCACTGTGGCGCGCAGGCCCAGCAGGATGACCAGGCCGAACAGCAGGCGATAGCCCACGAACAGCCAGGTGCTGTGGCGTTGCAGATAGCGCAGCAGCCAGGCGATGGCCGCCCAGGACACCACCGCCGCCGAGGCGATGCCCACCAGCATCGGAATCACGCCGCCTGCAGCCGGAGCCTCGAGGGCGTCCTTGAGCTGCACCAACCCGGCCAGAGTGATCGCCGGGATGCCCAGCAGAAAGGAGAAGCGGGCGGCATCGGCCCGCTGCCAGCCATCGAACAGGGCCGCGGTGAGCGTGCTGCCGGAGCGCGACACGCCGGGCACCAGAGCGAGCATCTGGGCCAGGCCCACCAGAATCCCGTCCCAGGGCCGCACAGCCACCAGCTGGCGGCGGCGGCGACCCAGGGCCTCGGCCAGGGCCAGCAGCAGCGCCATCACGATCGACACCACCGCAATGGCCGTAAGGCTGCGCAGGGGCGAATTGTCGAAGTCCGGCACCCAGAGCTTGATGGCCAGGCCCGCCAGCACGATCGGCACACTGCCCAGGCCGATCGCCACCCCCAGCCGGGCCGAGGGGTCGCTCCACTGGCCGTGGCGGCAGGCTCGCCCCATGGCCCCCAGCACCTCGCGCAGGTCATGGCGGAAGAAGGCCACCACGGCCGCGATGCTGCCGAGCTGGATCACGGCGGTCACCGCCACGCCCGGATCCCCCCAGCCGAGCATCACCGGCACCACTTTCAGGTGGGCCGTGCTGCTGATCGGCAGAAACTCGGTGAGCCCCTGAACCACTCCCAGCACCAGGGCTCGCCAACAGGCCTCCAGCAGGCCGGGCTGCAGCCCGGCCTCAGCGATCGATCCAGCTGCCTGCATCCCGGTGGGAGCGCATCGATGGCCGACCCTATGGCCAGGCGGGTGCTGCAGACCCCTTAAGGTTGCACAACTTTCTTCACAACACGGTGATCGGGGCTCCCGCCAGCACACTGCCTCGACCGACCGTCTCTGACGCTCTGACCCCTCGCCTGGTGGGAGCCGGCCCGGCCAGACCCCAGGCCTCATCGACTGAGACGCTGCTGCAGCCCCGCCTCGGCCTGGTGGTCATCAGCGTGGTGCTGGTGGCCCTGCCGGTGTTCCTGCAGGCCCCCTGGGTGCGGTTCGCGCCCGCCAGCTCAGTGCTATTCACCGCTGTTCTGTTGGCGATCGGCCTGGGTCTGGAGCGCCGCAGCGAGCCCCGGCTACGCCATCTCGGACTGCTGCTGGTGGGCTTCTCCGGCAGCTGGCTGGCCGGTTCGCTGTTCTGGGGCTGGGCCCGTCTGCATCCCCTCTGGCATCTGCCGATCGAAGCCTTTGCCCTGCCCCTGGCCCTGGCGGGCCTGGGCAGCCGCTGGCGCCTGGCCTGCGGCTTCTACCTGGGTTCCCTGATCGGCACGGCCAGCACCGACGCGGCCATCGCCGCCACCGGCCTGATGCCCCTCTGGCCCGAGGCCCTCGCCGCCCCAGGCGGCGAGGCGATGCTGGTGCTGCACGCCGCAGGGCTGCAGGTGCTGCAGCCGGCCTGCCTGGCCCTGGTGGCCGGCTTTGCCGCCCTGCTGCTCGCGGCCAGCCGCTGGCTGTGGCAGCGAGGCGAGCTGGGTCAGGTGGTGGGCGCCACCCTGATCACCACCCTGGCCGTGGACGGCCTGTTTCTGCTGCTGGCTCTGCTGGCCCCGGGCCTCACCGGCCTGATCTGAAGATCTGCAAATGCCTGAAGGGCTGGGGGGATTTCAGACGATTCCCTTCTGTACGGTTAGCGGTCGGTGGTCCGGCCACCGCCTGTTCCTGTCCTTCTCCGGAGAGTTCTCGTGATGAAAAGGCTGGCTGCCTGGCTGATGAGTGGTCTTGTGCTGGCCGGATTGCTGGTCACTCTGGTGCTGCCTCCGGCAGCGGTGGCGGCTGAGCGTCGCAACACCGCCGACGACAAGATCGCTGAACGCGGCGGCAAGGTGGACCTCAACAACAGTTCCGTGCGCCGCTTCCAGGACTACCCCGGCATGTACCCCACCCTGGCCGGCAAGATCGTGCTGGGCGGCCCCTACGACAGCGTCGATGACGTGCTGAACCTCGACCTCACCGAGCGCCAGAAGGAGCTGTTCAACAAGTACAAGGACAACTTCACCGTGACCCCGGCCTCCATTGCCCTGAACGAGGGCTTCGATCGCATCAACGACGGGCAGTACCGCTGAAGCCAGCCCCTAGGCTTCCTGCACCGTTGAACGCCGTCGGGGCTTTCCGGCGGCTTTTTTCATGCCGGCGGCAGCCCCGAGCCCGCAGCACCCATGGCGCAGTGTGACTGGGATGTGGTGGTGGTGGGAGGCGGCGCCGCCGGGCTGATGAGCTGCCTGGAGCTGCCCGCTGGTCTGCGGGTGCTGCTGCTGAGCAAGGAGCGCAAACCCCGCTCCGCCAGCCGCTGGGCCCAGGGCGGCATTGCTGCCGTGACCAGCGCCACCGACAGCTTTGCCAGCCACCGCGACGACACCCTCAAAGCCGGCGCCGGCCTCTGCGACCTCGAGGCCGTGGAACTGCTGGTGCATGAGGCCCCCGGCTGCGTGCAACGCCTGCTGGAGCTCGGCATGGCCTTCGACCGCCACGGCACCGCCCTCAGCACCACCCTGGAGGCCGCCCACAGCCACCGGCGCGTGCTGCACGCCCAGGACCGCACCGGCGGCGCCCTCGTGGATGCCCTGGAGCGGGAGGTGCGTCGCCGCCCCGGCCTGGAGCAGCGCCAGGGGGTGGTGGCCCTGCAGCTGCTGGTGGAGGCGGGGCGCTGCTGCGGGCTGCAGCTTCTGGAGGGAGATCAGATCCACTGGCTGCGGGCCAGGGCCGTGGTGCTGGCCACCGGCGGCGGCGGCCATCTGTTCGCCCATACCACCAACCCGACCCATTCCAGTGGCGATGGCCTGGCGATGGCCTGGCAGGCCGGTGCCGAGGTGCGCGACCTGGAGTTCGTGCAGTTCCACCCCACGGCCCTGATGCTGCCCGGGGCCCCCCATTTCCTGATCTCCGAGGCGGTGCGCGGCGAAGGGGCCCGGTTGCTGGACGGGAGCGGGGCCAGCCCGGTGGCGGAGCTGGAGGGGGGGGATCTGGCCCCGAGGGACCAGGTGAGCCGGGCCCTGGCACGGCGGATGCGGCAGCAGGGGGTGGACCATCTCTGGCTCGACCTCAGGCCGATCGGCCAGGAGCACCTGAGCCGCCAGTTCCCCACGATCCTGGGGCGCTGCCGGGAGCTGGGACTGGAGCCCACAGCAGAGCCGTTACCTGTGGCACCAGCGGCCCACTACTGGATGGGCGGTGTCCGCACCGACCTGGCCGCTGCCACCACCCTGCCTGGGCTCTATGCCGTGGGAGAACTGGCCTGCAGCGGCGTGCACGGGGCCAACCGACTGGCCAGCAACTCCCTGATGGAGTGCCTGGTGTTCGCCCGGCAGCTGCGCCAGATCGCGCTCGGGCCCTCAGCCGCCCCAGAGGAGCTCGCCGAGGCGGCCGGGGTCCTCGCCGCACCGAGGCTGGGGTCGTCAGCGCTGAAGGAGCAGATCCAGGAGCTCAGACAGCTGTGCTGGCAGGTGGCGGGGGTGGAACGCCAGGGCCAGGCCCTGGCCAAGAGTATGACCACGATTCGACGCCAACGCCGCAGCCTGGAACACGACCCCAGCTGGCAAAGGGTTCAGGGACTGGGCGTGGGTCAGCGGCTCCAGCTGACGCCGGCGTCACGGCAGAGCTGGCCCCTGCACCAGGAGCTGCACCAGCGTCTGGTGCTGGCGGAGCTGCTGATGGAGGCCGCCCTGTTCCGCCAGGAGAGCCGCGGTGGCCACTTCCGCACCGACACGCCCAGCAGCCAGCCCTTCTGGCGGGTGCACAGCTGCCAAGGCCGCGGCAGGCCGATCAGCACGGCCGCCGTGAAGCAGGGGCCCACTGGCCATCGGCACAGCGAGGCCTGAAGCCGGTCAGCTTTGGGGCTGGAAGCCACTCACCTGGGCCAGGCGCTCCAGGGGCTTGACACCGGAATCGAGCTGGCCATTGATCTCCCAGGTGGGGAAGCCCTGCACGCCCTTGCTGTCACAGAGGGCCTTCTGGCTGCCCACACCATCCTCGGCGCACTCGATCACCTTGAGCTTCTTGCTGGCCTCCTGGCCGAACATCTCCTTCTGATCCTGGCAGTGGGGGCACCAGTAGGCGGAGTACATCACGGCTCCAGTCTCAGTGAGGTGTTCGGCCAGGGCCAGGGTCAGGGGGGTGCTCTCGGTCTCCACCACTGGCGGAGTCCCAGGCAGGGTCTTGACCACGGGGCGGTCCACGGCCGTGGCCCACCCGAGGCCGATCAGCCCCACCGCCAGGGCCACCAGCACGCCGCGAAACAGCAGCTGGCCGCGGTCGTCCCAGCTGCCGCCCAGCAGGGTGAACACCAGCAGCGACACGCTGACCACAGCCGAGAGCACGCAGAAGAAGCAGAAGGCCTGGATCTTCAGCACCATCACGCCCATCAGCAGCAGGCTGAACACCGCCATGCCGATGCTGGTGAGCAACATGCCCCACCAGCTCAGAGAGCCCAGGCGATCGCGCAGGTCACCCTTGAGCACCAGAGGCACCACCGCCATCAGCAGCATGGCCAGGTAGGCCAGGAAGCCGAACAGCGATAAAGGCTGGCCCAGCAGGCTGCCCCAGGCGCTGTTCAACACCATGTCGCAGCCCTCGGCGCCGCCCGGACAGGACAGCTGGCCGAACAGGCCCCAGCGCTGCAGGGTGATGGTGCCCGTGTCGATCACGCCCACCGTGGCCAGAACGGACAACACCACCCGCACCCAGCGCTTGCCGGGATCGCCCCGGCGGCGGGAACTGTTGAGGCGATCGCTGAGTCGGCTGGAGGTCATCGACAGCAGGAGGTCGGCAGTCCACGGATTCTCGCAGCCGCCTCAACGGCATGGTCGCCGCAGCAGGACACTCGGGCCAGCGCAATCCCCTCCCCCATAGGGTGGTGGATCGGCCAACCCCTGCCCATGAGTTCCGCCCGCCCCAACGGCTCCTCCCCGGCCACCATCGCCTTCGCCCACCTGGGCTGCGAGAAGAACCGGGTGGACACCGAGCACATGCTCGGCCTGCTGGCTGAGGCGGGCTACGGCGTGAGCGCCGATGAGAGCGAGGCCAGCGTGGTGGTGGTGAACACCTGCAGCTTCATCCAGGACGCCCGCGAGGAATCGGTGCGCACCCTGGTTGAGCTGGCTGAACAGGGCAAGGAGCTGATCATCGCCGGCTGCCTGGCCCAGCACTTTCAGGAGGAGTTGCTCGAAAGCCTGCCGGAGGCCAGGGCGATCGTGGGCACCGGCGACTATCAGCACATCGTGAGCGTGCTGGAGCGGGTGGAGGCCGGCGAGCGGGTCAACCAGGTGAGCGCCACCCCCACCTTCGTGGCCGACGAGCACCTGCCCCGCTACCGCACCACCTCCGAGGCCGTGGCCTACCTCAAGGTGGCGGAGGGCTGCGACTACCGCTGCGCCTTCTGCATCATCCCCAAGCTGCGCGGCGACCAGCGCTCCCGACCGATCGAATCGATCGTGGCCGAAGCCCACAGCCTGGCGGCCCAGGGGGTGAAGGAACTGGTGTTGATCAGCCAGATCAGCACCAACTACGGCCTCGACCTCTACGGCAAGCCCCACCTGGCCGAGCTGCTCCGGACCCTCGGAGAGGTGGACATCCCCTGGATCCGCGTTCACTACGCCTATCCCACCGGGCTCACGGCCGAGGTGCTGGCGGCCTACCGGGACGTGGCCAATGTGCTGCCCTACCTGGATCTGCCGCTGCAGCACAGCCATCCGGACGTGCTGCGGGCCATGAACCGCCCCTGGCAGGCCAATGTGCGCGGCGACCTGCTGCAGCGGATCCGCGAGCAGCTCCCCGATGCCGTGCTGCGCACCACCTTCATCGTGGGCTTCCCGGGTGAAACCGAGGAGCACTTCCAGCACCTGCTGAACTTCGTGGCCGAGCAGCGCTTCGACCACGTAGGCGTGTTCACGTTCTCACCCGAGGACGGCACCGCGGCCGTGGACCTGCCGAACCCCGTGCCGGCGGCCGTGGCTGAGCAGCGCAGGGATCGGCTGATGGCCCTGCAGCAACCGATCGCCGCCGAGCGGAACGCCGCCTGGGTGGGCAGGATCGTGGACGTGTTGGTTGAGCAGGAGAACCCATCCAGCGGTGAGATGCTGGGCCGCTGTGCCCGTTTCGCGCCAGATGTGGACGGGGATGTGAGGGTGCTGCCGGGCGTCGGCGGCCTCTGTGCGGCGCCGGGAACGATGGTGCCGGTGCGGATCACCGCAGCGGACACCTACGACCTCGTGGGCGAGGTGGTGGGCGCCGCAGCCATGGTGGGCGATGCCGTGGCCGCCAGCCGGCTCAGATCAGCTTGATCCTGCGCAACAGCACTGAGCCCAGCAACGCGGCGACCAGGCCGCCCCCGACCAGACCCAGGTAGATCGCTACACCCATCGTGGCCTCTGCTGCAAAGTCGTGTGCCCATTACAGCAGAGGCCCGGCTCGCCAGGCACCGGCCCGGCCTTCTGCCTAGGGTGCGCCCACAATGGGTCCGGAGGCCCACCCAGGCGGCCCAACCGGCCAAGCCGCTCTCCTGAAGCCGATCGAACCGCCGCTTCAGACCCTTTCCGTCAGCTCCCTTCACCTCAGCACCCCCCAGCTCAGCAACGTTCCGACGGCCACCTGTGTTGGCCCCGTTGTTCCGGCCACGTCGAGACCCCCCATGCGCACCCTGCTGATCTATCCGGAATTTCCCAAGACGTTCTGGAGCTACGAAAAGATCCTGGAGCTGGTGAACCGCAAGGTGCTCCTGCCTCCCCTGGGCATGGTCACCGTGGCGGCACTGCTGCCCCAGGAGTGGCCCATGAAGCTCGTGGACCGCAACGTACGCGAGGTGACCGAGGCGGAGTGGGACTGGGCCGAGCTGGTGGTGATCTCCGGCATGATCGTGCAGAAAGGCGACATGGCGGCCCAGATCGCCAGGGCCAAGCAGCGGGGCTTGCCTGTGGCCGTGGGCGGACCCTTCGCCAGCTCCACCCCTGATGCTCCAGAGCTCGATCTGGCCGACTTCAAGGTGCTCGATGAGGGTGAAATCACCCTGCCGATGTTCATCGAGGCCCTGGAGCGTGGTGATCAGCAGGGCCGCTTCAATTCGGGCGGTGAAAAGCCCGATGTCACCGGCACCCCGATCCCTCGGTTCGACCTCCTGGAAATGGAGGCCTACTCGGAAATGTCGGTGCAGTTCTCCAGGGGCTGCCCGTTCCAGTGCGAGTTCTGCGACATCATCGTGCTGTATGGGCGCAAGCCTCGTACCAAAGAACCCGAGCAGCTGGTTGCCGAACTGCAGCGGCTCTACGACCTCGGTTGGCGCCGCTCGGTCTTTCTGGTGGATGACAATTTCATCGGCAACAAGCGCAATGTGAAGCGCCTGCTGCCTGTGCTGAAACAGTGGCAGATCGAGCATCGCTATCCGTTCAGCTTCGCCACCGAGGCCTCGGTGGATCTGGCGGCCGACGATGAGTTGATGCAGATGATGGTGGAGTGTCGCTTCGAGAGCCTCTTCCTCGGCATCGAGACTCCGGATGAAGCCAGCCTGGAGGTGGCGGGCAAGCTCCAGAACACCCGCAGTTCTTTGGATGATTCCGTCAACAAGATCACTTCCTATGGGATGCGGGTGATGGCGGGTTTCATCATCGGCTTCGACGGCGAAAAGCAGGGAGCTGGCGATCGCATCGTTGACTTTGTGACCCGCACCGGCATCCCCCACGCGATGATGGGCATGCTCCAGGCCCTTCCCAACACGGCCCTCTGGCATCGACTTGAACGCGAAGGGCGTCTGATTCAGGATTCGTCAGCCGCGAAGGGCGTGAACCAGACCAACCTGCTCAATTTTGTACCCACCAGGCCGCTTCGTGACATCGCCAATGAATATGTGGATGCCTTCTCCAAGCTCTATGAGCCCCACGCCTACATTGATCGCGTCTACAACTACTTTCTGAAGCTGCCCCCCCAGAAATACAAAGAGTTCCTCACTCCAGAGCCCGAAGGCACCCCGAAGAAGCCCGTGAGCTGGATTGATCTTCGCGCTCTGGCGATCATCATCTGGCGCCAGGGAATCCGCCGTAGCACCCGCTTCCGCTTCTGGAAGGCCCTCTACGGCATGGCCCGCCATAACCCGAAGCGCTTCAAGGGCTTCATCGCCATCCTGGCCCACAACGAGCACTTCCTCGAATACAGGGCGATTGTGCGCAACGAAATCGAAGCCCAGCTGGCCCAGATTCCACCGGAGCCTCCCGAGCCCACAGCCGCACCAGTGCCTGAGCTGATTTCGGCCTGATCGCTTGGTTCAGTCCTGGATGTAGGTGACACCCTGCTCCAGGCACCACTCGGCCTTCTGGAGTTCCCTGCCCAGGTAGAGGGCGTGGTCGAGGCGGCTGAGCGGCGATGGGCCCTCTCCTTCAGTCAGCACCACCCCCAGCTGTTTGGCCGTGCGTCCGCGGTAGATCGCCAGCGGCTGCCTCGGGCCTGCGCCGCGGCAGCTCAGCACTTCGCCGGTGTCGGGATCAGTGGCCAGACCCCGCTCATCGATGCCGTTGCCGTAGTGCTCCACCACCAGTTCACCCGCCTCAGGATCAACGCTGATCAGGAAATAGCCGGCCGGGTCGAGGGCGATGAACCGCCGCGACAGCTCGTCATCCAGCTGCCGGCGGGTCTGGGCAGGCTGGCGGGCTGTGAGGGAGGGGGAGGGTGCCTGGGACATGGGGTGGATCGTAGTCAGCCGTGAACGGCAGCTCGGCGTTGATGGCAGCGATCTCCCGCAGCATCTCCGCATTGGCCCCCGGCAGCCAGTCCCGCAGGATCGCGTCAAAGCGTGGATCGCTCCAGCGGTGCAGGCTCACCCGGGGCTGGGCCACAAAGCCCCGCCGCCGCTTGTGGCTGCCGCCCGCCCCCGGATCGAAATGGCGGATGCCGGCCTCAATCGCCCAGGCGATCGGCGCGTAGTAGCAGACCTCGAAGTGGAGGCAGTCGATTGCCACCTCGCTGCCCCAGTAGCGCCCCCAGAGGTGATCACCACCGCGCACACACAGCGACATCGCCACGGGGTCGCCTGGATCTCCCCGATGGGCACTGAACAGCACCAGGGCCCGGCGCAGGGCGGGATCGGCACCCACGGCCGCGAAAAATGGCTCAGTGAGGTATTTGCTGCCCCAGGGCCCCCACCGCTCGCAATGCTGGGCGTAGAAGTCATGCATCCGCTCCACCATGGCGGGCGGAATCGCCTCGCCCACCAGGGGGGTCACCTGCAGCCCGGCGGCGCCCACCGCCTTGCGCTCGCGCTTGATGTTGCGGCGTTGGTTGGCATTGAAGCTGGCCAGGTAGTCATCGAAGTGACGGTGGCCGGGGTTGCTCCACTGGCTCTGCTGGTTCACCCAGGCGGCGCAGCCGGCGGCCTCGGCCAGGGGCTGCCACTGGGGATCCACGTAGAGAAAATTGCAGCTCAGCAGGCCCTGGTCGCGGCAGAACCGATCGATCAGCTCCAGCATCAAGGCCGTGAGGCCGGCGGCATCCTCCCCGGGGGCGATCAGGAAGCGGTAGCCCTGCACCGGGCTCACCGGGCTCATGCCCACGAGCTTGGGGTAGTAGCGCAGCCCCAGCTGGCCGGCGAGCTGGGCAAAGCTCTGGTCGAAGATGAATTCGGCGTAGCTGTGGCCCTTGAGGTAGAGCGGTGCCACCGCCAGCAGCGTGTCGCCGCTCCAGAGCCCTAGGTGACAGCCCTGCCAGCCCTGGCGGGGCACCACACTGCCGCTGGCCTCCAGCTGCCGCAGCCAGCGCCAGCGGTAGAAGGGCAGGTCGTCGGCCAGCAGCCCATCCCAGGCCGGCTCTGGAATCTCCGCGAGCGATTGGTGCCAGCGGGCGCGCAGCTCAGCCACGGCAAGGGGGCTCCGGGGCCGGCAAGCTAACCGGAAGCATCGGCCGAGGCGAGGGCATCGGGGCCGATCAGGCGGCCGTAGCGCAGCAGGCACTCGCCCCCTGGCAGCCGGCGGCAGTCCTGCAGCTGCCAGGCCCCCTGCTGCAGGGCAGGGGACAGAGCAGGCAGGCCTGCATCGGCCGGCAACCACAGATGGGCGCCCCCCAGCAGCCGGGGGCAGAAGGTGAGCTGCAGCTCATCGACGAGATCAGCCGCCAGCAGGGAGGCCGCCAGGGAGGCGCCACCAAGCAGCACCAGCCGCCGCAGGCCCTGCTGAGCCAGCTCCGCCAGCAGCTGCGGCCAGGGGGCCAACGGCAGATGGCGCTGGAAGCCGGGGGCCACGGTCGAGCCCTGGGGGGCCAGCAGCCAGCGCTGCAGCGGCTGTGACCAGAAGGGGAGGCTGGCCGGCAGCCGGGCCGTGCGGCTCACCACCAAGGCCACCGGTTGGGGCGCCAGGCCCCTGTCGCGACGGCGGGCCAGCAGATCGGCGTCTCGGATCAGGCAGGTGCTGCCGTGCAACCTCAGGGTGCGCGCTCCGATCAGGCCACCATCCGCCCAGGAGAGGGCCTCCTCCAGCACGCGGCGATCCCCCGGTCCGCCGAGCTGGGCCGCGCCCCCCTGGGGCGGCGCCAGACGGCCGTCGAGGCTCACCGCCAGCACCAGGCGCAGTCTGGGGCGCTCCTGGGCGGGCACCCAGGTGGGCTCAGCGGGCCACCAGGGCCTCGAGGGCGGCAGGCACCATCTCGAGCTGGGGGGTTTCGGCGAACACCTCGGCGGCGTTGTTGGGGCTCTCCTGCAGGCGCACCTTGTGCAGCCTGGCGCCGGTGGCCGCGATCGGGCTGGCCAGCAGGTCGGCGATGTGGAGGGCGATGTTCTCGGCGGTGGGCACGCAGCTGGCGAAGTGCTCCACGTCCTTGTTCAGGAAGGTGTGGTCAAAGGGCTCCACCACCAGGTCTTCCACCAGCTGCTGCAGGGCGGAGAGGTCGCACACCATGCCGGTGCGCGGATCGATGCCGCCGCGCACGGTGACATCCAGCAGGTAGTTGTGGCCGTGACCGTGGGGGCGGGCGCACTTGCCGTAGATGGACTCGTTCTCGGCCTGGCTGAGCTCCGGACGGGCCAGGCGGTGGGCCGCGGCGAAGTGGGTGCGGATCGAGAGGAAGGCTTCCATGGGGAGCGGGGCGGCGGAGGGGTCGGCGCAGTCAGGAGCGGAGTCTGTGGCGGTGTCGGTGGGGCTGTCAGTGGCGGCAGCTGCGGCGGCGGGGAGCAGGTCGACCCACAGATCAGGCTGTTCGTAGAGGCGCAGACCGGCCAGGGGCAGCAGCGGCCCCAGCCGGGCCCAGATCGCACGGCAGAGGGCTTCGGTGGTGGGCAGGCAGCCCTCAGGCCGGGAGAGGTCGAACTCCGGCCACACGTCGTTGAGGAAGCGGAAGTCGAGCTGAGCGGTCACGGCGGAGCGAATGGCGTGCTTCACCTCGGAGAGGTTGAGCACCATGCCGTCGCCGTCGAGGGGCCCGGCCATGGCCACGATCAGCTCGTAGTTGTGGCCATGGCCGGGGGCCAGGCTGCAGCGACCGAAGCGTTCGGCATTCTCATGCTCCGAGCATTCGGGCAGCCAGTAGCGGTGACTGGCGCAGAAGGTGGCCCGGCGGGTGATCAGGCAGGGCCGTCCGCGGCCATGGCCGGAGGCGGCGCCAGGGGGGCAGGGGTCTGCGATCCCTGGGGCGGGCCTGAGACTGGCGCTGGCCGTCATAGGGCTCGTTCGGTGGGCTTCATCCTAGAAACAGGCTCTGTTGAAGCGGGGAGATGGCCGCAGCTGCGCACCTGGCCCTGGCCAAGCGCCTCCAGGGGGTGAACCTCTACCTGGTGGGAATGATGGGGGCGGGCAAGAGCGCGGTGGCCGCTCCGCTGGCGGCAGCCCTCGGCTACCGCGTTGTCGATGCCGATGCCGTGCTGGAGGCCTCCGCGGGCCGCGGCATCGCCGAGATCTTCGCCAGCGATGGGGAGCAGGCCTTCCGGGATCTGGAAACGGCCGTGCTTGCCCAGATCGCTGGCTGGCATTCCCTGGTGGTGGCCACCGGCGGGGGGGTGGTCAGCCGTCCCCAGAACTGGGGCCACCTGCACCAGGGGCTGGTGGTGTGGCTCGATGCGCCGGAGGCCCTGCTGCTGGAGCGGCTGCGGCAGGACCCCACCCCCCGGCCCCTGCTGGCGGATCCGGACCCCGCCGCCCGGCTCAGGGCCCTGCTGGAGGCCCGTCGCCCTCTCTACAGCCAGGCGGATCTCTGCATCAGCCAGGACCGCGAGCCCCCCGAGGTCGTGGCGCAGCAGCTGCTCGAGGCCCTGCCCAGCGTGCTGCGGGAGCCCTTGAGCCCCCCCGAACAGCCGGCGCTGCTGCGCCATCAGGACGGCGGCCTCAGCCCTTCCCTGGATGGGCTCCCGGCGGATCGATCCTGACGGCGAACCACTGGATGGCGCGGCCGGGCTCCAGCTCCAGCTCGCAGGCGGTTTCGAGCAGCCGTTCAGCCCTGTCCCGGCCGCCGGCGAGGTCGGCGAGATCGTGGGGCACCTGGGCCAGGTCGGCGAGATGGGCCTCCAGCCAGGCCACGGTTTCGGCCGCCGTGAGGATCTGATCGGCCCCGGCCGGCTCCAGCACCACGTAATGATCGAGCTCCCGCAACAGGGGGTCGGACATGGGCAACACGCTGATGGCAGCCATCCTGGCGCTGTGGTTCGCGGCCTGGCCTGCTGCCTTCAGCCCCGGCCCATCGCCTCTGGAGGCGCGGATCGCCCAGTGGCCCACCTGGAACTTGCCGGCCCCGCTGACGCGCCCTGGCCGCCGCGACCTGGCCTACCCGGCCTGGTTCGAGGGAGCCTGGCAGGCCAGCGACGACGACGGCAACGAGTACCAGGTGCGTTTCCTGCGCGACGGCACAGGGTCGGTGGTGGGGGACCGGGCCTTCAACGCCGGCGCCATCGGCAGTGCGCTGCTGGGGGAGGCCCTGCTGGGCGTGGAGAACGATCCGGCCGACCCGAACCGGCAGATCGCCAGGCTGCGGGGGCCAGAGGGCACCCCCTTCCAGCTCGAATCCAGTGTGATCGGTCGCCGCAGCGACCAGCCGGCCACCGGCGCGTTCCTGGCCGATGAGCTGGCCCTGCAGGTGCTGCATGGCCCGGGCCAACCCCGGTTGAGCCGGGTGGAAACGCTCAGCCGCTTCCAGCTGCGCAGCGACGGCAGCATCGAGGCCCGGCAGTGGCAGGCCACCTACCCGTCACCCACTGCCGGCCTGGCGGCCCAGGCGAGCAGCAGCCGGGGCATCAGTCTGAAGCTGGTGCCGCTCCGACCCGACCCAGCTGGGCCAGGATCCCATCGCGCCAGCTGAACAGCGGCTGCAGCAGCGGATGGTCAGCCAGGCCGCTGATGCCATGCCCGGCCAGAGGTGCCCCGGCGCTGGCCGGGAACAGCAGCAGCGAGAGCTGGGCCACCACGGCCAGATCCGCCAGGGAGAGCTGGTCGCCCACCAGATAGGCGCGGCCGCCCGTGAGGGTGGCGAGCTGCTCCAGGTTGGTCTGCAGCTGGCGGCGCTCCTGGGTGCCGATCAGGCCGGTCACCGCATCGCCCATGCCGTGCATCACGGCGCCGGGCAGGCTGGAGAGCAGCTGGCGCACGGGCCCGGGGGTGGCCTCCGGCAGCAGGCCGGCCCTGAGCACGGGGTCACCGGCCAGGGCCTGCAGCAGGGCGGCTCGCACTCCGGCCGCCAGGGCGGTGTCGGCCCAGTCCTCCAGCAGCAGCACCCGAGCTCGTTGCTCAGGCTCTGCCGGCAACAGCGCCGGCAGGGGATGGAGCGCCTCCAGGTACTGGGCGATGGCGGTGGAGTCGGCGATCACCTCCGAACCATCCACCAGCACCGGAACCTGGCGTTGGCCCGAGAGCCGGAACAGCTCCAGCTGCCCCACCCCAGGCGTCACTTCCACCACGCTGTAGTCGAGCGCCTTGGCAGCGAGCACAAGCCGCACCTTCTCGCAGAAGGCGGAGTGGCGGAACTGGTGCAGCTGCATGCGTCAAGCCCGAAGCCAAGGCGGCAGAGTAGCCAGCAGGCACCGCCATGAGTGTTTCCGGGGGCAATGAAGGACTTCCTGCTGAACGTGACGCGCTATCCGCGTTACCTGATCGCCTTCGGGCTGGGGGTGGCCAACTCCGTCCTGGAGCCCCTGGCGGCCCGGGGCCGCAATCCCGTCACCGCGGTGGCCCTGATCGGCGCTGCCGTCAGCGGCCTGCTCAGCCTCGGGCTGATCCTGCAGGCGATGCTGAACGCCACTCCGGTGGCTTAGCCATGGCACAGGGGCGACGGGTGGAGCGGGTGGCCTCCCTGATCCGGCGGGAGCTGAGCGAGCTTCTGGTGGCCGGCATCAAGGATGAGCGGGTCAGCCAGGGCATGGTGAGCGTGACCCATGTGGAGGTGGCCGGCGACCTCCAGCACTGCAAGATCTTCGTGAGCGTCTACGGCAGCGACGCCGAGCGCGATGAGGCCATCGCCGGTCTGCGCTCGGCCGCGCCCTACGTGAAGGGTGAACTGGGCCGGCGGCTGAAGATGCGGCGCACGCCGGAAGTGGTGTTCCTGCTGGATCGGGGCCTGGAGCGCGGCACCACGGTGCTGGGGCTGCTCAACCGGCTGGAGGAGGAACGGCTCGAGAAAGGGGACCCTGGCGACCCGGACGCCAGCGCTGAGCCCGCTGTCAACGAGACCGACAACGCCCTTGGCTAGGCCACTGGAACCGGAGCTGCAGCGGCTTGCCGCCGAACTGCTGGTGGTGAGGGCCAGCGGCCATCTGGCCGATCACCAGCGCCGCTACCCCCGCTGGGAGCTGGCCAATGCGGAGCTGCAGGCGCTGCTGGAGCTGGGCGTGGGCGGCGTGATCCTGCTGGGGGCGGGGGCGGCCGAGCTGGCCCTGCGCTGCCGCCAGCTACGGGGCTGGGCTGGGCAGCCCCTGTTGCTCTGCGCCGATGTGGAGGAGGGCGTGGGCCAGCGTTTCGAGGGCGCCAGCTGGCTGGTGCCGCCCCTGGGGCTGGGCCGACTGCACGGCCGCGATCCCCAGCTGGCCCTGGATCTGGCCGAACGCTACGGGCGCTGCACGGGCCGGGATGCCGCCCGAGCCGGACTGAACTGGGTGCTGGCCCCAGTGTGTGATGTCAACAACAACCCCGCCAACCCGGTGATCAACGTGCGCGCCTGGGGGGAAGAGCCTGCGGTGGTGGCGGAGTTGACGGCCGCCTTCTGCCGGGGCCTGCAGGGTGCGGGCGTGCTGGGATGCGCCAAGCACTTTCCCGGCCATGGCGACACCAGCAGCGACTCCCACCTGGAGCTGCCGGTGCTGCCCCACAGCCGCGAGCGGCTGGAAGCGATCGAGCTGCCCCCCTTTCGCGCCGCCATCGCGGCCGGGGTGGCCGCCGTGATGTCGGCCCATCTGCTGCTGCCCGTCCTCGATCCCGAGCGCCCGGCCACCCTCTCAAGCGCCGTGCTCAGCCAGCTGCTGCGGCGCGATCTGGGCTTCCGGGGGCTGGTGGTGACTGATGCCCTGGTGATGGAGGCGATCAGCCGCCACCACGGCGCCGGCGAAGCGACGGTGCTGGCCCTGGAGGCCGGCGCCGATCTGGTGCTGATGCCCGCCGATGCACACCAGGCCATCGAGGCGATTGTCGCCGCCCTTGCCAGTGGGCGGCTGTCACGGCAACAGCTGGAGGCCAGTGCTGAGCGGCGGCGCGCCGCTCTGGAGCAGGTGCGGACCGGCCGTGGTGATCCAGGCCTCAAAGGCGATCCCCTCACGGCCGCCCAACCCGATCGGCCCCTGGAGCAGGAGCTGGTGGAGCGCACCCTGGAGCAACGGGGCGGCAGCTGGGCCAGCGCCAAAGCCAGCGCAGACCCTGCCATCCTGGGCCCCGGGGTGAACCTGCTGCGCCTCGACTCCGCCCTGCAGGCGCCCTTCCTGCCCCCCACCGCGCCGGCCCTCACCCTGCCCGCCGCGGCGGGCCTGCGCCCCTGCCTGCTCGACGACCTGCACCCCAGCCTCTGGCGCCCCGATCCCCAGGCCCCCCTGAACCTGGATCAGCTCGGCGAGGGCCCCGTGCTGCTGCAGCTGTTCCTGCGCGGCAACCCCTTCCGGGGCAGCGCCGGCGGCGATGAGCCCTGGCCCGCGGCCGTCGCCCAGCTGCTGCGGCATGGCCGGCTGGCAGGCCTGGCGATCTACGGCAGCCCCTACCTGTGGGAGGCCCTGCAGCCCCTGCTACCGGAGACGTTGCCGGCGGCCTACAGCCCCGGCCAGATGCCCCGGGCCCAGGCCTGGCTGCTGGGCCGCCTGGGGCTCGCCGACCGCAGCGCCGGCCAGGCCTTCACCGACTGAACCGCCGGAGACCCCATGCCGAAGCTGAGCCTGTCGATGGTGGTGCGCAACGAAGCGGAACGGCTGGAGGGCTGCCTGGCCTCAGTGGCCGGCTTCGTGGATGAGATGGTGCTGCTCGACACCGGCTCCAGCGATGGCACCGTGGCCCTGGCCGAGCGGCTTGGTGCCGTGGTGCATGCCCTGCCCTGGCCGGGCGACTTCGCGCCGGCCCGCAACGAGGCCCTGCGCCACGTGTCCGGCGACTGGGTGCTCGTGCTCGACGCCGACGAGCAGCTGCTGGAGCCGGCCCGGGCGCCCCTGCGCCGCCTGCTGGAGCAGTCCGACCTGCTGCTGGTCAACCTGCTGCGCCAGGAGCGCGGTGCCAGGCAGTCGCCCTACTCCAGCGTCAGCCGTCTGTTTCGCCGCCACCCCGCCCTCCACTGGAGCGGCGCCTATCACGCCCAGGTGGATGACAGCGTGCTGGCCCTCCAGCGGCAGCAGCCGCACTGGCGCATCGCCGACTGCGATACCCCCGCCCTGGTGCACGACGGCTACGCCCCCGCCCTGCTGGAGCGGGGCAACAAGGCCGGGCGGCTGCGCCAGGCGATGGAACAGGAGCTGCGGCTCCAGCCCCACGATCCCTACGCCTGCGCCAAGCTCGGCAGCCTGGAGGTGAGCGAAGGCCGCCTGCGGCAGGGCATCCGCCTGCTGCGGCGCGGGCTGCGGCACTGCCCCTCCGAGGCGGTCCCGGAGCGCTACGAACTGCTGCTGCATCTGGCCATCGCCCTGGCGAGTGAGGACAAGGCCGCCGCCGGCGACCTCTACCGCCAGGCCCTGGAACTGCCCCTGCCGGGCCGGGTGAGCCTGGGCGCCCGGCTCAACCTGGCCGCCCTGCTGTGCGAGCAGGGGGCCCTGGCCGAGGCGGCCGAGCTCTGTGGCCAGGCCTGTGCCATCGCCCCTGAGGTGGGGCTTGCCTGGTACAACCAGGGCCTGATCGAACGCCGCCGCGGCCACCTGCCCCAGGCGATCACGGCCTACCGCCGCGCCCTGGAGCTGGACCCGCAGCACGCCGAAGCGCAGCAGAACCTCGGGGCGGCCCTGCTGCTCAGCGGCGACATCGCCGCAGCCCGGGGCGCCTTTCGCCAGGCCCTGGAGCTGCTGCGGAGTCAGAACCGCCAGGGCGAGGCCGAGGCGCTGCGGCAACGGGCCTCTGCCCTGGTCAAGCTGGAGGAGTGAACCCTTGTCTGAAGCCTCCATGTCTGAGCCCTGCCTGGCCGGCAGAACCATCGCCGTGACCAGGGCCGAAACCCAGATCGGGGCCGCCCGGCGCCTGTTCGAGGCGGCCGGGGCCCAGGTGGTGGATCTGCCCGCCCTGGTGGTGACGCCGCCGGAGTCGTGGGGCCCCCTCGATGACGCCCTCGATGAGCTCGAGGACTTCCACTGGCTGGTGTTCTCCAGCGGCAATGGCGTGGAGGCTGTGGAGAAGCGGCTGGGGTTGCGGGGTCGCAGCTTGGCCCACCGCCCCCGCAGCCTCAGGATCGCCGCCGTGGGCCGCAAGACCGCCGCCCAGCTGGAGGCGATTGGTGCCACCGCCGACTTCGTGCCGCCCAGCTTCGTGGCGGACAGCCTGCTGGAGCACTTTCCGGCTTCGGGCTGGGGTCTGCGGCTGCTGCTGCCGCGGGTGGAGAGCGGTGGCCGTACCGTGCTGGCCGAGGCCTTCGCCGCAGGCGGGGCCAGAGTTGTGGAGGTGGCCGCCTACGAGACCCGCTGCCCGGCCGGCCTGCCCTCCGCCGCCGTGGCAGCCCTGGAGCGGGGGGCACTCGACGCGATCACCTTCAGCAGCGCCAAGACAGTGAGCCACACCGTTCAGCTGCTGCAGGCGGGCTTCGGCGAGGCCTGGCCCCACTGCCTGCGGGATGTGGCGGTGGTGTCGATCGGCCCCCAGACCAGCCAGCGCTGTGAGCGGGAGCTCGGCCGGGTGGACGCCGAGGCCGATCCCCACGACCTCGAGGGCCTGGTGCAGGCCTGCGTGGAAGCGCTCAGAGCTCAGCCGACACGGTCTGACGCCCCTGACGCAGGGTGAGCAGACCACGGTCGGCGTTGATCGCGGCCACCGTCCAGCCCGGCGGCAACAGGTCGGTGCTGCTGCCGCCTCGGTCGCCCACACTCAGGGCCCCACTGGTGGCGCCATAGTCCACGATCGCCTTGGCCGTTCCGGCAGAGCTGATCACGCCGGTGAAGCGGAACGACGGCGGCAGGCTGAGCCGCACCGGGGCGGGCCTGCTGCCAGGCGTGGCCGAAACGCTCGGCGCCATGGGGGCAAAGGGATCGTCGCGGCCCGATGGGATCGATGCCAACACCTGGTTGGGTGTAGGCAGGGGGGTGAGGCCCGTGAGCACCGGGGGCTGGGCGGCTGCCGCAGGGCTGGCCGGGGCAGGGCCAGGTGGGGGCTGGCTGGCCTTGGGAGCAGTCGCCACGCCGCCGCAGCCCGTGAGCAGCAGGGCCAGCAGGGCAGCGGGGAGGCAGCGCTCAGCTCGCGATGGGTTCGACCGAACGTTCTTCGACCAGATCTCGAAAACGGTCAAGGTTCGCCTGAAGTTCCTTTGTGACGATGCCACCCAGAATGGTGGGTTCCATCAACGGTGCCAAGATCCCAGGAAGTTCGTAGCTCACGCTGAGCTTCACGGCGGTGCTGCCGTCAGGCTGGGGATAGAAGCGAACGCCCCCTTTGGTGGGCAGCCCTCCCACCGATTCCCAGTGCAGCTGCTGGGCCTCCACCCGCTGCGTGATCCGGGCCTTCCAGTGGAAGCGGAATCCCTGGGCAGCCAGGGTCCAGTCGGTGAGGTCTGGGTTGCCGGGCTCAGTGACCACCGACTCGATCCAGCGCATCCAGCGGGGCATGGCCTCCAGGTCGCTCCAGACCTCCCAGACGCGCTCCACGGGCGCGGCGATCTCTGTGGTGACGCTGTGCTCGAGCCAACGGCCCATCGGGTTACTCGTGAGTGGGGCGGTGAGGGCGGCGACCGGGTTCGGCGCCAGGTCGGTCATCGCCGGGGGGAGGCGGTGAGAGGCTGGAGGGGGCCGGAGCCCTGGGCAGCCAGTTGGACGGGGCGATCCAGGATCGCCGCCGCCGCAAGACGGCCGCTCATCGTGGCACCTTCCATCGAATCGATGTAGTCCTGACGGGTGTAGCTTCCCGCCAGGAAGAAATTGGCCACGGGCGTGCGCTGGCTGGGCCGATAGGGCTCCATGCCCGGCGCCTCGCGATAGAGCGACTGGGCCAGTTTCACCACATTGCTCCACACCAGATTCAAGGACTGGGCTGAGGGGAAGAGGCGGCGCACTTGGGCGTCGGTGGCGGCCACGATGTCCTCGCTCTTGCGGGGGATCCAGGGATCGCCGGGGGTGAGCACGCACTGCAGCAGCGAGCCGAGCCCCTCCTTGCGGTAGTCCTCGGGGCTGGCGAGGGCCAGATCGGCGAAACAACTGAAATCCGCATCCGCCGTGTAGAGGAGATTGTCGAGGCCCGCCGGATGGTCGAGGTCAGCGCGGGCGTCGTTGTTCGCCGGGCTGTCCCCGAGCTCGGTGATCCAGCCGTCGTAGCGGAGTTGCACCGTGGCCACTGGCACCGCCTCCAGCTTGTAGATGTTGTCGAACTGGGAAAAGCGGCGCCAGGGCTGGGGCAGCATGCGCTGAATGCCCGGCACATCACAGGCGGCCAGGTAGGCGTCAGCCTGAACCCGCCGCTCGCCCTCGGGTGTCCCAAGGGTGAGGCCGCTCACCCGGATCACTGGCGACCCGCTGGAGCCAGGTGCGTCTGGGTCGGGGGACTCCTCGTAGTGCAGCTCGGTGACGCGGTGTCGGAGGTGCAGGCGTCCTCCGCGCCTGGTGATGTAGTCGAGGATCGGGCCGGTGAGCCAGCGGTGGGGTGAGCCCTTCAGCAGGTTGAGCTTGGAGGCCTCCGTCTTGGAGGCAAACATCATGAAGATGGTGAGCATGCAGCGCGCCGAGATCGCCTCGCAGTCGATGAACCCGAGGGCATAGGCAATCGGGTTCCACATGCGCTCGATGCTGCGGCGGCTGCCGCCATGGCCCAGAAACCACTGCTCGAAGCTGATGCGATCCAGATCGCGGATCACCCCCATCGCCCCGTCGTAGTCCACGAGGCCGCGCACGATCGGGCTCGTGCCCAGGGCCAGGGCATTGCGCAGTTTGTCGATCCAGTCGAGCTGGGGCGTGGTGAAGAAGGCCTTGAGACCGTTGAAGGGGGCTCCCAGGGCAAAGCGGAAATCCAGCTCGCGCAGATCGCCGCCGGCATTCACGAACAGGTGGGTGTGCTGCTTGGGCAGGAGGTTGTCGATCGCCCCCACCTTGCGCATCAGGGCGAACAGGTTGGCGTAATTGAAAAAGAACACATGCAGCCCCATCTCGATGTGGTTGCCACCCTCATCCACCCAGCTGCCCACCTTGCCGCCCATGAAGGGCCTGGCCTCGTAGAGATCCACCTGATGGCCGGCATCCACGAGATCCACCGCCGCCGCCAGACCCGCCAGACCCGCTCCCACTATGGCGACCTGCACCGGCAACGCTCCCGTCGTACTGGCAGAGACTCTATGGATCCGACAGGTGCGGGTGCAGTTCCATAGAGTTGGCCGTAGCCCCTGGCCGAAGTGATGAGCACCGAAACCGCCGCCAGCCCCGTTGCCCAGAGCCCGGCCGCGCCGAGCCCCGTGGCCACCTTCACGGCCCGGGACGGCAAGGGCATCCTGGTCACCGAGCCCGCCATGAAGCAGCTGGGCAGCCTGATCAGCCAGCAGGGCGAGGGCAGGGCGCTGCGGGTGGGGGTGCGCTCAGGCGGCTGCAGCGGCATGAGCTACACCATGGATTTCATCGGCCCCGACGCCATCCGCCCCGACGACGAGATCTACACCTACGAGCCCGCAGGAGCCCCCAGCTTCCAGGTGGTCTGCGACCCCAAAAGCCTGCTGTACATCTACGGCATGCAGCTCGACTTCTCCAGCGCCCTGATCGGCGGCGGCTTCAACTTCACCAACCCGAACGCCAGTCAGACCTGCGGCTGTGGCAGCTCCTTCGCGGTCTGAGCCAGGGCCTCTGGCCTGCCGCATGGGAATCTGAACAGCTGTGACCCTGCCCTGCAGCTATGTCGGCCAGTTCCGCCGAGAGCAGCCCAGCCACCTCGCAGTTCGACGCCGCCATCGCCCGGTACAACGCCGGCACCGATCCGGCCGAACTGCTCGACGCCTTTGAGGCGATCACCGCTCAGGCCCCCCGCCAGTCGGCGGGATTCACCTGCCTGGCCTGGCTGCAGCTGCTCACCGACCAGCCGGAGCCGGCCCTGCGCACGGCCCGCACGGCGGTGCGGCTCAACCCCCAGGATCCCCAGGCCCGCATCAACCTGAGCCTGGCCATGCTCGAAACCGGCACCAAGGGGGTGCGGGAGCACATCGGCATGGTGCAGCGGCTGATGGCCATGGCACCGGAGCTTGCCGCCGAGCTGCAGGAGTCGATGGCCGACGGCCTCAAACGCAAGCCCGGCTGGGCCGCCATGCTGAAGGTGCAGGCCTGGTTGAACGGTTGATCGCGCCCCTCGCCTCCTGAAGCCCGTGGCTCGCGTGCTGCTGCTGAGCAATGGCCATGGCGAAGATCTCAGTGGTGCCCTCGTGGGAGCGGCCCTGATGGCCAGAGGCGTGGCGGTGGAGGCGTTGCCCCTGGTGGGGCATGGCAGCGCCTACCGCCAGCGGGGCATCGCCGTGCTGGGGCCCACGCGGGAGTTCCGCACCGGGGGGCTGGGCTTCACCAGCTTCCATGGCCAGCTCAGCGAGCTGCTCGGTGGCCAGGTGGCCCACGTGGTGGCCAGCCTGCTGCGGCTGATGCGACGGCGGGGCCGCTATCAGCTGGTGGTCGCCGTCGGCGACCTGGTGGCGGTGCTGGGGGCCTGGCTGGGCGGCTGTCGCTGCGCCGTGTACCTGGTGGCCTACTCCAGTCACTACGAGGGAAAGCTGCGGCTTCCCTGGCCCTGCGGCTGGCTGCTGCGGCGTCGCCGTGTCAGCCGGATCTGGAGCCGCGATGCGCTCACCGCCAGCGACCTCAGCCAGCAGCTGCGGCGGCCGGTGGACTTTCTGGGCAATCCCTTTCTCGATGCCGCCGTCGAGCCCGCGCTGGCGAGGACCACCGCCCCACGGCAGCTCTGCATGGCCCTGCTGCCGGGCAGCCGGATGCCTGAAGCCGGCGCGAACCTGGAGCTGATGCTGCGCCTGCTGGCCCTGCTGCCCCAGGCCCTGCACCAACCGGGCAGCCTGCAGCTACGGGCCGTGCTGGTGAAGTCCCTCGATGCCGCCACGGTGCGGCAGCGGGCCGCCGCCCATGGCTGGCGCGCACGGGCCCACGACCGCCTGGAGCGCGGCGGTCTGGAGCTGGAACTCAGCTGGTCGGGGGCCGGGGCCGCCCTGGCCCGGGCCGATCTGGTGCTGGCCATGGCGGGCACGGCCACCGAACAGGCGGTGGGGCTGGGCAAGCCGGTGCTGCAGCTGGTGGGGCAGGGCCCCCAGTTCACCGACGGTTTCGCAGAAGCCCAGCGGCGGCTGCTCGGGGCTGGGGTGCATTGCGCCAGCGGCGAGCCCGGCACGAGCATGACCCTGGAGGCCACAGCCCGCCTCGCCTGGGCCCTGATGGCCGAACTGGCCGATCCGGCAACGGGGCCGGAGCTGCGGGGCCGGCTGGCCCGCACGGCCCAGGAGCGGATCGGCGCTCCGGGGGGCACCGAACGGCTGGCGGCAGCGATCATGGAGCTGTTGCCCCCAGTCGATGTCAGATCAGCCACCCAGGAGCCTGTCCAGCCCAGGGGCTGAGGCAGGCCCCGCCGCAGCCCGCGGGACTGCCTCAACCAAGGGAACCGCCAAAGCGCAGCCGTCTGCGCAGGCGCGATCGCTTCTGCAACGCCTCAAAGGGGTGATGGACACCGTGCTGGTGGCGGATGTGTTCGTGGTGATCTGCGGCGCTCTGTGGTTCGGCGTGGCGGTGCTGTGCCACAGCCAGAAGGTGGAAGCCCCCCTGGAGCTGTTTCAGCGGCTCTGGGAGCCGCTGTTCACCCCGGCGATCGGACTGCTGATGGGAGCCGCCGTGCTCAGTGGAGTGCTGAGCTGGTGGCAGCAGCAAGCGCAGCGTCGAGCTCGGGGTACTGGAAGGTGAAGCCCTCGACCTGGAGCCGCTCGGGCGCCACCTGCTGACCCTCCAGCACCACCTGGGCCCCATCCCCCAGCAGCAGCTGGAGGATCGGCCCCGGCACCGGCAGCAGGCTGGGGCGCCCCAGCACCTTGCCCAGGGCGGAGGCGAACGCCGCCATGCGCACCGGCTGGGGCGCCACGGCGTTGTACGTGCCCCGCCAGCGATCGTCTTCCAGGGCGGTGGCCACCAGCCGACACAGGTCGTGGCGGTGGATCCAGCTCATCCACTGGCGGCCGCTGCCCACGGGCCCGCCGAAGCCCATGCGGAAGACGGGCAGCATCTTGGCCAGGGCACCCCCATCGGCACCGAGCACGATGCCGATCCGCAGAATCACCAGGCGAGAGGCGTCCGGACAGCGGGCCGCCGCCGTCTCCCAACGGCTGCAGATCTCGGCCAGGTAATCGCTGCCGGCCGGGCTCTCCTCCGTGAAGCGCTGCTCGAGGCTGCTGCCGTAGTACCCCACCGCGGAGGCATTCACCAGCACCCGCGGCGGCGCCTGCAGCGCTGCCATCGCCTGCACCAGCAGCTCGGTGGTGCGGCTGCGGCTGCGCATCAGCAGGCTGCGATGGGCCGGAGTCCAGCGCTTCTCGGCAATGGGCTCCCCAGCTAGATTCACCACGCCTTCGGCGCCGGCCAGGGCCTCAAGCAGGGCCGGGCTCTGCCAGCTGGCAGGGTCGGCTGGATCGAGCTGCAGACTGCACAGCCGATCACTGGCCAGGACATGGAAGGGGTCGCTGCGGCGACTCACCAGGGTGAGCGTGTGACCCAGTTCCAGCAGGTAGGGCACCAACTCCAGCCCCACGAATCCGGAGCAACCCAGTAACAGGAGACGCACCCGCTCGATTCCCTCAGCGCCTCAGGAGGCTAGGGCTAAGCTCTACGCCGGGGGGCCTTAACCTGGCTGTGATCCCTCAGGCTCGTCATGGCCGACACGCCCTCCACCGCCCAGCCCCCCCTGAAGAAGGGCAGCCTGGTGCGGGTGAACAGCGAGGCCTATGGCCGCAGTGCCGAGGCCGCCGCCAGTGCCCCCCAGCCCCCCGCCTACATCCTCAAAGGGCCTGGCGAAGTGCTGGTGGTGAAGGGGGACTATGCCCAACTGCGCTGGCATCGTCCCGTTCCGGATGTGTGGCTTCCCCTCGCCGTCCTGGAGGCGTTCCCAGGCTGATCTCAGGCCATCAGCTGCAGCCGGTCCTGCTTCAGCTGGCGCCGACGTGCGCCGGCCTTGCGGAGCAGTTCACGGCCATCGCGCAGGTAGGAATCCACATACCCCATCGTGTAGCGCTCCAGGTCCACCAGGGCGTCCTTCACCAGGCTGAGGCAGTGGTAGAGGTCCAGGCAGAAGCCCTGCAGAACCTGAGGGCCGGCCTGCGAGCGGTACAGGCTCTCGACCTTGGCCAGGCGCGCCTGACTCAGCTCCAGGAAGGAGCAGAAGGCCTCCATCAGGCGGTCGTCGTAGGGGTCAGCAGCCAGGGCCCGCAGCTGGGCTGGAAACGGGTTGATCACCTGGCCCAGCAGACGGTCGATGGGCCCGTACACCTGCTGCAACCAGCGTCGCACCGCAGCCTCATGGTCTGCTGCCCTGGGAGAGGCTCCTGGCCTGGGGGTTGCGGGAGCGGGTGAGGCGCCCCCGCTGCCGCCACGGCTGGACTGCCGGCGGCCATGGAGGCGGTCATGGCGGCGGCGGCGCTCGCAATCGCCCAGCACCTCCCAGGCGGCGTTGATGGCCAGGATCGTGGTGGCATCCCCGCCGGCATCGGGGTGATACCGCTTGACCAGGGCGCGGTAGGCCGCCTTGATCTCAGCGCCACTGGCCTGGGGGGACACACCCAGCACCGCATAGGGATCAGCCTGAGGCAGGAGACACCTCCTTCCGCACCAGCTCACGTCCCGGGCAACCTAGGAGGCCAGGCTCCGTGGATCGGGCCAAAAAAACCCCGGCCAAAGGCCGGGGAGAGCAGAGGAACAACGGTGTGAAGAGTGGTTCCTGAATGCAATGAGGACGAAGGGCCTGGAAAGGTGTGAGGAGCCAGGCCCGGTTCCGATCAGACGATCAGAACTTGAAGGTGGTCTTGATCAGACCGCCGTAGGTGTCGTCGGCGCCGCTGTTCTCGATCCAGAAGAAGGCGGGGGTGACGCTGATGTTGTCGGTGACCTGGAACTTGTACCACAGCTCGTAAGCCAGGGTCTCTTCTCCGCCGTCGGCCCAGATGCCGCCGGTGCAAGCAGCGGTGGTGCCGCACTTGCCGTCGCCGATCTGGCCGGCGCTACCCACGGCCATGCCGAGGGCGTTGCCCTTGATGAACATGTCGGTCCACTGGAGGCCGACCATCCAGCTCCAGGAGTCGCTGTCGGTGTCGCCGAAGGTGTCAGTGCTGGGGGCATCAGACCAACCGCCACCGACGCTGATCGAAGGCACCCAACCGGAATCGGAGGGAGACCAGTAGGCACTCAGGCCAACGTTGCTGTTGCTGAAGCTGTTGAAGTCAGCGTAGGTGTAGGCAAGAGCAGCGCCCCAGTTATCGGCCGAGTAGCCGAGCTGGGCGGTAACGGTGTAGTCCTCGCCGATGCCGACGAAGGAATTCTCAGCAGCGTTCTCGTTGGAGACGAAGTTGGCGCTGATGCTGAAGCCATCCTTCTGCCACCAGGCACCGACACCGGCGCCGAGGTTCAGGTTGTAGGTCGCCCGGGCACCGGCATAGGTGAACAGGTCGAGGATGGTGTCAGCGGGATAGGCGCTGGGCCACACAGCCAGCATGTCGTCCTGACGGACCTTGGCACCGGCGGTGACGGTGACGGACTCGCCGACGGGGAACTGGTAGAAGAGGCGGTTGATGCCGACGGAGTCAGCACCGCTCTCTTCCTGGAAGGCCACTTCCAGGGCCGTGTTGCCATTGCCGAACACGGAGTCACCGAAGTTGCCGGCGCGCAGGGTGGTGCGCAGCAGGTCCTTACCGGTGAAGCTGGTGTCGAACATCAGGCGAACGTCGTAGTTCGCGGTAACGTTGTCGCCGAAGCCGGTTTCGCCAGCGCCGCCGAGGGTCATCGTGGCGATGCCCTTAAGCTTGGTGGTGGTGGAGAACTGGTTGGCCTCCAGCTCACCCACCTTGGCCTCGAGGCCGTCCACGCGACCCTTGAGGATGGCGAGTTCCTTCTCGAACTCGGCCATCAGGCGCTTGAGCTCGTCGGTCACTTCGGTGACGCGGTCGAGGCAGGCGTTCAGAAGCGCAGCGGCTTCAAAACGGGTCATGGCCCGCTGGCCGCGGTAGGTGCCGTCGGGGTAGCCGGCGACGCAGCCGTAGCGCTCGATCAGGTTGGAGAGAGCCTGGTAGGCCCAATCCGTGGGTTGCACGTCCGAGAACTGGGAGATGCTGGTGACTTGCTCCTGGGAGGCGTACTGGTCGACGCCGTCGAAGTTGAGCTCAGAAGCAGTGGCGGCCACAGGGGCCAGCAGTCCGAGTGCCGCGGGGGCAACCAGCAGTTGCTGGAAAAGTTTCATGGGATCCTCACACAAAATGGGCGCAATGCGCCGCAACGCCATGGTGACCACCCCCCCGGCCCCTGGCACCATCCCATGTGCCAGCGGTCACAATGGCCCCACCACGAACGGCTCCAAAACGATGCCCCCACAGCCCAGGCAAACCTGGACGGTGGGGGCTCTCGCCGGGTCCGCGGCTGCGGAACCGTTTGATCAGGGTTGAGGCGCCGTAATCAGGCGGCGTTCTCCGCGATCAGCAGACCCTTGGTGAAACAACTGGAACTCACGGGCACCTCCTCCTTTGGGGGATGACGCCAGCCGGCGACGTGTTCGGCCCCCCGTCCAAAGACCGGCGGCCACGGCACTGCTGACAGAACGGTCAAACCATAGCGAGGACGAGGGCTCAGCCCCCTGCCATGGCTGCGGAATCGGCCTGACCGCTCAGGCAGCCGCCGATAGGGTGCCCAGCAGGCACATGCGGCGGCAGGACGATCGGGTGCGACAGACGAGCCCAGGGAACACACGACCGGCTCAACGCGGAGCGGCAGCCCCTGGGCCAAGGCCCTGGACCCATTGGCGCCGGCGCCAATGGACCTTCCCGGCGCGCTCCCGCAAAGCGCGGCTGCGGCGCGGCCTGCATGACGCCCTCGAACGCCTGGTGAGCTGGGCCTCCATCCATGGCGACGTGCCGGTGTTCGATGCCGGCCGCTTCGCCTGGATCGACACCGTGGAGGGGCAGTGGCTGGGCGTGCGGCAGGAGCTGGAGCAGGTGATGCGCCACCGCGAGGCGATGCCCAACTTCCAGCAGATCCTGCCCCAGGTGGGCAAGATCCAGAAAGACGACCAGTGGAAGACCTTCTTTCTCAAGGGCGTGGGCATGGATTGCCGCGACAACGCCCGTCGCTGCCCCCAGACCATGGCCCTGCTGGAGCAGATCCCCCACTGCAGCACCGCCTTCTTTTCGATTCTCTCGCCGCACAAGCAGATCCCCCCCCACCGCGGCGCCTGGGCGGGAGTGCTGCGGCTGCATCTGGCCCTGATCGTGCCCGAGCCCAGGGAGCGCTGCCGCATCCGCATCGCCGATCAGCTGCATCTCTGGGAGGAGGGCCGCTGCCTGGTGTTTGACGACACCTACAACCATCAGGTGTGGAATGACACCGAGGGCTACCGGGTTGTGCTGTTCGTGGACTTCGCCAGGCCGTTGCGCTGGCCCGTGAGCCTGTTCAACCACTGGTTGCTGAGCCTGGCGGCCCTGGCGCCGTTTCTGCGCGAAGCCAACCAGAACCAGCTGGCTGCCGAGCAGAGCTTTCGCCGCTCCCTGGGAGACCGCGCTGGCACTCGCGATCCTGGCCGCTAACAGTTGCCCATGAAAAAGGCGCCCCCGAAGGGACGCTGCTGGAACGGCCGAGGCCGGACCAGGCTCAGAGAGCGTTACCGCGGGGCAGAACTTCCTCAGGGAAGACGAAGTTTTCATGCGGCTGGTCAGCCGGCGCCATCCAGGCGCGGATGCCTTCATTCAGAAGAATGTTCTTCGTGTAGAAGGTCTCGAACTCGGGGTCCTCAGCGGCGCGGATCTCCTGCGACACGAAGTCGTAGGCCCGCAGGTTCAGCGCCAGGCCGATGATGCCGATGCTGCTGGTCCACAGACCCATCACCGGCACGAACAGCATGAAGAAGTGCAGCCAGCGCTTGTTGGAGAAGGCGATCCCGAAGATCTGGCTCCAGAAGCGGTTGGCCGTCACCATCGAGTAGGTCTCCTCTTCCTGGGTGGGCTCGAACGCCTTGAAGGTGTTCGACTGCTCCCCGTCCTCGAACAGGGTGTTCTCCACCGTGGCGCCGTGGATGGCACAGAGCAGGGCACCGCCCAGGATCCCGGCCACACCCATCATGTGGAAGGGGTTGAGGGTCCAGTTGTGGAAGCCCTGCAGGAACAGCAGGAAGCGGAAGATGGCGGCCACGCCGAAGCTGGGTGCAAAGAACCAGCTGCTCTGGCCCAGGGGGTACATCAGGAAGACACTGACGAACACCGCGATCGGGCCCGAGAAGGCGATGGCGTTGTAGGGGCGGATGCCCACCAGGCGGGCGATCTCGAACTGACGCAGCATGAAGCCGATCAGGGAGAAGGCACCGTGCAGGGCCACGAACGGCCAGAGGCCGCCGAGCTGCACCCAGCGCACGAAGTCGCCCTGGGCCTCAGGGCCCCAGAGCAGCAGCAGGCTGTGGCCCATGGCGTCAGCGGGGGTGCTGACGGCGGCGGTGAGGAAGTTGCAGCCCTCGAGATAGGAGCTGGCAATCCCGTGGGTGTACCAGGAGGTGGCGAAGGTGGTGCCGGTGAGCCAGCCGCCCAGAGCCAGGTAGGCCGTGGGGAACAGGAGCAGACCAGACCACCCAACAAAGACAAAGCGGTCGCGCTTGAGCCAGTCATCGAGGACGTCGAACCATCCCCGCTGCGGCAAGCGTCCTGCAGCGATCGTCATGAGAAGCGTGCTTCATGAAGCGTTACAACAGAATCCTAAGGGGCGGAGACCCGAACTGCGCCTCACGGGGGCAGGTTTTGGGTACAACCACCTAGCCCCCTTCCCTCAGGTGCTCCACTCGGCCGCGCCTCCCGCCGCCACAGGCCAGAGTGGTCGACAGTGCCCCATCAGCCATGTACGTCGTCGAGCTCTCCATCAAGCTCAGCCCCATGCCCGTTGCGGTGCAGCGCAAGGACCTCGCCGATGCCCAGAGCCTCTACGACACGGTGCGCCAGAGCCTTGAAGGCCATGGACCCAGGATTCTGGAGCTCACCTGCGAGAAGGAACCTGACAAGAAGGTGAGCCTGCTGACCAGCGAGGTGGTGGCGGTTCAGGTCTATGAGAAGTCGGCCAGCGCCAGCAGCGGCAAGCGTCCGGGCTTCAGCTTCGAGGGCTGAACAGAGCGCCATGCTCGCTTGCCTGCCCCAGGGCTGCCATGTCTGAAGCCCTGCTTTCAGCCCAGGCGCCGCCGCTCACGGTGGAGCGCCTCAGCTTTTCCTGGCCCAATGGCCAGGCCGCGCTGCGGCACTGCGCCCTGCAGATTCCCCGGCCCGGCCTGTGGATGCTGGTGGGCAGCAACGGCAGTGGCAAGAGCACCCTGCTGCGGCTGATCGCCGGCCTGCTCGAACCCCGTTCCGGGGCCATCACCAGCCTGGCGCGTCCAGCCCTGGTGTTCCAGAACCCCGATCACCAGTTGCTGCTGCCGAGCTGTGGCAGTGAGCTGCTGCTGTCGATCGATCCTGGGCTGCAGCGCTCCGAGCGGGAGGCCAGGCTCCAGCAGGTGCTTGGGGCCGTGGGGCTGCCAGGCCTGGCGGCGCGGCCGATTCACACCCTCAGTGGCGGCCAGAAGCAGCGCCTGGCGATCGCGGCGGCCCTGGCCAGCGGCGCCAACCTGCTGCTGCTCGATGAGCCCACCGCCCTGCTCGATCCCGACAGCCAGCAGGAGGTGCTGGGGCTGATCCGCCGACTCACAGAGGACGCCCGGCGCGGCCTGACGGCCCTGTGGATCACCCATCGGCTTGAGGAACTGCGCTACTGCGACGGCGCCGCCTTGATGGAGGGCGGCCACGCAGGCCCCTGGCAGCCAGGCAACGAGCTGGCGCAGCGGCTGGGCAGCCCCTTGCAGGGCGGTAAGCCCGAGGGGTAAGGTCTCTGGGCCGGTGACGCCGGCCGAACCCTGGTGGTTCGCCTTCCTCGGTAGCTCAGTGGTAGAGCGGTCGGCTGTTAACCGATTGGTCGCAGGTTCGAATCCCGCCCGGGGAGCTTGACTCAGCCAACTGGGGTGGCCGCTCGCCCACGCCTGAACGACTCGCCTGTTGTCGAGCCGTGAGCCTCTGTGGAGACCACCGTTTCGCCCTGCATGCCAGACAACTGCCGGGGTTACAACGAAGATTTCCTAAGAAATCCTGAAGAAAGCGATCCTGACTGGGCCCAATCGTGGCCCAGAACCCAGGCCTGCACTGGAAACGACCCAGATAGCCCCGGCGTGAAGGGTGGGGCCGCCAGCGGCTGATCGCCCCATCCACGAATCCAGCGAGGACAATGAAGCCGCCGCCGACCTGTTCTGAGCCGCCAGGCCCAGGCCCAAAGGCGATCACAGCTCCCGTTGTTCCCTGCTTCGCCTTTCATCAGCCATGAAGCCCTGCATCCTGCTGATCGAGGACGACGGCGACATGCGCGACCTGGTAGCCGGACACCTTGAGCACGGCGGCTTCGATGTGCAGAAGGCTGAAGACGGCATCAAGGGCCAGGCCCTGGCGCTGCAGTACGCCCCGGATCTGGTGCTGCTCGACCTGATGCTGCCCAAGGTGGATGGCCTCACCCTGTGCCAGCGGCTGCGCCGCGACGAGCGCACGGCCCGTATCCCGATCCTGATGCTCACCGCCCTGGCGGACACCAAGGACAAGGTAAGCGGCTTCAACTCCGGCGCCGACGACTACCTCACCAAGCCCTTCGATCTCGAGGAGCTCACCGTGCGGGTGAAGGCGCTGCTGCGCCGCAGCGAGAACGCGCCCCTCTCCACCAAGCACAACGAGATCCTCAGCTACGGCCCCATCACCCTGGTGCCGGAGCGGTTCGAGGCCATCTGGTTTGACCAGGCCGTGCGCCTGACCCATCTGGAGTTCGAGCTGCTGCACTGCCTGCTGCAGCGGCACGGCCAGACGGTGTCGCCCTCCCTGATTCTCAAGGAGGCGTGGGGCTATGAGCCCGACGACGACATCGAGACCATCCGTGTGCACGTGCGCCACCTGCGCACCAAGCTGGAACCCGACCCCCGCAAGCCGCGCTTCATCAAGACGGTGTACGGGGCCGGCTACTGCCTGGAGCTGCCCAACGACGACCAGCTGGCCCAGCTCACGCCCTTGGTGGAGCAGTCGCGGGCGGCCGTCCAGGCCAGCTAGGCCCCCAGGCCCTCATCCAGCGTCCGCCAGCTCGAGCAGGGCCACTTCCCAGGCCAGGCGGGGCTGCACATGGCCCACCAGCTGCCGTCTCAGCTGTTCCAGGCGCTGCACAGGCCAGGACTGATGCCGCTGGCGCCACAACAGCAGCTGCCACCACTGCAGCAGCCAGAGTTGCTGGTCAGTGTCGAGGGCCTCGCTCAGATCCCTGGCCAGCCCCAGGGCTTCGAGCGGATCGGCGCGGTGGGGCAGCGCCGCCAGGCGTTCCGTCAGCCCCGGCGGCAGGGCCTGCCACTGCAGCCGGTGGGCCAGCAGGGCCCCCGGCGATCCGGCCGCCAGCTCCAGCAGTTCCGCCGAGTCGGGTCTTGGGGGCTCGGGTTCAGCCGCCAGCACCCTGGCCAGGCCCGCTGCATCCAGGCGAGCGAAGCGGATCTGCTGGCAGCGCGAGCGGATCGTGCTGAGCAGCTGCTCCGGCGCGGCACTGAGCAGCACCAGGCGGCCCCGGCCTGGTTCCTCCAGGGTCTTGAGCAGGGCATTGGCCGCGGCCTCGGCCATCGCCTCGGCACAGCTGAGCACCACCATGCAGCCCGGGGCCTCCACGGGAGAGCGGGCCAGGAAGCGGGAGAGGTCCCTGATCTGCTCCAGGCGCAGCTGGGGCGGCTGGCGGCGGCTGACGCCCCGCTCCAGGGCCTGGGACGCCGGCACCAGCTGGCCCTTGTCGAGGTAAGTGGGCTCCACCCAGAGCAGGTCGGGATGATTGCCGGCCTCCAGGCGGCGGCGCACGCCGGCGGCCCCTTCGGGCCCGGCGATCATGCCCTCCAGAAAGCGCCGCGCCACCAGGCCCCTGCCCACCCCTTCGGGCCCACTGAACAGGTAGGCCGGCGCCAGATGGCCACGGCCCAGGGCGGCCTCCAGCAGGGCCACCGCCCGCTCCTGGCCCTGCACATCGGCGAACAGGCTGGTCTTGGTGGTGGCGGTCGAGTGGTTCATGGCGGGGTGGCCAGCTCCCGCAGGGCCTGGCAGCAGGCCTCTGTGACCAGCTGGGGCGGGGCCGCGGCATCGATGCGCCGCCAGCCCGGCTGACGCGCCTGCTCGGCAAAGCCCCGGGCCACCCGCTCCAGGAACAGGGGACCCTCCGCCTCGATCCGATCGGCAGGCCGTGGCCCCCGGCGCCGCAGCGACTCCGCCAGGGGCAGATCGAGCCAGAGGGTGAGATCGGGCCGCAGGCCGCCGGTGGCCACCCGCTCCAGCGCCGTGATCAGGGCCAGGTCCAGGCCGCGGCCATGGCCCTGGTAGGCGGCCGTGGAGGCGCTGAAACGATCGCTGAGCACCCAGTCGCCAGCGGCCAGGGCCGGTCTGATCGTCTGCTCCACGTGCTGGGCCCGATCGGCCGCGTAGAGCAGCAGCTCCGCCGTGCTCACCGGAGAAGCCTCACCGGGGGGATGCAGCAGCAGCTGGCGCAGGGCCTGACCCAGGGGCGTGCCGCCCGGTTCGCGGGTGACCTGCAGGCTGCGGCCCTCGGGCAGACAACCGCGCCCCTCCCCCTCCAGCCAGCCCGCCAGGGCCTGCAGCTGGGTGCTCTTGCCGCAGCCATCGATGCCCTCCAGCACCACGAAGCGGCCTGGGCCGCTCATGGGGTCGATGGGGCCGGACGCTCCAGCTGCGGCCCCGGTACGGCCACGGCCTCAGGGCCAGCAGCCTCAGGGCCAACGGCCTCGGAGGGGAGGCCTGGGGGAGCACAGGCCTGCAGTCGGAGGGCATTCAGCACCACCGTGATCGAGCTCAGGGCCATCAGCAGGGCCGCCAGGGGAGGGTTCAGCAGCAGCCCCCGGCTCGGCAACAGCACACCGGCGGCGATCGGCAGCACAATCAAGTTGTAGCCAAAGGCCCAGCAGAGGTTCTGGCGCACCTTGGCCATGGTGCGTTCGGCCAGCTCCAGGGCCTGCGGTATGCCATCGAGCCGCTCCCCCAGCAGCACCAGGGCCGCCGTGTCCTGAGCCACGCTGGTGCCTGTGCCCACGGCCACCCCCAGGTCGGCGGCCGCCAGGGCCGGGGCGTCATTGATGCCGTCCCCCACCATCGCCACCGGGCCGCCGCTGGCCTGCAGGGCCTCGATGGCGGCCAGTTTCTGTTCAGGGGTCTGCTGCCAGGCCAGCTCCTGAGGGGCCAGGCCGAGGCTGGCGCCCAGGCGTCGCACCGGTTCGGCCCGATCCCCGCTCAACAGGCCCAGGCGCAGGCCTCGCTGCCGCAGGGCCGCCAGCACCGAGGCGGCCTCCGGCCTGCAGGGGTCCTCAACCGCGATCAATCCCAGCAGGCTCTGACCACTGGCCAGGGCCAGCACGCTGGCCCCCTGCCGCTCTAGCTGGTCGCGGCGCTGGCTGGCCTCGGCAAGGCTGGGCTGGCTGGCTCCTGGCAGCACCCAGTCAAGCCGCCCGAGCCGGAAGCGCACGCCTGCGATCACCCCCTCCACGCCGGAGCCGGCACAGGTGGCTGCGCTCTGCAGCGGAAGCAGGGGCAACTGGCGCCTCTCGGCCTGCTGCAGCAGCGCAAAGGCGAGGGGGTGACGGGTGCTGGCCTCGAGGCTGGCCGCCCACTGCAGCAGCTGGTCTGCGGCGGCCAGCGGCGTATCGGACCCGGCCTGGAGCCCGGGCGCGGGGAGCTCCGGAGCCAGCGCCAGCACAGCACTCACCAGGGGGCGACCGCGGGTGAGGGTGCCGGTCTTGTCGAAGAGAATCGTGCGCAGCCGCGAGGCGGTTTCGATCGCATCGCCACCGCGGAAGAGCAGGCCCCGCCGGGCAGCCACCCCCGTGCCCACGGCGATGGCCGTGGGGGTGGCCAGGCCCAGAGCGCAGGGACAAGCCACCACCAGCACGGCGATGGCGAGCTCCAGGGCCAGCGAAAAGGGTGTGCTGGCCCCCGCGCCCAGCAGGCCGTGGGGACCGTGGACAGCGTGGATGGCGCCCTGCGCGCCGGCGGGCTGCAGCACCTGGGGCCAGAGCTCGGTGCCCCACTGCCACCAGAACAGGAACGTGGCCAGGGCCAGGGCCAGCACCACCAGGGTGAAGCGGCCCGCCACCCGATCGGCCAGCGCCTGGATCGGAGCCTTGCGGGCCATCGCCCGCTCCACCAGCTGAACGATCCGGGCCACGGCGCTCTCGGATCCCGGGCGGCGCACCTCCAGCAGCAGTGGCCCCTGCAGGTTCAGGCAGCCAGCCCCCAGCTCGGCCCCTGGCTGCACCATCTGGGGGAGGGGCTCGCCCGTGAGCCCGGACACATCCAGGGACGACTCGCCCTCGAGCACCGTGGCATCGACGGGCAGTCGATCCCCCGGCAGCAGGCGGATGCGGTCGCCGGGGCGCAGGCCCCCGACACGGACCTGTCGCGCCGGACCGTCATCGATCACCAGCAGGGCCGTATCGGGCTGAAGCGCCGCCAGTTGCTGGAGGGCCTCACCGGTGCGGTAGCGGGCCCGCTCCTCCAGAAAGCGGCCGAGCAGCACAAAGCCCAGCAGCATCACAGGCTCGTTGAAGAAGCAGGGCAGGCCAGTGGACGGCCAGAGCAGGCCCACCAGGCTGGCCAGGTAGGCACTGATCACGCCGAGGCCCACGAGGGTGTCCATCGAGGGCAGCCCGGCCAGGGCGGAGCGGGATCCGGCGATGAGGATGCCGCGGCCTGGTCCGGCCAGAGCCAGGCTGGCCACCACGGCATGGGGCCAATAGGAGCCGGGCTGGGGAGCCAGATGGCCGAGTGCTGACAGCAGCAGCAGCCCCAGGGCCGCCAGCAGCTGCCGCCAGCGGCTCCACCAGCCCTGCTGCTGCCTGCGGCCGGCCAGCGAGAGGTCCTGGCCAGAACCCTCCCGGAGCCGGGCCTCGAAACCCAGGGCCGCCAGGGCCTCCTGCAGCCCGGACACGCTGGCCTGGGGGCCTCGGGCGCTGGCCGGGCTGGGCTCGAGATCCACCCAGGCGGTGCGGGTGAGCAGGCTGACGCTGGCGTGACGCACCTCGGGCTGGGCCAGCAGACGCCGTTCCACCGCCCGCACGCAGCCGCCGCACTTCATGCCTTCGATCTCCAGCAAGAGGGGCTCGGGCGACAGTGGAGGCAGGGGCGCAGCCAGACCCGGTGCAGACAACTGGGATCAGGCTAGGCCGCACGATCGGGCCTGGCCGATCCGCCGCCGCCAGATCGGCCAGGATGGAGCCACTCGAAGCTCGCTGACCCGCCGGTGCCCCGCTCCCAACGCAACGACAACTTCATCGACAAGAGCTTCACGGTGATGGCCGACCTGATCCTCAAGGTGCTGCCCACGAACCGCCGCGCCAAGGAGGCCTTCGCGTACTACCGCGACGGCATGAGCGCCCAGGCCGATGGGGAGTACGCCGAGGCCCTCGAGAACTACGAGGAGGCCCTCATCCTGGAGGACGACCCCAACGACAAGGCCTTCATCCTCTACAACATGGCCCTCGTGTTCGCCTCCAACGGTGAGCACCAGAAGGCGCTCGACTTCTATGGCCAGGCGCTGGACCTCAACAGCAAGATGCCCCAGGTGCTCAACAACATGGCGGTGATCCACCACCACCTGGGCTCGATCGCCGAGGAGAAGGGCGATGCGGATGAGTCAGACCGCTGCTACGACCTGGCCGCCGAGTGCTGGGCCAAGGCGATCCGCATGGCCCCCAACAACTACATCGAGGCTCAGAACTGGTTGAAAACCAGCGGCCGCGGCAGCGTGGACGTCTACTTCTGAGGTACACCGCGAGGGCCTGCCCCTGCTTTCAACCGGGCTCGTCCTCCTCCAGGCTGACCCCCAGGGCCGCCACCAGAGCCTCCGCCACGGTGCCCGCCTCCAGCACCTGCAGCCCCGCCACCCGGGCCGATCCGGCCAGGCCGCTGGCCCGGGGCACCACGGCCCGGGCAAACCCCAGCCGCTCCGCCTCCTGCAACCGCAGCTCCAGCTGGCCCACGGTCCGCAGCTGCCCCCCCAGCCCCAGCTCGCCCACCAGCACCGTGCCCGGCGGCAGCACCAGATCGCGGTAGCTGGCCACCACCGCCGCCGCCACGCCCAGATCCGCGGCGGGCTCCTCCACCTCCAGCCCTCCGGCCACGGCCAGGTAGCAGTCGAAGCGCGACAGCGGCAGGCCCAGATGCTTCTCCAGCACGGCCAGGATCTGGTGCAGGCGGTTCACGGCGATGCCCGTGGCGCTGCGGCGGGGGCTGGCGTAGCTGGTGCCGCTCACCAGCGCCTGCAGCTCCACCAGCAGGGGCCTGGTGCCCTCACAGGCCACGATCGTGGCGCTGCCGCTGCTGGGCTCCGCCCCCCCCAGGAACAGCTCACTGGGATTGCTCACCTCCGCCAGCCCCTGATCGCGCATCTCGAACACGCCGAGCTCGTGGGTGGCCCCGAAGCGGTTCTTCACGGCCCGCAGCAGCCGATGGCTGGCGAAGCGGTCGCCCTCGAAGGTGAGCACCGCATCCACCAGGTGCTCGAGCACCTTGGGGCCGGCCAGCATGCCCTCCTTGGTCACGTGGCCCACCAGCAGCACGGCCGTGTCCTGGCGCTTGGCGATGCGGGCCAGGGCAGCGGCGCACTCGCGCACCTGGGCCACCGAACCCGGAGCACTGGCGAGCTGGGCGTCGTGCAGGGCCTGGATGCTGTCGATGATCGCCACGGCAGGACGCAGGGCCTCCAGCTCCTGCAGCACCAGTTCGAGATCGGTCTCGGCGAGCAGCTGCACATCGGCCTCAGCGGCCTGCGCTGGCACCGCCAGGCGGCGCCAGCGCAGCTTCACCTGCTGGGCCGACTCCTCGGCGCTCACGTAGAGCACTGAGGCCTGCTCGGCCATCGCGCGGGCGCTCTGCAGCAGCAGCGTGCTCTTGCCGATGCCGGGATCCCCGCCCAGCAGCACCAGGGAGCCCGGCACCAGGCCGCCGCCCAGCACCCGGTCCAGCTCGCCATAGCCGCTGGCCAGCCGCTGCAGCGGCTGATCGCCGGCGGCCTGGATCGACTGGGACCGCCGCGGGCGTACCGCGGAGGCGGCCCCGGGGACAGCGGGGGTGGCCCTCAGGCGACGGTTGTCGCTGGAGCCGGCCTGCTCCACCAGGGTGTTCCAGCTGCCACAGGCGTTGCAGCGCCCGAAGAACTGGCGCGACTGGGCCCCACAGCTGCTGCAGACGTAGATGGAGAGGGGCTTGGCCAAGGGCTGGCGGGCGGGGACTATGAAGAAAGGTGGCTTTGCATGAAATAAGAGCCCCTCTGGCCTTTTCAGTAGGGCGATCTGATGTACAGGCCGAACGGAGGAGATGACGGCGTCACCCACCAGTCCAGTTCGAGAGAAAGAGACGATCCTGGTCGTCGATGACGAGGCCAGTATCCGCCGGATCCTTGAGACCCGGCTGTCGATGATCGGCTACGAGGTGGTGACCGCCGCCGACGGGCTGGAGGCCCTTGAGCGCTTCCGGGAGCAGCCCCCCGACCTGGTGGTGCTCGACGTGATGATGCCTCGGCTGGATGGCTACGGGGTGTGCCAGGAGCTGCGCAAGGAATCCGACGTGCCGATCGTGATGCTCACCGCCCTCGGCGACGTGGCCGACCGGATCACAGGCCTGGAACTGGGCGCCGACGACTACGTGGTGAAGCCCTTCAGCCCCAAGGAGCTGGAGGCCCGCATCCGCTGCGTGCTGCGCCGGGTGGAGAAGGAACAGGTGGCCGGCATCCCCAACTCGGGGGTGATCGGCGTGGGCGACCTGCGCATCGACACCAACAAGCGCCAGGTGTACCGCGGCGATGAACGGATCCGCCTCACCGGCATGGAGTTCAGCCTGCTGGAACTGCTGGTGAGCCGCAGCGGCGAGCCCTTCAGCCGCGGCGAGATTCTCAAGGAGGTATGGGGTTACACCCCTGAGCGTCACGTGGACACCAGGGTAGTGGATGTCCACATCTCCCGGCTGCGCTCCAAACTGGAGGATGATCCGGCCAACCCCGAGCTGATCCTCACGGCGCGGGGCACCGGCTACCTGTTCCAACGCATCGTCGATCCCGTTGCCTCCGAAGGAGCCTGAAAAGCGCACCAAACAGCGGCGGGCGATCCGCCGCCTGGTGATCTGGTATCGCCGCAATGCCGCTGTGACCTCCCTGGTCGGCACCGCCAGCACCGCCGCCAGCACGGCGGTGTCCGGGGCGGGCAGCGTGGCCGGCGTGGCCAGCAGTGCCGCCAACACCGTGCTGCAACCGCTGGTGGTGGACCCGCTGCGGCGCCTGCAACGGGGTCTGGGCGGGCCCGATGAGGACGTGCCCATCAACGACGCCGACCGGCTCTGGGTGGCCGTGGACGGCATGGGCGGCGACCACGCCCCGGGGCCGATCCTGGAGGGCTGCCTGCAGGCCGTGGAGCGCCTGCCGCTGCGCGTTCGCTTCGTGGCCGAAACCACCCTGCTGCACGCGGCTGCAGCCGAGCTCGGACTGCACGACCGCCTCCAGGAGGCCATCAGCGCCGGGCTGATCGAGCTGGTGCCCAGTGGCCCTTCGGTGGGCATGCACGAGGAGGCCACCGTGGTGCGCCGCAAGCGCGATGCCAGCATCAACATGGCCATGGACCTGGTGAAGCAGGGCCAGGCCACAGCGGTGTACTCGGCCGGCAACTCGGGCGCCGTGATGGCCGCCGCGATCTTTCGGCTGGGCCGGCTCAAGGGCATCGACAGGCCCGCCATCGGTGCCCTGTTCCCCACCAAGGACCCCGAGCAGCAGGTGCTTGTGCTGGATGTGGGCGCCAACATGGACTGCAAACCCGAGTGGCTGCTGCAGTTCGCCCTGCTCGGCAACATCTACAGCCGGGACGTGCTGCAGGTGGCCCATCCGCGCATCGGCCTGGTGAACATCGGCGAGGAGTCGTGCAAGGGCAATGAGCTCTGTCTGCGCAGCCACGGGCTGCTGAGTTCCGAACCCCGCTTCCGCTTTGCCGGCAACTGCGAAGGCCGCGACATTCTCTCCGGCGCCTTCGATGTGGTGGTGTGCGATGGCTTCACCGGCAACGTGCTGCTCAAGTTTCTGGAGAGCGTCGGCAGCGTGCTGCTGGACGTGATCAAGGTGGAGCTGCCCCGAGGGCGCCGCGGCAAGGTGGGCTCGGCCTTCCTGATCAACAACCTGCGCCGCATCAAGAAGCGCCTCGACCACGCCGAACACGGCGGCGCTCTGCTGCTCGGCGTGGACGGCGTGTGCGTGATCGGCCATGGCAGCAGCAAGGCCCTCTCGGTGCTGAGTGCCCTGCGGCTGGCCCACTCGGCCGCCAACCACGGCGTGATGGAGAATCTGCACGCCCTCAGCCAGGAAAGCGGCGCTGTGGCCTGTGGTTGACTGAGCCCACTTGTGGGTCGCCCGCCCTTGGCTCTCGGCGTTTCGCTCTCCCAGGCAGAAACCCAGGGCAGGGCCGCCACCGGCATGGCCCTGGTGGGCTGCGGCAGTGGGGTTCCCAGTGCCAGCGTCAGCAACGAGGATCTGAGCCGGCGCGTCGACACCAGCGATGGTTGGATCCGCTCCCGCACCGGCATCGGAGCCCGCCGGGTGGCGGGACCAGGCGAGCCGCTCACAGCCCTGGCGACCCAGGCCGCCGCGGCCGCCCTGGCCCATGCCGGCTGGCGGGCTGAGGATCTCGATCTGATCCTGCTGGCCACCTCCAGCCCCGACGACCTGTTCGGCACGGCCCCTCTGGTGCAGGGGCAACTGGGCGCGGTGAACGCGGTGGCTTTCGATCTGACGGCGGCCTGCAGCGGCTTTCTGTTCGCCCTGATCACCGCGGGGCAGTACATCGCCGCCGGGTCCGTGCGCCGGGCCCTGGTGATCGGCGCCGACCAGCTGAGTCGCTGGGTGGACTGGGACGATCGGGGCACCTGCGTGCTGTTCGGCGACGGCGCCGGCGCCGTGGCTGTGGAAGCCTGTGCGCCTGAAGCCACGGGTCTGCTGGGCTTCCGGATGCGCTCCGACGGCTCCCGCAACGCCTGCCTCACCCTGGCCCAGACCGACGAGCAACAGCCCCTGCTGGACGGGCTCACCAGCCAGCGGGGTGGGTTCGCCGCCATCCGGATGAACGGCCAGGAGGTCTACAAGTTCGCCGTGCGGGAAGTGCCCGCGATCCTCGCCGAGCTGCTGGAGAGCACGGGTACGGCGCCGGCCGAGCTGGACTGGCTGCTGCTGCACCAGGCCAACCAGCGCATCCTCGATGCCGTGGCGGAGCGCTTCGCCGTGCCGCGGGAGCGGGTGCTGAGCAATCTCGCCGCCTATGGCAACACCTCGGCCGCCACCATCCCGCTGATGCTGGATGAAGCGGTGCGCGATGGCCGGGTGCAACCGGGCCAGCTGCTGGGCAGCAGTGGCTTCGGAGCGGGCCTGAGCTGGGGAGCCGCCCTGCTGCGCTGGTCTGGTCCCCGGGCCGCCACCAGCCCGGAGGCCTGAGGCTGTGGGTGGGGTCTGGCCGTAGCCTCTGGCGTTGTGATCAGGGGCAGCGGGATGGGAATTGCCTGGGTGTTTCCCGGCCAGGGTTCGCAGAAGCTGGGCATGGCCGCAGGCCTGCTGGAGCTGCCCGGGGCGCGGCAGCGTTTCGACCAGGCCTCGGCGCTGCTCGGCCGCGACCTGCTGGCCATCTGCGCCGGTGAGGCCGAGGGCGAGCTCTGCGACCTCAACGACACGCGCAACACCCAGCCGGCCCTGTTCGTTGTGGAGAGCCTGCTGGTGGATGGCCTGCGGGCCCAGGGCCGGCAGGCCGATCTGGTGGCAGGGCACAGCCTCGGTGAGCTGGTGGCGCTCTACGCCGCCGGGGTGTTCGACGTGACCACCGGCCTGGAGCTGATGCGCAGCCGCAGCAGCCTGATGGCCGCAGGCGGCGGTGGGGCCATGACGGCGGTGATGGGATTCGAGCGCGCGCTGCTGGAGGAGCTGGTGGCCGCCAACCCGGAGGTGGTGATCGCCAACGACAACAGCAGCGCCCAGGTGGTGCTCTCGGGAACGCCCGAGGCCGTGGCGCAGGTGAGCGAGGCGCTGCACTGCCGGCGCGCCGTGCCCCTGGCGGTGAGCGGAGCCTTCCACTCACCGTTCATGGCGGAGGCCGCCGAGGCCTTTGCCCGCCAGCTCGAGAACGTGCCCTTCGCCGATGCCAGCGTGCCCGTGCTCAGCAACACGGACCCCACCCCTGAAACCCGCGCTGAAGCGCTCAAAGCCAGGCTGGGGCAGCAGATGACCACGGGCGTGCGCTGGCGCGAGACCATGGCCCAGTGTGAGGCGGCCGGCATCACCACGGCCGTGGAGATCGGCCCAGGGGCGGTGCTCAGTGGCCTGCTGAAGCGCAGCTGCCCCGGCATCAGCACCGCCCAGATCGCCGGCACTGCCGACCTGGGTCTGTGAGCCGCTCCGGACTGCGCCCGGGCAGCCGGTCGGTCAACGCCGTGAAGCGGGTGCTGCGACGCCGCAAGCGCAGCGAACCACCGGCCCTGATCCGCACCCCCAGACCCAGCCTGGTGTATCGGCTGATCAGCTATCTGCTGGTGTTTCCGATCTACCGCCTGCTGTTCCGGGGGCGCACCGCGGGCAACGGCCATGTGCCCAACGAGGGGGCTCTGGTGGTGGTGGCCAACCACGGCTCCCACCTCGATCCGCCCCTGCTGGGCCATGCCCTGGGCCGGCCCGTGGCCTTCATGGCCAAGGCCGAGCTGTTCCAGGTGCCACTGCTGGGGGCGATCATCCGGGCCTGCGGGGCCTATCCCGTGGCCCGGGGCGCCAGCGACCGCGAGGCGATCCGCACCGCCACCGACCGCCTAGAGGAGGGCTGGGCCACCGGCGTGTTTCTCGATGGCACCCGCCAGAGCGACGGCCGGGTCAACACCCCCCTGGCGGGGGCTGCCCTGCTGGCCGCCCGCAGCGGCGCAGCCCTGCTGCCGGTGGCGATCCTCAACAGCCACCGGGCCCTGGGCCCTGGCGGCTCCGGCATCCGGCTGGTGCCGATCCACATCCGCATCGGCACGCCGATTCCCCCGCCCGGCTCCCGCCGTCGGCCCGATCTGGACGCCGCCACCCGCGCCTGCCAGGAGCAGATCAATGCCCTGCTCGACCAGGGGCTGATCGGCCGGAACCGCCTCAGCGGAGCTCCAGACTCAGCCGCTCTGCCGCCCAGCTCCTGAGATCGCGGCCGCTGATCACCCACAGCGCCGCCCGCAGGCCATCACCCCAGATCTTCTGGCGGCTCTCGGGGCTGCAGAGGTCGGCGCAGTCCACCGGTTCAGGCGTGAGGTGGATGCCCCTGCTGCCGGCCACGATGCGGCCCACGAGCAGAGCGCGATCCATGTGGTCCTGGCTGGTCACCAGCAGGGCATGGCGGATGCGGGCCCGGCGCAGGTCGTCCACCAGGGAGGTGAAGTTGGTGAGGGTGTCGTTGGCGCGGTAGTCGAGCTTCACCTGGCCGGGCTGCAGACCCTGCCGCTCCTCGAAGAGCCACTGAGCGAATTCGGGATTGCTGCCGCCGCTCACCACCACGGGAAGCCCCTGCTCGGCAGCGATCTCGGCCGCATGGCGCTCCCGCTCCACATCACCGCCGAGCACCAGGATCATCTGGGCCGGTGGCGGCGTCGGCCACCACCAGCCCCGGGAGAGCATCGCCAGCGCGGCTGCCAGGGCCAGCAGCAGCCAGCGCTTGCCGCCACGGCGACGGCGCCGGGGCCGCTGCTGCCGGCGGGAGGCAGGGGCCATCAGAGCGGCACCGGAGCGGTGGGGTAGAGCGGCAGCACCGGCTGCCAGGGCGCCGGCACAGCAGCGGCGTGGGCCTCGGCGCTCAGCTCAAGCAGCTGCACCACGTCGCGCTCCACATCCACCTCCGCCGCCAACACCGGCAGATCGGGCTCCGCAGCGCGCAGGGCCTCGCTGTCCTCATAGAGCCGGGGCTGACGCCGTTGCGCCATGCCCCCCAGGGCTTCGGGGCAGGGACCATAGACACCGGCCACGACGCCCCGGCGCGGCAACGCCTGGCTCAGCCAGGTGGGCCCGGCCAGGTGCAGGCGCCGGGCCACCAACAGAAAGCTGCCCACGCCATCGAGGGGAATCTCCAGCTGCTGGGCGAGGGTGCGGGCCAGCACCACCGTGAGCCGGGTGCCGGTGAAGCCGCCCGGCCCCGTGGCCACGGCCAGCCGCGCCAGGGCTGGCCAGGACTGGGCAGGCAGCAGCGACTCGACGCTCTCGAGCAGGGCGCCGGAGAGATCCCGGCCCAGGGGGAACTGCCGCACCTGGTCAGGGATGTCGTCCTCAAGGCTGCGGAGGCCGACGCCAAGCACCGGGCTGGAGCTGTGCAGGGCCAGGAGCCAGCTCATCGGGGGCAGGCCTCCCCGGGGCGCAGGCGCTGCCAGCGGCCGGGATCGGCCGCGAAGGAGTCGCAGGCCCGCACGTCCCACTCCACGCCCACACCCCCGGCCGCCAGGTCGAGCACCTGCACGTGGATGCGGGGCTGGGAGGGGCGGAAGTCGGGCTCGGCGCTGAGGTGGAGCACACCGTGCTGCCGCTCCACCGCGTGGTAGGCCTGACAGCGGTCGACCCAGCGGCAGTTCACGCAGATGCACATCCCGGCCAGGTCGCGCCAGGCGCCCATTGTGGCGGGCAATCTGCCGGCTGACGAGCGGGCGGTGCGGCTGTGGGAGCGGCTGGCGCCCCAGCACTGGCCCGTGCCCCCGGACCACTTCCCCGCGGGCTGCGCCCTGGTGGGGGGAGCCGTGCGCGATGCCCTGCTGGGCCGCCTGGCGCCCTGCCCCGACCTTGACCTGGTGGTGCCGGGCGCAGCGATCAGCCTGGGGCGGCAGCTGGCCCGCCGCTGCGGCGGCACCTGTGTGGTGCTGGACTCCGAGCGCGACATCGCCCGGCTGGTGCTGCGGGGCTGGACCCTCGACCTGGCCCGGCAGGAGGGCAACAGCCTCGAGCAGGACCTCCGCCGCCGCGACTACACCGCCAACGCGATCGCCCTGCCCCTGGCCCCCGGCAGCCCCCTGCTGGATCCCACCGGCGGCCTCGGCGACCTCAGAGCCGCTCGCCTGGCCGCCGTGAGCGAGGCCAACCTGCTGGCCGATCCGCTGCGGCTGCTGCGCGGTCTGCGCCTGGAGGTGGAGCTGGAACTCGTGCTGGAGGCGCGCAGCCGCAACTGGATCCGGCGCCACGGGGCAAGGCTCGCCGAGGTGGCCGGCGAGCGGGTGCTCACCGAACTGGAGAAACTGGCCACGGCCCCCGGCGGCGAGCGGGGCCTGGCCGGATGTGCCGGGCTGAGTCTGCTGGCCCCCTGGGGGGCCGATGCCACGGCTGAGCCCGTGCTGCTGAGCCTCAGCCTTGAGCAGGCCGAGGCCTGCGGGCTCGGCAGCGCGGCTGCCTGGGCCCTGCCGCTGGCCCGGCTGGCGGCGCTGCTGCCGCCTGAGGCCCTGGGCCAGCTCCGGGCCAGCCGTCAGCTGCAGCAGCGCAGCGGACGGCTGCGCCGGTGGTGGCGGCGGCTGACACAGGCCGCGGCGGGAGCCGCGCTCACGGAGGCCGAGCAACTTCAGCTGCACCTGGACCTGGAGGCAGACCTGCCGGCCCTGTTGCTCTTCCTGCCGGCGCCCCAGGCGAAGCAGCAGATGGAGCGCTGGCATCTGGCGGAAGACCCTCTCTTCCACCCCAGCTCTCCTCTCAACGGCGTGCAGCTGCAGCAGGCCCTCGGGCTGGCGCCGGGGCCCGAACTGGGAGTGCTGATGAGGCATCTCACCCAGGAGCGGGCCTTCGGCCGGATCCCGCCGCAGGATCCGGCGGCCAGCAGGGCGGCTCTGATCGCCGCCAGGGCCTGGCTCGACCGGCGGCATGGTTAACTTCCAGATGTCATAGGCGTGTGTCCGAGGTTTTCCTCGCCTGCGAAACGTTTTCCTATCCCATCCCCTGCCATGAGCATTCGTCTCTACGTCGGCAACCTGCCGCAAGCTTTTGATGCCAAGGAGCTCGAGGCTCTGTTTACGGCCATCGGGGAAGGGGTGCGCTTCAAGGCCGTCAATGATCGCGACACGGGCGCCTGCCGCGGTTTCGGCTTCGCCAACGTGGACGACCAGAAGCTGGCCGACGCCGTGATCGAGCAGCTCAACGGTAAGGACTTCGGTGGCAACACCCTGCGCATCGAGGTCTCCGAGCGCCGAGACGCCCGTGCCACCGCCACCGCCGACCGCCGTGGTGGCACCGGCAGCGCCCCCCAGCGCAAGGCCGTGAACAAGGTGGTCCACGCCGACCAGGTGGACAGCGAGGCCCCCGACCCCCGCTGGGCCGGCGAGCTGGCCAAGCTCAAGCAGCTGCTCGACAACCAGAAGGCCGCGGTCTGAACGCGGCTGGAGGCGGCCGGCAGCCATCCGTTCCCCGCCCCAGCCCGATGGTCACCTCTCCCTACCCCCCGGCCTGGCTGGCGGCCATGACCTGGCGGGGCTGGCGGGTGGCCTATCTGAGCGCGCCGGCCCTGAGCAGCACGCCGGCGGCGCCGGTGCTGCTGATCCATGGCTTCGGGGCCTGTAAGGAGCACTGGCGTCACAGCGTGGAGGCCCTGCGGCAACAACGGCCTGTGTATGCCCTTGACCTGATCGGTTTCGGGGCCAGCGACAAGCCCCGCTCCCGCCTGGGCGACGAACCCGAGCTGCCGGGCTCCCTGCGCTACGGCATGGAGCTCTGGGCCGATCAGGTGGTGGCGTTCATCGCCTCCCAGCAGTTGGACACGGTGCAGCTGGTGGGAAACTCCATCGGCGGCGTCGTCGCCCTGGCCGCCGCTGCCAAGCTGGAGCGCAGTGGCCGGCCCGCCCTGGGCGTGGTTCTGGTGGATTGCGCCCAGCGCGCCCTCGATGACAAGCGCCTGGTGGACCAGCCCGCAGGGCTGCGCCGCCTGCGCCCGGCCCTGAAAAGCGTGGTGCGCCAACGCTGGCTGACCCAGTTGCTGTTCCGCTCCTTCGCCCGGCCGGAGGCGATCCGCCGGGTGCTGCTCCAGGCCTATCCCAGCGGCCGCAACGTGGATGAGCAGCTGGTGGCGTTGCTTCTCACCCCGGCCCAGCAGCCCGGCGCCAGCGAGGCCTTCCGCGGCTTCGTGAATCTCTTCGACGACTGCCTGGCCCCGGACCTGCTGGACCAGCTGGCCACGCCCGTGACCCTGATCTGCGGTCAGGCAGATCCCTGGGAGCCAGTGGCCGAAGCCCGCCGCTGGCAGCGCTTCGCCTGTGTGCGGCAGCTGCATGAACTGCCGGGGCTGGGCCATTGCCCCCACGATGAGGCCCCGGAGCAGGTGAACCCGTTGCTGCTGGAGGCCCTAGCCGAAGCGGACCAGGGACTGAGCGCCCCGGCTGGTTAGCGCACCTGGGCCACAACGAAGGACAGCGGCAGGTCGAGCAGCTTGCCGGTGCGGGGCACATAGGCCCGCTTGTTGAACACGTCGTAGTTCTGCTGCTCGATCACATCGAGAATGCCGCGGTAGAGCCGCAGCGAGGCCCACACCGGCCAGCGGGCATCGGGAGCCAGCCAGCGCACGCCGGCCTCCGAGCGGGCAAACCACTGACGGGCCCGGGTCACCTGGAAGCGCATCAAGGCCCGCCAGTTGTCGTTGAGCACCCCCGCCAGAAGCTGCTCCTCGCCGTAGCCAAACCGCGCCAGCTCATCCTGGGGCAGGTAGATCCGCCCGCGGCTGCGGTCTTCGCCCACGTCGCGCAGGATGTTGGTGAGCTGGTTGGCGATGCCCAGGGCCACGGCCGCATCCGAGGTGTCTGGGGCAGCACTCCAGGGGGCCGACGTGTAGGCGGCGTCGCGGCCCATCACCTCCTGGGTCATCAGGCCCACCGTGCCCGCCACCCGATAGCAGTAGAGCTCCAGCTCGGCAAAGCTGGTGTAGCGCTGCCGGCTCAGGTCCATGCGCTGGCCCTCGATCATGTCCAGGTAGGCCTGCAGCGGCTGGGGATAGCGCTCAAGGGTGTCCTGCATGGCCAGATCCAGGCCGTCGTGGACCACCCCGTTGAACAGCTCCCTGGTGCGCAGCTCCCAGGCATCGAGACGCTCAGCCAGCTCCTGTTCGGAGCGCGCCTGGGCCTCGGCGCTGTCCATCAGCTCGTCGGTGCGGCGGCACCACACGTAGATCGCCCAGATCGCCCGGCGCTTGGCCGGAGGCATCAGCAGGGTGCCCAGATAAAAGGTCTTGGCCCACTCGGCCGTCTCCTGCCGGCAGTGTTCGTAGGCCTGAGCAAGGCTGGGGAGCACCACAGGTCGGCTGGGACGCTGGCCATGGTGGCAGAGCTGGGCGGTCATCCCCGCACCAGCCGCTGTGGACGGCAATCGAGCGTCATGGACGAGGAGGACAGGGCGGGACCCTCGGCTGCGGCGTGGCGGGGGGACAGGGCCTGGGGGGAAGCGGTGGTGATGGCAGAGCGGCCGGGGAGCAGGGGGCGGACCCGGGGTGGCACCGGGGCAGGGCCTGGAGCGGAGCTCCGCACCAGAATCGTCAGGGCACCATCCTGACCCACGCTCCGCCGCCCGTTCAGGCTGCCGGGCTGAGCTGGCGCCCGGCAGGGGAGGACTGGAGCCCTTCAGCGGCAGCCGCCACCGCCTGGGCACACTGCTTGCCACTGAGCACCGCCCCCTCCATGGAGGCCAGATAGCGCTGCATGGTGTAGTCGCCAGCCAGAAAGAAGTTGGCGATCGGCGAGGCCTGATCCGGGCGCAGTTTCTGGCAACCGGGCACCGTCTTGTAGACGGACAACGGCGTTTTGACCACGATCGACTTGCGCAGCTGGGCCTGGTTCTCACCGGTGAAGTGCATCGGGAACAGTCGCTTGAGCTCCTCCATGGTGGCCGCCACGATCTCCTCATCCGGCCGGCCGATCCAGTCCTTGGCGGGGGCGAACACCAGCTCCAGCATCGAGCGGTTCGGATCTTCGTATTCGCGGCAGGTGTTGCTCATGTCGGCGTAGACACTGAGCAGGGGGCTGCGGCTGAACAGCAGGTGATCGATCGTGGTGAGCTTGCGGTCGAACCAGAGGTGGATGTTGATCACCGGCACTCCCTTGAGGCCATCGAGTTTCTGGAAGTACGGCATGGCCTTCCAGGGCTCCGGCAGCAGCAGCTTGAAGGGATCCACCGGCAGGGCACTCACGTAGGCATCGGCCTCGAGGGTGTAGGCCTGCTTGCCCTTGATCCCGGCGATGCGAAACCCCTGAACGGTGCCGTCCGGGTTCAGGGCGATCTCCCTCAGGGGCGCGTCGAGATGCACCTCGCCGCCGCGGGCGGTGACGTAGTCAACGATCGGCTGACACAGGCGCTGCGGTGGGTTGCCGTCGAGGAAGGCCATCTTGGAGCCATCGCCCTCCTGCAGGAAGCGATTCAGGGCGGTGAGCACCACGGTGCTGGAGATCTCATCGGGATCGATGAAGTTCAGCGCCTTGGCCATGGCGATGAACACCTCATCATTCACCCGCTCTGGAATGTTGTGGATCTGCAGCCACTCAGTCCAGGAATACTTATCACACTCTTCCACATAACCTTGCCCCCGCAGCATGGCCGGCACCAGGCCCAGCCCGAAGGAAATCTTCTCCGGCCAGGTGAGCATGTCGTTGTTGCCCAGAATCGCGGCCACACCGTTGAAGGGTGCTGGGATCTCCGGAAAATCAAACCGGCTGTAGGTGCCTGGCGTTTCCTTCTGATTGAAGATCATCGAGTGGCTCTTCCACTGCAGCCGATCTTCAATGTCCAGCTCCTTGAAGAGCTGGCGCATGTTGCGGTAAGCCCCGAAAAAGATGTGCAGCCCGGTCTCGTACCAGTCGCCGTCCTCGTCCTGCCAGGCGGCCACCTTGCCCCCGAGCACGTCGCGCGCCTCCACCACCAACGGAGTGTGGCCGGCATCGCAGAGGTACTTGGCCGTGGCAAGACCCGCCAGTCCGGCACCGGCGATCGCGACCCGCATAGCCCAGGGAACAAAGAAGGTCAACCATAAAGGTGGCTGCCTGAGCAGCGCGGCGCCGGGGCCACGGCTGGCCGCGCCCAGGTGTTCCTAAAGTCGAAGCGTTGGCTGCGCCCCACATCACCCCATGGCTGATTCCAGTTCCGCAGCCACGCTGCTGAAATCCACCACCCGCCACGTGCGCCTGTTCACGGCCCGGCTTGAGGGACAGGACCTGGTGCCCGACCCCAGCCAGCTCACCCTGGACGTGGATCCCGACAACGAATTCGTGTGGGAGCCGGCGGTGCTGGAGAAGGTGCAGCAGCACTTTCGCGAGCTGGTGGCGGCCCATGCCGGCGCCGAGCTGAGCGAATACAACCTGCGCCACATCGGCTCCGAGCTGGAGGGCCAGATCCGTCAGCTGCTCCAGGCCGGCGAGCTGCGCTACAACCCCGACTGCCGCGTTCTCAACTACTCCATGGGCCTGCCCCGCACGCCTGATTCCCCGTGACTCGCGCCCCCCGCCGCTACGACGACGAGCGCCCCGGCGCCTACCGCCGGGCCGATACGCGACCGACGCGACCGGGAGATCGCTTCGACGACCGTGCCGGCCCTGATCGGTTTCGCCGCGACCGTGCCGGGCGCGATTCCGGCCGCTACGAGAGCGATCGCTACGAGGCGGAGCTGAACCGCAGGCGCGGCGGCGGTGGCGGCGGCGGCGGACCCGGTGGTGGCGGGCCAGGAGGCAGTGGCTCGGGGGGCGGCGTGCCGATTCAGCTGAACGTGGCCTCCGTGGCCGTTCTGGCCGGTGTGCTGGTGGTGGGCATTGGCATCGGTACGGGCATCTCCAGCACCACCCAGGGCAACCAGGGCAACATCGCCAGCTCCCAGCAGCTCGACATGGCCGTGCCCGATCCGGAGTTCTGCCGGCAGTGGGGAGCCAGTGCCTTCGTGATGGACATCGAGCTGTACACCACGATGAACCCCAGCACCAGCTTCGTCACCCAGCCCGCGCTCAGGCCCGGCTGTGTGATCCGGCGGGAGAACTGGAGCGTGCTGGAGCGGGAGGGCGCCGTGACCGCCGAGCAGATGCGCCAGTGCAAGCAGCGCATGAACACCTTTGCCTATGTCGGCTCGGTGAAGGACCAGCCGATCGTGCGCTGCGTCTACCAGACCGACATCAGCGAGAACAAGTTCCTCACCAAGGGCGTGGCCGACGACACGGTGGGCATCACCCCTGAGGCCGACCAGTTCTGAGCCTGAGCCGCCGCTAGGTGGCGGCCGCCGTGGGGCTGGCCTCAGGGGCAGGCTGCTGCAGCGGACGGCGCAGGGGGCTGTCGGGGCTGGCGAAGGCGGGCAGCACCTCCTGCCGGAAGGCCTCCGAGGCCCTCGAGCAGTAGCGGGCCGGGTGGCTGATCAGTTTGAGCTGGCGACGCACCGACAGGTCGGCCACCTGCACCCGATGCAGGGTGGAGGCTGAGAGCTCCCTCTCGATCGACACCACCGGCAGAAAAGCCGCCCCCAGGCCCGACTGCACGGCGTTCTTGATCGCCTCGAAGGAGTTCAGTTCCATCTCGATCTTGAGGCGGCTCAGATCGAGGCCGGAGCGGGCCAGCAGCTGGTCCACCATCTTGCGGGTGGTGGACTGGGCATCGAGACAGACAAAACCCAGCCGGTAGAGGTCTTCCTTGGTGAGTTCCTGGAGGCGGGCGAGGGGATGCTTGGTGGGGAGCACCAGGGCCAGTTCATCACTGGCGTAGGGCACCACCTGCAACAGCTCGTTGAGTTCGGGGGGCAGCTCGCCGCCGATGATGGCGAGATCCAGCTGGCCGTTGGCCACGCTCCAGCCGGTGCGTCGGGTGCTGTGCACCTGAAGCTGCACGGCCACATCGGGGTATTTCAGCCGGAACAGCCCGATCATGCGCGGCATCAGATAGGTGCCGGTGGTCTGGCTGGCACCCACCAGCAGGGAGCCCCCCTTGAGGTTGTGGAGGTCCTCAAGGGCGCGGCAGGCCTCCTGGCACTGGCTCAGGATCCGATCGCAGTAACTGAGCAGCAGATGCCCCGCCTCGGTGAGCTGGGCCTTGCGGCCGCCACGGTCGAACAGGGACACGCTGAGCTGCTTCTCCAGGTTCTGGATCTGGAGACTCACGGCGGGCTGGGTCACATAGAGGCTGTCGGCAGCCTTCTTGAAGCTGCCCTCACTGGCGATCGCCCGCAGGATCCGGAGCTGGTCAAGGGTGAAAGGCAGATCAGCCATAGGGCCCGCCGGCCAGCACCAGGGTGCAAGCCGCGACTCTAGGGGGCCTGCAGGACGCCAGAATCGCCAGCTTCACAACTTCCTCGGCCCGTGCCCTCCAGCTCCCTTCACCACACCAGCTGGGTGATGCTGGCCCTGCTGCTGGCCTTCGCCGTGCTGCACAGCGGCGGCGCCTCCCTGCGCCAGTGGGGCGTGGCCCGCATCGGTGAGCGGGCCTGGCGCCTGATCTTCGCCGCCCTCAGCATTCCTGCCGCGGTGGTGGTGGTGGGCTACTTCCTGGCCCACCGCTACGACGGCGTGCGGCTCTGGGACCTGCAGGCCCAGCCCTGGATCGTGCCCGTGGTGTGGGTGGGAACGGCCATCAGCTTCCTGTTTCTCTATCCCGCCACCTACAACCTGCTGGAGATCCCGGCGCTGCTGAAGCCCCAGGTGCGGCTGTACGCCACCGGGATCATCCGCGTCAGCCGCCATCCCCAGGCCGTGGGCCAGGTGCTCTGGTGTGCCACCCACCTGCTCTGGATCGGCACGAGCTTCACCCTGGTGACCTGCGCCGGCCTGATCGCCCACCACCTGTTCGCGGTGTGGAACGGCGACCGCCGCCTCCACAACCGCTTCGGCCCCGCCTTTGAGGAGCTGCGCGCCAGCACATCGATCCTGCCCTTCCGCGCCGTGCTCGACGGCCGCCAGCGCCTGGTGGCGTCGGAGTTTCTGCGCCCGGCCCAGCTGGGCATCGTGATCGCGGTGGGTCTGTTCTGGTGGTCGCACCGCTTCATCGGGGTGGGGGCCACGGCCTTTTCCCGCACCGCCCTGGGGCACTGGCTGGCCTGAGGCCAAACCACCAGGCTGTGCTGGCAATCCCCCATCGGCAGCGGCGCTCCAGGGCGCACTGCCTACACTCGGCCCAGCCCGTGCCCGCCGGATGCCTTCAACCGCTGAACTCGCCTGGTTGATCCCGGTGTTGCCCCTGGCAGGAGCCTGCCTGGTGGGCCTGGGTCTGATCAGTTTCAACCGCACCGTGAACCGGCTGCGCAAACCCGCCGCCCTGCTGCTGATCAGCTGCGTGGGCGCCGCCGCCGTGCTCAGCTTCGCCGTGCTGGCGGAGCAGCTCTCAGGGGCGGGCCCCACGGAGATCCTGTTCAACTGGGCCAGCGCCGGCAGCTTCAACCTGCAGATGGGCTTCCGCGTCGATCCCCTCGGCGCCGTGATGCTGGCCCTGGTCACCACCATTGCCCTATTGGTGATGGTGTATTCCGATGGCTACATGGCCCACGACAAGGGCTATGTGCGCTTCTTCACCTATCTGGCCCTGTTCAGCAGCTCGATGCTGGGGCTGGTGATCAGCCCCAACCTGCTCGAGATCTACGTGTTCTGGGAGCTGGTGGGCATGTGCTCCTACCTGCTGGTGGGCTTCTGGTACGACCGCGACGGAGCCGCCAACGCCGCCCAGAAGGCCTTCGTGGTGAACCGGGTGGGCGACTTCGGCCTGCTGCTGGGGATCCTGGGGCTGTTCTGGGCCACGGGCAGTTTCGGTTTCGAGGAGATCGGCACTCGCCTCAGTGAGGCCGTGGGAGCGGGCACCATCAGCACCGGCGTGGCCGTGATCCTGTGCCTGCTGGTGTTCATGGGGCCGATGGCCAAGTCGGCCCAGTTCCCCCTGCACGTGTGGCTCCCCGATGCGATGGAGGGCCCCACGCCGATCTCAGCCCTGATCCATGCCGCCACCATGGTGGCGGCTGGGGTGTTCCTGGTGGCCCGGCTCCAGCCGCTCTACGACGCCTTCCCGCTGGTGAACCTGGTGATCGCCGTGGTGGGCACCATCACCCTGTTTCTGGGGGCCTCCATCGCCCTCACCCAGATGGATCTCAAGAAGGGGCTGGCCTACAGCACCGTGAGCCAGCTCGGCTACATGATGCTGGCGATGGGCTGCGGCGCCCCCGTGGCTGGCATGTTCCACCTGGTGACCCACGCCTTCTTCAAGGCGATGCTGTTCCTCGGCTCCGGCTCGGTGATCCATGCCATGGAGGAGGTGGTGGGCCATGAGCCCGTGCTCGCCCAGGACATGCGCCTGATGGGAGGGCTGCGCAGGTTCATGCCCGTGACCAGCACCACCTTTCTGATCGGCTGCGTGGCGATCAGCGGCATTCCTCCCCTGGCCGGCTTCTGGAGCAAGGACGAGATCCTGGGCCAGGCCTTCAACAGCTTCCCGCTGCTCTGGGCCATGGGCTTCATCACCGCCGGGATGACCGCCTTCTACATGTTCCGGCTCTACTTCCTCACCTTCGAGGGCAGCTTCCGCGGCAACGACGCCGCTCTGCAGACCCAGCTGTTGACCGCCGCCGGTGGGGGCTCCAATGAGGGCGACGAGCACGGCCACGCCCACGCCGAGCATCCGCACGAATCCGGTTGGCAGATGGCCCTGCCCCTGGCCGTGCTGGCGGTGCCTTCGGTGCTGATCGGCCTGCTGGGCACCCCCTGGAACAGCCGCTTTGCGGCCCTGCTGGAGCCGGAGGAGGCCGCCGAGATGGCGGCGCAGTTCAGCTGGGGCGAGTTTCTGCCTCTGGCGGGAGCGTCGGTGGCGATCTCCAGCGCCGGCATCGGCCTGGCGGTGGTCGCCTATGCCCTGCACAAGATCGACCTGGGCCAGGCCGTGGCCGGCCGCTTCCCGGCCGTGAACGCCTTCCTGGCCAACAAGTGGTATCTCGATGCCATCAACGAGAAGCTGTTCGTGAAGGGCAGCCGCAAGCTGGCCCGCTCGGTGCTGGAGGTGGACTCGAAGGTGGTGGACGGGGTGGTGAACCTCACCGGCCTGGTCACCCTGGGCAGCGGCGAGGGGCTGAAGTACTTCGAGACCGGCCGGGCCCAGTTCTATGCCCTGATCGTGTTCGGGGGCGTGGTGGGCCTCGTGGTGCTGTTCGGCTCGCTCGGCTGAGCCGATGGCCTGCCGGCCTTGCGTCTGATCCCGTCAGCCCTACGGACTGTGTGCCTCCCCCCACCGTAGGAGTGTTCACCTAGCGGGCATTTCTACACTCCGCCCAACGGAACCCTTGCCTTCAGTGCCTTTCCCCTGGCTCAGCGCCGCGATCCTGTTCCCGATCGGTGCGGCCCTGCTGATTCCCTTCGTGCCCGACAAGGGCGATGGCAAGCAGGTGCGCTGGTACGCCCTCGGCATCGCCCTCACCACCTTCCTGATCACGGTGGCCGGCTACCTCAACGGCTACGACCCCTCCGTGGAGGGTCTGCAGCTGGTGCAGCGGGTGGAGTGGCTGCCGGATCTGGGGCTGGCCTGGTCGGTGGGTGCCGACGGCCTCTCGATGCCGCTGATCCTGCTCACCAGCTTCATCACCGCCCTGGCCGCCCTGGCCGCCTGGCCGGTGACGTTCAAGCCGAAGCTCTTCTACTTCCTGCTGCTGGCCATGGACGGCGGCCAGATCGCGGTGTTTGCCGTGCAGGACATGCTGCTGTTCTTCCTGGCCTGGGAGCTGGAGCTGCTGCCGGTGTACCTGCTGCTGGCCATCTGGGGCGGCAAGAAGCGCCAGTACGCCGCCACCAAGTTCATCCTCTACACCGCCGGCAGCTCCCTGTTCATCCTGATCGTGGGCCTGGCGATGGCCTTCTACGGCGGTGACGTGAGCTTCGAGTACACGGCCCTGATGGCCAAGGAGTTCGGCAGCAAATTCCAGGTGCTCTGCTACGCGGGCCTGCTGATCGCCTTCGGCGTGAAGCTGCCGATCGTGCCCCTGCACACCTGGTTGCCGGATGCCCACGGCGAGGCCACGGCGCCGGTGCACATGCTGCTGGCCGGCATCCTGCTGAAGATGGGCGGCTATGCGCTGCTGCGCTTCAACGTGCAGCTGCTGCCCGAGGGCCATGCCCAGTTCGCCCCCCTGCTGGTGGTGCTGGGGGTGGTGAACATCATCTACGCCGCCCTCACCTCCTTCGCCCAGAGGAACCTCAAGCGCAAGATCGCCTACAGCTCGATCAGCCACATGGGCTTCGTGCTGATCGGCATCGGCAGCTTCAGCGACCTGGGCACCAGCGGCGCCATGCTGCAGATGATCAGCCATGGCCTGATCGGCGCCAGTCTCTTCTTTCTGGTGGGTGCCACCTACGACCGCACCCACACCCTGCAGCTCGATGAGATGGGCGGCGTGGGCCAGAAGATGCGCAAGATGTTCGCCCTCTGGACAGTGTGCAGCCTCGCCTCCCTGGCCCTGCCGGGCATGAGTGGTTTCGTGTCCGAGCTGATGGTGTTCGTGGGCTTCGTCACCAGCGAGGCCTACACCCTCAGCTTCCGGGTGGTGATCGCCGCCCTGGCGGCCGTGGGCGTCATTCTCACCCCCATCTACCTGCTGTCGATGCTGCGCGAGATCTTCTTCGGCAAGGAGAACGCCGAACTGGCCTCCCACACCAACCTGGTGGATGCCGAGCCCCGCGAGATCTATGTGATCAGCTGCCTGCTGGTGCCCATCATCGGCATCGGTCTCTATCCGCGGATCATGACGGACAGCTACCGCGCCTCGATCGAGGCCCTGGTGCTGCGGGAAAACGACGCCATGGCCAGGGTGATCGCCCCGCCCGCCAGCCGCCTGATCCGTCAGCAGCTGCTGCAGGCCCCTCCCCTGCCCCTGCCGGCAGCCCCGGCCTGAGCCGTGACGGCGATCGGAATTGTGCGTAAGCTGCCGCCCACGCCCTGGGGTGGAGCGACATGAAACAGCTGAACTTCCTGCTGATCTTCAGCTTCGGCCTGGCCACGGTGATGTTCACCCTGGAGAACACGGCCGCCACCACCGTGCACTTCCTGCCGGGTCTCAACGCCACCATGCCGCTGGCCGCCCTGCTGCTGGTGGTGGGCGGCATCGGCGCCACGGCGGCCTGGGTGTTCGCGGTGTGGACCGGGGTGGTGCGCAAGGTGGAAGCCCTGCAGACCCAGGGCGAGTACGAGGCCCAGCAGGTGCGCATCCAGGAGCTTGAGAACGACCTGCAGCGCTACCGCGCCACCGTGGATGCCCAGTTGGCCCTGCTGCCCGCCGCCGGCGAGAGTTCCGCCCCTGGGCCCTCCCACGCCACTGAGGCCCCTGAGGCCATGGGCGCCGAAGACTCCAGCCTGGCCTCCTGATCAGGAGAGCTACCAACGGGGTGGTTGAGCATGGCCAACGCCGGTAGCGTGCCGACACAGACCTTTGGACCACCGGGACGGGATTGGCAGACGGCGGCGCCAGACTGGCCATCCGGCTCTTGCAGGATGCGGCCGTCCAGGGGGATCTCGATCCCTGGGACGTGGATGTGATTGCCGTGATCGACGGCTTTCTGGATCAGCTGCGCCAGCGCATCACCGTGCCCCGGCTGGTTTCAGCGGCTGGGGCCAGCCGGGGAGGCAGCTATGAGCACGACCTGGCGGAGGCCAGCGAGGCCTTCCTGGCCGCCTCGGTGCTGGTGAGCCTCAAAGCCGAGCTGCTCGAGGCCAGCACCCTGCCCCTGGAGGAACCGCTGGATGACGATTTCGACGCCGCCTTCGACGCCGAGGGGGCCGACTGGGGAGGTGATCCTGCCCTGCAACTGCCGCGACGGCCGGAGCGCCACCTCTGGCGTCGCCCAGTGGCGCCGCCACCCCTGCAGCGCCCGGTGACGCTGGGCGAGTTGATCCGCCAGCTGGAGGAGATCGCTGAGCGGCTGGAGCAGGAGCCAGCGGGCCCCAGCCGTCAGCGTCACCGCCCCCACCGCTACAGCGATCGGGCGGCGATCGCCCAGGTGACGAACCTGGCCCACCGGGAGAAGCTGCCGGAGACCACCGCCGCCCTCAGCCAGTTCATGCTGAGCTGGGACCCAGCCCACGACTGGGTCGACTTCGAGGAGCTCGTCGGCGCCTGGGCCGAAGCCCCCCAGCCGGCCGGGACGGACGATGACCTGGACCGGGATCGGGTGGGGGTGTTCTGGGCCCTGCTCTTCCTCTGCCACCAGGGCAAGGTGGACCTGGAGCAGCCCGGCGGCCTGGGCGCCTGCCTGAGCCTGCGGCGCTGCGCGGCGGAGGCCCTGGGCGGCAGCGTGGCCCAGCTCTCAGCCGCAGGACCGCCCCCCCCGGCAGGGGTGGAGCAGCTGGTGGCCTGATCCTGCGCGTAAGGTGGGGCCCCCCGACCTCAGTGAGTACGCCCAGATGAAGGCGATGATTCTGGCGGCTGGCAAAGGAACAAGGGTGCGGCCGATCACGCACACCATTCCCAAGCCGATGATCCCCATCCTGCAGAAGCCCGTGATGGAGTTTCTGCTCGAGCTGCTGCGGCAGCACGGCTTCACCGAAGTGATGGTGAATGTGTCACACCTGGCAGAAGAGATCGAGAATTACTTCCGCGACGGCCAGCGCTTCGGGGTGGAGATCGCCTACAGCTTTGAAGGCCGCATCGAAGACGGTGAACTGATCGGCGATGCCCTGGGCTCCGCTGGAGGCCTCAAGAAGATCCAGAACTTTCAGACCTTCTTCGACGACACCTTCGTGGTGCTGTGCGGCGATGCGCTGATCGATCTCGACCTCACCGAAGCCGTGCGCCTGCATCGTGAGAAGGGCGCGATGGCGAGCCTGGTCACCAAGCGGGTGCCGAACGATCAGGTGAGCAGCTATGGCGTGGTGGTGACCGATGACGGCGGCAGGGTGCTCTCTTTCCAGGAGAAGCCTGCGTTGGCGGAGGCCGCCAGCAACATGATCAACACCGGCATCTACATCTTCGAGCCGGAAGTGCTCGATTTCGTGCCCAGCAACCAACCCTTCGACATCGGCTCGGATCTGTTCCCGAAGCTGGTGGCTGCTGGAGCGCCCTTCTACGCCCTGCCGATGGAATTCGAGTGGGTGGACATCGGCAAAGTGCCCGACTACTGGCAGGCCATCCGCAGCGTGCTCCAGGGCAAGGTGCGGCAGGTGCAGATTCCCGGCAAAGAAGTGCGGCCTGGGGTGTACACCGGCCTGAATGTGGCCGCCAACTGGGATCGGATCAGGGTGGAGGGGCCGATCTACGTGGGCGGCATGACCCGCATCGAAGACGGTGCCACGATCATCGGGCCGGCCATGATCGGCCCCAGCTGTCAGATCTGCGAAGGCGCCGTGATCGACAACTCGATCATCTTCGACTACTCCCGCATCGGTCCCGGCGTACGCCTGGTCGAGAAGCTCGTGTTCGGTCGCTACTGCGTGGACCGCAACGGCGATCACTTCGACCTCCAGGAGGCCGCCCTCGACTGGCTGATCACCGATGCCCGCCGCCAGGACGTGCTGTCGCCGAGTCCGCAGCAGAAGGCCCTGGCGGAACTGCTGGGCAACGATCTCACCCTCAACCAGGACCTGGTTCAGCCACAGCGGGGCCCTGGCTAGGACGACACCTCCCTGCCCAGGGCCACAGCGGCAGGGGCAGGGGCAGGCGGAGCCGCCGAAAGGCCGTGGTCGCCGTGCTCAAGCCCTGCAGCCGGCTGCAGCGGAGCCAACCCGGCCTGGGCGAGGATTCTGGGGATGAGCGCTTCGGCCTTGATCGCCATCACGTGAACCCCCTGGGCGATCTCCAGATAGCTGGCCACCTGTTCCGCAGCGATGGCCACCCCTTCCGCCGCAGGATCGGTCGCGGCGGCCAGACGATCGATCAGGCGCTGGGGAATGTTCGCTCCGGGTACCACCCGGTTGATGAACAGCGCGTTCTTCGCCGACTTGAGCAGAAACACACCGGCCAGCACCGGCAGCCCCAGGGGGGCGGCGATCTCGTCGACGAAGCGGCGCAGGGCGGTGGCATCCGTCACCATCTGGGTCTGCACAAAGCGGGCCCCGGCACGCTGCTTGCGGCGCATGCGGCTCTGAAGGCCGCTCCAGCTGGGGCTCTGGGGGTCGGCGGCCGCTCCGGCGAAGAACGCGGTGCCGCCATCCGGCAGCAGGCCACTCACCGGGTCCTGAGCGCTATTCAGCTGGGCCACCAGCTGCAGCAGCCGCACCGATTCGAGCTCATTCACGGGCCGGGCGCCGGGCTGATCCCCAGCCCTCACCGGATCCCCCGTGAGGCAGAGCAGATTGCGCAGGCCGAGGGCGTGGGCCCCCAGCAGATCGGCCTGAAGGGCAATGCGGTTGCGATCACGGCAGGCCATCTGCAGCACGGGCTCCAGACCGATGTCCAGCAGCAGACGGCAGAGGGCCAGGCTGCTCATCCGCATCACTGCCCTGCTGCCGTCGGTCACGTTGATGGCGTGCACCCAGTGGCGCAGGGCTGCGGCAGCGGCCAGGGTGCGGCTGGGGTCTGCGCCCCGCGGCGGAGTGACCTCAGCCGTGATCGCCGGTTGCCCGCTGGCCAGGGCCTGTTGGAGCAGCAAGCCAAGCTTCCCATCGCAGGCCCCATCATGCGGCAGGGGCCTGCCTAGAGTGAAGAAGTGCCTATGGGCCTGGCGGAGATGGGCAGAGAGCTCCAGCAGCATCAGCCCCAGGAGCGCAACCTCTCCGAGCGGGAACTGGAAATCATCTCCCTGGTGGCGGAAGGGCTCACCAATCAGGAGATCGCGGGCCTGCTCACGATCAGCAAGCGCACCGTGGACAACCACGTGAGCAACATCTTCACCAAGACCGGCGCCAAGAACCGCGTGGCCCTGCTGAACTGGGCGATGGATCGGGGCAAGATCTGCCGTGATGGCTTCAACTGCTGCTCACTGGAGCATCAGCCTGACGAAGAAAGCTGAGCAGGTCTCGGCATGAGCGGGCAGTCCGCACCCCGCACAGGGTTTCGGGAGCCCCAGCCTCAGACCCCCGCCAAGGCAGCCCGGGGGGCGCTGGCAAGGGAGCCGCCCACCAGCACCGCCACGCTCTCGAGGCTGTAGCTGTCCTCAGGCAGTGCGAAGAGCTCGGCGTAGGCGAGACAGTCGTCCCGGTCCCGGCCAGCAAAGCGCAACACACCCTGGCTGTCGTAGAGACCGAGCACGCCCAGCTCCTTAAGAAAGTCTGTTGATTGTATCCGATGCCACCGCCCCCCTGTGCAACCAGTGCGGCAGGCTCCGGCGCCGTTCAGGGCTCCAAGCCTGCAGGGGCTCGCGGGCCAGGGCGGCATTGCTGAGCTCGTGGCGCCCGGTCACCTCCTGGGCGCACCAGGGCGGCAGGGGGGGCAACTGGTCAGCCGACGCCAGCTCCACCTCCGCCAGCACCAGGGGGGCATTGGCCGCTTCGAACACATCCACCACCCAGTCACCACCGGGAAGGGCGAGGTGGTAGCGCCACTTGCTGATCTGGAAGGGGGCCAGGGCCAGCAGGGCCTGGGCATCGGCGAGAGGGATGGCGTACTCGAACTCCTGCCGCACCAGGCCATCGGGCTGCCCCGGGGCCTCCCCAGGCAGACCAGAAGCCCCGCCGGCCGCCAGCGGAGCCTTGAGGGTGAGCCAGGCCTCGGCAGGCTCTCCCCCCAGCGCATCCTCCGCCCTGCTGGAGCGCACCCGCAGGGTGAGTCCACCGGGGCCGCTCACCAGGTAGCCCTGCAACAGATGGGCTCGCCCAGTGATGTGCTGGCGCCACTCGTCACCGTGCACCAGGAACCGACGCTCGATCTCCAGGGCCATGGCTGGGGTCAGTTGTGGGAGGGTTCGCCGGCAATCAGGCTGCCAGCCCAGTGCAGCTTGTGGGTGAGGGTGCGGTAATAGGACGGGCTGCGCTCCAGCACGAGCATCAGCGCCGGATGGCCCGAGCGCTGCACCAGGGCCCGGTCACCCGGCTCCAGGGTGGTGGCCTGGGCTCCGTCCTGCCAGAGGTTGACCCGGCGACTCGACTCCCCCAGGGGCCACACCGACAGCTGGGCCCGGGGGGGCACCACGAGGGCGCGGCTGGAGAGGCTGATCGGGCAGATCGGCGTGACCACGATCGCCTCGATGCCGGGATGCAGGATCGGCCCACCGGCCGCCATGGCGTAACCGGTGGATCCGGTGGGGGTGGCGATGATCAGCCCATCACCGCGGAACTGGTCCACCACCTCTCCATCGATCTCAAGCTCCAGCACGCAGGTGGGCGAGCGTTCATCAAGGCCTGGACGGAAATAGACGTCGTTGAGGGCGAGATGGGTCAGCTCCGCGGCCGCCTCAACACCATCACCGCGATCGATGTGGGCCTCCAGCATCATGCGCTGCTCCACCGCGAAGGCGTCCTCGCGCAGGATGCTCCAGAGGCTGCGCGGGTCATCGGAGGGGGTGCCGCGGCGTGGGGCCTCGCCATCGAGACGCAGCAGGTTGCGGTTGTGGGTGAGAAAGCCCAGGTGACCGCCCACGTTGAAGCAGAGGATTGGAATGGCCAGAGGAGCCAGGTGTCGGGCGGCTCCCAGCACCGTGCCATCGCCGCCCAGCACGATGGCCAGATCCGGCAGTTCAGGCTCGGTGGCCAGCAGTCCCGGGAAGGGGTTGTTGACGGGGCCACTGGTGGCCATGGTCACGGTGGCTCCCTGGCCGCGCAGGTCCTGGGCACAGCGCTGGGCCTGGCGCTGGGCAGCCTGGCTGCCGGCCCTGGCGATCAGCCAGATGCGATCGAGCCGCATGGGGAGAGTTCAGGGATCACCAGCGCAGCAGGTTGAAACGCTCCATGTCCACGGTTTCGCGGTTGCGGTAGAGCGAGAGCAGGATCGCCAGACCCACCGCAGCCTCTGCAGCCGCCACGGTGATCACGAAGATCGCGAACACCTGGCCGCGGATCAGCTCACCATCGAGATAGCTGGAGAAGGCCATCAGGTTGATGTTCACCGCATTCAGCATCAGCTCGATGCTCATCAGCACCCGCACCGCGTTGCGGCTGTTGATCAGCCCCCACACGCCGGCGCAGAACAGCAGAGCCGCGAGCACCAGGTAGGCCTGAAGAGGAATCGTGGCGGAAAGACTGGGCTCCATGGTGGGGTGATGGTGACGGAGGGTGGACCGGTCGGGCCAGCTCAGGACGACGACTTGTCGAGCAAAAGGGGATAACGGGACTGCTCGATCAGCTCCTGATCAGCGGCCTCACCTGTGGCGATATCGGAGCTGAACACATCGCGCCTGGCCAGGACGATGGCACCGATCATGGCCATCAGCAACAGCACGGAGGCGAGCTCAAACGGCAGCAGATAGTCGGAGAAGAGGTGCTCACCGATGCGGATGGTGGCCTCCTCACCGATCGGCGTGGGACCAGGCAGGTTCCAGGGCGTGGTGACGGCCACCCGGAAGAGCAAGGCAAACAGCCCGCCGCAGACCAGCCCCGACAGCCCCCGGCGCAGGGCCAGACCCTTGATCACGGAGAGATCCTCCCGCTTGTTCACCAGCATGATCGCGAACAGGATCAACACGTTCACGGCGCCCACATACACGAGCACCTGGGCCGCGGCCACGAAGCTGGCATTGAGCATCAGGTAGAGCCCGGCCACCGAAAGGAAGACGCCAGCGAGCAGGAAAGCGGAATAGACGATGTTGGGCAGCAGCACAACGCCCAGGGTTCCGGCCACCAGGGTGGTGGCGAGGATGGCGAAGCAGATGAACTGGGTGCTGGAGGCAATGGTCATCAGCTGTCACTCTCCGAAGCGGGCTTGTCCTTGGGGGCCGGGGCTGAGGCGGGCATCGCAGCGAGCACCTGCTCAGGCAGCTGCCCCGCTCGAGGCGTGGTGTCGGGCACGCCGTGGGGATCCATCTCTCCCTTGGGCAGGTAGGCGAGCTCCCGCAGGGCCACCACGGCGGGGTCGCTGGTGACGCTGGTGGGCAGGCGGCCGAGCGCCACGTTGTCGTAGTTGAGGCTGTGGCGGTCAAAGGCGGAGAGCTCGTACTCCTCCGTCATCGAGAGGCAGTTGGTGGGGCAGTATTCCACACAGTTGCCACAGAAGATGCAAACTCCGAAATCAATCGAATAATTACTGAGCTCTTTTTTCTTGGTGGCTTTGTTCATCGTCCAATCCACCACAGGCAGATTGATTGGGCACACCCTCACGCACACTTCGCAGGCAATGCACTTGTCGAACTCGAAATGAATGCGGCCGCGATAGCGCTCCGAGGGGATCAGCTTTTCGTAGGGATACTGCACCGTGACCGGCCTGCGGCGCAGGTGATCAAAGGTGACCGCCAGCCCCTGGGTCATGTATTGGGCGGCACCCACCGCATCGCGGCTGTAGTCGCCGACTTTTTTGAGAAACCCGAACATGCGCTTGAAGGCGGTTGGACGACGGGGCTGGTCTGGTCGAAGCACGACCATGATGACTCAGGAGAGCCGAAGCTGAAGGTTCAGCCGCCGAAGACGGCGGGGAAAGCCAGCTTGAGACCAGCGGTGACGAGCAGGTTGACCAGGGCGATCGGCAGCAGGAACTTCCAGCCCAGGTCAAGGAGTTGGTCGATGCGCACCCGGGGGGTGGTCCAGCGCAGCAGGATCGCCAGGAACACCAGCAGGTAGGCCTTCAATACGGTCATCACGATCCCCACAGACCCCGTGATCACCTGCACCAGTGGCGCATCGATCGGCTGACCCAGCCAGCCCGCCAGCCATTCCACCGGCAGCGGGAAGCCCCAGCCCCCCAGGTAGAGCACCGACACCAGCAGGGCCGAGAGCACCAGGTTGATGTAGCTGCCGAGATAGAAGAGGGCGAACTTCATGCCGGCGTACTCGGTCTGATAGCCAGCCACCAGTTCCTCCTCCGCCTCCGGGAGATCGAAGGGAAGGCGCTCGCATTCGGCCAGCACACAGATCCAGAAGATCACGAAGCCCACGGGCTGGCGCCAGATGTTCCAGCTGAGGATGCCCGCCCCGTTCTGCTGGGCCACGATGTCCACGGTGCTGAGCGAGTTGCTCATCATCACCACGGCCAGCACGGCCAGGGCCAGCGGAATTTCATAGCTGATCGACTGGGCCGCCGCCCGCAGGCCACCCAGCAGCGAGTACTTGTTGTTGGAGGCGTAGCCGCTCATCAGCAGGCCGATCGGCTGGATGGAACTCAGGGCAATCCAGAGGAAGATGCCGATGCCCACATTGCTGATCACCAGGTGCTCGCCGAAGGGCACCACCAGCCAGCTGAGGATCACCGGGATCAGCACCAGCACCGGGCCGAGGGTGAACAGCAGGCCGTCGGCCCGGGCGGGAATGATGTCTTCCTTGAACAGCAGCTTGAGGCCATCGGCCATGGGCTGCAGCATCCCCAGGGCTCCGGCATATTCGGGGCCGATCCGCTGCTGCACGGCGGCGGAGATCTTGCGCTCCAGCCACACGTTCACCAGCACCCCCACCACGGCGGCGACCAGCACCAGCAGCATGGGCAGGGGCAGCCAGAGCAGGCGCGCGGCCCCTGGGCTGAGGCCCAGACCCTGGAGCAGAGCAACGAAACTGGCCTCGAGATCAAGGCCAGGACCAGGTGGGAGGGCGGTGGCCGGGACGAGCCCCAGCACCGAGGCCAGACCTGGCCCTGAGGGGCTCAGCATGACGGCGTCTCAGATCGCAGCAACTTAGCGGGCTTCCAGGGGGATCCACTCACGTGGTGCAGACCCGGTGTAAATCTGCGACGGTCGGAAGATGCGGTTTGCACCAAGCTGCTCCTTCCAGTGGGCCAGCCAACCGGCCGTGCGGGCGATGGCGAAGACGGGGGTGAACAGATCGCGGGGGATGCCGAGCTTGCGATACACGAGGCCGGAATAGAAGTCCACGTTGGGGTAGATGCCCTTCGGGCCCAGCCGGGAGCTGGCCTCCTCCTCCACCTTGCGGGCCAGGTCGTAGAGGGGATCGTGGCCGAAGCGGTCGAACAGCTGCTCGGCCAGCCCCTGCAGGATCACGGCGCGGGGGTCCTTCACCTTGTATTCACGGTGACCGAAGCCCATGATCTTCTGCTTCTCGGCGATGGCCCGGTCGAGCCAGGGCCCCACCCGGTCCTCGCTGCCGATCGCTTCCAGCATGGCCAGCACGTCCTCGTTGGCACCGCCGTGCAGGGGACCGGCCAGCGTGCCCACCGCCGAGGCCACCACGGCGTAGGGATCGGTGAGGGTGCTGGCCGTCACCCGGGCGCTGAAGGTGCTGGCGTTGAGGCTGTGCTCGGCGTGCAGGATCAGGCAGGCATCAAAGATGCGGGCCGCCAGCGGGTCGGGCTCCCGCTCCATGAGCATGTAGAGGATGTTGGAGGCAAAGGCGAGGTCATCGCGGGGCTGGATCGGGTCCTGGCCTTTGCGGATCAGCTGGAACGCCGCCACCATGGTGGGGATCTTGGCGATCAGCCGCACCACCGCCTCGGCGATGTACTCGGGGTTGTCGAGGGCGCGCCGCGAATAGAAGAGGCCCAGGGAGGCCGCGCTGCTCTGCAACGCATCCATCGGGTGGCCGGTGGCCGGGAAGCACTTCATCATGTCGCGGATGCGGAAGCTCACCCGGCGGTGCATCTGCACCTCCTGCTCGAAATGGCGCAGGCCTTCGGCGGTGGGCAACTCGCCCCAGATCAGCAGGTAGGTGGTTTCCAGAAAGGAGCTGTTGGCCACCAGGGTCTCGGCGTTGAAGCCCCGGTAGGTGAGCCGCCCGCGCTGACCGTCGATATCGCAGATGGCCGACTGGGTGGCGGGCACCCCCTCAAGACCCGGACGGAAGGGCGGCGCGGCGGACTGCTCCCTGACGCCAGCGGGACGGTTGGTGGTGACGCGCTCAGCCATGCCTCGAGGTCCAATGGCCAGAACTTACGGCTGGAGGCCGACCTCGCGCCGTGCCCGCTCGCACAGGAGCTGCCTCGGAGCCATCAGCAGCCGCAGTTGCCAACAGCCGGGCGCCACGGCATCGGAGCAGCGCAGCAGGGCCACACCGGCCTTCTTGAGGGCGATGCTGCCGCAGGCTGCACCGATCAGCCGGGCCGCCAGGCCGCCGAGATCGGGCTCATGGCCCACCAGCAGCAGCCGCTGCTCTGCTTCCTGAGCCTCCAGCCGAGCCAGCAGCAGTGCCAGGGCCTCCCCGCCCGGAGCCAGGGCCTCGCTTGCCTCGAGGCTGGCTGCCAGCCCAGCCGCAAAGGCGATGTCGGCCGTCTGGCGGGCCCGGGCCAAGGGGCTGGTGATGAGCCGATCGCCCCCCAGGCCGAGGCGGCTGAGCTGGTCCACCACCTGCCGGGTGCGCCGCCACCCCTCGGGGGTGAGCTGGCGCAGGCCATCGTCCCGACCGGGGCAACGCTCCTCGGCGATGCCGTGGCGCAGCAGCAAGAGCTCAGCCAAAACCCAGGTCCAGCCTGAGGTGCAGGCCATCACCAGACTCCGGCTCCAGCCCCAGCGCCAAGCCGTCCACGCCGCCATCGAGGGGTTGCCCCGCGAGGCTGGTGAGCAGCCGCCAGACCGGCCAGCGGCGCAGCCGGGCCCTGGCGGATTCAGGGCCGCTGGCCCACTGCAGGGGCGCTTCGGGCAGCTCCAGGGCGGCCAGGGCCCGCAAGCGATCCCGGGGAACGGCGCCTCCCTGGCGCCGCTGCTCCAGCGCGGCCAGGGTCTGCCCCCACCAAGCCTGGTCGGCCTCCAGCTCCCTCGCTCCCGCCAGGCTGACGCTGAGCTGGGGGCCGCTGCGACGCTGGCGTCCAGCCGCCTCGTGGGCGTCGAGCCGGGTCCATACCTGCTGGCTGGCTCCATCCGCACGCTGCAGCGTGGCGGTGACCAACCCCAGCTCGTCGAGGCCAGGCTGCAGCGCCGCCGGTTCAGGCTGATCGGCCGGCGTGGCCAGCAGCCAGCCCTGGGGTCCCTGGCTCCAGAGCAGCGGGCCAGCATCGGCCGCCATCACCACGCCGGGCAGGGGGCCTGCATCGGGTTGCTGCAGCAACCTGGCCAAGAGCGAGGCCCAGGATTCTGGCCAGTGGGCCGAGTCCTGGAGCAGCGCCAGGCTGTCGCTGGAGCCCCGCAGCCCCGCCGTGAGCGCAGCAGCCAGGGCGGGATCGAGGCGGGAGCTCCAGGCCGCCTGAGTTGGAGGCGCTGGGAGCGCAGGCTCGGCGGAGGCGGATGGATCTTCGGGCTCAGGGGGTTCTGACCGCTGCTGGAACTGGGTCTGGTCCTGCGATTCCGGCGTCAGCGCCAGCAGCGCCTCCAGCGCCAGCCGGCGCCCGCTTGGGCGCAAGGCCACGGTGCCCGACTGCAGCGGCAGGGTGGAGCGCCTGGCAGCTCCCCCGGCGGCCGGCAGGCCCAACCAGGATTCCAGGCCCGCCGGCCGGAGCTGCAGGAGCAGGGTCCCCTGCCCCAGGCGCTGCACGGCCTGACGGAAGGAGGGGTCGGCCGCCAGGTTGAGTTCGCCGATCTGCGACACGTCGAGGGCCTGCTCCAGCACGCCTCGCCCGGAGGCCAGCAGCACGAGGTCGTCGTCGATCAGGGCCGTGGCGATCGGCACGGGCTGGCTGCCCAGCAGGGCCCCCCGGCCACTGATCACACCCATGCCGCGGTAGCTCGACACCTGCAGATCCGTGCCGGCGAGGCTGCGGGTCTGCCAGAAGCGCTGCAGAAAGCGGCGGGCACCGTCGCCATCGCGGCTGTGCAGGGCCAGCAGCCAGCCATCGGGGGGCTGGCCGGGTTGGCTCGCCACCAGGGCCAGACCGGTTTCGGCGCCGAGCCAGCTGGCCAGCTCCCCCGGGTAGTCGAGGCCGGCAGCCGCGAAGGCCCCGTCGCGCAGCCGGGCCACCGCCTCAGCGGCCTGGCGGCGCTGGCGGATCGGTGCCTGGGCGCGGGCGTAGTCGACGGGCTGCTGGGGATCGCTCAGCAGGAACAGCCCCAGGGCGGCCGTGCGCGGCACGAAGCGGGCCGAGCTGGGCACCACCAGGGCGCGCCGCTGGAGCTGCAGGGGGGAGCGCTGCCACAGCAGCCAGCCCGCACCAGCGGCCAGGCCCAGCAACAGCAGGGTGACCGCCAGCACCACCGCCAGGAAGGGACGGGCTTTCATGCGTCCAGGCAGGCCGTCATGCAGACGCAGCAGGATGCGCCCATCCTGCACCGAACACCAGCCCGTGGACATGCCGATCAGCATCAAGGCCCGCGACCTGCAGCAGCGTCTGGCCGCCGGGGAGGCCATCCAGCTGGTGGACGTGCGCGAATCCGAGGAGCTGGAGCTGGCCCGTCTGCCCCTGCCGGTGATCCATCTGCCCCTCAGCCGCTCCCAGGAGTGGCTGGGTGATCTGCCCGCCCGGCTGCAGCGCGACGTTCCGGTGGCCGTGCTCTGCCACGCGGGGGTGCGCAGCTGGCAGTTCGGCTGCTGGCTGATCCAGGAACACGGCTACGACGCCGTCTGGAACCTGGTGGGCGGCATCGATGCCTGGAGCACCCAGGTGGACCCCGCCGTACCGCGCTACTGAGCACCGCGCTACTGGCGCTGCCGAGGCCTGCGTTACCGAGCGTCCACGCTGACGGCGTAACGCCCTCAGCCCTCTCTACCATCCAGCCACTCCGGATCGGGGGCTCGTCTTGGCGCAGAACCTCTCTCCCCGTCAGCAGGAGGTGCTGCGCCTGGCCGTGCGCCACTACGTGGACACCGTGGAGCCCGTGGGCAGCCAGACCCTGGTGCGCCGCTTCGCTCTGCCGGCCAGCTCCGCCACGGTGCGCTCGGCCATGGGGGTGCTGGAGCAGCGGGGGCTGCTGACCCAGCCCCATACCTCGGCCGGCCGCATCCCCAGCCAGCTGGGCTACCGGGAATACGTGAACCGGCTGCTGCCAGCGCCGGGGGCCGCGGCCCAGCAGCTGGACCGGGAGCTCGCCGGCCTCAGTTTGCACTGGACGGCCCTCGACGATCTGCTGGTGCACCTCGGGCGGCGCCTGGCGGACCTCACCGGCCTGCTCAGCCTGATCACCCGCCCGATCAAGACGCAGCAGCACCTGCAGGAACTGAGGCTGGTGGCCAGCGGCGACCGGCTGATCGTGTTTCTGGTGAGCGGCTCAGTGGCCGGCGGCAGCCTCAACCTGCGGCTGCCGCCCAGGGCCACGCCCGAGCTGGCCCGGCTGGAGGACTGGATCAACCGGCAGTTGCGGGCCCACCCCGAGCAGCCGATTGCCTGGCAGCAGTTACCGCAGGAGCTGCGCAGCAGCGGCCACCTGCTCCGCCAGGCCCTCGACCAGCAGCAGCCGCTCGCAGCGCCGGGCGCCAGTGCCGTGGCCAGTGGCATGGGTGGGCTGCTGGCCCAGCCGGAGTTCAGCCAGACCGCCACGCTGCTGCCCCTGGTGCAACTGGTGGAGGCCACCCCCTACGAGCTGCTGGGTCCCCCGAACGACGCCATCTGGATCGGCCAGGAACATCCCCATGGCGCGCTGAAGGCCTGCGCCGTGGTGCAGGCCGGCTACAGCAGCCTGGACGGGGCCCGCGGCCATGTGGCCCTGGTGGGGCCGATGCGCATGGCCTATGCCACCGCCCGGGCCGCCGTGCAGTCGGTGGCTGCCACGCTGACGCGGCTGCTGAGCTGATCAGCTAGCGGGCTGCCAAGCTGCAGAGAAGCAGCAGCTGAGCCCCTCATCCCCAGCGCCCGATTCCATGGACCCCGTTCCTGCCGCAGGCCAGACCGCACACCGGCAGACCCCACACCGGCAGAGCGTTGAGACTTCCGCCCAGCCGTCCGGGGTGCAGGCATGACCTATTGCGTCGCCTTTCTGCTGGATTCGGGGCTGGTGTTCGCCTCGGACTGCCGCACCAATGCCGGGGTCGATTACATCTCGACCTACAGCAAGATGCACGTGTTCCAGCCGTCGCCGGACCGGCTGTTCGTGCTGCTGGCCGCCGGCAACCTGGCCACCACCCAGGCGGTGCTGAACCAGATTCAGAGGGAGCTGAGGGAACAGGGGGTGGGACCGATCGGCGCCACCCAGACGGGGAAGCCGGTGGGCAGTGGGCCTGGGCTCAGCGGCGAAGCGGGCGATCCGCCCCTGCAGACCAGGGTGTTCGCCGGACTGGATGCCGCCGGCCAGGCGCGACCCACGGCGAAGGTGCAAGAGGCCGGCCAGCCCCCTGACGCCACGGTGCCGCGTTGCGAGGCCCCCAGCCAGGAGGCTCAGGACAGCCCTCCCGAGCCCGACGCTGCGGGCCCGAATCTGCTGACGGCCCGCTATCTCTTTGAGGCAGCCGACTACGTGGGGCGCACCAGCGTGGCGGTGCAGGACCGCCACAAGGCATCGCTGCACCAGTCGGGCGCCAGCGCCGAGGCCACCTTCATCCTGGGCGGCCAGATCGAGGGGGACCGCCACGGCCTCTATCTGATCTACCCCCAGGGCAATGCGGTGATGGCCACACGGGAAACGCCGTTCCTGCAGATCGGCGAGAGCAAATACGGCAAGCCGCCCCTCGACTTCGTGGGCCACTGCGGCCTCTCGCTCGAGGACGCCGCCCGGCTCTGCCTGATCTCCCAGGTGATCACGCGCCGCTCGAACCTCTCGGTGGGCCCGCCCTTCGAGCTGGCGCTGATGCCCGCCAATGAGCTGCGCATCTCGCGGCGCATCAAGCTCAAGAAGGGAGCCCCCGAGATCAGCCGCTCCATGGAGGTGTGGGCCGGCTGCATGCAGGAGGGCCTGCAGCGGCTACCGCGCTTCGCCTGGGAAGAACATCCGCTGTAGCCGGCCTCCCGACCCGGCAGCCGGCCACCGGTCTCAGCCCCGCAGCTGATCCCCCAGCCGGTCGGCCACGGTGTTCACATCCTTATCGCCGCGGCCGGAGAGATTGAGCACCACTTCGGTGCCGGGCGCCAGGGTGGGGCAGAGGGCGTCGAGGGCCGCGAAGGCATGGGCGGTTTCCAGGGCCGGAATGATCCCCTCCAGCTCGCTCACCAGCCGCAGGGCCGAGAGGGCATCGTCGTCGGTGACGGCCAGGTAGTCGGCCCGGCCGATCTCGCGCAGGTAGCTGTGCTCGGGGCCGACGCCGGGGTAGTCGAGGCCGGCACTGATCGAATGGGCCTCCTGCACCTGGCCCTCGGCGTCCTGGAGCAGCAGGCTCATGGCGCCGTGCAGCACGCCGATGCGGCCCTCGGTGATGGTGGCGGCATGGCGGCCGCTGGCCACCCCCTCGCCGGCGGCCTCCACGCCGATCAGGCGCACGGCGGTGTCCTGCACGAAGGGATGGAACAGGCCCATGGCATTGGAGCCGCCGCCCACACAGGCCACCAGCACATCCGGCAACCGCCCGAAAGCCTCCTGGCACTGGGCCTTGGCCTCCTTGCCGATGCAGGCGTGGAAGTCGCGCACCAGCATCGGATAGGGATGGGGGCCCGCCACCGAGCCGAGGATGTAGTGGGTGCTCTCCACGTTGGTCACCCAGTCACGGATGGCCTCGCTGGTGGCGTCCTTGAGGGTGGCGCTGCCGGCGGTCACCGGCTGCACCGTGGCGCCCAGCAGGCGCATGCGGAACACGTTGAGGGCCTGGCGGCGCATGTCCTCGGCGCCCATGTACACGACGCACTCGAGGCCGAAGCGGGCGCACACGGTGGCGGTGGCCACGCCGTGCTGACCGGCGCCGGTCTCGGCGATCACCCGCTGCTTGCCCATGCGCAGGGCCAGCAGGGCCTGGCCGAGGGCGTTGTTGATCTTGTGGGCGCCGGTGTGGTTGAGGTCCTCGCGCTTCAGCCACAGGCGCGGACCGCCCTCGGGGCGGGCGTAATGGGCCGTGAGCCGCTCGGCCTCATACAGCGGGGTCGGCCGGCCCACGTAGGTGCGCAGCAGGTGGTTGAGACGGCCGGTGAAGGCGGGATCGGCCCAGGCCTCGGCGGCGGCAGCCTCCAGCTCCGCCAGGGCCGGCATCAGGGTTTCCGGCACGTACTGGCCGCCGAAGCGGCCGAAGCGGCCCGCCGGGTCAGGGCGCACGGCAGGCACCAGGGAGGGCGCCGGGGCTGGGGGGACGGTGCTGGTCACGCTGGGGCCACCGGAACGGATCGGTGGCCCCAGCGTAGGCAGGAAGGCAGACCGAACCAGCGCCGGCTGCGGGAGGATGGCATCATCGGCCCCAGTGCCGCACTGCAGCGATCCAGCCGGAGGAGGCGATGGGCAGCAAAGGCAGCTGGCAGGAGTTTGAGAGCCTCGAGCGGCCGGCCAGCCAGGAGCGCCCGACCGCAGCCCCCACCCCCAGGGCTCAGCAGCGGGTGCGGGTGCAGCGCACCAAGGCCGGCAAGGGCGGCAAGCTGGTGACCGCCATCAGCGGGCTGGAGGCACCGGAGGCCGAACTCAAGGCCCTGCTGAAGCAGCTCAAGGCCGCCGCGGGCACCGGCGGCAGCGCCAAAGGCGGCGTGATCGAATTGCAGGGCGACCAGGTGGCCACGGCCCTGGCGGCCCTGGCGGCGGCCGGCTACCGGCCCAAGCAGGCTGGGGGCTAGCTCCGGGAGCTCCGGGGGGCGGCGGCGCTAGGCCAGCTTGGTTTCGACCAGGTGGGTGGAGGACAGCCAGGCCCCGCGGGCGTCGTAGCGGCGGATCAGGCGCTGACGCTGCGTGGGAGAGGACAGCCAGCCCGCCTCGACCTCAAAAGCCTGACGATGGCTCACCTGCAGCGGCACCCGACTGCAGCCGCCATCGGGCAGGAGATGGAGGCGCTGGGGCAGCGGCGCCTCGATGGCCACCACGCTGCCCTGAAGGGTGCCATCGAGGCTGCTCAACTCGCCGCCGAGATCCGTGCTGAAGCGCAGGCCATCCCCAGGCAGGCGCTCAATGCGGCTGGTGCAGGGCACCGTGCTGGGCACCGGCCAGTCGGCCTCCACCGTGGCGGCCTGGCCCTGCCAGGTGCCGATCAGATGCTCCGGGCTGAGCGGTGGGAGCTCGCCGGCGTTGCTGCCGGCCCGGGTCTCGCGGATCAGCACCAGCGACTCGAAGACCCCTGTCTCGCCATGCAGCTGCACCAGCCGCCAGCGGCGATCCGGGCCCACGAAGCCGAACTCGGCGCCGGAGCGGGTCGCAGGAGCGATCTGGAGTGAGCCCTTGGAAAAGCTGCCGTTGTCGAAGAAGGTCACCTGCTTGCCCAGGGAGCGGTACTCCTGCTGGTGGTCGGAGCTGGGAGGCCCGCTGGTGTCGCCGCCTGCGAAGCGGCGCAGGCGGAACTGCACGCAGGTCCCGCCTTCATGGCTCTCGAGGCTCAGGATCGAGGCGGTGGAGCGCAGCAACGCCCCGTGGGCGTCGAGGTCGGCGAAGCTGCCGTGCCACTCGCCAAGGTTCTGGAGAAAGTTCTGCCACTGGGTGCCCATGGCTGCGGCCACTGGCGGCCCAAAGGGCGGGATGCTAACGATGTGGTCCATTCGAAGTCCTGGAGCGGCGCCACCGATGGCCAGGGTCCAGCACCTGCGGCGGAAGCACGGCCTGCTCACAGCCCAGGAGAGCCAGCGCTGGTGGCGCCACTGGCGCGAGCCCTATCTGCTGGCGCTCTCGCTCTCCTGGCCCCTGTTTCTGGGCCTGCTGGCCCTGGTGTACCTGGCGATCAACCTGCTGTTCGCCAGCCTCTACCTCGCCGACCCGGCTGGCCTGGCCGGGACGGCCGCAGGCCGCGCCAGCTTTGCGGAGGCCTTCTTCTTCAGTGTGCAGACCCTGGGCTCGATCGGCTACGGCGCCCTCCATCCCGTGAGCCTTTACGTGAACCTGCTGGTGGTGGCGGAATCCTTCAGCGGCCTGCTGTTCATCGCCCTCAGCACCGGCCTGGTGTTTGCCCGCTTCTCGCGCAGCAGCGCCCGCATCCGCTTTTCGAAGCTGGCCGTGGTGCACCGCTACAACGGCCTCCCCACCCTCAGCTTTCGGCTGGCCAACGAGCGTGGCAACAACATTCTCGAGGCGCGGGTGCGGGCCTACCTGTCGCTGGATGAGATCAGCCATGAAGGTCATCACATGCGGCGATTGCTGCCGCTGCCGCTGGAGCGCGACCAGGGCATCGCCTTCCTGCTGGTGTGGACAGCGCAGCACCGCATCGATGCCAGCAGTCCCCTGCACGGGCTGAGTGTGGAGGCACTGGAACGGCTCAATGCCGAACTGGTGGTGTCCTTCAGCGGTGTCGATGAAACCATCGAAAGGCCGATTCACAGCCGCTGCAGCTGGCCGATGAGCCGGATCGGCTTCGGCCTCTGCTTCCTGGACATGGTGGAGGTGGAGCAGGTGAAGGATGGGGACGACCGACACCGCATCGACTGGTCGGCCTTTGATCGCACCCGGAAATGCCCCCTGAAGCCAGCGGCGAGCCTCAGGTCCTGAAGGGCCTCACTGGGCCAGCGGCGACCAGGCCATGGTGGCGTTGAACTGTTCGCACCAGATGATCAGAGAGCCGTAATCGGCCAGATCAAAGCCAGCAGGCAGTTCATAGGTCTGGGCTCCGGAGGCGGCGCGCAGTGGGGCGATCACCGTGTAGGTGCCCTCCTGGAGCGGGTAGGCCGGCGGCTTGCTGTCCGCCAGCGGATCGGCGTCACGGCCGAAGGTGACCTTGAGGTCGGGCGCCGTGCGGCTGGTGCTGAAGTCCTCGCTGAGCATCAACAGGGTGCGCTCGCCCTCCCGGCGGATGGTGAAACCGCCCTCCACTGGCTTTTCCGCCTCGCGGAACGATCCGCTGTGGAGCTGCTTGGCGGGCTTGTCGGCCATGGCCACCACGGGGGCAGCCTCGGGAGCGGCGGCCTCCTTCTGGGAGGCGGTGGCGCAGCCGGTTCCAGCCAGAGCCAGGGCGAGGGTGAGCAACAGGGCGGGGCGGGGGGAGAGAGACACAGGGAGATCGGTAGACAGTCAGAACAACTACCGCCCAGCCTCACGACTGGATGGGCCAGACTTACGGTTTAGGGCTTTGTTGCTCCCGGCTGCTGATGGCGAACCAGGCCTTTTCCACCGTCCATCGCATGGTCTGGAGCAGGGTGGTGGCTGCCCTGGTGGTGCTGTATCTGCTGGTGGCGTCCCCCCCGCCGCTGCTGCCCGGCTGGGCGCTCGAACTGGGGGAGGCGGTGGGCTTGATTCTGTTGGCCACGGCCGCCTTCGGCAGGCTCTGGTGTCTGCTGTTCGTGGCCGGCCGCAAGAATGAACAGGTGGTGCGGGAAGGTCCCTACTCCGTCGTCCGCAACCCGCTCTACGTGTTCAGCCTGCTGGGGGCCGTGGGCTTCGGACTGGCCGTGGAAAACCCTCTGTTGGCGGCTGTGCTGGGGCTTGGCTTCATCGCCTACTACCACTTCGTGATCCGCAGTGAAGAGCGCTTTCTGCTCTCGGCGTTCGGCAAGAACTACAGCGCCTACCTGAATCAGGTGCCCCGCTGGATTCCCAGCTTCAAGCTCTATCACTCCCCCAGGACCATTGAGGTGGATACCACCAAGGTGCTGCGCGGCATCGGCGATGCCATGTGGTTTGTGTGGGCCTTTGTGCTCTGGGAACTGATGGAGGTGATGCGCGCCTTCGTTCTGCCGATGCTGCGCGCCTGACCGGCAGGCAGGGGCCAGGCCACCGCGGTCGCCCGGAACAGTTAGTATCAAGAGATACATTCCCGCTTGGCGGGGCCACTGGTATCCCTGCCCGGTTCTGGCCATCGGCAGACCATTCGGTCGTCTCCCCTGAGTCTTCAGAACCGAATCAACTCCCGTGGTTTCCCCTTTCAGGGCCCTGCGTGGACCGATGGTGCAGGACGCCCCATCGGCCCCCAGGGTCTTCGCTTCAGCCTCCCCTGCCGCCGCCATCCCTGCGGTGATCTACTGCGAGGGGCAGTTCGGCGTGGCCGATGGCAAGACGGCCCACGGCCTGATGCGGCACAGCGAGCGCTACCGGATCGTGGCGGTGATCGACAGCCTGCTCGCGGGCCGCGATGCCGGCGAGCAGCTCGATGGGGTGGCCAATGGCGTGCCCGTGGTGGCAGACCTGGCGGCTGCCTTTGCCCTGGGCGGGGCAGCCCCGCAGAGCCTCATCTACGGCATGGCCCCCGCCAATGGCCTGTTCAGCCCGACCGACCGGGTTGTGCTGCTGGACGCCATGCGCGCCGGCCTCAGCCTGGTGAGTGGCATGCGCGAGTTCCTGGGCGATGACGCCGAGTTCGCGGCCACCGCCGCCCGCCACCAGGTGAGCATCGAGGACGTGCGGCGCCCGCCGGCCCTCAAGGATCTGCGCCTGTTCAGCGGCACCATCGCCAGGGCCCACTGCCGGCGTATCGCCGTGCTCGGCACCGACGGCGCCATCGGCAAGCGCACCACCGCCACCGTGCTGGTGCAGGCCCTCAACGACCACGGCATCCACGCCGTGCTGGTGTCCACGGGCCAGACCGGCATGATCCAGGGCGGACGCTACGGGCTGCCGCTCGATGCCATTCCCTCCCAGTTCTGCTCCGGCGAGGTGGAGGCCGCGGTGGTGCAGGCGTTTGATACCGAACGCCCCCAGGTGATCGTGATCGAGGGCCAGGGCGCCCTCAGCCATCCCGCCTACCTCTCCTCCACGTTCATCCTGCGGGGCAGCCAGCCCCAGGCCGTGATCCTGCAGCACGCGCCGATGCGGCGTCAGCGCTGTGATTTTCCGCAGGAGGCCATGCCCACGCCTCAGAGCGAGATCGCCCTGATCGAGGCCTTCGCCCCCACCCGCGTGATCGGCATGACCCTCAACCATGAGGGCATGGACGTGGCCGAACTCCCGGCTGCCATCGCCCTGTATGAGGCCGAGCTGCACATTCCCGTCAGCGATGCCCTGGCCTGCCCGCCCGAGCGGCTGGTGCAGATGGTGATGCGAGCCTTCCCGGAACTGGGAGCACCGCCGGCGGCGCTGGCGTGAGCGCCCCGCGGCTCGAGATCGATCTCGGCCAGCTCCACCACAACGCCACCAGCCTGGTGAGCCGCCTGGCCCGCCGCGGGATCGCGATCACGGCCGTGGGCAAGGCCGTGCTCGGCCTGCCGGAGATCGTGGCCACCTGGCTGGCGGCGGGGGTGGGCTCGATCGGCGATGCGCGCCTGGACACCATTGAGAGCCTGGTGAGCGGCGGCGTAAAGGCCCCGATGCTGCTGGTGCGCACACCGATGCTCAGCCAGGTGGAGCGGGTGGTGGCCGGCGTCAGCGTGAGCTGCAACAGCGAAGCGGTGGTGCTGGAGGCCCTGGCGGCGGCGGCCGAGCGCCAGGGGCGACGCCACGGCGTGCTGCTGATGGTGGAGCTGGGCGATCTGCGCGAGGGGATCCTGCCCCAGGACCTGGCGGGGATCGCGGCGCTCACCCTGGGGCTGCCCTGGCTGAGACTGGTGGGGATCGGCGCCAACCTGGGCTGCCAGCACGGGGTGGCTGCCGATGCCACCAACATGGCCGAGCTCTCGGCCCTGGCCGAGGCCCTGGAGGCCCGCTTCCACATCCATCTGGAGCTGATCTCGGGGGGCAACTCCGCCAACCTTGCCTGGCTGGCCGGGGGCGGTGATCCCGGCCGGATCAACCATCTGCGTCTGGGGGAGGCCCTGCTGCTGGGCCGCGAACCCCTGGGGCGGCGCCCCATCTGCGGCCTCCACACCGACGCCTTCCGCCTGGTGGGCGAGCTGATCGAAGTGAAGACCAAGCCCAGCCGGGCCTGGGGCCGCCGCGGCCTCACCAGCTTCAGCCCCGAGGGCTGTGCCCAGCCCGCTCCCCTTCCCCCGGACCGTGGCCCGCAGCAGCGCGCCCTCGTGGCCCTCGGCCACCAGGATGCCGATCCGGCCGGGCTGGAGCCTCCCGCCGGCATGGCGATCCTGGGGGCCAGCAGCGACCACCTCGTGCTGGAGGCCGATCGCCCCTTGAGCGTGGGGGAGGAGATCGGCTTTCGCCCCAGCTACAGCGCCCTGTTGCGCGCCATGACCAGCCCGTTCGTGGCCCGCCAGTGCCGGGGCCTCAGCGCTGGCCCAGCAACTCCAGCCAGCTGGGAGACGGCTCGCCGGCAGTGATGGGGATCGTGAACGACTCGAGCGCAAAGCCCCTGGCGTCCAGGCTGCAGAAGGGCCCACTGGCAGGCCAGGGGGGAAGGTTGATCGGCGGGGTGAGCACCACGGGACGTGGCGTGGAAACCAGGTTGAACATGGGCAGGCCTCATGCCCACTCAGGCTGGTCGGGGCCCTCCGCCCTGGCTGCTGCCTGGATGGCGACTCCACGGTGTCGCCGCACACACGGGCCTGCAGCAGCGACCCCCCCTGGCGCTGGCAGTCTTGGGCCATGGCGGCCCCTGTTCCACAGCAGACCTCAGCAGAAGCCCGCAGCCTCTGCGTGGTGGGTGTCGACGTGGGCGGCGAGCGCAAGGGCTTCCACGCCGTGGCCCTGCGGGGCGGTGGCCTGCAAGGCCGCCACACCACCTCCGACGCCGCCGAGCTGGCCCAGTGGTGCCGCAGCCTCGGCGCCAGGCTGATCGGCGTGGATGCTCCCTGCCGTTGGAGCACCGATGGCCGCGCCCGTCCCGCTGAGCGGGAGCTGATGGCCGAGGGGATCCAGTGCTTCGCCAGCCCCAGCCGCGAACGGGCCCTGGAGCACCCCAGCAACTACTACGGCTGGATGCTGAGGGGCGAGGCCCTCTACCGGGCCCTGGAGCCCAGCCATCCCCTGGCCAGCGGCCTGCCCAGCCCAGGCCAGCGCTGCTGCTTCGAAACCTTTCCCCATGCGATCACCTGCGAGCTGCACCGGTCCCTCGGCCTGGAGCGGGCGGCAGCGTCGCGAAAGCGCTTGCAGCGGCGGGCCCTTCTGGAGTTGTGCGGATTGGATTGCGATCAGCTCTCCAGCATCGACTGGATCGATGCCGCCCTCTGCGCCCTCGCCGCCGATCAGGCCGCCAGGGGTGGGCCCTGCCGCGTCTATGGCGAGGCGAGCAGCGGCGTGCTGATCGTGCCGAGCCAGATGCCCAGCCGCCCCAACCCTTGAGCCAAGCCATGAAAGCCTTCCTCTATCACCACTACGGCTCTGCCGATGTCCTCCGCTTGGAGGAGATCGATCAGCCCGTTCCCCAGGCCAACGAGGTGCTGATCAAGAGCCATGCCACCACGGTCAGCTCCGGGGACTGGCGCCTGCGCAGCCTGGAGGTGCCGGCCGGTTTCGGCTTGATCATCCGCCTGGTGGCAGGGCTGAGGCGGCCCCGGCAACCGATCCTGGGATCGGAGCTGGCGGGGGTGGTGGAGGCGATCGGTGAGGACGTGACGCGCTTCCAGGTGGGTGATGCGGTGTTCGCCTTCAGTGATCTCGCCCTCGGATGCCACGCGGCCTACCGCTGCCTGCCGGAGGACGGCGGCGTGGCGCGCAAGCCCAGCGGTCTGAGCTTTGAGGAGGCCGCCGCCCTCTCCTTCGGCGGCACGACGGCTCTGGATTTTCTGCGCCGGGCTCGCCTGAAACCCGGCGAGCGGCTGTTGATCCATGGCGCTTCCGGGAGCGTCGGCAGCGCCGCCGTCCAGCTCGCCTGCCACCTGGGGGCCGAGGTCACCGGCGTGTGCAGCAGCGCCAATCTGGAGCTGGTGCGCTCTCTCGGGGCCCACCAGGTGATCGATTACAACTGCGACGACTTCGCCCGCAACGGCCAGACCTATGACGTGATCCTCGATGCCGTGGGCACGGCTTCCTTCTCCCGCTGCCAGGCCTCGCTGCGGCCTGGAGGGCGGCTACTGCTGCTGGTGGCAAGCCTTCCCGCCCTGCTGCTCAGTGGCTGGCAGACCCTCACCACGGACAAGCATGTGATCGCCGGGCCAGCCAGCGTGAAGCCCGGCGACCTGGAGCAGCTGGCGGAGCTGGCCGAGGCAGGGGCGTTTCGGCCCGTGGTCGGCCGCTGCTATCCCTTCGAGCAGCTCCCGGAGGCGCACCGTTATGTGGACAGCGGCCACAAGCGGGGCAATGTGGTGATCAGCCTGGCGACCTGAGCCCCTGCAGCAGACCTTCAGGCCAGGGAATGCAGCCCGATCGGATTGCCTTCGGTGTCGATCACCACCGAGATGAAACCGAACGCTCCGATCGCCATCTTGGGACGCAACACCGTGCCTCCAGCTGGCACAACGCGGCCCTCCTCAACAGCGCAGTCCTGACAGGTGAAGTACACCATGGTGCCGCCCTTGCCGGGCTCGCAACCCTCCATCTGCATCAACGCTCCGCCTGCTCCCACCTGGTCGTCCTGCATCGGGAAGCACCAGTAGGCCATCCCCGGCGTGGAGAAGTCTTCAAAGCCCACCTGGAACACAGCCGTGTAGAAGGCCTTGGCGCGCTCCATGTCGGCAACATTGAGCTCAAACCAGGTGATGGGGTTAGGAGTCATGGCTCACGTGTTTAGTCTTTGATATGAAATTAGGCCTGCCGGAAGCTCGCTTCAAGTCTGCAGAACCAAACGTCATGGCGCGTGCGAGATGCGAGCGCACCCGCAGTGAAGGTTTCAAAGCTGGTGAGCACAAAACCTGCCAGATCCGTTGCTCCACCACTCATCACAACGGCGAGCGGCATGACATCCATGCCAAACCTGATCAGGGAGAAGCCATCGGGTCAGCGCGCGAGCAGCCAGCGCAGGGCAGAGAGCCCGATGATCAGCCCGATGCCGCTGTTCCACAGCAGGCTGCGGTGCCGGCGCAACCGCTCCAGCCAGTGCGGCAGCCGACTGCCGTGCTGCAACAGCAGAACGGTGGCCACCAGCAGCAGGGCGGTGGGCAGCAGCAGTGCCAGCAGCAGGTCTGCGGCCATGGTGGTGGGGGGCGACAGCCTCCCCAGCTTGGCTGCTGGCCTGGATGGCGCCATCGCTTTGCCTCGGACCAGGGCTTCAGGGTCAGTGCCCCAGACCCGAACTCGGCACCTTGCGCCCCAGGGCCGGGCGCAGAGCTGAAACAATGCCCCCCACACCCCCTGCTCCTCCCGTTCCTGATGGCCGCTGCTCCCGCTCCCAACCCCGCCTACGGCGCCCTCACTGACCAGGGCAAGTCGACCAACATCGTGTGGCACCACTCCACGGTGACCAGGGAGTCCAGGGCCCACCAGCGCGGCCACCGCAGTGCCATCCTCTGGTTCACGGGGCTGAGCGGCTCCGGCAAGAGCACCCTCGCCAACGCGGTGAACTCAGCCCTGTTTGAGCAGGGGCTGGCCTGCTACGTGCTCGATGGCGACAACATCCGCCATGGCCTCTGCACCGACCTCGGCTTCTCGGACGCCGATCGGGTGGAGAACATCCGCCGGATCGGCGAGGTGGCCAAGCTCTTCCTCGATGCCGGCGTGGTGGTGCTCACCGCCTTCGTGTCACCGTTCCAGGCCGACCGTGAGCGGGTGCGCGCCCTGGTGCCCGCCGGTGATTTCATCGAAATTCACTGCGCCGCAGACCTCAGCGTCTGCGAGGAGCGCGACACCAAGGGCCTCTACGCCAAGGCCCGCGCCGGGGTGATCAAGGAGTTCACCGGCATCTCCAGCCCCTACGAAGCCCCCGAATCCCCGGAGCTGCGGGTGGACACAGGCCGTGCCGAGCTGGAGGGCTGCGTGGCCCAGGTGCTGAGCTTCCTCGATGCCAACGGCATCATCCCCGCCGCCAGCTGATTCAGAGATCGCCTGGGGCCTCAGGGGCTGAGCGGCTCCGCAGGAATGGTCCGGCGTGACGCGAGGCTCACATCCAGAAACGTCTTCGCGCAACTCGCCACCGGCACGGCCAGGAGCAGACCCAACAGCTCCCCCAGGCCCATCAGGCTGCCCAGCCGGGCCCCTAACGGCAGGCAGATCAGCAACCAGGCGGGCTGCAGCCCCACGATGCTGCCCATCAGACGGGGCTGGATCACCTGATCCACCACCTGGCCCACGGCAATGGTCACCGCCAGCACCTCCAGACCGGTGCGGGGGTCGTTGAGCGCCACCAGGCCGCTCACCAGCACGATCGTGAGGGCGCTGGCATAGGGCACAAGGGTAGTGAAGCCGATCGCCACGGCGAAGAGCACCCCATAGGGAATGGCCAACAGGGTGAACACAACGATCTGAAGGCCGCTCAGGATCATCGCCAGCACCACCTGCCCGGCGAAATAGCCCCGGAACGTGCGGCTCAGGGTATCCACCACCAGGGATCGGACACCCGCCGGCAGCCACTGGGCCAGGCCAGCGCTGATCGACTCCCCGCCGAGCAACAGAAACACCGCCAGCACCAGCACGATCACCGTATTCACGGTGAGACCGACGGTCGCCCCGAGCAGACCCAGCAGCCGCTGGCTCAGCTGGCTGGCCAGCTTGCTGAAGCGGGTCAGGAGTTCACTGCTGAGGTTGCCGAAATCCGTGGGGATCCCCTGCTCCTGAGCCCAAGCCTCCAGCGCATCGAGCCACACCTCTCCCTGGGCCAGCCAACCCGGCAGCGCTGCGATGAGTTCGGCCAGCTGATCAATCAGGCGCGGCACCAGCCAGAGCAGGGCCAGGGCCAGTAACCCCATCGCCAGCCCCAGCACCAGCACCATCGCCAGACTGCGAGGCAGGCCCCGCTGGCGCAGCCAGCGGCTGGGGATATCCAGCAGGAAGGCGATGAGAGCGGCGGTGAGGAAGAGGGCTGGGAACGGCGCCAGCGGCAGCAGCAACTGACGCAGCACCCATAGGTTGAGCACGAGCAGGGGCAGGGCCAGGCCGATCTTCAGCCAGGGGGGGAGGACCAGACGCTCGAGCATCGCGGGGTGATCGCAAGGGGGAGAAAGAACGCCTCAGTCCATCTGGGCCAGGTAGGCCTCGCTGCCCAGCTGGCCGAGGCGCCCATCCTTGGCGCGCACCTGGCCATGCAGCTCAGCGCGGTAGGCCAGCAGGGCCTCCGCCAGCCGCCCATCGGCCGTGGCCAGGATCTGCACCGCCAGCAGGCCGGCGTTGGTGCCGTTGCCGATCGCCACCGTGGCCACCGGAATCCCGGCGGGCATCTGCACGATCGAGTGCAGCGAATCCACCCCGGAGAGGGCCCGGCTCTGCACCGGCACGCCGATCACCGGCAGGGTGGTGAGCGCCGCCACCATGCCGGGCAGGTGGGCCGCACCGCCGGCGCCGGCGATGATCACCTTGAGCCCCCGCCCAGCCGCCTGCTGCGCGAAGGCCACCATCTCCAGCGGTGTGCGGTGGGCGGAGAGCACCCGCACCTCGACCGCCACGCCAAAGCGCTGCAGCACCACCACCGCCGGCTGCATGGTGGGCAGATCGGAATCGCTGCCCATCACCACGGCCACGCGGGGTTCGGAGCTGGAACGGTCGCTCAAGGGGGCGGGCGCAGGATGGTCGCATTCTCCCGTGTGCCGCTGCGATGCGCTGGATCCGCAACGTCCGCCTGCCCCAGGCCCGCCGCTGCAGCCACGGCCGGCAGCAGCGCTGGCGGCTCGGCCTCGACGCCCACGACTGGATCGAGGTGCTGGAGCCGATCGACCCCGGCAGCAGCGTGGCCGGCGACGACTGGCAGGGCGACTGGCTGAGCCCTGCCGGGGTGGACCTGCAGATCAACGGCGGCCTCGGCCTCGCCTTTCCGGAACTCACGCCCGCCGATCTGCCCCGGCTGCTGGAGCTGCTCGAACTGCTGTGGCGCGATGGGGTGGAGGCAATCTGCCCCACCCTCGTGACCTGCGACAGCGCCGCCCTGCGCCAGGCCCTGGCCGTGCTGGATCGGGCTCGCCAGCAGCATCGCGACGGCCGCTGCCAGCTGCTCGGCGCCCACCTGGAGGGGCCCTTCCTCCACCCGGCTCGCCGGGGCGCCCACCCCCGGCAGCACCTGGTGGCCCCCAGCCTGGAGGCCCTGGCAGCGCGCATCGACGGCTTCGAGGACCAGATCGATCTGATGACCCTGGCTCCCGAACTGGAGGGCGCCGGCGCCGTGATCGCGGCCCTGCGCGAGGCAGGGGTGGTGGTGAGCCTGGGCCACAGCAGCGCCGATGAGCACCAGGCCGCCGAAGCGTTCAGAGCCGGCGTGGGCATGCTGACCCACAGCTTCAATGCCATGGCGGGCCTGCAGCACCGCAACCCGGGCCCGATCGCCGCGGCCGTGCTCGATGGCGGCGTGGCGCTGGGGCTGATCGCCGATGGCGTGCACGTGGCGCCGTCGATGGTGCTGCTGCTGCAGCGCCTGGCTCCCGAGCAGCTGGTGCTGGTGAGCGATGCCCTGGCCCCCTACGGCCTCGGCGAGGGCCGCCACCGCTGGGACGAGCGGGTGCTGCTGGTGCAGAACGGCTGCTGCCGCCTGGAGGACGGCACCCTCGCCGGGGTGACCCTGCCGCTGCTGAACGGGGTGCGGCGGCTGGTGGACTGGGGCGTCGCGGCTGAGCAGGCGATCGCCGCGGCCACGATCACGCCCCGGCGGGTGCTCGGAGATGGCCGCGACACCGCCACCATGCTGGTGGGCTCACCCCTGGCGGAGACCCTGCGCTGGAACTGGGAGGAGGGGGGAACCCTGGGCTGGCGGCGCTGCGCCTGAGCAGCCGCGGACCTGCGGGGCCCTGGGCCGCTCCTTAGGATCCGAGCCACTTTCTTCTGCCCCGATGCCTGCTGAGTCCACGGCCGTTGAGAAGGACGAGGTGAAGGGCTACTTCGAAACCACGGGTTTCGAGCGCTGGAACCGGATCTACAGCGACAGCGAGGACGTCAACAAGGTGCAGCGGAACATCCGCCTGGGGCACCAGAAAACAGTGGACAACGTGCTGGCCTGGTTGCAGGAGCAGGGTGATCTCTCCGGCCGCAGCTTCTGCGACGCCGGCTGCGGCGTGGGCAGCCTCAGCCTGCCCCTGGCCGGACTCGGCGCCGGCAGCATCGCCGCCAGTGATCTTTCCGAGGCCATGGTGGCGGAAGCCGCCCGCCGGGCCGCCGCTGCCGGCCTCAGCACCAGCCAGCTGCAGTTCCACGCCTCCGACCTGGAGAGCCTCACGGGGCGCTACGACACCGTGATCTGCCTGGATGTGTTCATCCACTACCCCCAGGCCGCCGCCGAGGACATGGTGCGTCATCTGGCCGCCATGGCCGAGAAACAGCTGATCGTGAGCTTCGCCCCCTACACCCCCCTGCTGGCGCTGCTCAAGGGCATCGGCCAGCTGTTCCCCGGGCCCAGCAAGACCACCAGGGCTTACACCCTGCGGGAGGAGGGCATTGTGAAGGCCGCCGCTGAAGCCGGCTTCACCCCCGTGCGCCGCAACCTCAACCAGGCCCCCTTCTATTTTTCGCGGCTGATCGCCTTCGAGAGGCAAGGCTGAAGCCTGGGCTCAGCCGGGCTCCAGCAGCAGCGCCTGACTGTCCTGGAACAGGATCGGCTCGCGGCCGGCCAGCTGCGCAGCACTGGGCTCCAGCCCGGGAGAGGCCAGCAGCAACCGCCAGGGCCCGGCCTGCTCCGGAAAGAGCTCGGGCAGGCCGAGCGCCATCGCCGCACCGCCCATGTGGGCCACCAGGGCCACGGTGGAGGCTTCAGGTTCAGGAGCCCGGCGCATCCCGTAGAAGATCGTCGTGGAGGGCGTGGTGAGCAGATCCAGCCGCTCGTCGTTGCTCAGGTTCTCGGCCAGCCAGGGCCGGGAACGGCGGAACTCGCGCAGGGCCAGGTTGAAGCCGGCCTGAACCGGATCCACCCGATCGGCATGGAGCCAGATGTTGCAGGCGGCATGCATGTCTTCCATGAAATGGCGGGCAAAGGCCTTCAGCCAGGCCACGTCCACCACCGCCGTGGTGCCGTCGTCGCCGGTGGGCACCCCGACCTGGCAGGCCAGGGCGATCTGCTCGAGGTCGTAGTCGTTGGCAGCGATGGAGCCGGTCAGCAGGGCCAGAAACTGGCGCAGCTGCGCCAGCTCAGCGAAGCCCAGCTGCTTGATCGCCTGGAACAGCCCGTCGGCGGCGTACAGCGCGTCGCTGAGCTGCCAGTCGAGGAAACCCGGAGCCTCCTCCGCCACCACCTTGACGCCGAAGCGGTCGTCGGTGTTGCGAAAGAAGCCCCAGGGCGCCCGCATCAGGCAGTGGATGAAATCCATGGGCAGGCCCGGACCGAAGCCATAGGTGAGGGCCCCGATCGCGCCGTTGTCGTAGGCGTTGGCCAGCACCTCCGGCAGCGTGCTGCCCAGGTGGGGATTGATCGGCTCGCCGGGATCCACCTGGGTGCCGCGCCGCAGGGTGTCGTGGTTGCCGCAGCCGGTGACCCAGCGGGACCCCAGCTGCATCTTTTCGCAGACCCGCCGCCACTTGCGGGCCCAGAAGCCATGCAGGGCCGGGGTGTTGTGGGCAAAGATCATGGGGCCCCACTGAAAGGCGTCGGGACGCTGCTCCACCAGGTCGCGGTAGCTGGACACCTCTTCCCAGCCCTCAGCCGGCCAGGGCCGGCCGTCTTCATAGATCACAAAGGGCCGCCAGCGCGCCGGGCCGATCTCCTGCACCAGATCGCCCATGCTCAGCAGGTAGGGATCGTCGTAGGCGACCCGGCCGGTGATCGGGTCGAAGTACTTGAAATCCTGGCCGCCGTCGATGCGGATACCGTCGGCGCCGGTGTTGACCTTGCGGCGCTGCATCTCCAGCAGGATCGCCCGCACCTCAGGGTTCTGGTGGTTCACATCCTGGCCATACATGTTCGGCCCCTTGAGAAAGCGGCCGTTCAGCAGGTCGATGGCCTGGTTGTCGGCGTGGCCATAGACCAGGTCGTACACCACTCGGATCGGGCCGGTGGGGAAGGTGTGCAGTTCGCTGATGAAGGCCACCAGCTCATCGGGCCGCAGGGTTTCGAGCAGGGCCGGATTGGTGGCGGCGCTGCCGAAGATCACGATGTCGTAGCCCCAGTTCTCCAGGTTGGGGCGCCGCAGCCGCACCCGCACATCCCCCGCCTCAGCCACGATCCCCTCGATTTCGGGATCGAGCACGTCCTCATCGTCTGGCCGCAGGCTGAAGTGGTCGTCGTCACCGCCTTGGCCGGAGCGCACCTCCACCGTGGGTTCGGTGGGCAACAGCTGCACCGCCTCGTAGCCGATCAGGTTGGTTTCGGCGGGGGTCAGCGCCTCGCCGCAGCGCAGTTTCGCGGCCAGCTTGCGGTAGAGCTGCGTGAGCCCGGAGAGGTAGCCATTGGGTGAGGCCGTGCGCACATGCAGCTGCAGGATGTTGCAGGGGGCCGGAATGGTGACGGGCTCATCGGCGATGAGGGCGTCGTAGTAGGCGCGATCGGCCCGGCGGGCCTGCAGACCCTCCAGGTCATAGATCTCGGCGGGGGCGTAGACGCCGTAGGGGAAGGAGTTGCCGAGGCAATCCCCCAGGGCGGTCACGGCATTGGTGTCAGGGCTGAGGTAGCGCAGCCAGTAGAGCGAACCGATCGTGGTGGCATCGCCGACCCGCAGGCCACTGATCACGCCCCAGTGGTAGTCACCCCACTTCTCGAGCTGCAGGTAGTCACGGTGGAAGCGCACCGTCTGCTCGGCCAGGGAGGGATCGATCGTCTGGCGGGGGGTGAACACTTCCAGCTGGATGTTCTTCGGCTGGATCACATCGCCGGAGAGTTCCGGCGTCCAGAAGCCGATCTCCACCAGCCCGTCGGGGCGCACGTGGGCCCCGAGCCGCGTGGCCAGCAGCCGCGCCTTCTCGAACAGGGTGCCCTCACCGGCCTCCACCGCCTCGGCCCAGGCCAGCAGCGCGGCGGTGGGCTCGGATTCCAGCTGGATGGAGGCGTCCCGTTGGAGGCTGGCAGAGGGGGGCTGGGGCATGGCCTGGCGGCGGGAACAGCCGGGGGCTCACCCTGGCATGGGGTCGGGGTCAGAGGCGCTGGCCCCATCGGCGGAACCGAGCAGGGGCGGGGGCAGCGGCGCCTCCAGCGCCAGCACCTGCCCGCCCGGCAGGGGCAGCCACAGCCGGTGGGCGTGGAGCCGGTAGCCGCCCTGCCCCGGCAGCACCGTGGGCCGGACCCCGCCACCCGGCAGGTAGAGGGGATCGCCCAGCAGGGGGGCGCCGAGGGCGGCGGCATGGATGCGGATCTGATGGGGCCGGCCGCTGGCGATCACCACAGCCACAAGACAGCCCTCAGCGCGGCGCTCCAACAGGGTGAAGTCGCTCTCAGCCGCCAGGGCTCCGTCGCCGCCAGCAGCCCAGATCCGGCCCAGCAGGGGGTGCGGGCACCGGCCGATCGGGGTGGTGATCCGCCGGCAGGAGCCCACGGCCAGCGACGCGGGCAGGGGAGCCGTGAGGGCGCGGTAGAGCTTGCGGCATCTCCCCAGGGCAGCCCCGGCGGCCGGGGGAGCCGCGGTGCTCTCCCGCAGCAGGGCACTGAGCCAGGCACGGGTGGCCTCACGGCGGGCACACACCAGCAGGCCTGAGGTGAAGCGACCCAGCCGGTGAACCGGGCGCGGCAAGCCGGCGGCAGCGTCAAGCTGGCCCTCCGCCACCTGCCGCTCCAGCAGCCGCAGCACGGTGTGCTCCAGGAAGCCACCGGCCGGCAGCACCGGCAGACCGCTGGGCTTGTCGATCACCAGCAGGTCGCCGTCATCGAACAGGGGGCTGGGCAACCCCGGCACGGCGGCCTCCTGCCAGGGGGGCCGATGCCACACCAGCCGATCCCCCGGGGCCAGAGGCCCATCGGCCTGGAGGCACTGGCCGTTCCTGCAGATCTCCCCGGCGGCGAGCCGCTGCCGCCACAGGGCCCGGGAGGAATGGGGGTAGCGGCGGGCGTAAAAGCCGCTGAGGCTGGGTTGGTGCAGGGGGTCGCCAGACGGATTCACCAGGTCGGCCGGCCGTACCCGGTCGCGATAGGCGTGCCCCTGGTTGAGGGCGACCGGCAGCCACGCTCCGGGTCGCCCTTCAGGCTTCACTCCACCAGGCCATGTTCCAGGGCGTAGCGCACCAGCTCAGTGCGGCTGGCGGTGCCGGTCTTGATGAACAGGCGGCTCACGTACTTCTCCACGTTGCGGATCGAGGTTTCCAATCGCCGGGCGATCTGCTTGTTCATCAGGCCCTCCGCCACCAGTTGCAGCACCGAGGCCTCCCGGGGGGTGAACACCAGGTCGCTGCTGCCCGGGGAGGATTTCGCCTGGCCGCCGCTGGCCAGCAGCGAGCGGATCTCGGTGATCTGCTTGGCCATCTGGCCGATGTCGGCATCGGCGAAGCGGGCGGCCTCGGCCAGCAGCCGCTCCTGCCGGCGCACGGCATTGCGCACCCGGGCCACCAGCTCGTCGGGATCGAAGGGCTTGGGGATGTAGTCGTCGCAGCCGGCCTGGAAGCCGGCGATGCGGTCAGCGGTCATGCCCTTGGCGGTGAGGAAGATCACCGGGGTGCCGCCGAGGCGCTCATCGGCACGCAGCTTGCTGAGCAGGCCGTAGCCGTCGCAGCGGGGCATCATCACGTCGCTGATCACCACGTCGGGCAGCAGCTCCTGGGCCTTCTCCCAGCCCTCCTCGCCGTCGGCGGCGGTGGTCACCGCGAAGCCCTCGTCCTCCAGGTAGGCCTGCACGGCCGTGCGCAGGCCCGGCTCGTCGTCGACAAGCAGCAGACGCGCCGGCGCCGGGGGGGTCTCGGCGGTGCTGGGGTCGGGCCCGGGGTCAGGGGAGGCGGGCGCTGCGAGGGGGTCGGTGCTCATGCCGTGCAGTCTGCAGAGCCTCAGCGGGGTCGTCCAGGCAGCACCTGCTCGGATTCCCGCAACGTGGTGCTGTAGCCCAGCTCCAGAGCGGTGGCCTTGAGCTCAGCAGGGTCGCGGCCCGCCTGCTCCGGATGGCAGACCGCCCACCACACCAGGTGATCCACCCGATTGGCGGGGGTGATCACGCCGCCGGGGTTGAGGGAGCGGATCACCAGCCGCCCCCCGTCCTCGGTGATCCACATCGGCTCCTCTTTGTCGCAGCGCACGGTGTCCGTCTGGATCGACACATCCGGCCCCAGCTGCCGCCAGAGCTGCATCCGCCAGAGGCCCGCGATGGTGGCATCGGGCTTGGGACCGTAGACCCCAAGCACCAGCATCCCCTCCGGACGGGGCCGCTCATCGAGCACCACCAGCCCCGGCGGCCGCTCCACCGCCGTGGCCTGGGCCTCTGCCGCCGGCGGCGGCGGCAACATGCTGCTCAGGAGGGCAAGGCCGGTGGCCGCCAGGGCCCAGGGCCCCCACGTCGTTGGCAGCATGGTGGGCGGCTCGGCTCCCCATGCTCGCCTATCTCGACCACCAAGCCAGCACCCCCTGCGATCCGGCGGTGCTGAACGCCATGGAGCCCTGGTGGCGGGAGCACTGCGCCAACCCCTCCAGCCGCCTGCACCGCGAGTCCCTGACGGCGGCTGCGGCCGTGGAGCGGGCTCGGGCCCAGGTGGCCGCGGCCCTCGGGGCTGAGCCCGGCGACGTGGTGTTCACCAGCGGCGCCACCGAGGCCAACAACCTGGCCCTCAAGGGGGTCTGCGAGGCGGCCCTGGCCCAGGGCGGCGAGCGGCGGCGGCTGCTGACCCTGGCCACCGAGCACCGGGCCGTGCTGGATCCGCTGCGCTACCTCGAGCGCCACGGCTTCCCACTCACGGTGCTGCCGGTGGACTCCGGCGGCCTGGTGCAGGAGGAGCTGCTGGCGGCGGCCCTGGGCCCGGATGTGCTGCTGGCCTCCGTGATGGCGGCCAACAACGAGATCGGCGTGCTGCAGCCGATCAGCACCATCGCGGCCCACTGCCACCACCACGGCGTGCTGCTGCATGTGGATGCCGCCCAGGCCGCAGGCCACATCCCGCTGGCGATGGCGGAGCAGGGGGTGGATCTGCTCAGCCTCAGCGGCCACAAGTGCTACGGGCCCAAGGGGGTGGGGGCCCTGCTGGTGCGTCAGGGGGTGGCGCTGGCGGCCCAGTTGCACGGCGGCGGCCAGGAGCAGCAGCGGCGCGCCGGCACCGTGGCCGTGCCGCTGGTGGTGGGCCTCGGGGAAGCCCTCAGCCGGGCCGTCGCCGATCAGCAGGAACGGGCAGCGCGGCTCGGCAGCCTGCGCGATCAACTGCGCCAGGAGCTGCTGGCGCTGGGGGGCATCACGCTGAACGGGGCCGCTGCGCCGCGTCTGGCCCACAACCTCAACGTCACGGTGGGCGGGGTGGACGGCGCCGCCCTGCACCGGCTGCTGCGCCGGAGCATCGCCGTGAGCAGCGGCTCGGCCTGCAGCCAGGGGTCCCCCTCCCACGTGCTGGCGGCCCTGGGCCGCAGCCGCAGCGAGGCCGCCGCCTCGATCCGCTTCGGGCTCGGCCGCAGCACCGGTGCGGCGGAGATCGAACGGGCCGTGGCCAGCGTGGAGGCGGCGCTGCGCCAGCTGCGCCCCTGACGGGCACTGTTCGGTGGCGAAGACCGCACCGGGCTGCTCAAACCCGCAGGCTGGTGAGCAGCACAAAGCCGGCGGCGCCCACCAGGGCCAGCAGGGCCTGGGCCACCTTGATCACCAGCATCCCGGCCACCACGGCCAGGCCCACCACCAGGGATCGCCGCAGCCGCAGCAGCCCGATCGGCCCCAGGGCCGTGGGGGCCGTGATCAGCTCCCCGAGGCTGGCCCCGAGCAGCGGGCCCAGCAGGGCCCCCAGCAGCGGGCCGCCCACGGGCAGGGCCGGCAGCAGGCCCAGCAGCCCCACCAGCAGGCCGAGCCCGGCGCCGATGTAGGCCCAGCGGGTGGCCTTCAGCCGCGCCGGCCCCAGCACCAGCCCCAGGGCGTCGGCGCCCCAGCCCAGCAGCAGCAGCAGGCAGGCCAGGGCGAAGGGCGGCCAGGCGGTGCTCCAGCCCACCGCCCAGACCCACAGCCCAGCCCCCAGGGGCAACAGCGCCAGGCCGGGCAGCAGGGGCAGCAGAGTGCCGGGAATGGCCAGCAGCTGGATCACCAGGGCGGCCCACCAGAGGCCATCCACCAGGGTGAGCGCAGGCAACGTGACCCCTGTCACCGCGAAACCACTCATGGCCGCCGGCGCGCCAGGCGGGCCTTGGCCGAACGGCTGCGGGGATTGGCCTCGGCCTCCTCGGCACTGGCCACCAGCGGCTTGCGGCTGATCCGCTCCAGCAGCGGATCAGTGCGGAAGGCCGTCTTGACCCGGCGGTCTTCGAGGGAGTGAAAACTGATCACCGCCAGCAGCCCTCCCGGCAGCAGCCAATGGGGCACCTGCTCCAGCCAGCGCTCGAGCACCCCGAGCTCATCATTGACGGCGATGCGCAGGGCCTGAAAGGTGCGGGTCGCCGGATGCAGCCGACCCCGGCGGGCCGCCGGCGGGTAGCAGCCCCCCACCAGCCAGGCCAGCTCAGCGGTGGTGCGCGGCTGGCGCGGGTCGTCCCACGGCCCCTGCTCCTTGATGCGGCGGGCGATGCGCCGCGACAGCCGCTCCTCGCCGTAGCCATAGATCAGATCGGCCAGGGCGCCCTCGTCGAGGCGATCCAGAAGAGCGGCGGCCGTTTCCCCGTCGCCGGGGTTCATGCGCATGTCGAGGGGACCCTCGCTGCGGAAGCTGAAACCCCGCTCAGCCACGTCCAGCTGGGGGCTGCTGACGCCGAGATCGGCCAGCACCGCCAGGGCGGGTGCGGGCGGGCGGTAGTCGGCGAAGTTGGTGGCCACGATCTCCACCCGGTTTCCGAAGGGGGCGAGGCGCTCGGCGGCGGCGGCGCGGGCGCTCGGGTCCTGGTCCAGCCCGATCAGGCGCAGGCCGGGATGGGCCTCCAGCAGCAGGGCGCTGTGGCCGCCGCCGCCGAGGGTGCAGTCGATCAGCAGGCCACCACCGGGATGCTGCCCCAGCAGCTCCCCCAGGGGCTCGAACCCCGCCAGCACCTCTGCCGCCAGCACGGGCCGGTGCTCAAACCCGGGCGGATCGGGGGGCAGCTCAGGTGGCAGGGGAACAAAGCGGGGCGCCAAACCTTCCTAAGATCCCGACACTCTTCCTCCGCCCCCCGGCCCCATGACGCAGCTGGAAACGCGCACGGAGCCGATGGTGGTCAACTTCGGCCCCCATCACCCTTCGATGCACGGGGTGTTGCGGCTGGTGGTGACCCTCGACGGCGAGGACGTGGTGGACTGCGAGCCGGTGATCGGCTACCTGCACCGCGGCATGGAGAAGATCGCCGAAAACCGCACGAATGTGATGTTCGTGCCCTACGTGAGCCGCATGGACTATGCGGCCGGCATGTTCTACGAGGCGATCGTGGTCAACGCTCCCGAGCGGCTGGCCAATGTGCCGGTGCCCCGGCGCGCCAGCTACATCCGGGTGCTGATGCTGGAGCTCAACCGCATCGCCAACCACCTGCTCTGGCTTGGACCCTTCCTGGCTGATGTGGGCGCCCAGACACCGTTCTTCTACATCTTCCGCGAGCGGGAGATGATCTACGACCTCTGGGAAGCGGCCACCGGCCAGCGGCTGATCAACAACAACTACTTCCGCATCGGCGGAGTGGCCGCCGATCTGCCCTACGGCTGGCTGGAGAAGTGCCTCGACTTCTGCGACTGGTTCGGCCCCAAGATCGACGAATACGAGAAACTGATCACCAACAACCCGATCTTTCGCAAGCGCATCGAGGGGCTGGGGGCGATCACGCGTGAGCAGGCGATCAACTGGAGCCTCTCGGGGCCGATGCTGAGGGCTTCCGGCGTGCCCTGGGATCTCCGCAAGGTGGATCACTACGAGTGCTACGACGATTTCGACTGGTCGGTGGTGACGGCCCAGGAGGGTGACTGCTTCGCGCGCTACCGGGTGCGGGTGCAGGAGATGCGCGAGTCGCTGAAGATCCTGCGCCAGGCCTGCGCCATGATCCCCGGCGGCCCCACCGAAAACCTGGAGGCCAGGCGCATGGCCGAGGGCAAGGGTGGCGAGGCCAGCGGCTTCGACTACCAGTACGTGGCGAAGAAGGTGGCCCCCACCTTCAAGATCCCCTCCGGCGAGCTCTACACCCGGCTGGAATCCGGCAAGGGCGAGATCGGCGTGTTCATCCAGGGCAACGACGACGTCACCCCCTGGCGCTTCAAGATCCGCGCCGCCGACCAGAACAACCTGCAGATCCTGCCCCACATCCTCAAGGGCGCCAAGGTGGCCGACATCATGGCCATCCTCGGCTCCATCGACGTGATCATGGGATCGGTCGATCGCTGAACTCGGAGCGTCCCGAAGCCCGCGCCGCCGCTTCCTGAGCCAACTGCAACGGGCCGGCTTTCTCCTGCCCGCCGGCCTCACCGGCTACCTCTGGTTCAAGGGCCTCCATCCCTCCCTACCGGGTTGGCCCTGCCCGCTGCGAGCCCTCACGGGACTTCCTTGCCCCAGCTGCTTCCTCACCCGCGCCACCAGCTCCAGCCTGCAGGGGAACTGGTCGGAGGCCCTGGCGCAGCATGCCTTCGGACCGCTCGTGGCCGGAGCCCTGCTGGTGTGGTCGCTGCAGGCGATCCGGCAGCGACGGCTCTGGCCTGGCGGCCTCAGGCTCAGACCCTGGCAGGGGGGCGCCGGCATCGCCCTGCTGCTGGGCTACTGGGGGGTGCGGATGGTGCTGCACTACCGCCTGGGGATCCCAGCCTTCCCCAGCCCATGAGACGCGCCCCTCAGCTCAGCACGCCCCGGTGATAGGCCACGTTCTGGATGTAGAAGCTGGAGACGGGAACTGCCACCAGGGCCCCCAGGCCGCAGGTGGCCACGGACACAACGGCGACGACCAGGCCCGTGAGGATCTCGATCCCCACGAATTCCCAGCCCCGCTGGGAGCGGTAGACGGCCTGAAACGAAGTCCGCAGGGCATCGAGCACCGGCAGGTCGGTGTTGAACACCTTGTTGACGTACACGGGTCCCACCAGGGCCACGGCAATCCCGGGCAAGACGCACAGCAGCAGGCCGATCACCACGGCAACGGTGAACAGCACACCCGCCAGCAGATAGCGCCAGGGGCGGGCCCACAGGGCCTGGAACGCCGCCTCGATGCCGATGGTGTCTCCCGTGGCGTAGTGAATGGCCGGGACGGCGGTGAACAGCACGCCCACCAGGCTGGAGAGGATCGAGAAGGGCAGCTGACCCAGCTGGCCCACGACCAGCGCCGTTCCGGCAGCGGCATCGGACATGTCCTCGCCGCCGGCCGCGGCGAACACGATCAGGTTGACGATCAGATAGATCGCCACCCCCACCCCACTGATCACCGCCGTGGCCACCCAGATCAGCAGCATCGTGGGCACATGGGCCAGGAAGGCTTCCCAGGCACGGATCAGGGTGGGCTGTTCTGTGGCGGCGGGGGAAGCCAAGGGCTTGGAGGCGCACTGTGGCGACTGTACGAACCCCTGGCGGGACTAAAACGCTGGGGTGACCACCGCCCGGCGTCATGGAACCCTCCCATTGGTTGCAGCTCAGCCGCACGGTGCGCTTCGGGGACACCGACGCCGCCGGGGTGATGCACTTCCAGCGCCTGCTGGGCTGGTGCCATGAGGCCTATGAGCAGAGCCTGGAGCGCTTCGGCGTGGCGGCGGCGGAGGTGTTCCCCACCCCCGGCAGCTCCCTGGCCGTGGCCCTGCCGATCGTGCACTGCCAAGCCGATTTCCTGCGTCCCCTGGGGTGCGGCGATGGGCTGGCGATCGCCCTGAAGCCGCGACGGCTCGATCCAGGCCGCTTCGAAGTGGGTTACAGCTTCTGCTGCAACGGCGATTCCGTGGCCCGGGGGCTCACCTGCCACGTGGCGATCGAAACAACAAGCCGCCGGCGCTGCCCCTTGCCGGCGGCGCTCAATCGCTGGCTGGAGGCCTCGAGCCTGGGGGGGGTGCAGCCGCTGTAGCCCAGTACAGAGCGGCCAGCTGCAGGGGCAGCAGGCTGGCCAGCACGGCGAGGAGGTGCAGAGAGCCGTCCTGGGGAATGGAGCCGAAGGCCCCAACGCTGATGCCGGCCGCAGCCAGCAGGATCAGCCCGCTGAAGCGCCGGGCCGGTTTGGCTGGAGCCGCCATCAGAACCAGTCCTTGACGGCATCGATGTAGGTGACCTGGAACTCCTCGTTGGTCTTGGTGAGGTAGAGGATCCCCTCGATCAGCCCGATCACCCCCATCACGAAACTGGCGATGCCACAGGTGACCAAGCCCCCGGCCAGGGACACCACGAGCATGATGATGCCTGCCTTGGTGTAGCCAAGGATGAATTTGTGTACGCCAAAGGCGCCCAGGAAGATCCCGGTGAGGCCCACAGCCAGTTTCTTGTTGCTCAGCTCGGCATCACTCAGGGTGGTCATTGCGGGGGTGACAGGCGATGGGGTCGTCCCCCGCTTCTAGCGATTCGAGCCAGCGCTGCCAACGGGCCCGGGGCCACTTGCCCAGGGCCGTGGGTGCCAGCGTGGTGCAGAGCTGCCAGGTTCGAGGCCGTTCGGCAGGGGGCCAGGCGGCCACGGCGGCCTGCAGCTGGGCCAGCAGGGCAGGGCCATGCGCCGCGGGCTGAGCCCGCACCAGGGCCACCAGGCGCTGGCCCCAGAGCGGATCGTCCACCGCCAGCAGCAGCACCTCCCTCAGCGGCAGGTTCGTGCTGGCGGCGAGGGCCCGCAACCTCGCCTCCAGCTGTTCGGGAAACACCGTTTCGCCGCCGCTGTGGATGGCGCCATCCAGCCGCCCCAGCACCTGCAGGCCAGCCCCGCCCAGCCGGGCGGCATCGCCGCTGCGCCACCAGCCCCCCGCCGCCAGCGGCAGCGGCTGCAGCACGCCCGCGCCCAGATAGCCCGGGCTGAGCCTGCAGCAGCGCATCTCCAGGGCGCCCTGCTGCGCCGCCAGACGCAGCTCCACCCCCTCCAGGGGCGGGCCGCAGCCCACCGCGCCGGCCAGGAACGCTTCGGGATCCAGGGCGGCGACCATGGCGGCGGTCTCGGTGGCGCCATAGCAGGGGGCCAGCCGCAGACCGGCCTGGCGGGCCTTCTGAGCCAGGGCCGGCGGCAGCGGCGCGCCACCCACCCAGATCACCGCCAGACGCTGCAGCCAGGCCAGCCCGGCCGGGTCGGCCAGCAGACGGGCCAGCTGGGTGGGCACCAGCGACAGCAGGGCCGGCGACTGCGTCGCGATGGGCAGATGGGCGGCCAGGGCCTGGGGCTGGCGCATCAGTGCGGAGGAAATCTGCCGGTGGGCGCAGCCCCAGCGACGCGAGCGCAGCCAGGGCAGCAGGCCGCTCACGTGGTGGCTGGGCAGGGGGTTGAGGTGCACGCAGGCGGCGGGGTCGAGGCCGATCCCCTCCAGCCAGCGGCCCGTGGCCGCGGCTGAGGCCTCCAGGTGGGCGAGCGGTTGCAGGCACCAGCGCCGCCCGCCCGGGCCACGGCTGCCGCCGCTGCCCAGCACCACCCCGGCCCCCCAGCGCTCCGCCAGCTGATGCAGCGTCCTGACCCCCGCCGCCCCGAGCGCCAGGGCCAGCGCCTGCTGCTCCTGGGGGCCGGCCAGGGCCACCAGCTCACCGCGACGCCAGGCCGCCTCCAGCTGCTCTGGCCCCAGGGGTTGCTCGGGCCTCACAGGGCCGCCCGCCACACCGCCTCCGGGCTTGTCGAGCCCAGGCTGCCCAGGGGCTGCCAGGCCCTGGCCAGGCCAGGGGCCACCGGGGTGGGGCCGCGCCACTGCAGGGCAGCGAGGTGCTCCAGCCAGCGGCGGCCGATGCCGGTTTCAAAGCCGCTGCTCAGCATCAGGAAGGAGCTGCCCCGCTCCAGTGCGGCCAGCAAGGGCCTTGGGTCGCCCTCCTGGCTGGGACGCCGCACCTGCCAGGAGGGCCAGTAACCCGCGAGTTCGGGGTGGCACTCCAGCGACTCATCCAGGGCCACCGGCAGCTGGCGGACCAGCAGCTCCAGCCCCTCCCGATCGGCAGGGGGCAGGGGCTGCTCCAGCCACTCCAGCCGTGGCTCCTGCCGCAGCCGTTCCGCCCAGGTCCAGGCAGTGGCCCGGGTCCAGCCCCCGTTGGCATCGAGGCGCAGACGGGCCGAGGCGGGCAGGCGCTCCAGCAGCTGCTCCAGCAGGCGGCGCTCCAGCTGATCGGGCTCGGCGGCCACCTTCCACTTCAACACCAGCGGATCAGGGCAGGAGCCCTCGGCCAGCAGACGCTCCAGTTCGGCCAGGGCCGCCTCGCCGGCCGGCAGCAGCGCCGCCCCGGCGGGGGCGTCCAGCCAGCGCCCCTCGGGCAGGCCGTCGAGCTCCGCCAGGGCAGCCCCCAGGGCGAAGGCCAGACAGCGCGGGCAGCCGGGCCGGGCCAGCAGGTCTTCCAGAGCGGCGCGGTCGCTCTCGGGGGGGAGGGCTGCGATTGCCTGATCAAGGCTGCGGGAATCGCCCTCCAGCAGCGCCGCCTCGCCCCAGCCCACGGCGCCATGGCGGGGGGCCTCCAGGCGCAGCAACCAGCCCTGTTTCACCTCGATGCAGCCGCGGGCGGTGCGCAGCGGCCGGGGCAGCGGCGCCCGGAACGGCCGCCACTCCAGGCTGAGCACCTGGGCCGCCGACGTTTCACCCAGGAGGGGAGGCTGGGCCATGGCCTTCAGAGCCAGCGCCCGAGGGCCAGACCCAGAGCCAGGCCGAGGCCGTTGAAGGTCTGGAAGCGGAGGGCCAGAAACTTGCTGCCCGCAATCGCACTGGGGCTGTCGTGCTGCTGTTGGAGCAGACCGATCAGCTGGCGGCCTGGGGCCAGCGCCAGCCCGCCGAGCAGGGCGGTGAGGGGCCAGTGGCCCAGCAACACCGGCGCCCACTGCAGCGCCAGGGTGAGGGCCACGAACCAGGGCACCAGGCCCGCAGCGGTGGCGGTGCCCAGCTGCACCACCGGGGAGCGCTTGCCGTGATCCGCATCCTCCTCCACCTGATGGAAGTGGGAGCAGAACAGCACCAGGGTGGTGGCCACGGCCGCTCCACTGCCCAGCAGCAGGGCGGTGCGCCAGGGGATGGTGCTGGCGGCGGGGCCCAGGGCCAGCAGCGCCGCCGCCGTGGCCAGGGGCCCGAAGGCCAGCCAGCACAGCGGCTCCCCCAGACCGTGATAACCGAGGCGAAAGGGCGGGCCCTGGTACAGGTAGCCGAGGGCGCAGCAGCCCAGCACCAGCGCCAGCACCAGCGGCGTGCTGCGCCAGGCCACCAGGGCCATCAGCAGCAGCCCGGCCACCAGAGCAGTCCGGGCCCAGCGGGCCACCGTGGCGCGGCGGCCGGTGAGGTTCACCAGGGAGTGGGGCTTGCCGTGGGTGTCCACGCCGGTCTCGGCGTCATGGACGTCGTTGGCGAGGTTTTCCCAGGCCAGCAGCAGCACGGCCGCCAGCAGGAACAGCAGCAGCTGGTCGAGGCGCAGCACCTCGCCCTGCCCCCAGCGCCAGCCGGCCGCCAGCAGCGCCGGCATCACCGCCACGGCATACATGGGCCACTTGATCGCCGAGCGCCAGAGGAGGCGCCGCTGCTCGGCCGCGCCCGCCGCCTGCCCTGAACCCACGGCACCCAGTGCCGCCACGGACCCGGGCGCTGCGGCGTAACGGCTTGCGACGACCTCGGGCTCAGGCATGGGGACCGGGGGCGGCAACCGCGACAGGACCCATACATTTGAGCAGCTCTTCGCGGCGCCCCGGGCCCCAGCCGTTGCCGGCTCCTGATTCCTTCACCGATCTGCTGGCCCTGGCCAGCGAGGGCGCCCGCCAGGCGGACGAGGAGGGCGTGCTCAGCCTGGCCATGGCGATCGCCCCGGGGGATCCGATGGCCCTGCTGCCCCACCTGGAGGGCGGCGACAGCTTCCGCTTCCTCTGGGACGGCGCCCCGGGGCTCTGCATCGCCGCCAGCGGCCGCACCAACAGCCTGGAGCTGAGCGGTCCGCGGCGCTTCGAGCTGGCCCAGCGCTTCGCCAGCGCCAGCCTCAATCGGCTGGCCGGGGCCCAGGTTGCCTGTCCGCCCCTGGCCAGGCCCAGGGTGCTGCTGGCCTTCGGCTTCTTCGACGCCCCCCTGGACACCAGCGTCGCCGCGATCCCGGGGGTGCAGGCCGTGCTGCCCCGCTGGCAGCTGAGCCGCCATGGCCAGCACTGCTGGCTGCGGCTGCAGCGGCCCCTGGGCGGCGGCGTCACGGCCCGCAGCCTGGCCGAGGAGCTCTGGGAGAAGGCCCGCCAGCTGGAGCGCCACAGCCACGCCTCGGCGGCCAGCGCCACGGTGGCGGTGGCCCTGCGCACGCCCTGGCAGGAGAACTACCGCCAGGCGGCGGCCCAGGCCCTGGAGCTGGTGGAGGGCGGCGCCCTGCAGAAGCTGGTGCTGGCCGTGCGCCAGCAGCTCACCCTCAGCGCCCAGCCCGATCCCCTGGGCCTGCTCGCCCCCCTGCGCCGCCACCAGGGCGGCAGCTGCCGGCTGCTCTGGCAGCGCTGCGCCGGATCGGCCCTGATCGGCGCCTCGCCGGAGCGGCTGCTCACCGTGCGCCAGGGCCAGCTGCGCAGCGATGCCCTGGCCGGCACAGCGCCCGCCGATAAACGGGCCGCCAGCCTGCTGCACTCCACCAAGGACCGCCTCGAACACGAGCTCGTGGTGGACACGATCACCGCCGTGCTCAGCCGGGCCGGCCTGAACCCGCGGCGGCCTCGGCATCCCCGCCTGGCCCGCCACGGCCAGCTGGTGCATCTGCACAGCCCGATCAGCGCCTGCCTGGGACGGCAGCAACCCCTGGCCATCGCCGCCGCCCTGCACCCGACGCCGGCGGTGGCGGGCCTGCCGCGCCGCGAGGCCATGGCCTGGCTGCGCAACCTGGAGCCCTTTGAGCGGGGCCACTACGCCGCCCCGATCGGCTGGATCGACAGCGCCGGCGACCTCGACCTGCGGGTGGCGATCCGCAGCGGCACGGTGGAGGGCCGCCAGCTGGAGCTCACCGCCGGTGCCGGGCTGGTGCCGGGTTCGGCGGTGGACCGGGAGCTGCAGGAGGTGGCCCTCAAGCTGGGGGTGCTGCAGCAGCAGCTCAATCTGCCCCAACCCACGCGGCTGGCCGGGCCAGCCTGATCGACACCCCCATGACACAAGCGCTTCATGCCCTGCTGGCCAGGGCCCTCGCCGGCTCAGGGGTGCTGGCGGGCCTCGATCCCAGCTGCATCACCGCCCTGGGCCCAACCCAGCTGGCCATCGAGGAGGGAGAGCTCCTGTTTCGCCAGGGTGATCCCGGCGACCACGCCTATCTGGTGCTCACGGGGGTGGTGGGGCTGCACACCGGGCCGCCGGGCCAGCCGGAGGGCTTCTTCCGCAAGGTGGTGCCCGGGGAGCTGGTGGGGGACTACGGCCCCCTCAGCGGGGAGCCCCGCTCCGCCTCAGCCCTGGCCCTCACGGCGGTTCAGGTGCTGCAGTTCGACGGCGACCAGCTCAAACAGCTGCTGGAGTGCGAGCCCGGGGTGCCATCCCGCTTCATCACGGCCCTGGCCGAGGCCGCCTCCGTGGGCCGCGACCCCGGCCGCATGCCGCTGCAGACGATCGTGATCCACGACGCCTGCCCCGGCTCGCCCCTGACCACGGCAGTGCGGCGCCTGCTGCCGGAGCAGCTGCGCCAGCTCAGCCAGGGCCTCAACGGCCTCGACGACCTCAGCATCAGCGGACCCTCCGAAGCTGACGACGACCCCGAAGCCGCCCTGCACGCCCGGCTGGTGGAGGCCACCCGCACAGGCCGTCCCGAGGTGATCGTCAGCGACGATCCAGACGCCCTCAGTCGCCGCAACCGGCTGCTGGTGGATCGGCTGCTGATCCTCAGCGAGGGGGAGGCCAGCAGCATCCGCCTGCCCCAGGCCGAAGCTGGCGAGGCCCTGCTGGTCAGGCTCTGGCCAGCCCAGGAGCAGACCCCCCGCTCGCGGGACTGGGCCACCGCCCAGCCCTTCGCCCAGGTGCTGAATCTCAAGCCCGAGCGCCCGGATCACCTGGAGCGGCTGGCCAGGGCCACCCTGCGGCGCCAGCGGGTGCTCGTGCTGGGTGGCGGCGGCGCCAGGGGCTTCGCCCATGTCGGCGCGCTTTCGGCCATGGAAGAGCTGGGCCTGCGCGACTTCGACATGGTGATGGGCGTGAGCATCGGCGCGCTGGTGGCCTCCCTGGTGGCCTTTGAGCTGCCCGCCAGCGAAATCCTCAGCAACCTGGAGCGGGTGATCATCAAGGCGCGGCCCTACTCCTTCACCCTGCCGCGGGGCTCCCTGTTCACCCTGCGCAACTCCCGGCTGGAACTGGAGCGCTTCTTCGGCAGTGCCCGGCTGCAGGACAGCTGGCTGCCGCTGCGCACCTTCTCCACCAACCTCGCCACCAACCAGCTGCAGGGCTGGGGCAGCGGCGACATCGCCACGGCGGTGATCGCCAGCATGTCGGTGCCGGGGATCTTTCCCCCCGTGGCAGACGGGCAGGGCCAGCTGAACGTGGATGGCGGCATCCTCAACAACCTGCCGGTGGCCGAGGCGCGCCGGCGCAGCAATGGCCGGGTCGTGGCCCTGTCGCTCGATCCCGATCCCGAACTCAGCCCTGAAGCTGGCGCCGATCCCGCCATGAAGCCCAGCAGTGAGCTCCAGCACCCCTCCCTGGGGCGCACCATCATCGACGCGATGATGTGCGGCTCCCACGCCACCACCCGGGCCCAGGAGCGGCTCGCCGATGTGATCCTGCGACCCGATATCGGCAGCTTTCCCTTCCTCGACTGGAAGCGCTACCAGGAGATCCACACGGTGGGCTACGAGGAGGCCATCCGGCAGCTCCAGGCTGGCTGGCCGCAGAACCGCTGAGGGCTAAGGCTGTGGCGGCAGGCCCACGGCCTGGCGCCAGCTGGCCAGGGGACGCGTCCAGCCGCGTTCCCAGCGCTGGGCCAGCAGCGGCTGGGCCTTGTAGCCCAGGAGGTCGCTGTTCACCGCCACCTTTCGGTAGTAGTCGGGATCGAAGCCATGGTCCTGGAGGTGGCGGGCCAGGGCATGGCCGAGACTCTCGGTGGGCATGGCGTAGCCCCTCACCGCAAGGTTTCAAGCCTGGCTGAGTCGGGCCACGGTGAGGTCGGCGAGAGGCACCCCGCCGAGGCGCTCCACCTCGCGGATGCCGGTGGGGCTGGTCACGTTGATCTCGCTGAGGCGGCCGTCGATCACATCGATGCCCACAAAAAACAGCCCCTCGGCCCGCAGGGCCGGAGCCAGCTCGGCGCAGATGCGGCGCTCCTGGTCGGTGAGTTCGGTGGCCTGGGGCGCTCCCCCCACGGCGAGGTTGCTGCGGAATTCACCGCCGCTCGGCACCCGGTTCACGGCCCCGAGAGGCTCGCCATCCACCAGCAGGATGCGCTTGTCGCCCGCCTTCACCCCCGGCAGGAAGGCCTGCACCATCACCGGCAGCTGTTCCTGGGCCGTCACCAGCTCCAGCAGGGCCCGCAGACCGGGGCTGGAGGCCGAGGCGAACACCACCCCCTGGCCGGCCCGGCCGCCCAGGGGCTTGAGCACCACCTCGGCGTGCTCGGCGGTGAAGGCCGCCAGGGCCTCCATCCGGCTGGCCACCAGGGTGGGAGCCATCAGGTGGCTCCAGCGCAGGGCACTGAGCTTTTCGTTCCAGGCCCGCAGGGCGGCGGGCCGGTTGATCACCGCCACCCCCTGGCGCTCCGCCAGATCGAGCAGGTGGGTGGCATAGAGGTAGGCCTCGTCCACCGGCGGGTCCTTGCGCATCCACACGTGGGCAAAGGCCGTGAGCGGCAGCAGCTGGGGCTCCCCCAGGCGATACCAGGGCTCCGGCACGATCCAGCCCTCGGGCCCCAGCGCCATCGGCTCCAGGGCAATGGGCCAGGCCCGTACCCAGGCCTGATGGCCTGCAGGGGCGGCGGAGGCAGCGCAGCGGGCCGAGAGGTCGGCCGGGGTGGCCACCCACACGGGCCGGCCGGCCCGCTGCGCTGCCTGCATCAGGGCGGCGGTGGAGTCCTTGGCGGGGTTGAGGCGACCGATCGGATCGATCACGAACAGCTGGGCGCCCTCCTGCTGGAACGGCATCGCCACCGTCAGGAGGCCAGCAGGGCGTCGAGCCTGCCGCTGCGTTCGAGGGCGTGCAGGTCGTCGCAGCCGCCCACGTGTGCGCCGTTGATGAAGGTCTGGGGCACGCTGCGGCGGCCGCCGCTGAGTTCGGCCATGGCCGCACGGGCCCGCTCATCGCCGTCGATGGCGAATTCGGTGTAGGCCACACCCTTGCGATCGAGCAGGGCCTTGGCCCGCACGCAGAAGGGGCAGGCCCGCCACGTGTAGATCTCGACGGTGGGGGCCATGGGCGCTCGCGGCTTGATGAAGGAATCCTAAAAGCGGCCCCAGCCCCTCGCTGGTACGGTCGATTCACCGACCGCCCGTGCCCGGTGCTCGATCTCACCGACTTCAAACGCGACCTCTCCGAGCTCACTGACCGCCTGGGCAACGCCCAGGACTGTCTTTGACGTTCCTGCCCTGAACGCCCGGCAACAGGACCTCGAGCAGCTCGCCTCCCAGCCGGATTTCTGGAACGACCAGCAGGCGGCGCAGAAGCAGATGCGCCAGCTCGACGACGTGAAGGCCCAGCTGCAGCAGCTGCAGCGCTGGCAGACCGCCGTGGGTGACGCCGAAGCCACCCTGGAGCTCTACGAGCTGGAGCCCGACGCCGAGCTGCTGGAGGAGGCCCATGGCGGCCTGGGCCAGCTGCGCAGCGAGCTGGATCGCTGGGAGCTGGAGCGGCTGCTCTCCGGCCCCTACGACAAGGAGGGGGCTGTGCTCACCATCAACGCCGGCGCCGGCGGCACCGACGCCCAGGACTGGACCCAGCTGCTGCTGCGCATGTACACCCGCTGGGCGGAAGACCACGGCATGAAGGTGAGCGTCGATGAGCTCAGCGAGGGGGAGGAAGCGGGCATCAAGAGCTGCACGATCGAGATCGAGGGCCGCTACGCCTACGGCTACCTGCGCAACGAGAAGGGCACCCACCGGCTGGTGCGCATCTCGCCGTTCAACGCCAACGACAAGCGCCAGACCAGCTTCGCGGGGGTGGAGGTGATGCCCAAGCTCGACGAGGAGGTGAAGCTCGACATCCCCGACAAGGACCTGGAGATCACCACGTCACGCTCCGGTGGTGCCGGTGGCCAGAATGTGAACAAGGTGGAAACGGCGGTGCGCATCCTGCACATCCCCACAGGCCTGTTCGTGCGCTGCACCCAGGAGCGCTCCCAGCTCCAGAACAAGGAGAAGGCGATGGCGCTGCTGATGGCCAAGCTGCTGGTGATCGCCCAGGAACAACGGGCCTCGGAAATCGCCGACATCCGTGGCGACATCGTGGAGGCCGCCTGGGGCAACCAGATCCGCAACTACGTGTTCCACCCGTATCAGATGGTGAAAGACCTGCGCACCCAGCACGAAACCACCGATGTGCAGGGAGTGATGGACGGCGACCTCGACCCCTTCATCCAGAGCCTGCTGCACGCCGGCGTGGCTGGGGGCGAAGCCGAGGCAGACAGCGATGGCTGAGCCCAGTCCAGACGCCAAGCCCAGCTTCGTGAAGCTGGCGATGCGCAACATGGTGCGCAAGGGGCGCCAGAGCCTGCTGCATTTCGGGCTCACGGCCGTTGGCCTGATGGCTTTCCTGGTGCTGGTGGCCTGGCTGGGCCGGCCCCAGCTGCCCGGGGGCTGAGCCATCGAACTCGATCTCGCCTTTGACGCCTCCGCCACCGGTGCCGCTGAGCTGGCCGACCCCGAAGCTGGCGCAGCGCTGTGGCAACAGCAGCTGGAGCGCTGGCTGGACCTGCTGCAGCTTGAACTGCCCGCCGCCCTGCAGGCACCGGCCTACAGCCTGGGGCTGAGCCTGGTGACCGATGCGGCCATCGCCGCCCTCAACCAGGACTGGCGCTCCCTCAGCGGCCCCACCGACGTGCTCGCCTTCGCCGCCCAGGATCCAGACCTCGACGGCCTGCCGGCTCAGCCGGCCGGACCCGGCGCAGAAGCGGCCGCCCTGGAGCTGGGCGACATCGTGATCTCCCTGGACACGGCCGAGCGCCAGGCCCCGGAGCACGGCCACAGCCTGGAGCGCGAGCTGCTGTTTCTGGCCAGCCACGGCCTGCTGCACCTGCTGGGCTGGGACCATCCCGACGACGAGGCCCTGGCGGCGATGCTGGCCCGGCAGGAGGCCCTCCTCAGCGCCTGCGGGCCCCAGCCGGGGGTGGTCGCCCGCGTAGCCGGCAGACCTTTTCAGAGCTGAGAACGGCGGTAGGGTGCGGCTCAGCCATGACCAGTCCCCGCCCGCTGCCCGAACCCCGTCCCCTGCTGATGGAGGCGCCCCCGCCAGTGTCACGCAGGAAGGTGCCCAAGCGGATCGGAGCCTGGCGGGTAGCCGGCGATCTGCCCTCGAGCTTTCGCTACGCCGCCCAGGGCCTTGCCTACGGCCTGCGCAGCCAGCGTAACTTCCGCATCCATACGGCCACCGGCGCCGTGGTGTTCGGCCTGGGGTTGTGGCTGCAGCTCAGCGCCGACCGCATGGCCCTGCTGGTGCTCACGGTGGCGGCCGTGCTGGTGCTGGAGCTGCTCAACACCGCCACTGAGGCCGTGGTGGACCTGGCCATCGGCCGCCAGTTCCACCCCCTGGCCCGGGTGGCGAAGGACTGCGCCGCCGCCGCCGTGCTGGTGGCGGCCATGGCGTCGCTGGTGATCGCCGCCCTGCTGCTGGTGCCGCCGATGCTGAGCCGCTTCGGCCTCTGAAGCCGGCTCGGCCTTTGAATGGGCCGAGGCCCCGAGCATTCATGCTTCTCGTTCTCGACAACTACGACAGCTTCACCTTCAACCTGGTGCAGTACCTGGGCGAGCTGGCGGCCGACCATCCCCTCGCCGCCGAGGTGCGGGTGGAGCGCAACGACGCCCTGAGCCTGGAGCAGATCCGGGCCCTGCAGCCGGCGGCGATCCTGATCTCGCCGGGCCCGGGGGATCCGGATCAGTCGGGCGTGTGCCTGGAGGTGCTGCGGCAGCTGAGCCCCACGGTGCCCACCCTGGGGGTATGCCTGGGCCACCAGGCCCTGGCCCAGGTGTACGGCGGCCGGGTGGTGCGGGCCCGGGAGCTGATGCACGGCAAGACCTCGCCGGTGCTGCATGAGGGCGCCGGGGTGTTCGAGGGCCTGCCCAGGCCACTCACGGCCACGCGTTACCACAGCCTGATCGCGGAGCGCGACTCGCTGCCCGACTGCCTGGAGATCACCGCCTGGCTGGAGGACGGCACGATCATGGGCCTGCGGCACCGCAGCCATCCCCACCTGCAGGGGGTGCAGTTCCACCCCGAGAGCGTGCTCACCCAGGGCGGCCACGCCCTGCTGGCCAACTTCCTCAACCAGGCGGCAGGCTGAACCCCGCCGGCCGGCCAGGCCAGGCAACGCTGCTAGTTTCGCGCCAGCAAAGCGGCCCGATTCGATGGTGAGCGCCACCCAGACCCGCCGAAGCCGGCCGCGGCCCAGCCGCAGCGGCAGCGCCCTGGTGGCCCTGGCCCTCGGCGCCGGCCTGGGGCTGAGCCCGGCGGCGGCCCTGGCCGGCAGCGGCGTGAGCATCACCAGCTACGGCCACAGCGCCCTGATGATCCGTGGCGGCGGCGCCAGCGTGCTGCTCAACCCGTTCAAGGCCGTGGCCTGTGCCGCCGGGCTGGCTGAGCCGCGGGTGAGTGCCACGGTGATCCTGGCCAGCAGCCGCCTGCTGGATGAGGGAGCGCCCGTGGCCAGCGGCAAGTTCCTGGTGGATCCGGGCTCCTACCGGGTGGGCGGCCTCAAGATCGAAGGCATCGGCGGCCCCCACGACCGGGTCGGCGGCCGCCGCTTCGGGCAGTCCACGCTGTGGCGCTGGCAGCAGGGGGGGCTCACCTTCGCCCACCTCGGCGGCACCGTGGCCCGCCTCAGCCCCGCAGACAAGGTGCTGCTGGGCCGCCCCGACGTGCTGATCATCGGTGTGGGTGGCGGCGCCAAGGTGTACGACGGCAGCGAGGCCGCCGAGGTGGTGCGCGAGCTGCAGCCGGCGGTGGTGATCCCGGTGCAGTACGTCTCCGGCTCAACGCCCGCCGACTGTGATCAGGGCAGCGTGGATGGCTTCCTGCAGGCCATGGGCGGGGTGCCGGTGAAGCGGCCAGGCCGCAGCCTCAACCTGCCCGGCAGCCTCAGCGGCGGACCGGTGATCCAGGTGATGCGCTGAAGAACGTCAGGTTGAGCTGATGGCCGTGTAGGCGGCCCAGAACTGCTGCATCTGGGCGGTGGTGCCGAGGCTCACCCGCAACGAGCCCCCGATCAGCGGCTTGCCCGCCATGGAGCGCACCAGGATGCCGGCCTCCCTGAGGCGCCGCTCCACCTCCTCAGCCGGGCGCTCGGGCCAGAGCAGAAGGTAGTTGCCGCCGGCGGCGTGGTGCCGCACGCCCTGCTGCTGCAGCTGGCTCAGGAGCCAGTGGCGGGCCCGCAGCACCTCGGCCACGTAGGCATCGGTGTAGGGCTGATCGGCCAGGGCCGCCAGGGCGGCCGTCACCGCGAAGCTGTTGATGTCGTAGGGGCCGGTGACGCGGCTGAGACGATCCACCACCGCCTCAGCACCGATCGCAAAGCCGATGCGCAGCCCGGCCAGGCCGGCCGTCTTGGCCAGGGAGCGCAGCACCAGCAGGTTGGGCATGGCGGCGAAGTCGGCTGCGGGCAGCACGCTGTCGCCCGTGAAGGCCTCGTAGAGCTCATCCACCACCACCAGCGTGGCCGGCGCGGCGGCGGCCAGCTCCAGGATCCGCTCTGGTGCCAGCCGGGTGCCGGTGGGGTTGTTGGGGTTGCAGAGCAGCAGGATGCGCGGGCAGGGCTCGGCGAGCAGGGCCTGGCGGATGGCCTCGAGCGGAAAGGCGAAACCGGGCAGCTCATAGGGGATGGCGGTGATCACCATGCCCTGCATCTGGGCGCAGGGGCTGTAGTAGCCGAAGGTGGGGCTGGTGGTGAGCAGCCGGTCGCCCCGGTTGCCGTAGGCGTGAAAGAGGGCATGGATCGCCGCATCCACCCCGTTGAACAGACCGACCTGGGCCGGGGCGAGCGGCCTGGCCAGGCCTGAGGGGGAGGCGCTGAGGTTGGCCACCACCGCCTCGCACAGGCCGTCGTACTCGGGGTAGATGGCGTAGTGATCCGCCGGGATGGCGCGCAGCGCCTCCACCACGCGTCGGCTGGGGCCCACGGTGTTCTCGTTGAAATCCAGCCGCAGCAGGCCGCGGCGGCCTTCCAGCGGGGCGCTGTAGGCCTGCAGGCTCTCCACCTCGGGCCGGGCCGGGGGGCCATCTGGCAGGCAAGAGATCAAGGAGGAGCCGGCGGGAACCATGGGCAGCGTAGAAAGCGGCCTGCGGGGTGGAAATGCTGAAGAGGAAGCAGCAGCAACCGTCATGCAGCCCAAGCCATCCCCGCCAGGACTGATCCAGCGCTACCGAAAGGAACTGCAGGCGCGGCACTACGCCCGCCGGACGGTGAACACCTACGCACAATGGCTCAGGCGCTTTCTGCGGTTTCACCACCTGCGCCACCCAAGGGAGATGTCCAGCGACGAGGTGAATGCCTTCCTCAGCCATCTGGCAGTGGAACGGCAAGTTAGAGAGATGGGGCGCTCGCTACCGAGCCGACCAGCGGTATAGTCTTTGTATAGCCGCCGCTGGGGCATGCAGACGAGAGTTCAGAAGTGGGGAAACAGCCTTGGCGTGAGGATTCCACGCGGCTTGGCAGATGAGGTCGGCTTGGGGGCTGGTACGGAAGTCAGCCTCACCGCGAAGGATGGTGAGCTGGTCTTGAGGCCCTCATTGCCTAGCCGGCTCAGGCTTGTTGATCTTCTTGCTGATATCACTCCAGAGAACATTCACGCCTCCGTTCATACGGGGGATGCCGTAGGTTCCGAAGCGTTCTGATGTCTACCTACGTGCCTGATCGTGGCGATTTGGTGTGGCTGGAGTTCACGCCACAGGCCGGAAGCGAGCAGCGTGGAAGACGGCCAGCACTGGTTATATCTCCAAAGGCCTACAATGGAAAAGTAGGGCTGGCACTATTTTGTCCAATTACATCCAAGATCAAGGGTTACCCTTTTGAGGTTCTGCTGCCTGATGGATACTCTGTGAGTGGAGTTGTCCTGTCCGATCAGCTGAAGTGCCTAGACTGGCGAACGAGAAAAGCGAAGTTCATTGAGCGGATTTCTTTAGATGTAATGGAGATGGTTACTGCGAGAGTATTACCGCTTCTTGAACCTGACACTCCTACCACTCTCTAACACCACCATGCACCTGAGCCGCCACCGCATGGCTATCTTCTTCGCCGTGCACTCCTTGCGGCCAGGTGATGGCGAGCGTTTGTTTGACCTTGCAAAGCCCTTGATGCAGGTTCTCTTGGGGGGGGGGTGCCTGGGCTTCAGGTTAGAGTGGGCTTAGGAGGTGTGTCATGTCAATAATTATCGACGAGAAGCTAGAGGAGATCGCCGCAGTTTGCAAGCGATATGGGATTGAGCGTCTGTTTGTCTTTGGCTCAGCTTTGAGAGAGGACTTTAGGCCTGGAGAAAGCGATATTGACCTTCTTGTTGAGTTTGGCCCACTGGAAATCACCAAGCGCTTCCATGCTTACCTTGACGCTCGCGAGGCGTTCAGGAATATCTTTCAGTCTGACGTTGACTTGGTGATGCAAGGAGCGGTGAAAAATAAAGTTATTGCAGGCGAGATCGATCGTACAAAGCAGCTGGTTTATGGCGCGTGATCTATCCGCCTATTTGCAGGATGTCCTTGATGCCTGCAATTCGATTCAAGACGTCATGAGCGGCGTCTCGTTGGAGGACTACCGAAGCACGCGTGCCATGAGATCTGCTGTCGAGCGCGAGTTCATCATTATTGGTGAGGCCCTTAGAAGGGTCAGAAACCTTGATGAGACGCTGTTTAGCTCCATATCCAATTCTCATGCGATCGTTGATTTTCGAAACCTGCTTGCTCATGACTATGGAGCAGTTGATGACGATGCCGTTTTCGGGCTTGTCTACTCAGACCTGATCGTGCTGAAGGCGGAGGTCAGCGCGTTGTTGGATGACTGTCATGACGCAAACTAACCATGCCATTCACCAAAGCCGCATCCGTGGCGTTTCTGATTCCGGCCCGAGCTCGCTGCGGCCAGGTGATGGTAAGCGTTCGCCGAATCTCTGTGAAGGGCGGCGGGCTGAGCAGAGGAACAGGATGCGCTCTAGCATTTGGGATATTGCTACAGTGGTTTTAGGTCGGAGCCAAACATGAATTTCACTTTGGAGTGCGAACAAGAAGTAGACGGTCGGTGGATGGCCGAGGTGCCGGAGCTACCTGGAGTCCTTGCATACGGGAGTTCCTCTGCTGATGCAATATCAAAGGCTGAAGTACTAGCCCTTCGTGTTATCGCTGATCGGCTTGAAAATAGCGAGGCCGAGCCAGTCAGCTTTCGGTTTTCGCTTCCACTCTCTGCATGAGTAACTGGCCTTCAGCCAAAGCCCAAAAAGTATTAGCAGCCCTTCAGTCCATTGGATGGAGAGTTAAGCGTCAGTCAGGATCTCACAAGACGCTTGAACATGCAGACCATCCGGACTATGTCTTTGCTTTCCATGATGGCGAGGAGATTGGCCCCAGGATGCTGTCGCGAATCGCCAAGCACACCGGCCTCAAACCAGGTGATCTGTGATGCAGGCGAGAAATCGGCTAACAATGCAATACATCTGAGCCGCCCCCTGATGATCTTTGTTGAGCTTCCTGGCCATTGGCGGCCAGGTGATGGTGAGCGTTATCAGTCATGCCTTGGCCGACCGACTATACCTCTGATCTGTGGAGTCGGCCGGGATTGAACCAAGACAATCGATTCCTCAGCGGAGCGCCACCTCCATGGCCCAGTCAGTTCAAGCTCTGCTGGATCAGATTCACTTGCTCGGAGAAGAGCAGTTTCAAGTGCTCCAGGCAGTGCGAAACCTTGCCAGGGAAACCATCATTCCAATGACAGAAGAGGTCAAGTATGGAGGCATTCTTTTCACTTCTGACGTCCAGTTCGGTGGTGTTTTTGCGTACAAGGAACATGTCTCCGTGGAGTTCAGCCTGGGCGCCAACATCAAGGATGAAGACGGGTTCCTGGAAGGCGGTGGCAAGCGGCGCCGTCACCTCAAGCTCAGACATCTTGACGATATAGCGGGTAAGAAGTTGGGGAAGTACCTTCAGATGGCCCTGGAGGCCGCCAGGAGAAAGCCGTAATTTAACCTGCTAAGATTATTTTCTTTCGCAACTGAGAGGACTTTCAGTGGCAGCAAGCAACATATCTGCACATCCAATCCATCTGGGTCTTGGTGCAACCGCCGAGGTTGAGCTTCTGTTCACCGGTGGCATGGATTGGTACTCAGAATACATCAACCGCCATAGCGTAGACGGTGCGGAGGGGCGACTCGTAAGCATGCATCAATTCAACGCCTCGTGGGACATGTGGGAGATGCATCCGCACGGGAGCGAAGTTGTTCTTTGCACCTCTGGTGCAATGATCCTCTATCAGGAAGATCCTGATGGCCGTCACTGCTCCATCACACTGGGGCCAGGCCAGTACGCCGTCAACCCACCAGGCACCTGGCACACCGCTGATGTGGAGCACGAAGCAACGGCACTGTTCATCACCCCAGGATTGGGCACTACGCACCGGCCGCGATGAGCACTGTTTGATCCATCCACAACGGCAAGTCGATGCGGAACTCCCCTTACTGAGGTGGACCAGTTTTCGTGTCGCCGCTGGACCAGTTTTCGCTGTCGCCTGACATGGCGTTCACCGGCGCTGATCTTCCAGCTCCAACGACGCGCCTGCACACCTTCCTGGCGGGTGATTCCAAGGCCCGGGAGTGGCTGCTGGGAGTGGTCGATATCGTTGAAACCCTGCTGCCAGCCATGGTGAGGCTCAATGTGGTGACAGCCGAGGAGGTTGACCTGGCGACACTGCGCAAGCGTTTGCTCGACGAGGTGACGGCAAACCGCAGCGTGATCATGGGCCGCTCCGAAATCGGTATCTGGACAACCGTGTGAGGGAACGCCACCCATCAGTGGGGCTGGAATAACGCCCGCCACTGCTGCTCCTGCAGCTCGGCCTCACGAGTGCCCTCGGCGGGGAATTGCGGCAGGAAGTCCTTGTCCCTGGAGGGTTGGTACGGGCCCTGCTTGAGCTCGAACATCACCGCATCGGCGCTGAGGGCCACGAGCGTATGGAACTGACCTTCAGCCAGCTCGATGCCCTGCACCGGCCCGCCGGCATCAAGGCGCAGGGTCTGGGTCACCTGGCCGTGCTGATCCAGCAGCAGCAGGCCGATGGCGCCCTGCAGGACCAGGAAGCACTCGAAGCCGCTGCCGGGTTGCTCCCTCAGGTGCCTGTGCGGGCGCACGTAAGTGCCGGGCTGCAGAGCATTCAGAAACCGCTGCACCAGGTCGGGCAGATGGTGCAGGTTGTGGTTGCGGCGGCGACGCGGCGAAGCCGAGGCCTGCCCGCTCAGCTGATCGAGCAGGGCCTGATCCATCAGCTGCAGGGCAGGCCGCTCAGCTGCTGGCCGTTCAGGATGGGGCAACGGTTCAGGGCATCGGGCGGACGGCGGCATGGGCACAGACCGGCAGTACAACAGCTTTGCCGACTTCTACCCCTTTGATCTGGGCGAACACGCCAACCGCAGCTCCCGGCGCCTGCACTTCCTCGGCGCCAACCTCGCCATCGTGCTGGTGCTGCTGGCCCTGGTGAGTCAGCGCTGGTGGCTGCTGCTGCTAGCCCCGCTTCAGGGCTACCTGCTCGCCTGGGCGGGACAACGGCCTCTTCGAGCGCAACCGCCCCGCCAGCTTCCGCTATCCCCTGTTCAGCCTGCGCGGCGACTGGTGCCTGTGGTGGGGGATTCTCAGAGGCCGCATCGAGCTCTGAGCTTCAGAGCCCCGTGGGCCGCACCCGCAGCAGGCGGCCCTGCTCCTCATCGGTGAGCACATAGAGCGCTCCATCGGGCCCCTGGCGCACATCCCTCACCCGGGCGCCGATCGGAATCACGGATTCGGCGATCACGGCACCGTCGGCATCGAGCTGCAGGCGCCGCACCCCGCCGGCCACCAGACCACCGGCGAACAGGTTGCCGCGCCATGGCGGCACTGCCTCGCCCGGGAGCAGCGCCAGGCCGGAGGGGGCGATCGTGTCCATCCACACCCGGCTTGGGTCCACGAATCCCGGCGCGCTGCTGGTAGGCGCCACGGAGTCGCCGCTGCTGTATTCGAGGCTGTGAGAAACCACCGGCCAGCCGTGGTTGGCGCCGGGCCTGATCAGGTTGAGTTCGTCGCCGCCCCGGGAGCCGTGCTCCGTGGCCCACACCCGCCGGTGCACCGGGTCGTAGGCCAGGCCCTGGATGTTGCGGTGGCCCAGGCTCCACACCGCTGGGTCAGTCCCCGCCTGGCCCACGAAGGGGTTGTCGGGGGGGATGGAGCCGTCGTCCTGGATGCGGATCAGCTTGCCCAGGTGGCTGGCCGGGTTCTGGGCCTGGAGCCGGATCCAGGCGCCATCGAGGCTCACGGGCGGGTTGCCGCCATCGCCGATCGACACCAGCAGCGTGTCATCCGGCAGCCACAGCAGCCGCGAGCCGAAGTGCTGGCCGCCGCTCTTGTCACGGTTCACCGTGAAGATCACCTGCCAATCGCTCAGGGCCCGGCCATCGAAGCGGGCCCGGGCCACACGGGTGCCGTTGGCCTCCCGGCTGCCATGGGCGTAGCTGAAATACACCCAGCGGTTCTGCGCAAAGCGGGGGTGCAGGGCGATGTCGAGCAGGCCCCCCTGGCTGGAGGCGAACAGCTGGTTGGCGGCCACATCGGCCACGGGCGCCACGCCTGGGACCGGCTCTGGATCCAGCACACCGGCGCGCACGACCCGGAGCCGGCCGGGGCGCTCGGTGATCAGCAGGTCGCCATTGGGAAGCCAGGCCACACCCCAGGGGCGGTTCAACCCCTCCACCACAGGCTCCAGCGCCACAGCCTCCACGGGAAGCCGGGCCGGATCCGGGCTCAGCAGCGCCGCTGCGCCGCCGGCCTGGCCATCGCCCGGCTGGGCGACGCAGCGAGGCAGACCCGCCATCGCCAAGGCCCCGATGGCGAGGCACATCGCCAGCGGGGCCAGAGGCCGGTCACGAGGGGGAAACCAGGGCAGGGAGGGTGCCACGTGGGACTGGGGCTTGAGGCCCCCAGTCTGCTGGCTTCAGCCGAGGGCCTTGGCCTTGGCCACCACGTTGTCCACCGTGAAGCCGAACTGCTCCATGCACACCGGACCCGGGGCCGAGGCGCCGAAGCGGTCGATCGACACGCTGCCGCCCTCGAAGCCGGTGTACTTGTGCCAGCCGAAGGAGCTGGAGGCCTCCACCACCAGGCGCTTGCGCACCGCCGCCGGCAGCACGCCTTCGCGGTAGGCGGCATCCTGCTCCTCGAACAGCTCCACGCAGGGCATCGACACCACCCGCACGCTCTGGCCATCGGCCCGCAGCTGGGCCGCCGCCTTGACGCAGAGGTCGAGCTCGGTGCCGGTGCCGATCAGGATCAGGTCCGGGGTGCCGTCGCTGTCCTCGAGGATGTAGCCACCCTTGGCCACGGCAGCCGCGGTGGAGCCGGGCTGGTTGGCCATGCCCTGGCGGCTGAGGATCAGGGCGGTGGGGCGCTTGCGGTTGGCGATCGCCACCTGGTAGGCACCGCTGGTCTCGTTGCCGTCGCCGGGGCGGATCACCAGCAGGTTGGGCAGGGAGCGCAGGGTGGCGAGGGTTTCGATCGGCTGGTGGGTGGGGCCGTCTTCGCCGAGACCGATCGAGTCGTGGGTGAGCACGTAGATCACACCCAGCTCGCTCAGGGCCGAGAGGCGGATGGCGCCGAGGGCATAGCCGGCGAACACCGCAAAGGTGCCGCCGTAGGGGATCAGGCCACTGCCGTGGTAGGCGAGGCCGTTGAGGATCGAGGCCATGGCGTGCTCGCGCACACCGAAGTGGAGGTAGCGGTTGGCTTCGCCGCCCTTCTGGAAGCTGGCCTCACCCTTGATGTCCGTGAGGTTGGAGTGGGTGAGGTCGGCCGAGCCGCCGATCAGCTCGGGCAGGTTGGGGCCGATGGCATTGAGGCAGTTGAAGGAGTGCATCCGGGTGGCCAGGCCCTTGTCCTCCGGGGTGTAGCTGGGCAGGGCGGCATCCCAGCCCTGGGGCAGCTCGCCCCGCAGCTGGCGCTCGAACTGGGCGGCCTCGGCGGGGTAGGTGCTGCGGTAGGTGGCCAGGGTTTCGTTCCAGGCGGACTCGGCGGCGGCACCGCGGCTGATCGCCTGGCGCCAGTGGTCGTAGGACTCCTGGGGCACCTCAAAGGCGCCGTAGGTCCAGCCCAGATTATTGCGGGTGAGCTCGGCCTCATCGGCGCCCAGGGCGGCGCCGTGCACCCCGGCGGTGTTGGCCTTGTTGGGGGAGCCGTAGCCGATCGTGGTGGTCACCTTGATCAGCGAGGGCTTGTCGGTGACGGCCTTGGCCTCGGCGATGGCCCGGGCAATGCCGGCCACGTCCGTGTTGCCGTCAGCCACGTGGATGGTGTGCCAGCCGTAGGCCTCGTAGCGCTTGAGCACATCCTCCGTGAACGACACCTGGGTGTTGCCGTCGATGGTGATGTGGTTGTCGTCGTAGAGGGCGATCAGCTTGCCCAGGCCCAGGTGGCCGGCCAGGGAGGCGGCTTCACTGCTCACGCCCTCCTGGTGGCAGCCGTCGCCCATGATCACGTAGGTGTGGTGATCGATCAGGTCGCAGCCGGGGCGATTGAACTTGGCCGCGAGATGGGCCTCGGCCATGGCCAGGCCCACGGCGTTGGCGATCCCCTGGCCGAGGGGGCCGGTGGTCACCTCGACGCCGGCGGTCTCGAAGGTTTCCGGGTGGCCCGGGGTCTTGGAACCCCACTGGCGAAACTGCTTGAGGTCGTCCAGGCCCACCGAGTCGTAGCCGGTGAGGTGCAGCAGCGCATAGAGCAGCATGCAGCCGTGGCCGGCGGAGAGCACGAAGCGGTCGCGGTTGAACCACTTGGGGTTCTTGGGGTTGTGCTTGAGGGTCTGGTCCCACAGGGCATAGGCCATGGGAGCGCAGCCCATGGGCAGGCCGGGGTGACCGGAGTTCGACTTGTTGATGGCGTCGACAGCCAGGAAGCGGATGCTGTTGATGCAGAGCGTTTCCAGCTGGCTGGCGGAGGCGGTGGAGGTGGTGGGGGTGGCGACCATCGGGAGGGAGCTAGGGGGTAAGGGTGATCAGGCTCGACGCAACAGGCAATGCCGGGCGGTGGGGCTAACGGACCATCAGCTCAGACGCCGGAAGGCCAGGCAGACGTTGTGGCCACCGAATCCGAAGGAGTTGGAGAGCACCACGTTGAGTTTCCGTTCACGGGCCTGGTTGGGCACGACATCCAGATCACAGGCCGGATCCGGATTGAGGTAATTGATCGTAGGCGGCACCAGGCCATGCTTCATGGCGAGCACGGCGGCAACGGCCTCGATGCCGCCGCTGCCGCCCAGCAGATGGCCGGTCATCGACTTGGTGGAGCTCACCGGAATCTGGCCGGCCCGCTCGCCCAGGGCACTCCTGATGGCGGCGGTCTCATTGCTGTCGTTGGCCTGGGTGCTGGTGCCATGGGCATTCACATAGTCCACCGCCTCCGGCTCCAGCTGGGCGTCCCGCAGGGCGAGCCGCATCGCCTGGGCCCCCCCGCGGCCGCCGGGGGCAGGGGAGGTGATGTGGTGGGCATCGCAGCTCATGCCGTAGCCCACCACCTCGCCCAGGATGGTGGCGCCACGGGCCTCGGCATGGTCCAGGCTCTCGAGCACCAGCACGCCGGCGCCCTCGCCGATCACGAAGCCGTTGCGCTCGGCATCAAAGGGGCGACTCGCCGTGGCCGGATCGTCGTTGCGGAAGGAGAGGGCCTTGGCACTGGCGAAGCCCGCCAGGCCCAGGGGCGTGATCGCCGACTCGGCACCGCCGCACACCATGGCATCGGCCAGGCCCAGCTGGATCAGGCGGTAGGCATCGCCGATGGCATTGGAGCCCGCCGCACAGGCCGTGGCCACGGCGGAGCTGGGTCCCTTGGCACCGAGGGCGATCGCCGTGAGCCCCGTGGCCATGTTCGGGATCATCATCGGCACGCAGAACGGGCTCACCCGGTCGGGGCCGCGATCGGCCAGCACGTGGGCCTGGCTCTCCATCATCAGTAATCCGCCCACGCCGGAGCCGATCGCCGTTCCCACCCGCTCGTCGTTGCTGGCGTCGATCGTGAGGCCGGCATCGGCCACGGCCTGCTTGGCCGCCACCACCGCGAACTGGCAGAAGCGGTCCCAGCGCTTCGACTCCTTCGGCTCGAGCCAGCCGCTGGGGTCGAACTGCTTCACCTCAGCGGCGAAGCGACAGGCATGGCGGCTGGCGTCGAACAGGGTGATCCCCGCCACGCCGTTGCGGCCGCTGCTCAAGCCATCCCAGTAACTGGAGACGTCATTGCCGATCGGTGTGACCGCGCCGAGGCCGGTGATGACGACCCGCTGGAGACCTTGGACCATGGAGCGGTTCAGGCCTGCTTGTCCTGGATGTAGGTGACGGCATCCCCCACGGTGGCGATGCCCTCAGCCGCCTCATCGGGAATCTCGATGTCGAAGGCCTCCTCCAGCGCCATCACCAGCTCAACGGTGTCGAGGGAGTCGGCCCCGAGATCGTTCTGGAAGTTGGACTCAGACTTCACTTCTGCGGTGTCGACGCTGAGCTGTTCAGCAACGATGGAGCGCACTTTCTCGAAGATCGCTTCCTGGGACATGGCCGCTTTGTTGGTCGAGGCACTCTACGGGTCGTCCCGCCTGGGGCTCCTCAGGGGCCGCTCAGGCGCCAGTGAGGGCAGACTTATGAACAAGGATGACGGCCGCGGCGTCGGGGGCGATCGGACCCGAACAGCTTCGGTACCTTTGCCACACGCCGAGTCTCAGCACACCGGAGTCCAGATGTCCCACGCCGTCAAGATCTACGACACCTGCATCGGCTGCACCCAGTGCGTCCGTGCCTGCCCCCTCGACGTTCTCGAGATGGTGCCCTGGGACGGCTGCAAGGCCTCCCAGATCGCCTCCTCCCCCCGCACCGAAGACTGCGTGGGCTGCAAGCGCTGCGAAACCGCCTGCCCCACCGACTTCCTCTCGATCCGCGTCTATCTGGGCGACGAGACCACCCGCTCCATGGGCCTCGCCTACTGAGTTCTCAGCGGCCGCCCAGCCGGCCTGGGCCTTCCCTGCAGCTCCCATAAGCTCATGCCCGGCCCGCGCCGGGCTTTTTTTGTGATCCCTGGCCTATGTGCGGCATCGTTGCCCTGATCGGTTCCCGGGAGGCGGCTCCCCAGCTGCTGGAAGGGCTGCGCCAGCTGGAATACCGCGGCTACGACTCCGCCGGCATCGCCACGGTCGAGCTGCTCGGCGACGGTCCGGCAGGGGAGCTCCACTGTCTGCGGGCGGAGGGCAAGCTCGTGAACCTCACGGGTCGCTTTGAGCAGGAGGGCGCTCCGGGCCACTGCGGCATCGGCCACACCCGCTGGGCCACCCACGGCAAGCCCGAGGAACGCAACGCCCATCCCCACCTCGACGGCCGCGGCGAGCTGGCGGTGGTACAGAACGGCATCATCGAGAACCACCGCAGCCTGCGCGAAGGGCTGCAGCAGGAGGGGGTGGTGTTCCGCTCCGACACCGACACCGAGGTGATTCCCCACCTGCTGGCGCGGCGGCTCGACCAGCTGCTGGCCGAGGGCACTGAGGCGGGGCCGGCGCTGTTGCTGCAGGCGGTGCAGGAGGTGCTGCCGCTGCTGGCGGGGGCCTACGCCCTCGCGGTGGTGTGGGGCCGGGTGCCCGGCGCCCTGGTGGTGGCCCGCCGCGCCGCCCCTCTGCTGATCGGCCTTGGCGAGGGGGAATTCCTCTGCGCCAGCGACACCCCCGCCCTGGCGGGCTTCACCCGCACCATCCTGCCGATGGAAGACGGCGAGGTGGCCCTGCTCACCCCCCTCGGCATCGAGCTGTACAACGCCGAGGGCCAGCGGGTGCAGCGGGCTCCCAGCCTGCTGAGCGGCACCCAGCACGTGGCGGACAAGCGCAGCTTCCGCCACTTCATGCTCAAGGAGATCCATGAGCAGCCCGAAACCGCCGCCCTCTGGGTGGCACGCCATCTGCCCCCCGAGGGGGGAGCGCGGCTCGTGGCCCTGGCCCTCGACGAGGGTCTCTACGAGGGGGTGGAGCGGATCCAGATCCTGGCCTGCGGCACCAGCCGCCACGCGGCCCAGGTGGGCGCCTACCTGCTGGAGCAGCTGGCCGGCATCCCCACCAGCGTGTTCTATGCCAGCGAGTTCCGCTACGCGCCGCCGCCGCTCAGCCGCCACACCCTCACGATCGGGGTGACCCAGTCGGGCGAGACCGCCGACACGCTCGCGGCCCTGGCCATGGAGCGCGACCGCCGCCAGCAGGTGGCCGATCCGGCCTACGCGGCCCGGCTGCTGGGGATCACCAACCGGCCGGAGAGTTCCCTGGCCCGCATGGTGCCCCACCTGCTCGACATCGGCGCCGGCATCGAGGTGGGCGTGGCCGCCACCAAGACCTTCCTGGGCCAGCTGCTGGCCTTCTACGGCCTGGCTCTGGCCTTCGCCGAGCGCCAGGGGGGCGCCCCGGGGGTGGGGGAGCCCGAGCAGTTGCGCCAGCTGGTGGGCCAGCTGCGCCAGCTGCCGCTGCTGCTGCGCCAGCTGGTGGACGACCACGACCAGCGCTGCGAGGCCCTGGCCCATCTGTTTGCCGACACCCAGGACGTGATCTTCCTGGGCAGGGGCATCAACTTCCCGATCGCCCTGGAGGGTGCCCTCAAGCTCAAGGAGATCAGCTACATCCATGCTGAGGGCTACCCGGCCGGAGAGATGAAGCATGGCCCGATCGCCCTGCTCGATTCGCGGGTGCCGGTGGTGTCGATCGCGATGCCGGGCCCGGTGTTCGAGAAGGTGCTCAGCAATGCCCAGGAGGCCAAGGCCCGCGATGCCCAGTTGATCGGGGTGGCGCCCCAGGGGCCCGACACCGACCTGTTCGATGTGCTGCTGCCGCTCCCCGAGGTGTCGGAGCTGCTCAGCCCCCTGCTCACCGTGATTCCGATGCAGCTGCTGAGCTATCACATCGCTGCCCATCGGGGCCTGGATGTGGATCAGCCCCGCAACCTGGCCAAGAGCGTCACGGTGGAGTGAGGGATCAGCTGCTCCTGAGGGATCAGGCGCCCTTCAGCACGGCATCGCTGCGCCCGTAGCGATCTTCGAAGCGCACGATGTCGTCTTCGCCGAGATAGGCGCCGCTCTGCACCTCGATCAGCTCCACGGGGATCTTGCCCGGGTTGCTGAGCCGGTGCCGGGACCCCAGCGGGATGTAGGTGCTCTGGTTCTCGCCCACCAGCTCCTGCTGGCCGTCCTTCTCCACCACCGCGGTGCCCTTCACCACCACCCAGTGCTCGGCCCGGTGGTGGTGCATCTGCAGCGAGAGGCTGGCGCCGGGATTGACCATGATCTTCTTCACCTGCCAGCGCTCGCCCTCCACCACGCCGTCGTAGGAGCCCCAGGGGCGGTAGATCTTGCGGTGCGCCCTGCTCTCGGGGGCGCCGGCCCGCTCCAGGAGTCCCACCACCGTCTTGACGTCCTGGGCCTTGTCGCGGTGGGCCACCAGCACCACGTCGTCGGTCTCGACCACCACCAGGTCTTCCACCCCCAGGCCCACCACCAGCCGGTGCTCGCTGCGCAGGTAGCAGTTGCGGCTGGCCTCGCTGATCACCCGGCCCCGCAGCACGTTGCCGGCGCCGTCCTGGTCGGCGGTTTCCCACAGGGCACTCCAGCTGCCCACATCACTCCAGCCGGCCTGGAGGGGCAGCACACAGCCCAGCTCCGTCTTCTCCATCACCGCCACGTCGATGGCCACCCCCGGGCAGCCGGCAAAGGCCTCCCGTTCCAGCCGCAGGAAATCGAGGTCGGCGGAGTCGTGCTCCAGGGCGGCGCGGCAGGCGCTCACCACCTCGGGGGCCAGGCGCTCCAGTTCCGCCAGAACAGCGCTGGCGCGGAACAGGAACATGCCGCTGTTCCAGGTGAAGCGCCCGGAGGCCAGGAAGCGCTCCGCCGTGGCGGCGTCAGGTTTTTCCACGAAGCGGGCGATCGGCACCGGCTGGGGGTCAGCGGCACCAGCGGTGGGCAGGGGTTCGGCGGCCTCGATGTAGCCGTAGCCGGTTTCAGGCGCCGTGGGCACGATGCCGAAGGTCACCAGCTGGCCCGCCATGGCGGCCCCCAGGCCGGCCTCCACCGTGCGGCTGAAGGCGGCGGTGTCGCGCACCACGTGGTCGGCTGCCAGCACCAGCAGCAGGGGGTCGTCGCCGCGAGCCGTGGCGTGCAGGGCGGCCACCGCCACGGCGGGGGCGGTGTTGCGGCCGATCGGCTCCAGCAGGATGCCACCGGGCTCCACCTCGATCTGCCGCATCTGCTCAGCCACGATGAAGCGGTGGTCTTCGTTGCAGATCAGCAGCGGCGGCGCCAGCCCCGGCAGGCCCGCGAGCCGCTGGTGGGTCTGCTGCAGCAGGGTTTCCTCCCCACTGCCGCCCAGGGCCCAGTACTGCTTCGGGTAGCTGGCCCGCGAGAGGGGCCAGAGACGGGTGCCGGTGCCCCCGCAGAGGATCACGGGAACCAGGTTGGGAGTGCTGCTCATCGCTGTCGTGCCGTGCCGCCATTCAAGGCCAGCCCGCCAGGTTTCAGAGGTCAAGCAGACCGGGAGGAGGGGTGATGCCGATCCAGCCCTCCGCCAGCCTCACCTCCGGCACGATCGCCCGCACGAAGGGGATCAGCAGCCGGCGGCCGTCGCTGCGGGCCACTTCCAGCAGGTCGTTACCCGCGTGGATCAGGTTGGTGACCGTGCCCAGCACCACACCCGCCCCGTTGCCGCTCTCAGCAACGCCCTCAACGCCGCCCTCGAGCAGGCGCACCTCGAGGCCCACCAGATCCATCAGGTAGAACTCGCCGGGGCCCAGCCTGGGACGGTCGCTGGCGGGCACCAGCAGCTCTTCGCCCACCACGGCCTCGGCCGCCTCGCGGCTGTCGACCCCGGCCAAGCGCAGCACAAACAGCTCCTTACCTGGCAGGGGCCTTCCAGAGAGCAGCTCCAGGGGGCGGGCCGCCTGGCCGCGCCGCTGCAGCCAGCGGCGGCCGGGCCGGGTGAAGCGCTCGGGGAAGTCGCTCATGGGCAGCACCCGCACCTCCCCCTTCAGCCCCTGGGCCGCCACCAAGCGGCCCACCACCAGCAGTTCTTCGGTTTCCGTCATCGCTGGGGCTCGTCGATCGCAGTCATCGCTGGCGCTTACAGCCGATAATGGCCCCACGCCGGTTTTCCACCATGACTGACCTTCCGATCCTGCCGGGCAGCACCGTGGTGGTGCGTGACGGGCGCTCGATCTACAACGGCTACAAGGGGTTCGTGCAGCGGATCAGCGGCAACCGGGCCGCCGTGCTGTTCGAGGGCGGCAACTGGGACAAGCTGGTCACGGTGCCCCTGCTCACCCTCGAGCAGCTCTGAGGCGGGCGAGGGCCAACCGGGCCGCGTCCTGCTCAGCGGCCCGGCGCGACCCACCCCAGCCCTCGGCCGGTTCCGGCCCGCTCGCCTCAAAGCTCACGCGGCAGTGAAACCTCCGGGGATCCCCGTGGGTCGGGCTCGCCTCGCGGCAGCTGTAGCGCGGCAGCCCCAGGCCCTGGCCCTGGGTCCACTCCTGCAGCGCCGACTTCCAGTTGTGGCGGTCGGGATCGGCCAGCAGGGCCGCGCTGCTGCGCTGCCAATTGGGGGTGAGCCAGCGGTGCACGGGCTGCAGGGAGCCCCAGGCCTGATACAGGCCACCGATCAGGGCCTCGCACAGCTCCGCCCGCACGGTGGCCTCGCCGGCGCGGTCGCCCTGGGCCATCGGACCGATCAGGGCCACGCTGGCCACGCCACACTCCTGGCCCAGTTCCGCCAGCCAGCGGTCACTCACCAGCTGGCTGCGCAGGGCGGCATGGCGGCCCACGCTGAGGCCGTGGTGGTGCTGACGCAGGTATTCGGAGGCCGCCAGCCGCAGCACGGCGTCGCCGAGGAACTCCAGCTGCTCGTGGTTGCGGGGCAGGCGGGCGGAGGTGTGGGTGAGGGCCTCATCCACCGGGGCCAGGGCCTCCGCCGTCGATCCGGGGCCGCCGGGGCCGTCAGGATCGAGGCCAAGGGCGGCCAGGAAGGTCACCAGTTGACGGCGGCGGTCGGGGGTCACGGCAACGGGATGGGGCGGGGCGGCGCAGGCCAGCCGAAGGGGTGAAAGCAGGGCGTAAGCCGGGTTCTGTTCCGGAGCCGGGCGAACCCTCGCTCCGGGGCGATCATCTGTCTGGGACCGCCGTCTCCGACGGCCTCGAGCGGCGCACTTGTGGCGGGACGGGTGTCATGGCCAACCGTTGTCCCTGGGCCTTGCTCCCGGCCGGGGTTTACCGAGCCAGCACCTCTCGATGCTGCTGGTGCGCTCTTACCGCACCTTTGCACCCTTGCCTGTGCGCGGGGACAAGCCCCGGCCATCGGCGGTGTTTTTCTGTGGCACTCTCCTCGCGGTCACCCGCACTGGGCGTTACCCAGCAAGCCTGGCCATTGGGGAGCCCGGACTTTCCTCAACCGGGCGGACCGGCGGCCCGAAGACCGCTGCCCCCCGATCGCGATCACCTCGCCTGCTTTCACCCCCCATGATGCCTTTCGGTCCGGCGGCCAGGGCTGCGGACCCGGTGGGGTGCCGGTCGCATAATGGCGTGGCAGGGGGCTGTAGCTCAGCCGGATAGAGCGACGGTTTCCTAAACCGTAGGTCGTGGGTTCGAGTCCCGCCAGCCCCGTATGGCCCACGCGGTGAAGCCTCGAGCACCACCCTTGGCAGTGGCCTCAGCGGCGCTTGAGGCTGCCCACCCACTCGCGCAGCTGCTCGGCCGCCACCTCGCGACCACCCAGGCCGAAGGCCACGGCGGCAGCCACGGCCAGCGACCCGAGCACCAGGCCGAAGGCCAGGCCCACGATGTTTGGGGCCACGCCGATCTGCTGCAGCGCCATGGCGCCGCTGAAGCCGATGATGGCCACCCGGGAGATCTGGCCCAGCAGAGGGGCCTGGTGCCCGCTGGAGCCGCTCACCAGGTGGTGGGCCAACTGAGCCAGGTAGAGGCCCACGGCGAACACCACCAGGCCCGAGAGAATCTGGCCGAACAGCAGCAGCAGACCCTCCACAACCACGGCCAGGCCTGGCAGGTTGAGCACATCGGTGGCGGCCACGGCCGCGAACAGCACCACGCCCACCTGGGCCACCACTCCCAGCAGCTCCGAGGGACGCCGGCCGATGGGGTTGTCGCCGTCGCGGTTGAGCCCCTCCAGCCCCATCCAGGTGTAGAGGCGGTCGAAACCCACCCCCGCCAGCAGCCGACTCACCAGCTGGCCGATGAAGCGGCCCGCCACCACGCCCAGGGCCAGCACCAGTGCAGCGGTGAAGATCAGGGGCAGGGCCGAGAGGATGCTGTTCAGCATCGCCGTGGCCGGCGTGGAGATCGCCGGGATGGCCAGGGCGTCGAGGGCGGCGGTGGCAGTGGGAATCAGGATCAGCACATACACCACGGTGCCCACCAGCCAGGAGAGCTTGCGGCCTCCCTGCTTGGGATCAAGGCCGAAGCCGGCACCCACCTGGTCGATGCCGCTGGAGGCGAGCAGGTTGGCCACCAGCAGGCGCACCGTGCGGGCCAGGAACCAGCCCACGGCCGCAATCGCGGCGGCCTTGGCGATCTGGGGCAGGGCACCCAGGAAGCTGTCGAACAGGTTCACCACGGGGGTGACCTGGGAGCCCAGGTTGAGGGCGTTGAGGATCAGCGGCAGGAAGAACAGCAGCACCAGCCAGTACACAACCTCGGCCAGGGTGTGACCCACCTGGCCGACCAGGGCAACCGGCTGAGCGGCCTCGGCAGTCGTGGTGTCGGGGGCGGCATCGGCAGCGGCCTCCGGGGCTGCAGCGGCAGCAGCCAGAGGCCCACTCTCCGGCTCGGGGGAGGGGCTGAGGCCCTGGGTCACGCGCCGCAGGGCAGCGCGGGCCAGGGAGGCCAGCAGCCAGCCCACCGCCGCCAGCACGGCGGCCGCTCCCAGCTGGGGCAGGAAGGCAAAGATCTGATTGAGGAACTGGTTGAGCGGCTCCGAAACGGTGGTGAGCTGCAGCACGTTCAGGGCCGCCACGATCGACAGCACCATCACCACCCAGAACACCACCCCGGAGAGCAGTCGGTCGAGCTGGGGCATCGAGCCGGAGCTGCCAGCGCCCACGGCACCGCTGATGCGACGGTCGAGCCCCGTGCGGCGCAGCAATCGCCGCACACCCCGGGCCAGCAGGGCGGCCACCACGTAGCCCAGCACCAGGATGCCGAGGGCCCCGAGCAGGTTGCCCACCAGGCCCAGCATCTGCGGCCCCACCAGAGCCTTGATCGGATCGGTCATCGGCACTCTGAGGAGGGGGATCGGGGCTGTCAACTTCAACCCTGTGCAGAGCGTCCCCAGATGTCAAGCAACGGCCGCGAATGGGACTTGTCGTAGCTGACGCTACCTATGGTGGCCTGTTGATTTCCACCACTGCCGCTAGCGTGGGGCCAACGTCGGGACCTCCATGACGCAACTGCATGATCTGCGCCTGCGCCTGTTGGTGCAGCAGGAAAGTGAGCGCATCGCCGACGGGCATCTCGACGAACTGGATCTCTCGGTGATGCAGGCCCGCTGCCTCTGCTGGCTGGCGCTGCTGGCCCAGGCCCACGAGGAGCAGGCCGGGGACGCCGAGCAACGCGGCGATACCGAGCAGGCCATGGGCTGGTTTGCCGATTCGATGCGGCTGAGAGATGTGATTCAGGTGGTGAGCACCATTGAGATCCCGATCCCCTCAGCCTGCGACGACAGCGAGGACGACAGTGACGACGACGCTGGAGCCGGCGACTGCAGCCAGGGAGACGGCCTGGCCGCCTGAACCCTCAAAGCGGCTGACCCTGGCCCTCGGTGCCATGATGGGCATTGACTTCCCTGGGGAGCGCGGTGCCCGAAGAGCCCTGCCAGTGCCCTGATTGCCAGCGGTTCTATCGGGAACATGACCGATTGATCCGCGAAAACCCCACCCTGCGCCAGCAGCAGGAGCTCAACTGGGCTGCCCTGCAGTCCTTCCGGACGCTGGCTGGCCGGGTGATGGATGAATTGCAGAAACAGGCCGATGCCGCTGAGGAGGCGGCCCCGGCTGCCGCCACCCCTCCCCCCTCAGACAGCGGCGGGGCTGCCGTGGCGCCTGAGCAGGCCCCGGAGCCGGATGCCTTCCAGCAGGCCCTGGCGGACCTGGAGAACATCAACGCCCACCTGTTCTCGATCGAGGCGCTGATGGAGCGCATCTTCGATGTGCGCATGCCGGATGAGGTGGAGCAGAAGTTCCGCGAGGTGGCTGGAGAGCTGGCCCCCGATCCGCTCAACGCCGATCGGCTGCGGCTCAACCGCCTACTGCACCAGACCCCGGATCTGCCCGACCGGGGCTGAGATCGAGCTTCCTGCCCCTACGCATATCCAAAAGTGTTGTAATCAACAAGAAAACGAGATTCCAGCGCGATTCTGGCCTTGTTGCTCACGATGTCTGGCTTCAGCATGATCTTGTTGCTCCTATTGGCATGGGGTATGGGTGTAGAGGCACCCGTGAAGGCCTCGAGGCAGGCCTTGGCTCTATCACCAGCCAACTCCTCCGTACGCAGCACAGTGAGTTTGTCGACGAGCTTCTCGTTGATGCTGAGCTGGGAGTATTGGCTGCAAAATGCTCGTGCTCTGTCCAGGTTGGGATTATGCACAAATGCGTCGAAGTTGCCCTCTGATTCCAGGTAGGCAATCGAAGAAGGCCAGCTCAGCTGGCGATGATCAGCACTGAGGCTGGCACGTCGCTGCCTGAGCTCTGATGGGGTGAGCTTGGTGATCAAGCCGATTTGCTCGATAATGCCAGCCATGAAGTTGAACAGTGAGACGGCACGATGAAGAGGGTGGCGGACCACGCTCAGCACCTGATAGGTACGCAGGTTTGTGCTGGCCCGTAAGGCGTAGATATCTGAGATTGAGCTGTGCTTCGTGATTCCAAAGCGCTGGGAGAAATGGCGGTTGGCCTGTTCACCAAAGGACGTGGAACCCAACATGACATCTTGCCATTGAAGAGAGCGCTCCAGTGCGATTTCGACACTTGACCCTCCAGTCTTGTGGATATGAATAAAGATATACCGGTTAGAATGGCATATGATCATGGCTTTTGGAGGCCCAAGAATGCATCCATGCAGGTTGTCGAGAGGTTTGCAAAACTCCCAGAGCTCTGAAATACGGAATTCGCAAGGCCACCATCGCCTGCGACGAGTAGCATCCACCGAGAGTTGGATGAAGCCTGCTACAGGGTGCAGCTCTCAGGTCAGCGTTGCTGCAGCGGCGAAGGTGTGGTCGTAGAAGTCGGCGTAACTCACTTCAAGGATACGATCACCATAGCAATGCTAGTAGCTCTGCATGTGCAAATGTTGGAAACAGCAACTGGAGATCCCCCGGTTTCGTGGACACCGAAAAAGACATCACAAGGGTGAATGCAAGAGCAGAGACGGTGACTGCCAGGAAAGATGACGCCCCTGCTCCTGCTGTCAGGCGACAGCGAACACTGGTCCTGCGGCGACACGAAAACTGGTCCACCCCGTGGAGCACGACTCCCCATCTGTCCCGATGCCGGCCAGGGCGGCATCTCTGGAGCCGATGTCTGTGGAGACGGCGGTGCAGACCCCTCAGGACGTGGAGGCGATGCAGCGGTTGGCGGCAGTGGGCTGGGGCCGGCGGCGGATTGCCAGGGAACTGGGCTGCTCGCCGGAGACGGTGCGGAAGTACCTGCGGCAGGGCGGCTGGCAGCCCTACGGAAAGCCCAGTCGCAACTCCCTGCTCGATGGCCAGCGGGCCTGGCTCAAGGAGCGGTTTCTGGCCCACCGCGGTAATGCCGACGTGGTGCGCCAGGAGCTGGCCAGCGAGAAGGGGATCGCGGTGAGCCTGCGGACGGTGGAGCGTGCCGTGGAGCCGTGGCGTCAGGAGCTGCGCAACGCGGCCCTGGCCACAGTCCGTTTTGAGACCCCACCGGGCCGGCAACTGCAGGCGGACTTTGGCCAATGCGTGGTGCGGATTGGCGGGGAGCGGGTGCGGGTGCACCTGGCGGTGCTGACGTTGGGGTACTCCCGCCGGCTGCTGGTGCGGGCGTTCCGCAGCGAGAAGCAGGACCACTGGCTCCAGGCGATGGAGGAGGGGTTCCGCCACTGGGGTGGGGTGCCCAAGGAGGTGCTGGTGGATAACGCGAGGGCGTTGGTGAGCCAGCACGATCCGGAGCGGGAGATCCTGGTATTCGCGCAGCGCCTGGACGATTTCGCCCGGTACTGGGATTTCAAGCCCCGTGCCTGCCGGCCCTACCGGGCGCGGACCAAAGGCAAGGATGAACGGGGCGTGGCGTACGTCAAGAAGAACGCGATGGCCGGCCGGGAGTTCGGCAGCTGGGAGGCGCTGGAGGCTCACCTGGTGCGCTGGACCCGTGAGGTGGCCGACGTGCGGATCCACGGCACCACCGGCGAGGCGCCGCTGGTGCGGTTTCGGCGAGAGGAAGCCCAGGCGCTGCAGCCGCTGGAGGCCAAGCCGTCGTTCCTCGCCGAGCGGGAACTGGTGCGGATCGTCCACAGCGACTGCTGTGTGGAGGTGGAGGCGAACTGGTACTCGGCGCCCCAGTCGCTGATCCGTCAGCGGGTGAGCGTGCTGGTGCGGGATCAGCACCTGCTGATCCGCCACGGCGGCCGGATCGTGGCCGAGCACAGGCGGCTGCGGCCTGGCAGCCGAGGGCGCCAGGTGATCGAGGCGCACTGGGCGGGACTGGTGCCGCAACGGCAGCGGCGCGAGGCGGCGGTATCGCTGCAGGAAGCCAGCGCGACCCGTGATCGGGAGCGAGAGCGGCGCACGGTCCGCAGTTCGGAGCTGGCGCGGCCTCTGGCCGTCTATGCCGAGGTGATCGGGGAGGTGGCGGCATGAGCGCCAACCCACGAAACCGATCCACGCCGGCAACGCCACCGGTGCCGACCGAGGAGCTGGAGGCGATGCTCACCCGCCTGCGGCTGCCGGCGATCCGCGATCGACTGGATGCGCTGCTGGAGGAGGCGGCAAGGCGGGAGATGAACCTGCGCGAGGCCCTGGCCTGGCTGTGCGCCGCTGAGGTCGCCCGCAAGGACCAACTGCGGATGGAGATGGCGCTGCGGCTGGCGCGCTTCCCCTAGGTGCGGACGCTGGAGGCGTTCGATTTCGATGCGCAGCCGTCGCTCGATCCGGCCCAGATCCGTGAGCTGGCCACCTGCCGCTGGGTGGCCAACGGCGACACGCTGCTGTTGCTGGGCCCACCGGGTGTGGGCAAGACCCACCTGGCGGTGGCGCTGGGCCGGGAGGCGGTGCGGCTGGGTCACAGCGTCCAGTACGTCGGCGCGATGGAGCTGATCAGCGCCCTGGCCAAGGCCCAGGCACAGCACGCCCTGGAGGCCCGGCTGACGCAGGACGCCAAGAGCCCCCCGGGTTCAGGAAAGATGTCACCCATCTGATCAGTACATCCGGGGGCTCCTCCTTACGCAGCACGGCGAGGTGGTCAACGAGCTTCGCTCGACCGCTACGCCCTGCTGGTGATCGACGACATCGGCTACGTGCGCAAGGACGAGGCCGAGACCTCCGTGCTCTTTGAGCTGGTGATGCACCGCTACGAGCGCCGGTCATTTCTGGTGACCAGCAACCAGCCGTTCAGTGAGTGGGAGAACGTCTTCTCGACCAGCGCCATGACGGTGGCAGCGGTGGACCGGCTGGTGGATCACAGCACGATCATCCAGATCAATGGAGAGAGCTACCGCCGCAAGCGGGCAAGACGCACAGACCGACCTGTGGCTGGCTGACTGGGCGTCCGGACCAGGCGTCAATTACCCGCCAACTGCCTCCACACCCCTGGCGCGAGCTGCCGGTGACGAGCTCCGCGCTGCCGGCGGACTGTGGGGTCCACCGGCTCGTGCGCTCCGTAGCAGCAATCGGGCAGAGGCTGAGCAGGGGCACCGGCCAACCGGATTGACGCCGCCGGATGCCGATCAAGGAACCCCAGCCGTGCTCCGTCTTCTCGACTGAGGGTGGCTCAGTTTTCATGTCGCCTCCCCCCTGCCATGGCAGGGGGGAGAAGGCGGGAAGAACCCGCCAACGTAATTGCACAAAGCCGCCTACGTAGTTGACATCTGGCAGGCTCCTCACCAGCGAGGAGCGCGCCGAGCTCAACCGGCTCCGCAAGGAGAACCGCGAGCTCAGGAGGGAGAAGGATTTTTTCAGGCTGGCGGCAGCGCACTTTGCCAAGGAGCAGCTGCCGCCGAGAGGTTTCGCCTGATCGATGAGCTTGCTGATCGACACTCGGTGGCCTGGCTGTGCCGACAGCTGGGGGTGGCCCGCAGCGGGTTCTATGCCTGGCGGCAGCGGCAGGAGGCGCCGGGAAAGCGGGCGGCCGAGAACGCTCGGCTCACAGCTGAGATCGAGGCAGTGTTCCGGGAGCACCGTGGTTTCTACGGATCCCCGCGGATCCACCAGGAGCTGCGCGCTGCAGGGCATCCGATCGGGCGCCACCGTGTCGCCCGGCTCATGCGCCGTGCTGATCTCAGGGCCAGGACGCGCAAGCCATTTCGGCCCGGCTCCAAGGGCAGTGGCGGGGCTGCTGGGGTGGTGGAGAACCTGCTGCAGCAGGAGTTCGCGCCGCCGCCTCCAAACCGCTGCTGGGCCGGCGACATCACCTACATCCGCACCAGCGCCGGCTGGCGGTACCTGGCGGTGTGGATCGACCTGTTCAGCCGCCGGGTCGTCGGCTGGAAGCTGGATCGCCGTATGGATGCCGCTCTGGTGATCGAGGCTCTCAACCGAGCCCTTGGCCACCGCCAGGTGGAGCCCGAGAAGCTGCTCCTCCATACAGATCAGGGCAGTAACGGGCCACCGACTACCGCGATCTGCTCAGAGAACAGAAGATCGTCTGCAGCATGTCCGCCAAAGGATGCTGCTGGGACAACGCCGTGGTGGAGAGCTTCTTCTCCACCCTCAAGCTGGAGTTGGACCTCGATGACAATCGAGAGGAGCTGATCTCTCCCCAGCAACTCCAGCGTGATCTGGCCTTCTGGATCGAGGGTTACTACAACCGCGAACGGCGCCATTCAACGATCGGTTACATCAGTCCGATCGACTGTGAGCAGAGGTTCATCGCGACCTCTACACTCACCCCTGCGAACCCCTGATCAGTGTCCACGGAATCGGGGGAACCCCACTATTGCCTATTTCACGGGATGGCAGAGAGCGGTATAGATTTTTCGAGGTGCCCTAAAATGAGAGGTTTTGCTTGGGTGCCCCGTTGCGCTTGGTTGTTCTATGGAAGCTCTGAGAAACAAGGGCTTGAGCGGATCCTTACATCAGACATAGCCGGATTGCTCCTCCAGATGTTCTCAGAGATTGATCTGTACCCAATCAAGGTGATCTTATGCTTCTTGTCGCTACCTTGCACCCGTGAATAGCCTCATTCGGGCACACCACGCCCCTTATCATGGAGTCGCAAGCAGCTGACGACGCGCAAGGAACAGATTCGTCAGTGCAGCCAGCACGTTGACCTTGCAGCGGTTCTTCATGCTACGCCGGTGCTGATCCTCCCGAGTTACACCACTCCATGGGACGCCGCTCCGTGACGGTGGCCCCCTGCTCTATCAGCAACAAACTCCTAGATTTTGTATCTCTGTGGCGTTCAGTGCGTCCAGCAGCACTTCCTTCACAGAGCCACACGAGTGGCACGTCAAGATATATGCATATCCATCTTTCGACACAAAAGCTGGAGGGCTTATCCTGGATCGTCTTGCGGACACAGATCGCCTCCACCATGGCGACACTGGTCTTGAACTCGGGGCTATGGGTGCTTCTCTTGCTCATTGGTGGGAGCCTTCTCAGGGGCAGTAAGTACCCCACCTCAGAGGTTAACGATGGGACCTGTCCAGAAAAACCAGACCCACTCAGGCAGCATCCATACAGCTCTCGACAGGACAGAAAGCCGAGAATCACTTTATGGTAGAAATTGCCCAGGCTGAACAGATAGTCTAAATTAAAAATTAATATCCTTGAATTGGCTTAATAGAAATTTTGTTTTTTCTAAGCTGTCCGTAAATCATTCCGCAGTTGGTGAGGATTTCAATAATTTTGCGCCTTTGGTTTTCATCAAGAATGCCGAGTTGTTGCAAAGAAATGTCGAGATTATGTGTTACCCCATCAGAAATCAGTCTATGTTCAGCATATTTGGACTTCCACTTTGCCTCTGCTTTGGATTGTGCATCCGAAACTAAATCATTCTCAGTTGCAAAGAAAACTAATAACCCAGAATCTATTTTCCGGCATTCGTAGCGGTAGCTCACAAGCTTATTTGATGAATAATATTAATTTATAGCATAGAGTTTGGTGCGGATTGGGCTTTTTGTGACACTTGAATAAGCGACTAAAGCAGGGTGTAGGGTGGGCTGTCGGGCGAAGGCTAAGTTAAACTTGTAGATATTTTGGACAAATGCAAGACAAACCATTTTTTCTTGACGACTGGCGGCGCACTCCAAAGGATGTGCAAGGCACCATAGCTCCAAAGCTTTGCTACAAGCCTGCTCCACTTCATGAGCTTGCTGGAAACGACTTAATTATATGCGCAGCTGATAGAAGATTTCTGGAGAGAAATCTGCCTAGATACTTAGATTCTATAACGGATTGCTCCATTGCTACGGCAATTTTCCTTTTCTCGCCCGAGTCAGAAATTCCCACGATAGACTATCTAGAAGAACTAAACCAAGAGGCGCGAAGCAAGCGTGTATTTATTTATTGCTGCACCCAACCTCGCCTTTCCAGAATCCTCTCATCATTAACACCGCAATCCCGCAGAGAGTATTCCATAAACTACATAAAAAGCTTGCGCTACTTCTACGCTCTTTCGGCGCTAAGTTCATTTCGGGAGAGGCGGAATCAGACAGATCGATATGTTATCACTGCCGACTTGGACATTGCTGTCAAGAGCGACTTCGGTGCTAGCCTCCGCAAGTCGTATCCCAATTCGGAAATAATCGCCACATTCAACTCCATGGGAAAGATTACGAGAGCAGACTTCCCAAGCACTCTTTCTTGCACAGCAGACCTGTCATCTATCAAGCCCCATACGCATGCTAATCGATTAGGGTTGGACATCCCATTTCATGTGATTAAGGGTGGACTCGCGCTCCGCCATACATTGACTGGAGAAGACCTGCTTAGGAGAATAGTGCTCTATATGCACGGGAAGAAATCAGATCCAGTCTTCACTCGTCTATTCACATACTACTACGGAGATCAAGTAGCCGTCTATCTCGCATTAAATGATCTGATTCGCCATCTGAAAACACATAATATCCAAGTCGATAAGTTGATTGGATGGCTGGACTACTCGTCCTCCAAAATAGCAAGCTTAGATCCTGCAATTGACGCAGATGTCTGCATATTCAAAGGAGAAGGATTTAGAAATGTGGACAAGTATGAAGCTGAATCTTAATTTGGTTTGCAGCAAGTGCAGTGTTGTGTGTCGATAAGCTGCTCATTTGTCAATGGCGAAAAGTAGGTTTTGCGATGTTTTCATTTTGCCAACATTTACACCAACTGAAATTTATTGAAGCGACTACCATGGCTTGAGGCTAGCCAGAATCATGTGGCACCTGCGCCACTTATAGATGCCGAAATACCGGCTTAGTCATTGGTTGTGCTCGTTCGAAGTCCCCCCGGGTTCACGAAAGATGTCACCCCTCTCATCAGTACACCCGGGGGCTTGAGGAGATGATCAATGCGCCGATACAGCGAGGCCATCAAGGCTGATGTGAGGAGGCGGATGAGCCCGCCGCACAGGCAGAGCGTGGCCCGGATTTCAGAGGAGCTGGGCATCCACATGATCACCCTCTACAAATGGAGGAAGACCTGGCGGTTGCAGGGAGAGGTGGTGCCGGCATCCGAGAAGGACCCTGACGCAGGGGGTAGCGCTGCCGACAAGTTCACGGTGGTGCTGGAGACGGCTGGGTTGAACGCCACTGAGCTCAGCGCCTACTGCCGGGAGCGGGGTCTGTTTCCTGTGCAGGTGAGCCGCTGGCGCCAGGCCGCCACCGATGCCAACGCCAAGCCGGTGCTGACGATGGCCGAGCAGAAGGAACTCGAGAAGCTCCGCGCCCAGGACCAGCGGGAGATCAAGGCCCTCAAAAAGGAGCTGCAGCGCAAGGAGAAGGCCCTGGCGGAGGCGGCGGCCTTGCTGGTGCTGCGAAAATAGTGGGAGGCCTTCTGCTCGCAGGACGAGGAAGGCTGACCAGCGCCGCGCACCGGCGGAAGGTGATCGAGCTGATCGGCGAGGCCAATGCCGCTGGCGCCGGCCTGGTGAGTGCCTGCTGTGAGATCGGCATCTGCCTGCGCACCCTCAAACGCTGGCGGAAGGCCTTTGGTGGTGATGGGGACGGTGAGGACCGCCGTAAAGGCAGCCTCCGCGACGTCGCTCACCGCCTGAACGAGGAGGAGCGCCAGCGGATCCTGCTCACCTGCAACCAGCCGGAGTACGCCTCGCTGCCGCCGGGACAGATCGTGCCAGCTCTGGCGGATCAGGGCCTCTATATCGGCTCCGAGAGCAGCTTCTATCGGGTGTTGCACCAGGCAGGGCAGTGCCACCGCCGCGGGCGGGCCCGGCTGCCGCAGGAACCGCGCTCCGTGCCGCGTCTACGGGCGGATCGCCCCAATGCGCTCTGGTCGTGGGACATCAGCTTCCTGCCGACCACGGTGCGGGGTGTGTGGCTGTACCTCTATCTGGTGGTCGACGTTTGGAGCCGTATCCGGCGACAATCTGGTTGAGGGGTCGCGCCAATCAGGTTGACCGCTCTTGAGGGGCTGCGCTGAATCCGGTTGCCATGCGCAGGGCACCGGGCCATGCCTGCTCCCCTCACCGCTCAACAGATTGCGCTGTACATGTCCAAACGACGAACCGGCAGCCGCCAGGAGGTCAGGGTCTATTAGAAGTCACCCTGAGGGTCGTTCTTCCGCCGGTTCCCGCCACCCCAGCAGTCTGAGCAGTCCCTTGATGTCGTGAGCCAGGGCGGCGATGCCCTCGGTGATCGACCAGATCCCATCGAGCCGCAGGGCATTGATCGCCAGGCTGCGGAGGGTGGCCAGGATCTGGACGCCGTTGTCCTCCCGGTAGCGGTGGGCGTCTTCCCTTAGCGGCACGTCGCGCACCCAGTGCCAGCTGTTCTCGATTGACCAGCGGTCTCTGACGTGCCGCAACAGGGCCATGGCTCCGGTCCGCAGACTTGAGACGTAGTAACGGGTCTCGTCTGTCGCCTTGCCATCACGGATGCCATGGCTGCGCACGGCGATGATTGTCGCGCTGCCCGGCCACTGCTCCACCACCCACTCCGGCGCAGGCATCGCCCGCAGGGTCCAGGTGATGTCACGGCCCCGTTTCAGCTCCCGTCTGCTGGTGCGCCACGGGATTCGCCGGCCATAGGTGAGCCGGTCTCTGATCAGCCGAAACCCCTTGCGGCGGCTGTGTTTGACGGCGATCAGGAAGTCGGCGCCGCGCTGGGCGAGGTAGAGGAAAAAGGGCGGTTGGCATGCAGCGCGTCGGCCTGCACCAGCACCCCGTCGAGCTCGACGGCCTCCAGCAGCTGGCGCAGCGCCTGGATCTCGCCACTGGCATCGGTGGCGTAGGTGGTCTGGGCGATTGCCACGCCCAGCGATTGGGAGTAGAGGCTCACCTGGGCAATGAACTTCGCTGCGCCGGAGGCGGTTTCATCGATGGAGCCCCGCAGCGTCTTGCCGTCACACACCAGGGTGTCGAGCTCCTCGGCCACGCCCGTCTGGGCCGCCATCCAGTCGCGGAGCAGGGTTTCAAAGCCCGCCACATCCAGCTGGGCCAGCAGCAACCGGAAGGTCGAATCCGACGGCGACTTGCCGAAATCAGTACCCAGCAGTTCGTTGAGCGTCTGGCGATGCCGTTTGGCAAAGCGCTCCATCCCCACCAGCGAGCCCTGGCCGCTGAGGATCGCGAGGATCGCCACCAGCAGCATCCACCACTGGGGGAAGCGGATGCCACGTCGCATGCGGCAGTCCGGCAGCGCCTGGAGAAAACTGATCAGATCGCCTGCTGCAGCAGGCGTGGTGGCGGGCTCAGAGGCCAAGGGTCAAGAGCGGGTCCCGCGCACGACACCGTAGGCGGGAGGCCCCGGCCAGGGCTATTGAGACAGACTTCTAATAGGCCCTGGGTTTGTTTGGTGGTCGTGACGTGGACCTAAAAACTGAACCAGCCCTTATGAGTTTACGGGATAATCGCCTGAGAGGCTGCGGTTTCCCATCCCGCGAGCCGATTATTCGCAGTATGGGGCGGATTTCGGTGATTCAGCGGCCCGGAATGCCCGATTTCAGTTGTTTCGTCCCGGTGGTGTTCTCGGGAGCCCGCCAGTTGGTCACGCCTCTGGGCAACCTGCTCAGGTCACAGGGTCGATTAACTGCATGGCTAAATTGGCCTGGCTGATTCCTTCGGTATGGGATTCGGGCCACGGGAATTGTCTTTTTCCATGCCCGACTCTCCCGTCATGGCCAGCCTGACCACGCTGTTGATCTGATCACCCTGCTGCTCCAGTGGAGGAGCAGGCAGTCCACCCTGGCGAATGGCGTTGACACTCTCTTCTGCGACGGCAAGAAGCGCACAGCTCGATCGATCAGGCGCCTGGTGCCGCAGCGCCGTTCTTTACTCAGGTAAGCCTGTATCCCCCCAACTGGGGGTGGCGATTGCCCAGACCACCTATGCCACTGACGAGAGCAGCGAGACAGCCGACCTCAAATGGCCTCTCAGCGAGATCGAGCTCAGCGACGTGCTGGTGCAGGCGGAAGCCCTGCACGGGAATCGCCCGCTTTTCTCTTCCTTGCGGAGCAGGGCGCCGACTTCCTGATTGCGATCAAGGGTTGTCGCCGCCGCCGCCGGTGGATTGCATCGTTACTTAGGTTACTTGCGTAAGGTTGTTGCATCAACATTTGGCGCAAGGTGGCGGTCATGCCGAGCGGTGCTGCGGCTGACAGGCGTGAGGTTGGAGCGGTCGGCCCTGATCCGCAGCGCAGACGGGCCGCGATGTAGGGTGCCCGCCAGCGCTACGGGGGCCTGAGTACTGCTGGTAAGCGCAAGTTGCTGGACGAGCTGGAGGCGATCACGGGGTATCACCGCAAATCGCTGCTGCGGCTGCTCAATCGCAAGGCTGCTGCCCCTTGACCTTGGTGAAGTCACAGAAGCCGATCTCTCCGGGCTGATACGCCAGAGGGAACATCACCTCCGGCGTCGGGCCATGCAGAGATTTCCAGTGCTGCACCCGCCGCTGCAGGGTGCGTTTCAGTGAACTCCAGTCCTGATCTGGCTTTTGCTCCTGCAGGTGCTCCAGCAAGGTGGTGGGTGTCAGGGCCGGATGGCGCTCCAGCAGCGGCAGCAGCAAGGGCTCCCACACCTCCGCCAATGGATCAGGACGCCGCCGTCCGCGTGGTTTGGCAGCTTTCGGTTGGAGGCGGCCGCGATCGATCCGGTGAGCATGACGTGACCCCCTTTATCGGTCCAGGGCTTATGAGAGTGGGTGGTTGTGGTCATGCTGCAGCTCCCTGTTGAGCTGCCTCCAGGGGCGTACGCCCCTGGAGGGCCGAGTGCGGCCTGAGTGAGTTGTACTCCCAGCGCCAACGATCGGCCAGGATCTGCGCCTCGGGGGCTGTTGTGAACAGCTCGGTGTTGAGGAACTCATCCCGGAACCGGCCGTTGAACGACTCGGCGAATCCGTTCTCCCACGGGGATCCTGGCTCGATGTAGGCCGTGCTGGTAGTGCTGCTGGCCTCGCACCAGTCCCGTAGGGCCTGGGCAATGAACTCCGGCCCGTTGTCCGATCGGATGTACGCCGGTGCTGGGTAGAGGCTGGTGAGTTCCTCCAGCACGGCCACCACGTCCTTGGCCTTGCAGCGCCTGCCCACCCGGATCGCCAGGCAGAGGCGGCTGTGCTCATCGATCACCACCACGTCCTTGGCCTTGCAGCGCCTGCCGACCCGGATCGCCAGGCAGAGGCGGCTGTGCTCATCGATCACGTTCAGGAACTTGAGCCTGCGCCCATCAGCGGTGGCGTCGAACTGGAAGTCCATGGCCCACACCTGGTGGGGATGCTCAGCCCGATGACGCCGCACCGAGCCGTCCGCGGGCCGTGCCCGCTTTCGCTTCCTGGGAGTGGGCCGCTGCAGCCCCTCCTCGCGCCAGAGCCGTTGCACCCGTTTGTGGTTCACGGTCCAGCCCTCCCGCCGCAGCAGGCGGTAGGCCATCCGGCGGCCCCAACGGATGTGGTCCGCGGCGATCTCGCGGAGACGCTGCCGGAGCTTGGCCTCCTCGATCGAGACGACCTTGCCGCCATGGCGCTGGGTGCTGCGGTGCTGGCCCACCACTCGGCAGGCCAGGCGTTCAGAGGCCCGGTAACGCTCCTGCAGGACCGTGACGGCCCTGCGGCGACGCTCCGGGCTCAGAAGTTTCCCTCGGCGAGGTCCTTGAGCATGGCCTTCTCCAACTCTGCTTCCGCCAAAAGCTTCTTGAGCCGGGCGTTCTCCTTCTCCAGCTGGGTCAGCCGTCTGGCCTCCTCGGCCTGCATGCCCCCGTACTGCTGCCTCCAGCGGTGGTAGGTCGGTTGCGTGACCTCGATGACGCGGCAGACGTCGGCGACGGTTTTTCCCTGGGCGATCAACTGCTCGGCCGTCTTGAGCTTGCGGATGATCTGCTCGGCTGTGTGCCTGGTGCGTTTCATGGTCGAGTCCCCGGCCCAGTTTGGCCGGCTGAAGACTCTCATTCACCCTGGACCGGTTTCCGGGGTCCACATCAAGCACTGCTCACCGAGATGCCCGCCGCAGCGGCAGCCACCTCCTGGCCAGGGCCTATTAGAAGTCTGTCTCAATAGCCCTGGCCGGGGCCTCCCGCCTACGGTGTCGTGCGCGGGACCCGCTCTTGACCCTTGGCCTCTGAGCCCGCCACCACGCCTGCTGCAGCAGGCGATCTGATCAGTTTTCTCCAGGCGCTGCCGGACTGCCGCATGCGACGTGGCATCCGCTTCCCCCAGTGGTGGATGCTGCTGGTGGCGATCCTCGCGATCCTCAGCGGCCAGGGCTCGCTGGTGGGGATGGAGCGCTTTGCCAAACGGCATCGCCAGACGCTCAACGAACTGCTGGGTACTGATTTCGGCAAGTCGCCGTCGGATTCGACCTTCCGGTTGCTGCTGGCCCAGCTGGATGTGGCGGGCTTTGAAACCCTGCTCCGCGACTGGATGGCGGCCCAGACGGGCGTGGCCGAGGAGCTCGACACCCTGGTGTGTGACGGCAAGACGCTGCGGGGCTCCATCGATGAAACCGCCTCCGGCGCAGCGAAGTTCATTGCCCAGGTGAGCCTCTACTCCCAATCGCTGGGCGTGGCAATCGCCCAGACCACCTACGCCACCGATGCCAGTGGCGAGATCCAGGCGCTGCGCCAGCTGCTGGAGGCCGTCGAGCTCGACGGGGTGCTGGTGCAGGCCGACGCGCTGCATGCCAACCGCCCTTTTTCCTCTACCTCGCCCAGCGCGGCGCCGACTTCCTGATCGCCGTCAAACACAGCCGCCGCAAGGGGTTTCGGCTGATCAGAGACCGGCTCACCTATGGCCGGCGAATCCCGTGGCGCACCAGCAGACGGGAGCTGAAACGGGGCCGTGACATCACCTGGACCCTGCGGGCGATGCCTGCGCCGGAGTGGGTGGTGGAGCAGTGGCCGGGCAGCGCGACAATCATCGCCGTGCGCAGCCATGGCATCCGTGATGGCAAGGCGACAGACGAGACCCGTTACTACGTCTCAAGTCTGCGGACCGGAGCCATGGCCCTGTTGCGGCACGTCAGAGACCGCTGGTCAATCGAGAACAGCTGGCACTGGGTGCGCGACGTGCCGCTAAGGGAAGACGCCCACCGCTACCGGGAGGACAACGGCGTCCAGATCCTGGCCACCCTCCGCAGCCTGGCGATCAATGCCCTGCGGCTCGATGGGATCTGGTCGATCACCGAGGGCATCGCCGCCCTGGCTCACGACATCAAGGGACTGCTCAGACTGCTGGGGTGGCGGGAACCGGCGGAAGAACGACCCTCAGGGTGACTTCTAATAGACCCTGCAAACAAACCCCATGCAGGCAGCTCAGGCCAGAGCGCCTGTGACACACTTTGAAACACACCTGGTGAGCGGGCTGGCAGGACTGGTGATTGGTCTCGGCAACCACGTTTAAGATGCCGCGGGGTGTCCGTGCTGGCGCAACGCCCGCAGGGAAATCAGTTGCAGGTGCATAATGATTTGATCTGAGTACTGGTCCCATGACAGTTGGCAAACTTCTTTCAGGCACGGCGGTGGGGCTTCTCTTCGTCGGTATCCTTGTGCTGTTCACCGACGTGGATGTGGCAATGGTTCGCTGGTTCAACTGTGGCCCCTGGTCCTCCGAAGTGTCCCGTCAGGAATTTGAGTGCAGCTGATCGGTGGCCCACCTAGCAGCGGGGCACCCCTTCCATACACATCCCCACAGCCAACTTCAACACCTGTGGCGGCTCTCCCGAAAATGCGGGAGTCGTCGGTAGATCGATGATCGCCGTGTGAGCGGCTACGGAATATTTAGGGAATGCCGTCCGCACAGGTACCAGGGTAGACATGAAAATCCTCCTCACCTGCAACCAGCATTCCAGCGGACGTGCCTGAAGGGATACCCTCCAAAGCATTACAGGACCAGACAGCTCAGCTAAGATATATCCCTAGACTAGAGCTTATAATGCCTGGCGAGAGACCCGCACGCGCAGATACCTGTGCAAAAGTGCTCTACCTGCATATCGGGACATCCCGCACGGCGACGACAACACTGCAGCAACATGTACTGAGCCACCTAAGAGGTGTTAGCCAGTTCACAAAGAAGCCTGGCCAGGGCATGAAGATAAGCCGGGCGGGCGGGAGAAACTTGCTTGCTCTTCTTGACCGGCAAGCTCAGTTTATGTCACAGCTGAAGACGCAGGAGTCTTCTAACGTGCTGATGCAGATTAGGCTCCTGGCTTACAATGCATCAATTCGCTCTGCCACCCACAAATAGAAAGCCTATAAAGCTCTTATTCAGTACCTGGATGGGTTCTCAATAGTTTATAGTGGGTCAGTGTTTATCTCCTGTGAAGGCCTCGCTGAAAGCAATAGCGCCTTAAATTGCGAAGACAGTTGCTACCTTGACTGCCCCCCGTTCGTGACTTTGCTTAGGGCTATTGGAGAGCTCGGCAGGCATGAACCAAGAATCGTTGCCTGCTTTCGCGATCCCATCCCACTACTTGCCTCCAGGTACGCGCGTTGTCTTCGTCAGCGCGCCATCAAACAGATGCTACATCTAAACATCTAAACATACATTCAGAATCAAGTTACGCTTGATAGACATGCTCCCTATCTATCGGCGTTTGCCAGCGCAGTCCACGCGAGATACCTACAGTTTCTTGAATCCGAATGCACAGTGACGGCTTTTAGCTTTCAGCAGCTCATTCGATCGAAAGATGTCTTCGACTTAGTGAGAGTACGATTCCAAGAAAAGCTCTCTCTGGAGAGGCTTCCATTAGAGAGTCACTCAGCCTTTGACAAGCCGACAAAGAACTATGTCGAAGATCGCATACGTGATTCTCTAGGAGGTCATGGCTATCTATCGCTCATCAAGAGAAGCCAGCTATTTATGTAGCTTGCATTAAGCTCATGACTATCGAGCTTGTCCAGGACTCGTGCCACTAGGAGGACATTTGAAATCCAGCCCATCTGTGAGAGAATGGCCCACTGATCGCAAGCCAAGACTGGATTGATGGGCGCCAAACAACTCGGCTTTTCTGATTACGAGCAGACGATCGCCAAGAAGCACACCAAGCGTGATATTTTCCTGGCGGAGTTGAAATCGGTGGTTCCCTGGCAGGCACTGATTGAGCTGATCAAGCCCTGTTGCCCAAAAATGAACAAGCAGGGCGGAAGGCCTCCGTACCCGCGGCCCACCATGCTGCGGATCCGCCTGATTTAACAGTGATGCTGCTTCAGCGTTCCAGTAATGGAGGATGCCCTGATCGAGGTGCCGACGATGCGGCGGTTTTCGGGGATCGACCTCACAGCACCGACAAGCACCGCAACAAGACCTGGGTGTCTGAGACCAGTCCATGAGGGCACTTGGATCATCCGACGCGCATTCAGCCTGCGGAACTGATGACGCCAGAGCTTCTTTGCCCCACTAGGATCCACCCAGCTGATCGCCCCGCTTGGCCGCTGTGACGCCCTGCCCAGTGGTGGTGGCCGTGCCAGCCCGGCTGGAGTCCTCTCGGCTGCCGGGCAAGGTTCTCGCCGACATCGCCGGCCGACCAATGCTGCGCCACGTGCTCGAGCTCTGCAGCCATGCCCGGGGGGTGGACCACGTGGTGGTGTGCACCGACAGCGAGCTGGTGCGGGAGGCAGCGGCCGCCTGGGGGTTTGCGGCCCTGATCACCTCTCCGCGCTGCAACAGTGGCAGCGAGCGGCTGGCCTCGGTGGTGAAGGAGCTGGTGGAAGCCGGTGGCGGCCTCGCCGCCGAAACCCTGGTGATCAATGTGCAGGGGGATCAGCCCCTCCTCGATCCCTGCATCATCGAGGCGATGGTGGAGCGCTTCCAAGCCCTGGGGGCTCCGCCGGTGCTGACGCCCGTGTACCCCCTTGAGGCCGCCAAACTCCACGACCCCAACGTGGTGAAGGTGCTGCGGGCCTTTGACGGCCGGGCCATCACCTTCTCCCGCAGTGCCATGCCCCATGTGCGCGACCTGCCGCCCGAGCTCTGGGCCAGCCGCACCATCTACTGGGGCCACGTGGGCCTTTACGGCTACCGAGCGGATGTGCTGGCGGGTTGGGGGGCGTTGCCGCCTTCGCCATTGGAGGAGCTGGAAAAGCTGGAGCAACTGCGGCTGATCGAGGCCGGCGTGCCGATCGCCACCTTCGTGGTGGAGCAGGACTGCTTTTCGGTGGACACCCCCGAACAGCTGGAGCAGGCCCGCCGGCTGCTGGCCCCCAAAGCCTGATCAGCCGTTGCCGTCTCACCAGCCCTTGTCCCGCGTCAAGCCCTTGGCTAGCCGACTTCATTGTGGGCGGATTCTCTGTTCCCGGTGGTGTTCCTGGTGGGGATGGAGCAGGGCCTGTTCCCAAGCTACCGCTCCATGGAGGATCCCTCGGCGATGGAGGAGGAACGCCGCCTCTGGGGCGGCATGCGCGAGCCGGCGGTGCTGCCAGTGTTCCTGGCGGAGTGGCCCGAGGAGCTGGTGCAGGGCGACATCCCCCGCAGCGGCGGAGCCGCCATCCGCCGCGAACAGCGGCTGGATCGCCTCACCCGGGTGGATCGCCAGGAGAGCCGCCAGGTGGTGGCAAAACCTGGGCGGTGGTGGATCGGCTGCGCCACAGCTCCTTCGGGGAGGGGCACATGACCCACCTGTTCGGCAGCGGCGAGAAGATCTCAATCGCCGTGAAGTTCGAGGGCATGGGCCCCAAGATCCTCGATCCGCGCCTGGCACCGATCGAGCCGGTGGAAAGGCCGTGGTCAGGTCGTGCGAATCCGCTGCAATAAGCTGAATGAAAACCGTGCTGGCTCCCATGAAGGTCGTTGTTGCAGTTCCTGCACGCTTGGAATCCTCACGGTTACCCCGCAAAGTTCTCGCCAGAATTGCTGGAAAACCGATGCTTCAACACGTCCTTGAACGCTGCCAGAAGGCCTCAACTCCTGATGCAGTAGTGCTTTGCACCGACAGCATTGAGCTACAGAAGTTAGCTCTAGAATGGGGATGCAGCGTTGCCATGACAAGTGCGGATTGCGCCTCAGGCAGCGAGCGGATTGCTTCTGTAGTCGATCATTTGATTGCCTTGGTTGATGGGGTCAGCAGCGATACATTAGTCATTAATGTACAAGGAGACCAACCCTTTATCGATCCATGTGCTGTGGATTCAATGACCATGGAGTTTTGCTCCCGTCAGCCAACTCCGGATGTATTGACCCCCGTTTACCGGATGGCTGCTGAGCGGATTCACGATCCTGATGTCGTCAAGACACTGGTATCAGCAAATGGCAATGCCATATATTTCTCGCGAGCGGCGATTCCTCACGTCCGTGGAGTGCCGCCGAGCGAATGGCATGCACATACTTCCTATTGGGGCCATGTCGGCATCTATGGCTACCGGGCCGATGTACTTCAGAGATGGCTAGATCTACCGTATTCACCTTTGGAGAAAGTTGAGATGCTCGAGCAACTTCGCCTGCTCGAAGCGGGCATCCAAATCGGCACCTTTCCCGTCGAAGGCGAATCTCTATCTGTTGACACATCGGAGCATTTAGCCATCGCACGAAGAAAGGCGGTTCACTACGTACCAGGACAAGAGATATAGTGTTGCTGCTGCACAAGGGTGATACCATGGCTGAAACCCTCCCAGCTAACCATGACCCTTACGATTCCCGTGTTCGTTGGATACGACACGCATGAGCGTGTGGCCATGAATGTATTAATTGATAGTCTCTACCAGCACAGCAGCGTGCCGCTTGCCATCACCCCCATCGTGATGCGGCAATTACATGGTGTCTTCCATCGAGAGCGCAACCAGAAACAAAGCACAGAGTTTTCGTTCACCCGATTTCTCGTTCCCTACATGATGGACTATAAAGGCTGGGCAATTTTTATGGACTGCGACATGCTGTGCCGTGGCGATATTGCCGAACTGTGGGGTCTGTGCGACGACAGGTATTCCTTGATGTGCGTCCAGCACGTCCACGAACCTACGGAGAAGACAAAGTTTCTGGGATCTATTCAGACGCGGTATGAAAAGAAAAACTGGAGCTCGCTTATGTTGTTCAATTGTGGACGCTGCCAGGCACTCACTCCCGAATATGTCAACACAGCCACTGGCCTTGCATTGCATCGATTTGAATGGCTTGAAAGCGGGCAGATCGGCGCGCTGCCAGCCGATCGTTGGAATCATCTGATCGATGTACAGGCAGCTGCCGATGCTCCCGTCGAGCAAGGTGGGCCTGCGTTGGTTCACTGGACCTTGGGGGGACCCTGGTTCCGTCAGTACCGCTTTGGTGGCGGCAGACTGGCTACGGAGTGGTTTGCCGCCAGGGATGAGGCTTTTCGACTATGGGAGTAAGGCATTGGGCAACCGCATCAGATTACCTACAAGCCACTGTCAATGTGTAAAAAGGTCAATGCAAGGCAATAGAATACAAAGAGCGCGTGGCTTGTGCTGTTCATAAGTTTCTAATGCATGCCCAATCCTTGATGGACCTCCTTAGGGACCATGCAGGGGATCATCGGACTGCTGAAGTGGGCAAGACCGTGCATAATCATTTGGCTCTTCAAGGAAAATGCCACCCATGATAGGAGACACAAGTATATACTTAGCCGCCGAAGGCGGTGACTTTCAGGGAAGGTGTCACTCCTTGGCTGCCATTCAGGCGGCCTCGATTAAGGGTAGCGCGAGTATCGGATCGGGCTCCTCTGTTGGCTTGTTGATCCACACTTCTTCGGGTTGGCGCCAGCAGCGGGTGGTTCGGCTCCAGCGTCTTGGATGGACCTGACGGGCCTTCTCGTAGACATGGGCTCGCTCCCGGCAGATTGCGGTGGCGGTACCGCTGTGACGTTGGTGAGGCGTGACGAATTTGATGCTGCTGTGGCGGTGTTGGTGGTTGTACCAGTCCACAAAAGCCGCCACCCATTCGCAGGCCTCCGCCTTGCTGGAGAACGGACGGCTGGGGTAGTCCGGCCGGTACTTGACCGTGCGGAACAGGGATTCCGAGTAGGGGTTGTCGTTTGAGACCCTTGGCCTGGAGAAGGATCTGAGCACTCCCATCTCCTCCAGCCGCGATTCCAGTGTGGCCCCGCGCATGGCATTGCCATTGTCGGCGTGGAGGATCAGAGGCGGCTGGTGGCTCTGGCGGCTGCTAAAGCCGCTGGGCCGGCGGTAGCGCTGATGTGGACCCCGGAAACCGGTCCAGGGTGAATGAGAGTCTTCAGCCGGCCAAACTGGGCCGGGGACTCGACCATGAAACGCACCAGGCACACAGCCGAGCAGATCATCCGCAAGCTCAAGACGGCCGAGCAGTTGATCGCCCAGGGAAAAACCGTCGCCGACGTCTGCCGCGTCATCGAGGTCACGCAACCGACCTACCACCGCTGGAGGCAGCAGTACGGGGGCATGCAGGCCGAGGAGGCCAGACGGCTGACCCAGCTGGAGAAGGAGAACGCCCGGCTCAAGAAGCTTTTGGCGGAAGCAGAGTTGGAGAAGGCCATGCTCAAGGACCTCGCCGAGGGAAACTTCTGAGCCCGGAGCGTCGCCGCAGGGCCGTCACGGTCCTGCAGGAGCGTTACCGGGCCTCTGAACGCCTGGCCTGCCGAGTGGTGGGCCAGCACCGCAGCACCCAGCGCCATGGCGGCAAGGTCGTCTCGATCGAGGAGGCCAAGCTCCGGCAGCGTCTCCGCGAGATCGCCGCGGACCACATCCGTTGGGGCCGCCGGATGGCCTACCGCCTGCTGCGGCGGGAGGGCTGGACCGTGAACCACAAACGGGTGCAACGGCTCTGGCGCGAGGAGGGGCTGCAGCGGCCCACTCCCAGGAAGCGAAAGCGGGCACGGCCCGCGGACGGCTCGGTGCGGCGTCATCGGGCTGAGCATCCCCACCAGGTGTGGGCCATGGACTTCCAGTTCGACGCCACCGCTGATGGGCGCAGGCTCAAGTTCCTGAACGTGATCGATGAGCACAGCCGCCTCTGCCTGGCGATCCGGGTCGGCAGGCGCTGCAAGGCCAAGGACGTGGTGGCCGTGCTGGAGGAACTCACCAGCCTCTACCCAGCACCGGCGTACATCCGATCGGACAACGGGCCGGAGTTCATTGCCCAGGCCCTACGGGACTGGTGCGAGGCCAGCAGCACTACCAGCACGGCCTACATCGAGCCAGGATCCCCGTGGGAGAACGGATTCGCCGAGTCGTTCAACGGCCGGTTCCGGGATGAGTTCCTCAACACCGAGCTGTTCACAACAGCCCCCGAGGCGCAGATCCTGGCCGATCGTTGGCGCTGGGAGTACAACTCACTCAGGCCGCACTCGGCCCTCCAGGGGCGTACGCCCCTGGAGGCAGCTCAACAGGGAGCTGCAGCATGACCACAACCACCCACTCTCATAAGCCCTGGACCGATAAAGGGGGTCACGTCAGCGCTCCTTGAGACAGGCCCGCTGCACCAGATCCGCCGCGATCTCAGCCGACTCCACCTCGGCCAGATCCCAGGCCACCACCTTGCGGCTCTGTCCCGTGTCAATCAAGTTGATGGCTGGCGTCAATCTGGTTGACCGGTAGAAGCTGTTGTTTCGAGCCCTGCTGAGGCCTGAGACGTCAGCTGGGATCAGGATCGTGACCAGGCTGTCGCGGTGCGCCAATCAGGCTGCGGTACCGGTGGCGATCTCCGTGCCGGTGGACCAGTTTTCGTGTCGCCGTCGTGCTTCTGGTGCGTTGGGTGGATGCTGCCGTTGATCGTGACGGCCAGGGCGTCCGCGTCAACTACGTTGGCGGGTCAGCGGCATCGCTGAAAACTCTTGCAGCCGCTTGCTTCTGCCGGTAGCTCTCGCCCTTGATCCCCACGATGTGGCAGTGGTGCACCAGCCGGTCCACGGCGGCCACGGTCATGGAGCCGCTGGGAAGATCTCGTCCCATTCCCGGAACGGCTGGTTGGAGGTCACCAGCAAGGAGCGGCGCTCGTAGCGGTGGCAAATCAGCTCGAACAGCACCGAGGTCTCCAGCTCACTGCGCCGCACGTAGCTGATGTCGTCGATCACCAGCAGGCTGTAGCGATCCAGCTTCTGGATCAGGGCTGGGAGCAGGGCCTATTAGAAGTCTGTCTCAATAGCCCTGGCCGGGGCCTCCCGCCTACGGTGTCGTGCGCGGGACCCGCTCTTGACCCTTGGCCTCTGAGCCCGCCACCACGCCTGCTGCAGCAGGCGATCTGATCAGTTTTCTCCAGGCGCTGCCGGACTGCCGCATGCGACGTGGCATCCGCTTCCCCCAGTGGTGGATGCTGCTGGTGGCGATCCTCGCGATCCTCAGCGGCCAGGGCTCGCTGGTGGGGATGGAGCGCTTTGCCAAACGGCATCGCCAGACGCTCAACGAACTGCTGGGTACTGATTTCGGCAAGTCGCCGTCGGATTCGACCTTCCGGTTGCTGCTGGCCCAGCTGGATGTGGCGGGCTTTGAAACCCTGCTCCGCGACTGGATGGCGGCCCAGACGGGCGTGGCCGAGGAGCTCGACACCCTGGTGTGTGACGGCAAGACGCTGCGGGGCTCCATCGATGAAACCGCCTCCGGCGCAGCGAAGTTCATTGCCCAGGTGAGCCTCTACTCCCAATCGCTGGGCGTGGCAATCGCCCAGACCACCTACGCCACCGATGCCAGTGGCGAGATCCAGGCGCTGCGCCAGCTGCTGGAGGCCGTCGAGCTCGACGGGGTGCTGGTGCAGGCCGACGCGCTGCATGCCAACCGCCCTTTTTCCTCTACCTCGCCCAGCGCGGCGCCGACTTCCTGATCGCCGTCAAACACAGCCGCCGCAAGGGGTTTCGGCTGATCAGAGACCGGCTCACCTATGGCCGGCGAATCCCGTGGCGCACCAGCAGACGGGAGCTGAAACGGGGCCGTGACATCACCTGGACCCTGCGGGCGATGCCTGCGCCGGAGTGGGTGGTGGAGCAGTGGCCGGGCAGCGCGACAATCATCGCCGTGCGCAGCCATGGCATCCGTGATGGCAAGGCGACAGACGAGACCCGTTACTACGTCTCAAGTCTGCGGACCGGAGCCATGGCCCTGTTGCGGCACGTCAGAGACCGCTGGTCAATCGAGAACAGCTGGCACTGGGTGCGCGACGTGCCGCTAAGGGAAGACGCCCACCGCTACCGGGAGGACAACGGCGTCCAGATCCTGGCCACCCTCCGCAGCCTGGCGATCAATGCCCTGCGGCTCGATGGGATCTGGTCGATCACCGAGGGCATCGCCGCCCTGGCTCACGACATCAAGGGACTGCTCAGACTGCTGGGGTGGCGGGAACCGGCGGAAGAACGACCCTCAGGGTGACTTCTAATAGACCCTGGGGCTGGGAGTTCAAGGCTGGCTTTGGCCTTCTGCAGCAACTGCACCAGGGCGGTGGCCGGGAAGAAGCGGCAGGGCTGGTCCTGCGCGATCATCGCCATCGTGATGGCGATGGCCAGGTGGGTCTTGCCCACGCCGCTGGGGCCGAACAGCAGCAGGTTCTCGGCCTGCACCAGCCAGGTGTGGCTGCGGGAGAGCACCTGCAGCTCCTGCCAGTGCTTGGGCTCAAGGTGCTGGTGATCAAAGCCATCGAGGCCCTTCTGCCAGGGCAGGTGGGCCTCGCGCAGCAGCCGCTGGCGCCGTGCGATCTGGCGGTGGTCGACCTCCTGCTCGCAGAGGGCATAGAGGAACTGGCCGGGGCTCCAGCCCTCGGCCTCAGCCTGCTGAGCAAGCGGCTGCCAGTGGCTGCGGAAGCGCGCCAGCTTGAGCTGTTTGAGCAGCAGCGGCAGCGCCGCTTCCACCGCCTGCGAGCGCGGCAGCGGGGAGAAGGTGGTCATAGGAGGCCAGCAGGTGTTGGGGAATGACGGGATCCGGCAGAGCGCTGCGGCGTGGCGGCACGCGGAAGCGCTGCTGCAGGAGCGAGAGGGACAGGCTCTGGCGCTGCTGCGCCTGCTGCAGGAAGGCGAGCACCAGCTCATAGGAGGCCACCCGCACCGCCACATACAGCGCCTCCACCATCAGCCGGGCTGCCGCGTCACGGTCACCACCGGCGAGCAGGTGCTGCCAGAAGTCCCACCAGTGCTGGTCGGGGAACAGCTGGCGCTGGTAGCGGCAATGCAGCAGCGCCCTGGGCTTGGCGCGCAGCCCATCGATCAGGTGCTCCAGATCGATGCACCAGGCCCTCGGGCCATGGCTGCCGGTGCCGTAGGCACGGGGCAGCTGGCAGAACCAGTCGCTGCCGAGATAGACGATCAGCCGGTCATGGTGCAGCCGCACCGTGACCTGGCGGCCGATCAGGGTGGGCGGCACCGAGTAGATCACCTGCCGCACCTCGATCGTGCTGGTGCTCCGCACCCGCACCGTGAGCAGCTCATAGTCGGCAAAGCGGAAGGTCGGCAAAGCCATCAAGTGCTCAAGCTCCTGCTCGTAACGCCGCTGGCGCGGGGCATTGAGGGCACTGAACACCTCAGCGAGCAGCTCGCCGTACTCGGCGGGCTCGTCGAAATCACAGCTGCCACGCAGCAGCAGCTTCTGCTCCAGTCGCCGTTTCACATGGCCGTGCGGGCCCTCGACGATGCCGTTCTCATGGGCCACCCCCCGGTTGTTCCGGCTGGGGGAGAGCCCGTAATGGGCGCAGAGGGCCTGGTAGCGAGGCGTGATGTCGAGGGCATAGCTGCCGTCACGGTTGCGGCTGGCGGCCGAGAGGCGATCGGTGCGCAGTTCTCGGGTGACGCCACCACAGGCCGCCAGGGCGTTCTGCAGTCCTTCTGAGAGGGCGACAAAGCTCTCACCGCCGTGGATCAGCTGGCCGTAGGACCAACCGCTCCAGGCCAGGCGGTAGTGGAACAGCAGGTGCGGGAACGGCTCTCCCCGCAAGGTGATGACGACACGCTTCAGATGCGCGGCGGGATTCCAAGTCCACTCATGGTGGCGATGGGGCGATCCAAGCGGGTGTGGACAAGGACTCCGGCCTGATCCACTCAGTGGGTACCACTGCCGCCAACGCGCATGACCTCACCCCAGCAGCTGAGCTGCTGCACGGGGAGGAGGAGGTGGTCTACGCCGACGCTGGATACCAGGGAATCGCGAAGAGGCCGGAGATGGCAGGCAGGTCAGCGGAGTTTCAGGTGGCCACGCGTCCCGGCAAGCGCCGAGCACGGCCCGATACACCAGACGGGAAGCTGCAGGATCTGGTGGAGACAGCCAAGGCCCACATCCGTGCCAAAGGTGAGCATCCATTTCGCGTGATCAAACAGCAATTCGGCTTTCAAAAGGCCAGGCTGCGGGGAATGGTGAAAAACCGCTGCAAGGTGAACGTGCTGGCAGCACTGACGAATCTGTTCCTGGCGCGTCGTCAGTTGCTTGCAACACCGTGATCAGGGGCGTGGTGTGGCCGAATGAGGCCATTCACGGGTGCAAGGCAGCGAAAAAGGGGCATAAGATCACCTTGATCGGGCACAGATCACTCCCTGAGCCCATCCACGGGAGCAATCCGGGGATGCCTGATCTCGGGAGCCGCTCAAGCCCTTGTTGCTCAGAGCTTCCCTAAGGGAATAGCGGCACGGCCCTGGCAAGAAGGCACCACAGTACAAGTATAAGTGGTGATACTCGCCATACAGCAAGTAGTCCAAAAGCAACCAGAGCAATGGCCAGATCCCCTGCGCCCTGAATTCCTGAAATCAGCACTGGGTTATAGAGTGCAGCACCCAGCAGGCCCACCACGGCTGCGTTCACGCCCGCGATGGCCCTGGCCACCGAGGCGCTGTGCGATACGGCATGCCAGAAGGGAAGCAGGCCGGCGACCAGCAGGAAGCCAGGCAGGAAGATGAACACAAGCGCCACAGCTGCCGTGACAACCGGACTGCTGCCTTCCGCCATCACAGCGCCCAGATAGGCCAAAAAGGCAAACATCGGTCCGCGCATGGCCTGAGCCGCTCCATACCCAGCCAGGAACTGCTCAGGTGTCACCCAGCCTGTAGCCACCACGGACTCTTCCAGCAAGGGCAGCACGACGTGGCCCCTCCAAACACTAGGGCTCCGGCCCGATAAAAAGCTTCCGCCACGGTGGGCCATCGGTCGCTGGCCGTGGCCAGCAGGAGCAGGCCGCCGCTGCGGCTTCCGTACGGCACCGCAAGGGCAACGGCGTCTCTGGGGGTGCTGGTGCTGAGCAGCACAGCTCCCGCCATCGCGGCCAGCCCGACCACGACGAGTTGGACCCAGGCCGCTCCCGCCAGCAGCAGCGTGGCCGCAGCCAGGATGGCGATGGTTCGTCTGGCCGCATCGGGGCAGAGCTTGCGGGCCATGCCCTGAACGGCGTCGGCCACCACGGCACAGGCCACCAGTCTGAGGCCGTGAATCTCAGCCACACCCACTGAGCCCGACAGCCTTGGCAGCACCGTCGCCAGCCCCACCAGTGCCAGCGCCGAAGGCAAGGTGAAGGCCACAAAGGCGGCCAGCGCCCCGAGCCAGCCGGCTCGCAGCAAGCCAAGACTGAAGCCCAGCTGGCTGCTGGCCGGACCTGGCAAAAACTGACAGATCGCCAGGAGTTGGCCGAACTGTTCCTCACCCAGCCAGCGCCGCCGTTACACAAGCTCGGCTCTGAAATAGCCCAGATGGGCAATCGGCCCGCCAAATGAGGTGAGGCCGAGTTTGAGGAACACCCAGAACACTTCGTTTGGCGTTCTGGGCTTCAGGACGCTCTGCTGTCCTTCATCCATGCAACGAGCTTCGACTGTGGATGACTAACTTGGAATGAAAGAAGAGCGCTCCAGCCAATCTGTTGGAGGCGGATGGAGATGATAATTCCCACCCCGTGCAGAGCCGCTGTCCGGGTGAGCAACTTGTGTGTTCCCGATCACATGCACTCCCAAGGGTGCATCCCAGACCCGCAACTCAAGTCCTACAGTCTCTCCTGCTCCAGTCGCTCGGCTCGCAGCTGTCGCAGCCGCTCCCCCAGCCCAGGCCCCGGCGCCTGCCCCTGGGCGATCAGTTCCCTGGCCCCCAGCGGCGATTGGAGATCCCGCCAGCGCAGCCACCAGCGCAGCAGTGGCCGGCGAGCGCCGCTGCCCGTGACCAACGCCAGCGCCACGGCCTCGGGGGCGATCCCGGGGGTCTCCAGCACGGCACACCAGGACACCACCGAGCGCGGCGCCGCCTCGCCGCCCAGCGCCGCCTCGCCGCCCAGCGCCGCCAGGGCGGCCCGCAGCTCCAGCCACTGGGCCAGCAGGCGGTGCTGGCGGTGGGGCAGCTGCAGCCGCTCGGCCAGGGCGAGGGGGTCGGCGGCACCGGCCACCAGGGCCACCAGCAGCGGCAGGCCGGCCCGCTGGGCCCAGCGCAGGCGGCGGTGCCAGTGGTGATCGGCCTGCAGCTGGGCATCCAGCAGGGCCAGACCACCCCAGTTCTGCAGCAGCGCCAGGGCCTGGGGCCAGGGTTCGCGCCGCAGCAGCAGCTCCAGCTCCATGCGCAGCCGGGTGCCGAGGGCGGCTGGTGCCTGGCCCGGCCGCTCGCCGGAATGCCAGGCCCAGGGCCAGGCCGCCACGGTGCGCCGGGCCTGCTCCCGGCTGCCCGCCTCCAGCTGGAACCCCAGCCGGGCCCCATAGCGGGCGCCGCGCACCAGCCGGCTGGGGTCGTCCCGCAGGCTGTGGGGGTGCAGCAGCCGCAGCTGCCGCCGCTGCAGGTCGGCCTGGCCGCCATGGGGGTCGAGAAGCTCGCCGCTTGCCAGATCCAGGGCGATGGCATTGATCGTGAAGTCGCGGCGGGCCAGGTCGTCGGCGAGCCGGCCCGGCACCACCTTCGGGTTCTCGCCCGGCTGCGGGTAGGTCTCGCGGCGGGCTGTGGCCACATCCAGCAGCACCGTCTGCCCCTCGAGCTGTAGTTCCAGCTCCACCGTGCCGAAGGCCCCGTGCTCCTGGGCCCCCCGCAGGGCCCCCGGCGGCAGGGCCGCCTGCAGCCGCCGCACCAGGGCGCTGGCGGAGCCATCCGCCACCAGATCCAGGTCGGGCACGCCGCGCCAGGGGTCGTTGTGCACCCGGTGCAGCAGCAGATCGCGCACGGCGCCCCCCACCAGCGCCAGCCGCTGCCCGGAGGCCTCTCCCTGCCGCGCCACCGCGGCCAGGGCGGCCGAGAGCACCGCGGGAATGCCGGGAACGTCCAAGGTTTCGGCTCAGAGCGGCTCGATCGGCGCCAGGCGCGGATCGAGGATCTTGGGGCCCATGCCGTCAAATTTCACGGCGATCGAGATCTTCTCGCCGCTGCCGAAGAGGTGGGTCACGTGCCCCTCCCCGAAGGAGCTGTGGCGCAGCCGATCCCCCACCGCCCAGGTTTTGCCGCCACCGCCGCCAACCGCGGACCCGCGGCGGCGCACGGCGTTGGCCGGCACCCCGCCGGCGCCGCCGGCCGCCACCTGGCGGCTCTCCTGGCGATCCACCCGGGTGAGGCGATCCAGCCGCTGTTCACGGCGGATGGCGGCGCCGCCGCTGCGGGGGATGTCGCCCTGCACCAGCTCCTCGGGCAGCTCGGCCAGGAACACCGACGGCACCGCCGGCTCACGCATGCCGCCCCAGAGGCGCCGCTCGCTGGCATGGGAGAGGAACAGCCGCTCCTTGGCGCGGGTGAGGCCCACGTAGCAGAGGCGGCGCTCCTCCTCCATGGCCGAGGGATCCTCCAGGGAGCGGTAGCTGGGGAACAGCCCCTGCTCCATCCCCACCAGGAACACCACCGGGAACTCCAGCCCCTTGCTGGCGTGCAGGGTCATCAGCGTCACCCGGTCCTGCTGGGTGTCCTTGCTGTCGGCGTCACTGGCCAGGGCCGCTGAGGCCAGGAAATCCTCGAGCGAGCCCTCCTCGTTCTCCTCCTGGTACTGCAGGGCGGCGTTGACCAGCTCGTTGAGGTTGCGGCGCCGGTCTTCCGCCTCATCGGTGCCCTCGGTGATCAGCTCGGCCAGGTAGCCGCTCTGCTCCATCACCCGCTGCACCAGCTCCGAGGGGGCCGCGTCCTGGCTGCGGGTCTGCAGGTCGCTGATCAGTTCGCGGAACTGCAGCAGCCCCCGGGCGGAGCGCCCCCCCAGGGAGCGCACCGCCTCGGCGTCGCTCACCACCTCCCAGAGGGGGATGCCCAGCTGGTTGGAGGCGTCGGTGAGACGCTCGATCGTGGTCTTGCCGATGCCGCGCTTGGGGGTGTTGAGCACCCGCAGCAGGCTCACGGTGTCGGCCGGATTCACCAGCAGCTTCAGGTAGGCGAGCATGTCCTTGATCTCGCGCCGGTCGTAGAAGCGCAGCCCCCCCACCACGATGTAGGGGATGCCCCAGCGCACCAGCGATTCCTCCATCGCCCGGCTCTGGGCGTTGGTGCGGTAGAGCACGGCCATGTCACCCCAGCGCAGCTCGTCGTGGGCGGCATCGAGCAGGCGCATGCGCTGCACCACTGCCTCGGCCTCGGCGATCTCGTCGTCGCAGCGGGTGAGGTGGATCGGCTCGCCCTCGCCGCGGGTGGGGCGCAGCACCTTGTCGATGCGCTCGGTGTTGTGGGCGATCAGGGCGTTGGCGGCCGCCAGGATCGTGGCGGTGGAGCGGTAGTTCTCCTCCAGCTTCACCATCGTGCGGGTGGCCTCATCGGCGGCGCCATCACCGAAGTCGTCCTGAAAGCCCATCAGGATCGTGAAGTCGGCGGCACGGAAGCTGTAGATGCTCTGGTCGGCGTCGCCCACCACGAACACCGAACGGCCCTGCCAGTTGGCGTAGGTGTCCGGGTCCTGGCCGTCGGTCACCAGCAGCTTGATCAGGTCGTACTGGGTGCGGTTGGTGTCCTGGTATTCATCCACCAGCACGTGGCGGAAGCGGCGGTGCCAGTAGTGGCGCACCTGCTCGTTCTGGCTGAGCAGCTGCACCGGCAGCAGCAGCAGATCGTCGAAGTCGAGCGCGTTATTGGCGGCCAGGGCGCGGCGGTAGCGGCGGTAGGTCTCGGCCATCAGCTTGCCCCGCTGGCCGCCGGCATCGGCCTCCAGCTGCTCCGGCAGCCAGCCCTGGTTCTTGGCGTTGCTGATCGCCCAGCGCACCTTCTTGGGTTCGAAGCGTTTGGGGTCGAGGCCCAGCTCCTGGGTCACGATCTCCTTCACCAGGCTCTGGGCGTCGCCCTCGTCGTAGATCGAGAACTGGCGGGTCCAGCTGAGCCCCTCGGGATCGCGGAACTTGTCGATGTCGAAGCGCAGCAGCCGCGCAAACAGGGCGTGGAAGGTGCCGATCCAGAGATCCTTGATCACCTCGCGGTAGATGCGGCTGCGCAGCTGGCGCTGCTCCTGGGGCGGCAGGGTGCTCCAGGGCTGGCCGAACTGGCTCTGGGCCAGCTTCTGGGCCAGCAGCAGCTCCAGCCGCTCCTTCATCTCCCGGGCCGCCTTGTTGGTGAAGGTCACCGCCAGCAGCTCCGCCGGATCGGCGCCGTGGTGGCCGATCAGGTGGGCGATGCGGTGGGTGAGCGCCCGGGTCTTGCCGCTGCCCGCCCCCGCCACCACCAGCAGGGGGCCGGTGTGGTGATCCACCGCCTTGCGCTGGGCGTCGTTGAGGCCGGCCAGGAAGGCGCTCATCCAAGGGCCAGAAGTGCTGGCCGCACCCTAGGCACCGCCCCGCGCCAGCACCCGCCCCAGCCGGGCTCGCCAGCGCCGGGCCTGCAACCGCCACAGCGGTGGGGCCTCAAGGGGAGGCTCCCCCGCCAGCAGCCGGTCCCAGTGGTCGTTCACCAGGCTGAGGGCGTCGCGCCAGCGTTCCAGCAGGGCCACTTCGCTGCTGGTCACCAGCAGCGCCTCAAGGTCAGCCGCCGGGGCTCGCCAGGCCGCCGGATCGGCCACGGCGGCACAGATCCGCTCCAGGTCGGCGCTGAGGGTGCCGCAGCCGAGCTGGTGGCCCAGGCGGCCGGGGTCGAGGCTGTCGGCCAGGGCGTGGTTGAAGCTGCTGAACAGCACGCAGCCGCAGGCCAGGGCCTCCAGCGGCGGCAGCCCGAAGCCCTCGCTCACCCCGCTGACGCGCCAGTGGTCGGCGGAGTCGTAGAGCACCACGGCGGCGCTGTTGAACAGGTCCACCAGATCGTCCACCCAGCCGCTCTGCACCTCCACCCGCAGCCCCCGCCGCCGCAGGGCCGGCACTAGCTCCTGCAGCAGGTAGGCGCTGCTCTTGCGCTGCTGCACGAGCACATCCACCGGCCGGGGACCGGAGCCGTCACGGCGGCCCCGCTGCAGCCACATCGGCGCCAGGGCATTCGGCACCAGGGCCAGGGGATTGCGGCTGGCCCACTGGCCCCAGTAGCCGAGCGTGTTGCGGCTCACCGCCAGCACCGGCACCCCCGGCGGCAGCCGGAAGCCGTAGCCGCTGCTGTGGGCGTGGTAGGCCACCGGACGGCCCCGCAGGGCCCGCAGCTGGCCGGGCACCTCAAAGCCCCAGCTCACGATCCAGAGCACCTGCCGGGCTGCGGGCGACCCCAGAGGTTCGGCGCGCAGCAGGTCGGCCAGAAAGGGCCGCTCAGGCTCCCGCCGCCGGTAGGTCACCACCTCGGTGGGAGCCAGCTGCTGCAGCAGGCGGGCAGTCTGCAGTTCCACCAGCAGGCCGCCGCCCCTCAGCCGGCCGCCGGTGCCGGGCACCAGAAATCGAAGCGAACGCAACAGGGCCGTCAGGCGGCGACGGCTTCGGTGCTGCCGCTGCGCTGGCGGCGGGTGAGGAAGCCGAACAGCACCTTGCCGATGGCGGCCACCAGGTTGCCTTCCAGTTCCTGGAACATCTTCATGTTCAGGTGGAAGGCCTGGTTGGCCTCGGCCACGATGCGATCGGCCGTGGCCTGGTCGATCGGCAGTTGATCGAGCGTGGCGCGGTAGTTCACCTTGAAGGCCTTCTCATCGGGAATGGCCGCGAATTCGTAGAAGCGCAGACCATCGTGTTCACCCAGGTTCATGGCTTTCTGGGCGATGTTCTTGAGGATCTGGCCACCGGAGAGGTCGCCGATGTAGCGGGTGTAGTGGTGGCCCACCAGCAGCTCAGGGCTCTCCTTGGCCACCTGGTGCAGCCGCGCCACGTACTCCTGGGCGGCGGGGGTGGCCTTCACGGAACTGCACCAGTCGGGGCCGAAGTAGAAGGCGAGATCCTGCTCGAGGGTGTCGCGGCGGTTGAGTTCGGGGAAGGCCACCGGGCCTACCACGGGATGGTCGCGCAGGCCGGCGAGCTCCTCCTCCATGGCGGAGTACACGAAGTAGAGATCGGCCACCAGAGTGCGGTAGCTGACCTTGTCCACCACGCCCTTCAGGAAGCAGCTCACGAAGCCGGTGTTCTCCGCCATCGTGTGGGCCTTTTTGGTGCCTTCACGCAGCTGGGAAGCGAGAGCAACGGACATGACCGGTGGGGACTTGCAGCGGGCTGGATGTCACGGTAAGCGTGGCGTTTGCCTGCGGGGTTCCCAGATTGCGAAGGGTTACGCGGCGCAGGCGCCGCTGGCCTCGAACAGGTCGAAGAGCTCGCGGCAGAACTGCTGCAGCTTGGCCACCGTGATCGCGTCCGGAGGGTGGCTGCCGGTGGGATGCCAGTCGCCCAGGGTGGCCAGCCGCCAACGCTCGGACTCGTAGGTGAGGCCCCGGATCAGCACGCCGATCAGGCGCGGCCTGCCTGCCGGCGATCCGGGCGCGGCAGCAAGGCGCAACTGCACCAGGAAGGAGCGGCACTGGCTGCGGGGGCTCCAGCCGGGCAGGTGAAAGGAGAGGTCGAGACTGTCCTGGTCGTCGAACTGGCGGGTGCAGGGATCGTCGCGCCAGGGCTTGAGATTGGCTCGGGCATCAGGGAAGTGCACCCGGAACAGAGCCGCCGCCGAGGCGATCGCCTGGGCCAGTTCCAGATTTCTGGCCTGATCGGCAGCGTTCATGCCGTTTCCCCTGAGCAGAACCCCGTAGGAGCGAAACCTAGGCTCCCCGCACCCTCCAGTGCCGCAGGAATGGCTACCAGCGCAACCAGCATGGCGACCAGCCCAGGAAGCTTCGAGAAGCTCAGCCCCCCCAGCAGCGGCACCGCCATCCGGTTCGAGAACGGCCTGCCGGTGGTGCCTCCCGACCCGATCATCCCCTTCATTCGCGGCGACGGCACCGGCGTGGACATCTGGCCCGCCACCCAGCGGGTGCTCGATGCGGCGGTGGCCAAGGCCTACGGCGGTGAGCGCCGCATCGAGTGGTTCAAGGTGTACGCCGGCGACGAGGCCTGCGACCTCTACGGCACCTACCAATACCTGCCCCAGGACACCCTCAGTGCCATTGAGCAGTACGGCGTGGCGATCAAGGGTCCGCTCACCACGCCGATCGGCGGCGGCATCCGCTCGCTGAACGTGGCCCTGCGCCAGATCTTTGACCTCTACTGCTGTGTGCGCCCCTGCCGCTACTACAGCGGCACCCCCAGCCCCCACAAGCGCCCCCAGGATCTCGACGTGGTGGTCTACCGGGAGAACACCGAGGACATCTACATGGGGATCGAGTGGGAGGCCAGCGATCCGGTGTGTGTGGAGCTGATCGCCCACCTCAACGACGTGGTGATCCCGGCCAACGGCAAGCTCGGCAAGCGCAGCATCCCGGCGGGCTCCGGCATCGGCATCAAACCGGTGAGCAAGGCCGGCACCCAGCGCCATGTGCGCAAGGCGATTCAGCATGCCCTCGGCCTGGAGGGGGCCAAGCGCCATGTGACCCTGGTGCACAAGGGCAACATCATGAAGTTCACGGAAGGGGCCTTCCGCGACTGGGGCTATGAGCTGGCCACCAGCGAGTTCCGTGACGTCTGCGTCACCGAGCGCGAGAGCTGGATTCTCGACAATCTGGCCCGCAACCACGGGCTCACGGTGGAGGAGAACGCCCGCCTGATCGAGCCCGGCTACGACAGCCTCACCCCCGAGAAGAAGGCGGCGGTGGACGCCGAGGTGAAGGGGGTGCTCGACGCCATCGGCGAGACCCACGGCTATGGGAAGTGGAAGGCGATGGTGCTGGTGGACGACCGCATCGCCGACAGCATCTTCCAGCAGATCCAGACCCGGCCGCAGGAGTATTCGGTGCTCTGCACCCTCAACCTCAACGGCGATTACATCTCCGATGCGGCGGCCGCCGTGGTGGGGGGCCTGGGCATGGCGCCCGGGGCCAACATCGGCGACAACGCGGCGATCTTCGAGGCCACCCACGGCACGGCGCCCAAGCACGCCGGCCTCGACCGGATCAACCCCGGCTCGGTGATCCTCAGCGGCGTGATGATGCTCGAGTATCTGGGCTGGCAGGAGGCCGCAGACCTGATCACGGCCGGGCTGAGCGCCGCCATCGCCAAGGGTGAGGTCACCTACGACCTGGCCCGGTTGATGGAGCCGCCCGTGGATCCCGTGAGTTGCTCGGGCTTCGCCGAGGCGGTGGTGGGTCACTTCGGCGGCTGAGCCCTGGGGCTCTCAGGGTCTGATGCGGGTGGCGATCAGCTCGGCGATGCGCTGATTGCCGCTGGCGTTGAGGTGGCGCGGATCGGTGTACAGCGCGAGGTCGGTGGTGAGTGCGCTGGCCTGGCTCAGATCCAGGCAATAGGGCAGCTGCCCACAGGAGCGCCGGAGATGGGCATAGAGCGCGTTGATCTCTTCCACATAGCCTTTGCGCTCAAGCAGGGCCACGGTCACGGCATCGACGCTGTTGCGATCGGAGGCCAGACGGCCATCGGCGAGCAGCTGGGCCCGGTTGCGGTCGAGGCCCAGCGTGGGCTGCAACACCACCAGATAGCGAGCGCCGCGAGCTGCGGTGATGCCATGCATCGCTTTGACGTTGTCGCTCCAGATCGCAGCAGCCCGCTCCAAACCCTGTTGTCTTGGCTGGGAGATCGGCTGCGCAGAGAGCCAGCGTTGCTGCTTGTTGGGATCAAGCGTCACTGGCTTGGCGGCGGGCTGATCCGTCGCTGTAGATCCAGCAGTGGCCAGGAGCACCTGGGCGAGGCGCAGAACGGCGCTGTTGTCTGTGAAGCAGAGCAGGCCACAGGAGTAATAGCTGCGATCGCGATAAGGAATGTGATTGAAGGGCTTATCTTCCAGGGCTTTGAGCAGCATTCTGGGGGCATAGATCTTGTCATTGGATCCGTAGAGACTCTCGTCGGCGAAATAGAGCTCGTTAATGCCGTTGAAGCTCACCACCCATCCAGGTGCGGCTTCAGAGAAGCTGGCCAGAAGCCGCACCACTTCCTGGGAGCTGGTGCCACCACCGATGGCCGCATTGGTGATCTGAATCCTGGCCTGGGGAGTCCCCGAGGCCAGCAAGCGGCCCAACTGGTCAGGCCAGGTGCCGTTCACGCCCGAAAACTGAACGCCAAGTGGATCGGTTGTGGATCCCCCCAGCACGAGCAGCCGCGCCATCTCGTTGCCTGTGCCATAGGTCTTTCGGGTGAAGAGGGTGCTGCTGGAATCAGACCCATCGGCATTGGGACTGATCTTGAAATCCCTGGCCTGATGGGCATGGCCAACTGCCGGATGCAGCTCAAAGTTCCATGTCTTCACAGGGCCTTGCCGCCTCGAGATCAAGCCACCAGGAAGTGATTTGTAGACCATGGTTGAGATCACCTCCAGCGCCAGCAGGAAGATGATCAGAACTGCTCCATTGATGCCACAGAGCTTGAGAAAGCTGCGCATCCGGGACGCATCAAGGCGCATCAGAAAATGGAGTAGATAAACGGAGCCAGCACGGACCCCTGGGTGAAGACAATCAGCCCACCCATCAGCACGATTGTGATGATCAGTGGCGCCAACCAGTATTTCTTGCGAACCCTCAGAAAATCCCAGACGTCCTTGAGCAGATCAAGCAGTGCTTCCATGGCGGCTTCCCGTTGAAGGTGATCAGAAAATGCGGTTCAGACTGATGCTCGAATGGGCGCGCGTTTCGCGATAGCTGTCCTTATTCCTGACACGGCGACGCAGTGGGTCATGGCCCCTGAACCGCATCACCAGCGCAATGGGTTGCAGCACAAGAATGAACACCAGCCCAAGAATGACATGGCTGTTGATCCAGCCAAGCCCATGGCCCAGGGCCATCCAGCAGCGGTAGGGAAAGGCCAGCAGCCCAGGAGCCAGCAGGGCAAGGCCGATGGCTGGCAGGCCAATCAGCAGCGGCCACAGCACAGGCGCGTGCCCATGCAGCGCAGGAATCAGCCAGCCGAACACCACTGGGATCACGCTGCCCACCAGCAGGCCAAACTCCCTTAGCAGCTTGCGGCTTGGCACGGCAGTACGCATCAATCCAACTCAAAGTCCTGCATCCAGCTTGGATCAGCATGTTGTGGTTGCTGATTCTCCTTAAGCAAAAGCTGATTCTCTAATACAAGCACGTCCATCTCCGTGCGCATGAAGCAGCGATAGGCATCTTCAGGGCTGCAGACGATCGGCTCCCCTCTCACATTAAATGATGTGTTGACCAGGGTTGGGCAGCCGGTGCGGCGATGGAAGGCCCTGATGAGATTGTAGAAGCGAGGATTGGTCGAAGCATTCACGGTTTGCACCCTGGCTGTGTAGTCCACGTGGGTGACTGCGGGTAGTTTAGAGCGTGAAATTCTTAGTTTTTCGATTCCAAAGAGTTGCTGCTGCTCGGCAGACATGGGAATGCAGAGCTCTGCGCGCAAGGGGGCTACGATCAACATGTATGGGCTGCAGGCGTCAAGCTCAAATTGACTGGAAGCCTCTTCCTCGAGCACGGCCGGTGCGAAGGGCCTGAAGCTCTCTCGATACTTGATCTTGAGGTTCATCACGCTCTGCATCTCCTGATTTCTGGAATCGCCCAGGATCGACCGCCCTCCCAGGGCTCGAGGCCCAAACTCCATCGAACCATTGAACCAGCCAACCACCTTCCCCTGGTCCAGGAGCTCCGCCAGACGTAGAAACAGCGGTGCGTCTTCGATCTCCTGGTAGTCGGCCTCAATCGAGTCGAGGTAGCTGCGAATCTCCTTATTGCTGAACTGCGGGCCCAGCAAGGCCCCCTTCATGGCATCGCCCCCCGCCTGGGAGCCGCAGGGCTTACGCGGCTGTTGATGGTGCTGGTGCCAGGCCACCAGGGCCGCTCCCAGGGCTGAGCCGGCATCGCCACTGGCGGGTTGAATCCACATTTGATCAAAGATCTTCTGCCGCAGCAGCTTGCCGTTGGCAACGCAGTTGAGGGCGACACCACCAGACAGGCACAGATTGGTGGCCCCTGTTTCAGCCCTCAGGGTTCGCGCCAGCTTCAGCACAATTTCCTCAGTGACAGCCTGAATCGACGCCGCCAGGTCCATGTGGAACTGACGCAACTCCGTTTCGCGTTCTCGCGCTGGGCTTGCGAACAGCTTGTCGAACTTGCGGCTGGTCATACGGAAGCCACGGTGATACTTGAAGTAGCGCATGTCCAACCAGAAGGTGCCATCTGGTTTGATATCGATCAGGTGCTTCTTGATCAGGTCGACAAAGCGTGGTTGGCCATAGGGAGCTAACCCCATCAGCTTGTACTCTCCGGAATTCACCTTGAACCCGCAGTAATACGTGAACGCTGAATAGAGAAGTCCGAGAGAGTGCGGAAAATTGATCTCCCAGAGCAGCTTGAGGTCTTTGCCTTCGCCGAGCCATGCCGAGGTGGTGGCCCATTCGCCCACCCCATCCATGCAGAGCACGGCAGCCTTGTCGAAAGGGCTGGGATAGAAGGCTGCCCCAGCGTGGGAGAGATGGTGCTCGCTGAACAGCAACTCAGGCAGCTTGGCCCCGTCCCCACGGACGTCCCCGGCCATGCGGTTCGCGAGGGCGCGCAACTCCTGCTTCAGGCGGGATTTGATGAACAGCTTCTCCTTCAACCACACCTGCATGGCGGCCACAAAGGAGCGTCCTCCGCGTGGTGCGGCGCCCAGGTAGGTTTCCAGTAGGCGCTCGAATGTGAGCAGCGGCTTCTCGTAATACACCACCGCATCGAGATCGGCGGGAGTCAGATGTTGGCTGCTGAGGCAATAATGAGCTGCGCTTGCGGGAAAGGTAGCGTCATGTTTCTTGCGACTGAAGCGCTCCTCTTGGGCTGCGGCAACCACTTCGCCGTCCACAATCAACGCTGCAGCGCTATCGTGGTAGTAGGCCGAAAGTCCAAGAATCCGCATAGGCGAGTTCAAACCGGCATGGCTGTGGAAGGAATCCTGCCATGGGAACTGCCCCAGCGCTCCGCTGCCTTCCTGGAGCGCTCCTCCAGCCACGCCTCAGGTGCGGGCCTGGAGGCCCTCAGGCGGGGCCTGGCTCCACGATCATCCAGAGCACACGCGTGGCATCCACCTTCTCGAGGATCTCGAGGTGTTCGGCCGTGAGGGCACGGGCATCGTCGTGTTGACCGTTGGCGGCCAGCTCCGAGAGGTGCCCCATGCACCAGTCGCGCAGCTGCGTGATCGAGAGCATGCGCCGTTCGCGGTCTTCGGGCTTGCTGTAGCGGGCTGGAATTGGTTTCCCCATGAAATGCTGTGATCAATCCATGGCACTTTGGCCGGATGGAGCTGAACTGCACCCACAGGATCTGACAGAGCGGTGTACCTTTTGCCACAGAGTCTTGTTGTGAACCCTGCCTCGACGCGAAGCTTTGCCCACGTGCCCACTTTCTCCGGCCGATAGGTTGGCTTGGCCATGCAGTCACATCAATGCAATCCTACGGCAATCCAGAGCCAGCCTATGACTGGTGGGCTGGTAACTCTCGCTTTGTCAGCCAGTCGGGCAGCTTCATTTCGGCCCATGCTGCCCATGCCGGCCTGATCATGTTCTGGGCCGGATCCTTCACCATTTATGAGCTGAGCCGCTATTCCACCGATCAGCCCCTCGGTGAACAAAGCCTGATCCTGCTGCCCAATCTGGCTCGCCTCGGCATCGGTGTGGGTGATGGGGGCGTGCTCTCCCAGCCGGAGGCGATCGTGGCCATCGCCGCCTTTCACCTGGTGAGTGCAGCGGTGCTGGCCGCTGGTGGCATGTGGCATCTGTTCCGGGCCCCGCTGGATCTGGCGGAGGCGGAGGGAACGGCCCGGCGCTTCGACTTCGACTGGAGCGACCACAAGCAGCTGGGCGTGATTCTCGGCCACCATCTGATCTTCCTGGGCCTGGGCGCCACGGCACTGGTGGAATGGGCCCAACGCCATGGCCTCTACGACACGGCGACCCAGACGGTGCGCACGGTGCAGCCGAACCTGGATCTGGCCACGATCTGGTCGTACCAGACCCACTTTCTCTCGATCAGCAGCCTGGAGGATGTGGTCGGCGGCCACGTCATGCCCTGCGTGCCATCGGCTTTGACTTCAAGCGGGTGAACAGGGCTCTGGAGGCCATGGAGCTGGCCTGACTCCCATCGCCCTGGCCCCTGGCCAGGGCTTTCTGTTGTCGCTCAGCAGCAGTGATCGCTCAGCAGCCGTGATCGCTCAGCCGAGGGGCTGGTTCAGCAGGGAGTGGGTGAGTTCACGCTCAAGCTGAAGTTTGCTGCTTTCGACCCGCTGCATGTCCTGATAGAGGCGATGCAGCTCAGACTCCCGGTCCTGCAGATGACGGGCAAGGTCGAGTTGCTCCGCCGTGAGTTCTGGATAGTCCTTTGACATGGCGGCGAGATCATCACCGCGGCGTAGCCGCATCAGCAGCTGTAAAGTGTTGGGAGAGGCCACCGATGAGGGGCTGACCCAGCCCCACAAAACCAGATTGGGGGAGGGAGATGGGGAGCTCATATTGGCGATCAGCAAAGCATCTCCAACGTACCCCTGGGGGCTGGATGGGGTGGGATCACGGGCGACCTGCAGTCGTGACAATCCTCACGGCACGCTGTGGCCTGCCGGCTTCAGATGGCCGCTGGCGAGGGCAAGACTTTTCGAGTTCTTTAGAGCTGTTCTGCTCATGCTGGTACCCACCATCTACTTCGCCACGTCCACGGGAAAGACGGAAGATGTCGCCCATCGCCTGGCGCCGCTGGTGAAAGCTGCTGCCGTCGTTGATGTGGCCGACATCAACGACACCTCGGTGCTCGGGGCCTGCGCAGCTCTGATCTGCTGCACGCCCACCTGGAACACCGGCGCGGATGATCTGCGTTCCGGCACGGCCTGGGATGCCCACGTGGAGGCGATCGAAACAACGAAGCTGCACGGCAAGCCCGTGGCGATCATGGGCCTGGGGGATTCCTCCTCCTATGGGGATTACTTCTGCGACGCGATGGAGGAGCTGTATCGCGCCTTCGAGCGGGCCGGTGCCCGGTTGGTGGGCCAGGTGGACATCAGCGATTACAACTACAACAGCTCCAAGAGCGTGCTGAATGGCCGCTTCTGCGGCCTGCCGATCGATGAAGACTCCGAGCCCGATCTCACCGATGAACGGCTGAATCGCTGGGCCGAGCAGCTGCGGCGGGAGCTGGTGTGACAGGCGAAGCCGCAGCAGCCAGCCAGGAGGGTGCCCGCTGACGGCAGACTGACCCCATGACTCTTCCTGGTCTACCGGCGGGGGCGACCGACCCCTGCGTCCACTGCGGCTTCTGCCTGCCCAGCTGCGCCAGCTACCGGGTGCTGGGCACGGAGATGGACTCGCCCCGGGGCCGCATCCACGCCCTCAAGGCGATCGAGGCCGGTGAGCTGCCGCTCGATGCCACGGTGGCGAAGCACTTCGACACCTGTCTGGGTTGCCTGGCCTGCGTCACGGCCTGTCCTTCGGGGGTGCGCTACGACCAGCTGATCGAGGCCACCCGCCCGAAGCTGAACGCCCCGCAGCTGCGCAGCCCGGCCGCCAACGCCTTCCGCCGGCTGCTGTTCGCTCTGTTGCCCTACCCGCGGCGGCTGCGGGCCGCCCTCAGCCCCCTGCGGCTCTACGCCGGCACCCCTCTGCAGGGTCTTGTGCGCCGCAGTGGCCTCACCCGCCTGCTCGGCCCCCAGATCGAAGCCCTGGAGCGCCTGTTGCCGCCCCTGGCGCCCGAGGCCTTCCGCGATGGCTTCCCAGCGGTGGTGCCGGCCCAGGGCGAGCGCCGCGCCCGGGTGGGGCTGGTGCTGGGCTGCGTGCAGCGGCTGTTCGATCCGGAAGTGAACGCGGCGGCGGTGCGGGTGCTGAGCGCCAATGGCATCGAGGTGGTGATTCCGCCGGAGCAGGGCTGCTGCGGCGCTGTGACCCATCACCAGGGGGAAGAGGAGCACACCCGCCAGCTGGCTGACGCGCTGGTGCAGAGCTTCCGCGCCGTGGTGGGCCCGGGCCGCCCTGCTGGGCCTGAGCCGCTGGATGCGGTGCTGGTGGCGGCCTCCGGCTGCGGCCACACCATGAAGGCCTACGACCACCTGGCCAGCCGCGGCTTCCCGGCGCCGGTGGCCGACATCCATGAATTTCTGGCCCGGCTCGGCCTCAGCGAGGGGTTCCGTCAACAACTGCAGGCCCTGCCCCACCCCGATGGCAGCACCGCCAACGCTGAGCGGCCGCTGCGGGTGGCCTTCCATGACGCCTGCCACATGATCCACGGCCAGGGCCTGCACAGTGAGCCGCGGGATCTCCTGCGCGCCATCCCCCACCTGACGCTCAGCGAGGCCTTCGAGGCCGGCGTGTGCTGCGGCAGTGCCGGCATCTACAACCTGGTGCAACCGGAGGAGGCTGCCGAGCTGGGCCGCATCAAGGCCGCCGATCTGGCCGGCACCGGAGCGGCCCTGGTGGCGAGCGCCAACATCGGCTGCACCATGCAGCTGCGCCGGCACCTCGATGGTGAGGCCGCCGCCGTGCTGCCGGTGCTGCATCCGATCCAGCTGCTCGATCGCAGCTGGCGGGCCGGGGGCAGCGCCGCCGCTGCAGAGCCCCGATGACCCGTGAGGCGCCGAATCTGGCGGTGCTGATCGATTCCGACAACGCCCAGGCCGCCGTGATCAGCGACCTGCTGGCGGAGATCGCCCAGGTGGGAACCGCCACCGTGAAGCGCGCCTACGGCGACTGGACCACACCGCAGCTGGGCAGCTGGAAGGAGGTGCTGAATGTGCACGCGATCGTGCCGGTGCAGCAGTTCAGCTACACCACCGGCAAGAACGCCACCGATTCGGCCCTGATCATCGATGCGATGGATCTGCTGCACGGCGGCCGGGTGGAGGGCTTCTGTCTGGTGTCGTCCGACAGCGACTTCACCCGCCTGGCCACCAGGATCCGGGAACAGGGGCTGCTGGTGATCGGCTTCGGGGAGCGCAAGACGCCGAAGGCCTTCGTGGCCGCCTGCGACCGCTTTCTCTACATCGACCTGCTCAAACGCGGCAGCGGCCGGCCCAGCTCCGGTGGCGGCGGCGCCGGCCATGACCACGACGGCGTCCCCCCGCTCAAGCCCTTCCTCAGTGAGGCGATCGCGGCCGTCACCCAGGACGACGGCTGGGCCCCCCTGGGCATGGTGGGCAGCCTGCTGCAGAAGAACGATCCGTCGTTCGACGCGCGCAGCTACGGCTTCCGCAAACTGAGCGAACTGGTGAAGGCCCAGCCTTACCTCACGGTGAAGGAGGTGCCGATCAGTCCCGGCAGCCCGCAGATGCATCTGTCGGTGCGGCTGAGGGGTGGGTGAGCGTCATGGGTTCGAGCCTTCTGCCCGCCGCACACCACCCCGCACAGCAACACCGCCACAGTTAGTGGTGCAACTAGTGGTGCAACAATGAATGTGCGGAGATGGGCATTCAACTCTTCGGAGGCGACAATACCGCATGGCCTTGGCTTCCTGATCTCAGAACCACGCGTGGGATTAAGGGCAACGAGAAAGATGTTCCCTCTTGAGACAGTTCCCTCTCTCACTATGCCCACCCTTCGTGATCAAACCGGGTGGCAGTCGTTTCATCCAGAAGACCCCCCACGTCGTAGGCGGCTGCCGCCTCTGCCCAGCCTGCCCTTGGCTGAACGGACGGCCTGATTGTCAGCAGACGCGGTGCAGCCTCGATTTCAGCCTCGTCCGCCAGCCACGCAACCTAAAAAAGCAGCATTGCCTTAACGACGATCGCTCACAGAGGCGTGGCTAGATCGTAGTCATGTCAGTGGGCGTCGTCAATTTCATCTGCTCTGGCTAGCGTTCCAGATCAGAAGCGGGGAGGGATCTCAGCACAGAACCCAGCCTCAGCTCCCGTCTTCTGAATCTGGATGTTATGCGGTGATTTTTGCCTTCGCTCAGAATTGAGAAATCTGTAACCGATGTCTTGGTGGTCAGCCCCTTGCTTCTTGAAGTGAAGATGCTGAAAGTCAAGCTGTACAGAAATGACATGTCAGAGCATAACCGCTTTGTTAGTCAACGAATATCTGCTCATCCTGTAGGGAAGGCTACACCATTACGACAAGTAAAGCGCGCTGGCCACGTTTCTATTAGGATACGAAGGTAAGCTCGACTTTGCCCCTCCTTCAACCCAGTAACAAAGGCCACGCTTCTCAAGCCAACCCAACTGCCACTCGCAACCCTTGACAGTTCGCCAAGGCATGCGAGAACACTCACTGATCATTCCCAAGGAGCCAGCCATGCATTCAGCTCAAGAAGCCGAGTTCGATCGGATTGCCCGTAGTGTGATCTCTTTCATCGAAGAGCAGCATAAGCCCGTTCAGCTAAGCGAAATAGAAGAGCATTTTTCTCAAGATAGGCCCGCAATCGCAGTGGGTAGAGTCATTCTGCAGTTGCTTGCAGATAGAAAGCTGTATCTTACCGACGACAGAAAGATCAAAGTGACTAGCCGACCAATGGCTTTTGCCTGATTCTTGTCAGTGACGCCATCTCGCGAGCAACGGCAAATTGAGGAGCCTACCTACGAACGGACTCCTTTTGAGGTTGATCGAGATAGAGTACTTTACTCATATGAATTTAGGCGTTTAGCGGGAGTCACACAGGCTGCAAACGCTTCCGAAGGTCCAAACCTGCACAATCGTTTGACGCATAGCCTTAAGGTAGCTCAAGTTGGTCGCAGATTAGCCCAATACCTTAAGTTGCGCTTTCCGGGCGAGGTCGACAGTTGTGGTGGCCTGGATGTTGATGTAGTCGAATGCGCATGTTTGGCACATGACTTGGGCCATCCACCATTCGGCCACGCAGCAGAAGAAGTGCTAAACCAGTGCCTGGGAGCCATTGATCCAAATCTAGGCTTTGAAGGAAATGCGCAGTCGTTCAGAGTTGTTGTAAGACGAGCTATCCGGCGGACCAGAAGCGATGGGCTAAACCTAACTTCGGCAACGCTTAATGCAATTCTCAAGTATCCTTGGGCGCAAGCGGATATGAAGGGCAAAGAAACCAGAAAATGGGGATTCTATCCAGAAGAAACTGAAGCATTTCAGTTTGCTAGAACCCACGCCCCTAATGGACGATCAGGTCTTCAGACTCTTGAAGCGGCAGCCATGGATTTGGCTGATGACATCGCCTACTCAGTCCATGATGTAGACGACTTCTATCGAGCCGGAATGATTCCTCTTGATCAATTGATCAGTGGAACTGATGCAAGAACTAGCTTTTTGGATTGGATATGCTGCCATCCAAAGGCTCGATCATTGGGTTTTTCACCTTCGGAAGTAGACACGAAGGGGAATGAGTACTTTGAGAGCTTGAGGGCAGCAAGCTCGCTTAGAGCACCATTCGTAAATACACGCGAGCAGCTACAAGATCTCCATACCCTAACTTCTAGTCACATAACACGATTCTTGGGATGCGCCGAAGATCTCTCTCCCATTCAAATTGATCCAGCCGAGGATGTCCAGATCGCACGACCTCAATGGCTTAACTTCGAAATTATGATTCTAAAGCTGCTAATGCAGCGATATGTCTACCAAGACAACAGTCTGCTTGCACAGCAACATGGTCACAAGCGATTAATCAATGAAGTGTTCCATGCTTTGATGGATTCAATCGAGGCTCATGGCAGTGATGGCATGGTTCCAAGACGATTTGAGCGTGAAGCGCAAGAGGCGATGGGAGAGAGATTATTGGCAGCTCGGCTTGCCGCAGACATTATCTGCTCTATGGACGAGCCGCAGATCCTTATGCTTTATCAGAGACTTCTAGGCATACGGCCAGGTATTCTCGCTGAACGTCTCATCCACTAGCACGTAATCATGGGATTGTTATTGGATTTGCTTTCCCAAAGCAAGTTATTATGATTAGATTTAATTCATTTAACAGTGACCCAAGCAGCTCTCCAGGCAGACAAGGGGATTGGGAGCTTGCGTAGCCGCATAACGTTCCGGCTGAGCGGCTGCCAATAAACTCTACGACAACATCGACCGACTTTGCCAGTCCGCTCCAGCCGCGTTGTTATGCTGCGCTACTACTGCGTTCAACTGCATAAACACAGGTCGGTTTATTTCGCCACTCCACCTCTCTTATCAGCCTCATTCCAATCTTTTCGGCAACCCGCCGCGAGGCAACATTGGCAGGATGAATCAACGAGATGAGTCTGCTACAAACTAAGTGACTAAACCCATAATCACGACAGACTAGAGCGGATTCCTTTGCTAACCCTTGCCCCCATAAATCACGACGAATATGGTAGCCAACTTCCACTTCTTCAACACCATCAACTTCTTGAAGAACCAAGCCACAATCGCCAATCAGCTTGCCCCTCTCTTTAAGAATCAGTGCCCATAGCCCAAAACCATGTTGAGCATATCTCTGCATATTCCGCTCAATCCACATTTGAGTCATTTGGCGATCGAATGGTTTTGGGTAGAACTGCATCGCTTTAGGATCGGATAGGACTTCAAGTAAATCGTCTATGTCATCAAGAGTCATCTCTCTCAAAATTAACCGTTTGGTTTCCAGCATCATACTCAGATCGCCTCACCATCACCATCAACACACAGCCCGGTTGATAGTATTACATTCTGACTCTGAATCCCAACGGGTAAGTTTTCGGCTATGCCTCCACCGATCAACCAGCGGCATAACGCTGATTAGCTGGGTCCGATAACACCGGTCTATGTCGCGCTCTTGCCAGCCTAAGCGCCCCTCCATTGGCCGGCAATCGCTTGAAACCTTTGCCCTGAGAGGCCTTTGGGGTCGAAGCTCGCAAGGCAAGGAAGTTTATGCGGACCCGGTAACCAGCGGCTCCTTGGCTCTAGGAGGTGTCGCACTCTGGCTTTGGGATTGACCGGGTTCAAGTGGTCTTGGCCCTCGGTGTGGGGCGCGGCGATGCGGAAAGAGCAGTCTCTGGCTGGATACGAAGCTGTCAGCCACCTAGCCCCTCCCCGAGTTCCCGGAAGATTCCGCTTCCGCGGATCTGGACCAGTGGATCCAGTCGTGCCCTGGACTGCAGCTTCAGCCTGCTGGCTTGGACAAGCCTCCAGCTGAGCAGCGCAGGTCACCCATGGCTAGAGCTGTTGCAGCCCCACCTCATTCAGCTGGGGTTCTGCGGTGCGCTCCAACCAGTCCGCCACCGCTTCGGATGAGAGCAGTTCGGTGAGTACTCGGCATTCGAACTCGCGCTGGCTGTCCTCTTCCCCCACCAGCACCAGCAGCGCTTCCCCGGAGGGCACCCGATCACGGGTCAGCACGGTGAGCAGTGGTTCGGGAATCAGCGGGCCGGGCACCCGGTCCTGAATCACATGGATCAGTTCGTGCCTGAGCACCACCTCCGGATCAGCGCCCTCGCGCTCAATGGCGTCCGGGCAGAGGAACACATTCGCCGCAGCCGCTTCCCAGCCCCCCAACAGCCTGGGTTGCAGATCGCAGTGTCCATCTCCCATGGACACGGCAACCCCAACACTGGCGGCAGCGGCAATCAGGAGTTCAACCAATGGACCTTGCCCGGTTAAGGCCAGGTTAAATGTGATGCGCCTGGCTCTGTGGGGCGCTCAAGACGTTGTGTTCTCAGCCCGCCAGGGTTCTCGACCCTGCGCCTGCGTTGGAGGCACAGTCAGCACCATGCGGATCGGTCTGCCACTCCTGGGCGGCAGGGGGCTGCGGGTGCAGCGGTGCCAGTTGGGCCAGGCGGTTGGCCTGCAGGGGATTGAGGTTGTCGTCGCTCAGCAGCAGCAGCGTCGGCCGGCCGTCGGCGAGCGGCGGGCCGGGAATGAGGCCCTCCCAGTTGTCGGGACTGAGGCCGGCGGCGAGCAGATCCCATTGCGCCAGCGGCGGCGCCGCGGCTTCATCGGTGGCTGCCGGCAGGGGATAAAGCGCCAGCTGAATCTGCCAGCTGAAGGGCGGCTCGAAGCGCCGCAGCAGCGCCAGCAGTTGGCCCGAATCAAGCACCAGCAGCTCGGTGAGCCCCCAGCCGTCGCCGGACGGCAGCAGCAGGGACCCCTGCTCCCGGGCCTCGGGCGCGTCGAGCCGGGGATCCTGATCAGCGCGCCAGCCCCAGCGCAGCAGCCGCACCTGGCGGGGGGGATCCTGCAGCAGGGGCTGCTCGGCGGCCATCAGCAGTGCCCGCTTGCCGTCCCCGCCGTCGAGCAGGGCCAGCGACTCCGGCCCGGCGTTGCTGCCCAGTCCGCGTCCCTGGCCCGGTTGCCAGGCGGAGGGCAGCTCCAGCGCCTGCAGCAGCAGTCCGCTGCTGGCCTCGAAACGCAGCAGCTGGGCCGGCAATGGGCCGTCGCGGCGGCCCTCGCTGGCCACCCACAGCTGCCCACCCAGCCGCACCATCCCCTCAGCATCGATCTTCGGCGGCAGCGTCTGGCCGAGGCCGCTGCGCAGCGGCACGGTGCGCTCCAGCCGCAGCGGGGCAGCGCCGGCCAGGGCTGCCTCCAGCCCGCTCCAGATGGCGATTGAGCCCTGGGGCAGATCGCTGAGCAGCCAGAGTCGGTCCGCCGGCCCATCCAGCAGCAGGGCGGAGAAACCGCCGATCGGCTCTGAGGCCCTGCCGCGGCGGGGCAACTCCAGCTCCCGCACCAGCTCCCAGCCGGCGTCGCTGGGGCAGGGCAGGGGCAGCGCCGACGTCTGGGCGCCCAGCAGCGGGGCCCCAAGGCTGAGCAGCTTGAGGGCAATCGCTGTGGCGATGGTCAGCAGCACGGGGGTTCAGGCCTCCACAAGACGTTCGCTCAGGCTGCCAGGGGTTCCGAATCCTGCTCCTCGGCAGGGGTCTCGGGGGCGGCGTGCCGTTCGGCCCGGAACAGCCCCACATCCACGCCCAGGTGTTGATCCGGCCGGCCGGTGATCAGCAGGGCGGTGCGCTGGCGGGTGGCGATCTGCCACATCCACTTGGTGAACAGGGTGACGCGGTTCTCCGTGTCAGGGATGAAGGCCAGGTGGGCCAGCGCCCAGAGGACCCACCCCGCCAAGCCCGTGATGTGCAGGCCTCTTAGGTCGGCCACCGCATACCAGGGGCCGATCACCGCCATGCTGCCCAGGTCGGTGAAGCGGAAGGGGGCGAGGCTGCGGCCTTCCCGCCCAGCCAGGATGTGGGCCGCCACCCAGCTGCCCATCTGCACGGCGGGGCCGGCCATGCCGGGCAGGGGTTTGCCGTCAGTGGTGTGCAGGTAGGCGCAGAGGTCACCGATGGCGTGGATCTCAGGGTGGCCCGGCACCGAGAAGTCGGGCTCCACCAGCAGCCGCCCACCGCGGTCCACGGGGCATCCCGTGCGATCGGCCAGCAGAGCGCCCAGCCGGGAGGCCCGCACGCCGGCGGTCCAGCAGATGGTGGCGGCCTCGAGCTGCTGCAGGCCATCGGCCCCCTGCAGGCTCACCAACCCGGGGGCGATCGCCTCCACCTTCGTGTGCAGCCGCACCTCCACGCCGGCCTGCTGCAGGTAGCCCGCCGCGGCGGCGGACAGCTTCGGGTGCATCGTGGGCAGCACCCGCTCCACCGGATCCACCAGCACCACCCGGCAGAGGTCGGGGTTGAGCTGCTTGAAATCCCGGCGGATGGCGCGGTGCATCAGCTCGATCAGGGAGCCGGCCAGCTCACAGCCGGCGGGGCCGGCGCCCACCACCACCACGGTCTGCAGGAAGCGGCGGCGCTCGGGATCGAGCGTCTGCTCCGCCTCCTCCAGGGCCATCAGCAGACGGCGGCGGATCTCATCGGCGTGCTCGAGGATCTTCATCGGCGGCGCCAGGGGCCGCCACTCCTCGCGGCCGAAATAGGTGCTGCCGGAGCCGCTGGCCAGGATCAGATGGTCGTAGCCGTAGCGGTGGTCGTTGAACACCACCTCCTTGGCCTCGGGGTCGATGTCCACCACCTCCCCCAGCAGCACCTGGATGTTCGGGGCCTGGCCCACCATCTGGCGCAGGGGGGAGGCCACGTCCGCCTCAGACACCAGCCCCGAGGCCACCTGATACAGCAGCGGCTGAAACAGGTTGAAGTTGCGCTTGTCGATCAGCGTCACCCGCACGGGCTTGCCGGCCAGGGCATGGCAGGCCTTGAGCCCGGCAAAGCCGCCGCCCACGATCACCACATGGGGCCAGTCCCGCAGCGCACAGGCGGGGGGCTCCAGTTCCAGAAAGAAGCGTTCCGGTGCCATCGCCCCCCACGCCTACAGCTTCAACGTATCCATGGCTCCCCCGGGGCTTGGTAGTGGTGGAAGCCATTCGGTGTCTCCATCAGCCGTTCCACACCTGCAGCCCTGGGGATCGGGCTTCGGCACGTCGATCACCCAAGACTCAGCGCAGCGGCACGAAGATCCGGTTGCCGTTGGCCGGGTTGGTGAACTCGGCGTTGCCCTGAACAAACACACGCCGCTCCCAGGTGCCGCCGAGGGAATCCCGCAGCGTCGAGAGGGGGAAGCCCTCCTTCACCAGCCGGTAGGTCATCGCCATGCCGTCCTCCCAGACAATGCGCACCGTGCCATCGGCGGAGTGGCTGTCACGGCAACCGATCGGCTGGTCGTTGAAGGCACAGCTCTTCCAGGGCTCGGCCAGGGCTGCGGGAGCCTGGACCACCGGGGCCAGAACCGCTGCAGCCAGTGCGCTGCTGATCAACGCCATGGTCAGGGGGGCATGGCTCAGGGGTTTCGGCATGGCAGGCGCAGCCTGGAACCTGAGTATGGCCAGGCCCTGCGTTGGGCTCACACGTTGTGGCCGTTTGGGTGCCGATGGATCTGCAGTTCGGCGTAACCCGTCGCTGGATCCAGCTCTCGCCGGAACTGCCACTGCGGCAGCAGCCCCACCAGCAGCTCGGCGGTGGTGCGCACCAGCGAACCGGGGGCCAGATGGCCGCCGATCACCGCTCCGGTCTTGTCGGCTACGGCCATGTGCAGGTGGGCACCATCGGCTGAGAGCGTGCCGGCCAGGCTGAGAATTTCCAGATCGCCGTCCAGAGTCGTTCTTTGTGGACGCCCAGCCAGCCGCAGCGGCACCCTCATCGGCCTTCCATCAACCTCCTCTGACCGCATTGGATCCTCCTACCAGGCTGCTGTTCCTTCCCGGAGCCTCCGGCAATACCGCTCACTGGAGGCCCGTGGCCGAGCGCCTCGTCCATGCCGCTGAACGGATCCATCTGGGTTGGCCTGGCTTCGGGGCGACGCCGGTGGATCCTCGGGTCACGGGATTCGATGCACTCCTGAATCTGGTGCTCGCCCGCCTCGATCAGCCCTGCGCCGTGATCGCCCAGTCGATGGGGGGCGTGCTCGCTCTCCAGGCGGCCCTTGCGGCACCCCAGCGGATCACCCACCTGGTGCTGGCCGCCACCTCGGGCGGCCTGCCGATGGCGGAACACGGGGCCGCCGACTGGCGTGAGCCCTTCCGCCTCGCCCATCCCCAGCTGCCGGATTGGTTCGCCACCGCGTCGGTGGATCTCTCCCAGCAGCTGCCCGCCGTCGCCGTTCCCACCCTGCTCCTGTGGGGCGACGCCGATCCGCTCAGCCCGGTGGGGGTGGCACAACGCCTCACCTCGCTGCTGCCAGCCGCGCGGTTGGTGGTTCTGCCCGGCGGCACCCATGACCTGGCCCTGGAGAGGGCCGATGAGGTTGCAGCGCTGATCGATCGACACCTACGCCGACTGGTACCGCCTGGATGGGCTCAGCCTGAATGGGATCAGTCCCCGAACTTGCGATCGAGCCACAGCGTGAGCACATAGACGCCGATGAACATCGGCAGGTAGGCCACCCACATGTTGGGAAGATTCAGCTCTGAGTTGTTGATCAAAACAAGGCCTGAGTAGCTGACCAGGCCATAGATCAAGGCTCTGCGCAGGGGGCCAGAAAGTTGCTTCACCGCAGACCTGCCCAAGCGCTTGCCCCATGGTATCGGCTGTGATTCCGCTCGCCGAACCTGGGTTTGAGGCTGCACCGTCCCCCTTGCCCGCCCATGATGACCCCTCGCCCCAGGCGGTCCTGCCGTGTGGTCTTTTCCATGCCCCATCCCCCCCGGCCTGCGATCCCTCTCTGCAGGGCAGTGACGACCCTGCTGGTGGTGGCGCTGCCCCTGGTGCTGCAGCCCCAGGCCGCCAGGGCCCGCCAACCCCTGAACCCCGATATCGAGACGATGTGCGAGGGGTTGGCCCTGATCAATCAGAAGCTGGGTGCCACCGCCGCCCCGGGCACCCCCATGGCCGAGCTCATGGAGCAGGAGCTGGTGATCACGGCCGCCCAGTACGAGGCCCTGTGGTCGTTGATGAAGCTCACCCCCACGCCGATCTGCGAGTCGCTGTACTGATGGCCCGATGAGCACGCCCTCTCCGGGCCGGCTGCAGCAGGTGCTGGGGCTCGGCTTTGGCCTTGCCGGCGCTGTGGGGGGCACGATCGGGGCCGGCATCCTGCGCACCCCCGGCATCGTGGCGGCCCAGCTGCTTGATCCCTGGCTGATCCTTGCGGCCTGGCTGCTGGGTGGCCTCTACGCGGTGCTCGGCGCCCTCTGCGTGGCCGAGCTGGCCAGCAGCCTGCCCCGCGCCGGCGGCTGGTATGTGTACGCCGAGCGGGCCTTCGGGGCCCGGGCCGGCGGCTTGGTGGGCTGGACCGACTGGCTCGCCCACTGCATCGGCCTGGCCTGGGTGGCCACCACCACGGGCGAAGTGGTGCTGCAGCTGCTGCCCGCTGCCGGCCTGTCCGAGCGCCTGGTCGGCCTGCTCACCATTGCCCTGTTCGGCCTGATCCAGTGGCGCGGGGTGCGGGCTGGCAGCGCCAGCCAGGAGCTGCTCAGCCTGGCCAAGGCGGTGGCCTTCCTGGGGCTGGTGGCGGCCTGCTACCTGCTGCCGCCGCTGGACTCCACCAGCGTCTACACCAGCGCCGGCGCTGGTGAGCCCTTGGCCTGGGGCAACCTCGGCCTGGTGGCCCTCACGGCCCTGCAGCCGGTGATCACCACCTACGACGGCTGGGCCAGTCCGATCTACTTCTCCGAGGAGTTCACCGATCCCGCCAATGACCTGCCCCGCTCCCTGATCGGCGGCGTGCTGGCCGTGCTGGTGCTCTACCTGCTGATCAACGGGGCCCTGCTGCATGTGCTCACACCGCAGCAGCTGGCCGCCTCCAGCCTGCCGGCCACCACGGCGGCCCAGTTGCTGGGCGGTGCGATCGGCGGACAGGTGATCACGGCGGTGGCCCTGGTGGCCCTGCTGGGGCTGATCAACACCGTGGTGATGGCCGCGCCGCGCATCCTCTACGGCCTCAGCCGCGATGGCCTCTTCCCGGCCCTGGCCCAGGGCGTGAACCCAGGCGGCACCCCCACAGGCGCCCTCGGCCTCAGCCTGGCGGCCTCCATGGCCCTGGTACTGGCGGGATCCTTCGAGCACCTGCTGGCCATGGCCGCCTTCCTCTACGTGTGCCTGCCCCTGGTGGGCATCGCCGCCCTGGCGGTGCTGCGGCAACGGGAGCCCGAGCTGGAGCGCCCCTTCCGGCTGCCCGCCTACCCCCTGGCGCCCCTGTTGATCGCCCTGGTGTCGGTGGCGTTCCTGGCGGCGGCGTTGCTGCAGGACAGCGCCAACAGCCTGGCGGCCCTCGCCCTGGCCAGCGTCGGGCTGGTGATCCCGCGGCGTTCCAGCCCCGATCAGGTGGAGCCCGGGGCGGCCGGCGCCGGCGGCTCCAGCCAGTAAGTGGTCATTGCCCCCACCCCCTTCACCAGCAAGGACCCGCGCTGCTGCACCTGGAAGCGTGGCTCCAGCCTGCGGGCCAGGGCCTCGCTCAGCTGGATGCGGCCGGCGAGGCCATGGCTTTCCATGCGGCTGGCGATGTTCACCGTTTCGCCCCAGAGGTCGTAGATGAACTTCTTGGTGCCGATCACACCGGCCACCACCGGGCCGCAGTGCATGCCGATCCGCAGGGCCATGCCCTCGGCCTCCGGGCTGCGGAAGTCGCGCATCCAGGCCTGCATGTCCAGGGCCATGGCGGCGATGGCATCGGCGTGGTTCTTGCGGGGCAGGGGCAGGCCCCCCACCACCATGTAGTTGTCGCCGATGGTCTTGATCTTCTCCAGGCCATGGCGTTCGCAGAGCTGATCGAAGGCGCTGAACACCTGGTTCAGCAGCTGCACCAGGGCCTGGCAGGGCAGCCGCGCCGCCAGGGCGGTGAACCCCTCGATGTCGGCGAACAGCACGCTCACATCGGCATGGGTCTCGGCGATGGTGCGCCGTCCCCGCTTCATCTCCATTGCGATCGGCGGCGGCAGGATGTTGAGCAGCAGCCGGTCGGCCCGCTCCTGCTCCTGCTGGGCACTGCGCTCGGCCACCTGGCGGCGCTCCATTTCGGCCGCCGTGGTGAGAAACGACTGGTTGAAGGCCTGCTCCACCTCCCCCACCTCATCGGCAGCCCCGGGGGGCAGCAGCAGGGTTTCCGGGTTGCTGGTGGCGCCCGAGGCCAGGGCCCGCCCGGCCAGCACCAGCCGATCCCGCAGGGTCACGATCCGACCGATCACCAGCCGCTGCATCACCACCAGGGTGATCAGGGTGAGGAAGGCCGCGATCCCCAGCACGATCAGGGTGATGTTGAGGGTGTAGCTGAGCAGCCCTGCGCGGATGCTGCTGGCCTCGTGGCGCATCACCAGAAGATGGTCGCCGCCCAGGCTTTCCGGCCCCCACACGGCGTCGTAGCTGCCGCGCAGCGGATACCAGCGCCCCTCGATGCGATTCCGGCTGGCCTGGACCCCTGAGAGCCGCGGCAGTGCCCCGAAGCCGCCCAGCCTCTCCCCGCTGGACGCCCGGTAAAGCGCGGCCCCCTCGATGTCCTGCAGCATCGAGGAGCTCCGCAGCCGCTGCACCGCGGCCAGCAGCTGCGGCGATGAGCCCGCCTGACCTTCGGCCACCAGCCAATCGATTTTGGCGGTGCTCACCTGCCGCAGCTGCGCCCCGAGCCGGTCGGCCTGGCGCAGCACGGAGGGCACCAGCACCAGCGCCTCCACCACCAGGAAATTCAGAAAGATCCAGAAGGCGATCCGCCGAGCCAACCGGGCCCGGAGCATGGCGGGCAGGGGCACGGCAGCAGAGCACGGAATTCCTCCGGTTTACCGGACTGGGGCCCAGGCGGATGTTTCGCTTCAGTCCGCTGCCTGCGCGCCCTCCATCCAGAGCCAGGCCTGCCGCAGGGTGCCCGCCTCGCCGAGGTTGCCTGGGAAGGTGAGCAGGGGCAGCCGCGGCAGCGGCGCCTCGGCTGGCGGCAGCACCAGCGACAGCCCCGGCAGCAGCTGCCCCTGCAGCTCCACGGCCTCCAGGGCCAGCCCGTCGCGCAGCAGCGCCGAGCTGGTGATGCCCCCCTTGCTGATCACGTAGCCCAGCTGCGGCACCACGGCTGCGGCCAGCCGGGCCATCAGGGCCGCCAGCCCCTGCCCCAGTCGCAGCCGCTCGGCGGCACTGGCGCAGCGCAGCTCGCCGCGGCTGGTGTGCAGCACGGCCGTGCGGCCGCTGTGGAGCACGGCCTCGAGCTGCTGCAGCCAGTCGGCCTCCAGGGAGGCCAGCAGCTCAGCGGGCAGGGGCCCCTCCAGCACCCGCGCCAGGCGGCGCACCGGCAGCACCACCGCCTGGCAGGTCGGCTCCTGCAGCAGGACCTCCAGCTGGGCATCGGCTAGGGGCACATGGGAGCCCACCAGCACCAGCCCCGGCAGGGAGCCGGCTGGCCCCCGGCGCCGCAGGCCCGCCAGGGCAGAGGGTGTCAGCGGCTGGGGGGGCAGCGGCACCAGGCCGTTCAGCAGGCTGGCGGCGCACTGGCACAGGAACCGCCGCGGCCGCCCCCAGCGCTCGCTGGCCGCTGCAGCCGTGAGCTGCCGCACCGCGGCTCCCAGGGCCGCCAGCTGCTGCGGCCGCTCCGCATCCACCACCACCACCGGGTTGCCGCGCAGCGCGGCCAGGCGTGCACAGAGGGCCGCAAGGCCATCCGCCGAGGCCGCCGCCGCGTTGAGTTCCGCCAGGCCGAGCCGCTGCACGCTCCTGGCCGGCAGCCGGCCCGCACTCTTTTCCTCCACCCAGGCCGCCAGGTCGCTGCTGCTGTAGCCGAACAGGCCGTCGCGGGCGAAGGGCGTGGTGTGCACCGGCACGCCGTTCAGGCGGTGCACTCCCCCTGCGGTGGTGCGCCCCCCCGGCAGGAAGGCCGGTGCCAGCAGGGTGGCATCGAAGCCTCCGGAGCCCCGTTCCCCCTGCGCTCTCAGCAGCGGTGCCAGCTCCCGGGCGATCACCTCGCACTCCAGGGGGAAATGGCTGCGCAGGGTGGAATCGCCCCGGCTCACCACCAGCCAGTGCCGGCAGCGCCCCTCGGCCTGCTCCGCCCTCAGCGCCTCGAGCAGGGCCCGGCAGATCTCTGCCACCCTCGAGGCCGCCTCGTCAGGGGCCAGGGCGCGGCTGTCGGCCAGCACGAACAGCAGTGGTGAGGGGTGCTGCAGGCCGCGCCGCAGCGTCGCCACATCCCAGCGCAGCAGCAGCAGACAACCGTGCACGGTCTGGGATCCGGTGGGGTCGTCGTCGAGCACCACAACCTTCATGGCACCATCGTGCCGTGATGACTCCCGAGCCCAGCGATCTGCAGGCCGTGGTGCAGGACCTGCACCGGCGCAACGTCACCTGGCTGCCCGCCGGGCTCGGCAGCCGCCTCGACTGGGGACCGCCGGTGGCGCAGCCCCACACGGTGCTGAGCTGCCGGCGGCTGAACCGGATCCTGGAGCACAACCCGGGCGACTTCACCATCAGCGTGGAGGCCGGAACACCACTGGTGGAGGTGCAGCAGGCTCTGGCCCACCACGGCCAGTGGTTACCCGTGGACTGGCCCTGGGGCAGCGGCCCCGGCGGCGAGGCTTCCGGCTCCGTCGGCGGCCTGGTGGCCCGCGGCCAGGCCGGCGGCTACCGCCAGCGCTACCTGGGCGTGCGCGACCAGCTGATCGGCATCCACCTGCTGCGCAGCGATGGCGTGGCCGCCCGGGCCGGCGGCAAGGTGGTGAAGAACGTGGCCGGCTACGACCTGATGCGCCCCCTCTGCGGCAGTTGGGGCTCCCTGGCCCTGATCACGTCCGTCACCCTGCGCACCCAGCCGATTCCGCCCCACCGCCAGGGGCTGCGGCTTGAGGGGGCCAGCCCCGCCCTGGGCAGCTTCTGCCGCTGGCTGCTCGGCTCCAGCCTCAGCCCCGAGCGGCTCGACTGGCAGCGCCGCGGCGGCGAGGCCAGCCTGCTGGTGAGCCTGGCCAGCATCAGTGCCCAGACGCTCCAGGAGCAGATCGCCTGCATCGAGGCGAAGGCCGGCGGCGAAGGCCTGGGCTGCGGCTGCCTGAAGCCCGATGCCCTGGCCGCGGCGGAGTGCTGCGGCCAGGGTGACCCCGAGCCCGACTGGTTGCTGCGCCTGGGGGTGCTGCCCGACCGGCTGCCGGAGCTGCTGGAGCAACGGGCCCTCGGCGGCCTGGAGCTGGTGATGGGCGCCGGCAGTGGCCTGGGCTACGCCTGGGGCAGCGCTGCCGCGGTGCCGGCCCACCGGGTGGAGAGCCTGCGGCGCCACTGCCAGGCGGCCGGAGGAGCGCTCACCCTGCTGCGGCAGCCCAGTGGCAGCAGCCTTCCCGCCTGGCTCGATGCGCCCTCCCGGCCCCTGATCGAGGCCCTCAAGCGGCAGTTCGATCCGAAGCAGCAACTGGCGCGGGGCCGTCTGCCTGGCGTGGCTCCTGTGGCTGGCTGAGGCCCGCCAGCCAGCTGAGCAGGGCTTCATTCACCTGGTCGGGCACTTCGTCGTGGGGGCAGTGCCCCGCCTCCAGCACCACCTCGGTGGTGATCTCGGGCGCGTGGCGCTGGAAGGCCTGGCGGCGCCCCACCGCGTTGATCCAGGGATCGCGGATGCCCCAGAGCAGCAGCAGCGGGCAGCGCAGCTCGGCGAACAGCTCATCGAGGGGCTGGCCCCGGGGAATGTCGAACACCGTGCGGAACACGCCGAAGGCGCCCGGATCCAGGGAGGGCCGCCGGATCGCCTCCACCAGGGCGTCGTCGACGTTGGTGCGGTCGATGTACACCTGGTTCAGGGTGCGGCGGATCGTGGCGGGGCGGCGCAGGTTCTCGAACAGCAGCCGCTGCAGCACGGGGCTGCGCAGCAAGGCGCCGCCGATCGTCTGGCGGGTGATGGCGCCCCAGCCCTTCGGCGGGGCCTGCTCATCGCTGAAGGGGCCGGCGGCATTCACCAGCACCACCCCGGCCGCCTCGCGACCCGGCGCGGCCTCGGCCTTGAGGGCCGCTGCCGCTGCCAGGGCGGCGAAGCCGCCGAGGGAGTTGCCCACCAGCACCGTGGGCCGGCCGATGCGCTCGGCCACATAGGCCACCAGTTGATCGCGCCAGAGTCCGCCGCCATAGGCCAGCCCGGCGGGCTTGGCGCTGCGGCCGAAGCCGAGCAGATCCACGGCATGCACCTCGTGGCTGCGGGCCAGGGCCGGGATGTTGTAGCGCCAGTGGTCGGTGGAGGCCCCGAAGCCGTGCACCAGCAGCACCGCAGGCCCCAGCGGCCGCTCCGGCCCCGCCACCACGGCGTGCACGGGGTGGCCCAGGTGGGTCCAGGGCTGGGCAATCGGCTGATCGGGCACGGCAGCGGCCGGCAGGGAGGGTCGATGCTAAGGAGCACCGCGAGCTCACCCTTGCCCCTCGCCAGCATCGACTGGATCGCCCTGCTGCCGGGGATCGCCCTCTGGGCGCTGGCGCTTTACCTGCCGCTCAGCCTGCCCCTGGCCAGGCTCGAGCAGGCCCTTGAGGCCGGCAGCTGGCCTCCCCTGCTGCAGCAGGTGGTGCTGGTGGGGCTCAGTCTGGCCGCGGCCGTGGCCGTGGGTGCCCTCACGGAGATCGGCCTGGGCCTGGCCCTGGGCCCCAGCTGGGCCTCCAGCCTCGGCCTGATCGCCGTGGGCTGGGGGCTGTTCACAGCTCTCGCCAGTCGAGCCAGGGAAGACGAGGAATGATCGCTGCGGTGGAGTGCCGGTAGGCGGCGTAGTCGGGGTGGGTGCTGGCCAGGGCCCGCTCCTCTCGCCGCGCCTTGCCGCCCAGTACCGCGCCGAGGGCCAGCAGCAGGCCCAGGTGCAGCAGGCTGCCGAGGGCCAGCGTCACCCCCAGGGAGCAGAGCAGCACCGCCTGGTAGAGGGGGTGGCGGCAGCGGCCATAGGCGCCGCTGGTGACCAGGGCCGCCCCCGGAATCGGCTCCGGCAGGGGCGAGAGGCTGGCGCCCAGGCTCAGGAAGCCCTGCAGGGCCAGCCCCATCCCCACCAGGAACAGCACTGCGCCGCCCAGGGCCAGGGGCAAGGGCCAGGCATAGCCCCAGGAGCCAGGCGCCGGCCAGGGCGGCAGCAGGTGGGCGGCGATCAGCAGCAACTGGGCCAGCAACCACCACTCGCCGCGGCGGTTGTCGCGCCAGCCGCCCCAGCTCAGGCCCCAGCGCCGCAGCGGCGACACACCGGCATCAGGTGGGGATTTCGGCGAGGGGGTCAAGGTCGGGTCCTCCGGATTGGCCGCCGAGCACCAGTCTGAGCAGGATCGGGGCCAGGAAGGTGGTGCCGATCACCATCAGCAGGATGGCCGCCTCCAGCGACTTGGTGAGCAGGCCGGCCTGGCTGCCGAGCCCCAGGAAGATCAGTCCCACCTCGCCGCGGGGCATCATCCCCAGCCCCACCACCAGCCGGTTGGTCTTCACCTTGCTCACGTAGCTCCAGCCCGCCGCCACCTTGCCCAGGATCGCCACCACCAGCAGGAAGGCGGCCACGATCAGCCCCTCGTGGTTCTCGGGGTTCATCGGGTTGAGCACCGAGAGATCCATGCCGGTGCCGATCAGCACGAAGAAGATCGTGGCGAACAGGGCCACCAGCGGCTGCACCGTGCCCTGGATCGCATGGGTGTGCTTGGAGCCGCTCAGGATCAGGCCCGCCGCGAAGGCACCCAGCGCCGCCTCCAGGCCGATCGCCTGGGCGGCGAAACAGCACAGGGTGAGCACCACGAAACCGGCCACCACCACCTCGCCAGGGGCCTTGAGCCGATCCAGCACCCAGTCAAAGGCAGGCGCGGCCGTGCGGCTCAGGAACAGCGCCGCAGCCACGAACACCCCGGCGGCCACCACCAGTTTCAGCAGCGGGGCCAGCTCGAAGCTGCCGCCCCCGGCCAGGCTCACCACCACGGCCAGGATCACGATGCCGAGGATGTCATCGAGCACGGCCGCGCCGATCACCGTCTGCCCCTCACGGGTGCGCAGGAACTTGAGCTCCCCGAACACGCTGGCGGTGATACCGATCGAGGTGGCCGTCATGGCCGCTCCGGCGAACACGGCAGGAATCAACGGCACGTCAAAGAGGTAGTAGAGGCCGGCCGTGCCCAGGGCGAAGGGCAGCACCACGCCCGTCACCGCCACGGTGGTGGCCTGGGCGCCCACGGCCACCAGCTCATCGAGCTCACTCTCCAGGCCGGTGAGGAACAGCAGGGCGTAGAGCCCGATCTCCGACACCTGCTTGAGGTTGGGGAAGGTTTCGGCGTAGAGATCCTGCACGCTGGCCGGCTCCAGGCCGGAGAGCGATCCGAGCACCGAAAGGCTCCATGCGGACAGCTGGGCCTGGGTGTCCGGCGGCACGATCAGGTGCAGCCCCGACACGCCGATCACAACGCCAGCCACCAGCTCGCCCAGGATCGTGGGCAGCTGCAGGCGCACCATCAGCTCAGCGAGCACCCGAGCCGCCACGAAGATCACCAGGAATTCGCCAACGGAAATCAGCGTTTCGGCCACCTCCGACTGGTGACTGTCGACAGCGAGCAACAGGGCTGGCAGGGTCATGGAGAGGTTCAGCTGGGGCCGATCGGGTCGTCGGCGCCGGTGTTCGGACGCAGATCTCTAACCAGCGGCGCCGTTCCACCGTGGCCATGGTCGCTACCGTCCGCACATGCCGTTTCTGGGCTGACTGAGATGGGAGAACTGCTCTCCACCGCCATCCCGAGCCTCACCAGCAGCCTGCCGCCTCCCTCCACCACGCCCTCCCAGCAGGACCTGGCCCTGATCGATCGCTGGTGGCGCGCCGCCAACTATCTGGCGGTAGGGATGATCTATCTGCAGGACAATCCCCTCCTGCAGCAGCCCCTCCAGCCCGAGCACATCAAGAACCGGCTGCTGGGCCACTGGGGGTCGAGCCCAGGCCAGGCCTTCATCTGGGCCCATGCCAACCGGCTGATCCGGGAGCGCGACCTGGACATGCTCTACCTCTCTGGGCCAGGCCATGGCGCCCCAGGCGTGCTGGCCCCCACCTACCTCGATGGCAGCTACAGCGAGGTGTACCCCGACATCTCCCGCGACAGCGAGGGGATGCGGCGCTTCTTCAAGCAGTTCTCCTTCCCGGGCCACATCGGCTCCCACTGCACCCCGGAAACCCCCGGCTCGATCCATGAGGGCGGCGAGCTGGGCTACGTGCTCTCGCACGCCTGCGGCGCGGTGTTCGACAACCCCGAGCTGATCGCCGTGGCCTGCGTGGGCGATGGCGAGGCCGAAACCGGCCCGCTGGCCACCAGCTGGCACATCAACAAATTCCTCAACCCGATTTCGGATGGGGCGGTGCTGCCGGTGCTGCACCTCAACGGCTACAAGATCGCCAACCCCACCCTGCTGGCCCGCATCCCGCGCGAGGAGCTGGTGAGCCTGCTGCGCGGTTACGGCTGGGAGCCGATCCTGGTGGAGGGCCATGAGCCCCACGCCATGCACGCCGCCATGGCCGCGGCCATGGACCAGGCCGTCGATGCGATCCAGCAGGTGCGCGCCACCTGCCGGGCCAGCGGCGAGGCCGTGCGCCCGGCCTGGCCGATGATCGTGCTGCGCTCCCCCAAGGGCTGGACCGGCCCCGCCGCCCTCGGCGACAAGAAGATCGAGAACTTCTGGAGGGCTCACCAGGTGCCCCTGGCCGCCCCCAAGACCGATCCCCAGCAGCTGGCCATGCTGGAGGCCTGGATGCGCAGCTACCGGCCTGAGGAGCTGTTCGACAGCGAAGGCCATCTCTGGCCCGACCTTGAGGCTCTCGCGCCGGTGGGCCCCAGGCGGATGGGCTCCAGCCCCCATGCCAATGGCGGCCAGCTGCGCCGCAAGCTGCGCCTGGCGCCGGTGGAGGCCTATGCCGTGCCAGTGGAGCAGCCAGGAGCCACTGAGCACGAGAACACGGCGCCCCTGGGTTGCCTGCTGCGCGATTCCATTGCGCGCAACCCCGATTCGCTGCGGGTGTTCGGCCCGGATGAAACCGCCTCCAACCGCCTGCAGGCGATCTACGAGGTGAGCAAGAAGGTGTGGATGGAGGACTTCCTCCCCGAAGACCTCAACGGCAGCGAACTGGCCCGCGAGGGCCGCGTGGTGGAGATGCTCTCCGAGCACACCCTGGTGGGGATGATGGAGGGCTACCTGCTCACCGGCCGCTACGGCTTCTTCCACACCTACGAGGCCTTTGCCCATGTGATCGCCTCGATGTTCAACCAGCACGCCAAGTGGCTGGAGAGCTGCATCCACCACGCCACCTGGCGGGCCCCGATCGGCGCCTGGAACTGCCTGATCTCCTCCACGGTGTGGCGCCAGGATCACAACGGCTTCACCCACCAGGATCCGGGCTTCATCGATCTGGCCGGCAACAAGAGTGGCGAAGTGGTTCGCGTCTACCTGCCGGCCGATGCCAACTCCCTGCTGGCGGTGGCGGAAGAGGCCCTGGTGGAGCCCAACGTCTGCAACATCATCGTTTCCGACAAGCAGAAACACCTCCAGTACCTCAGCCTGGAGCAGGCCCGTGCCCATGTGGCCAAGGGCATCAGCATCTTCAGCTGGGCCAGCAACGATGACAGCGGCACTGAACCCGATGAGCCCGATGTGGTGATGGCCTGCGCCGGCGACATCCCCACCAAGGAAACCCTGGCGGCGGTGCAGATCCTTCGTCATGAGTGCCCCAGGTTGAAGATCAGGGTGCTCAATGTGGTGAAGCTGTTTGCCCTCACCGAACCCTCGGAACATCCCCACGGCCTCAGTGATCGGGATTTCGACAGCCTGTTCACCACCGACAAGCCGGTGATCTTCAACTTCCACGGCTATCCCTGGCTGATTCACCGGCTGGTCTACCGCCGCACCAACCACCCCAACTTCCACGTGCGTGGTTACAAGGAAAAAGGCAACATCAACACGCCTCTGGAGCTGGCGATGAACAACCAGATCGATCGCTTCAATCTCGTGATTGACGTGATTGATCGTGTTACCGGGCTCGGCTCAAGGGCCGCCCATGTGAAGGAACGGATGAAGAACGCCATCCTGGCCAATCGCGCCCATGCCCACACCCATGGCATGGATGCCCCCGAGATCACCAACTGGCGCTGGAGTACACCCGAGGCATGACCACCATCCAACCCAGGCCTCTGCGCCTGCCCACCCCGGGCTGTTACGCCGACTCCGACCGCAGCGGCTCCGGGCCGGAGGACCTGTTTGACGGCATGACCGGGCATCTGTTCTTCAGCCTCGGCAAGCTCGCCCCCACCGCCACCCGCCACGACCTCTACGTGGCCCTCAGCTACGCCGTGCGCGACCGGCTGATGACCCGTTACCTGGCTGGCCTGGAGGCCCTGCGGGCAGCTCCCACCCGGGTGGTGGCCTATCTCTCGGCCGAGTTCCTGATCGGGCCGCAGCTGGGCAACAACCTGCTGATGCTGGGCATCGAGGAGGCGGCGAGCCAGGCCCTGAAGCGCTTCGGCATCGACGATCTCAACCAGATCCTGGACGTGGAGGAGGAGCCCGGGTTGGGCAACGGCGGCCTGGGCCGCCTGGCCGCCTGCTTCCTCGAATCGCTCTCCTCGCTGGAAATCCCTGCCTCCGGATACGGCATTCGCTACGAGTTCGGCATCTTCGATCAGCTGATCCGCGATGGTTGGCAGGTGGAGGTCACCGACAAGTGGCTCAAGGCCGGCTGGCCCTGGGAGTTGCCCCAGCCCGATCAGGCCTGCTTCGTTGGTTTCGGCGGCCGCACCGAGACCTATCGCGACAGCAAGGGCGAGCAGCGGGTGCGCTGGATTCCGGCGGAGCATGCCATCGGCATCCCCCACGATGTGCCCGTGCTCGGCTACCGGGTGAACACCTGCAACCGGTTGCGCCTGTGGCGCGCCGATGCCACCGAGAGCTTCGACTTCTACGCCTTCAACATCGGCGATTACTACGGCGCCGTGGAGGAGAAGGTGGGCAGCGAAACCCTCTCCAAGGTGCTCTACCCGAACGACGGCACCGACGAGGGCCGGCGTCTGCGCCTCAAGCAGCAGCACTTCTTTGTGAGTTGCTCCCTGCAGGACATGCTGCGCAGCCTGGAGGGCCGCGGTCTGCCGATCGAGGAGTTTCCCGATCACTGGGCGGTGCAGCTCAACGACACCCACCCCTCCATCGCGGTGGCCGAACTGATGCGGCTGCTGATCGATGAGAAGCAACTGCCCTGGGACACCGCCTGGGACATCACCAGCCGCTCGCTCTCCTACACCAACCACACCCTGCTGCCCGAGGCCCTCGAGAAGTGGGGCCTGGACCTGTTCGGCTCGCTGCTGCCCCGGCACCTGGAGCTGATCTTCGAGATCAACCGCCGTTTCCTGCAGCAGGTGCGCCTGCGCTACCCGGGAGATGAGGGCGTGCTCAGGCGGATGTCGATCATCGATGAGGACGGCGGCAAGGCTGTTCGGATGGCGAATCTGGCCACGGTGGCCTCCCATCACGTCAATGGCGTGGCGGCCCTGCACAGCCAGCTGGTCACCACCGACCTCTTTCCGGACTTCGCCACGTTCTGGCCTGAGAAGTTCACCAACGTCACCAACGGCGTCACCCCCCGGCGCTGGATGGCGCTCTCCAATCCACAGCTGAGCGATCTGCTCAACGAGGCGATCGGTGAAGGCTGGGTGCGCGATCTCAGCCAGCTGAAGCGGCTGGAGGGCTTGGTGGATGACAGCGCCTTCCTGGAGCGCTGGGATGCCACCAAGCTGGCCGTGAAGACCCAGCTCAGCCATTACATCCATCGCCATAACGGCGTGCTCGTCGACCCGGCTTCCCTGTTCGACGTGCAGGTGAAGCGGATCCATGAGTACAAGCGCCAGCATCTCAACGCGCTGCAGGTGGTCGCCCAGTACCTGCGCATCAAACACGGCGATGGTGACCATCTGCCGCCCCGCACGGTGATCTTCGGTGGCAAGGCCGCTCCCGGCTATTACATGGCCAAGCTGATCATCCGGTTCATCAACGGCATCGCCGAAACGATCAACTCGGACCCCGAGATGGAGGGTCGTCTGCGGGTGATCTTCCTGGCGGATTACAACGTGAAGCTGGGCGAGAGGGTCTACCCCGCCTCCGACCTCTCCGAGCAGATCTCCACCGCCGGCATGGAGGCCTCCGGCACCGGCAACATGAAGTTCGCCATGAATGGCGCCCTCACCATCGGCACCCTCGATGGGGCCAATGTGGAGATCAGGGAGCAAGTGGGAGAAGACAACTTCTTCCTGTTCGGCAAGACCACCTCAGAGATCGCCGAACTGCGCAGCGGCGGCTACCGCCCCTGGGAACTGATCGGCTCCATGCCGGAACTGGCCGAGGTGTTGCGCCTGGTGGAGCAGGGGCACTTCAGCAATGGCGACGGAGAGCTGTTCCGCCCGCTGCTGCAGAACCTCACCGGCCGGGATCCCTACTTCGTGCTGGCCGACTTCGACGACTACCTCCGCGCTCAGCAGAGCGTGGGTGAGGCTTGGGCCGACCGTTCCCGCTGGAACCGCATGGCCCTGCTCAACACCGCCCGCAGCGGCTTCTTCTCCTCCGACCGCTCGATCCAGGACTACGCCGACAAGATCTGGCAGGTGAAGCCCTACCCGGTGAAGATCACCTGCGAGACCGAGTGAGTGGGGCATGGAGCTGACCCTGGTTTTTTCCATTGATTCAGGGTACGAGGAGTTGGCGGCCATTGCTCTCTGCTCAGTGTTGCTCCATAACAAGATCGCCAGGGTCATGGTGGTGACCCCCAAGGACTGTCTACTTTCACGTCTTCCAGAAATCGCGAGTTCCTTTTCCTCAGAGCTAGAACAAGTTCACATTCGAGACAATAGCCCTTTACACTCACTTCCACCGTCAGTGAGACCCTACTTTTACTGTGTAGAAGCCCTCGAACTGGCTCCCATACCTGGCCGCTACCTTTGCATTGACGCAGATACGCTTTGCGTCTCCAACATGACGGCACTTGAGCAACTCCCCCTCACCGCTGACAAGCCCATAGCCTCTTGCTCTCATGGGCGGCCGATGCCAGACAGGCAGCTGATACTCGACCTCAAAAGCTCTTATCATTATTTCAATGCTGGCGTCATGCTGTTTGACGCAGAGCACCTGCGAGCTTGTATAAGTTGCAAAGAGATTGTTGATTTCTATCAAGCGAACCCAGCCTTGTGCCGATTTCGCGAGCAGTGCGCCTTGAATGCACTACTCAAGAATCGGGTACAGTATCTGCCTCTCCAGTACAACTACTTATCCTGGATGAGGGAGAGGAATGCAACCCATACTTGGCATGACCAAGCCGCAAATCCGATGGTAAACTCATTGGCGGATGCGCGGCGTAATCTGGTGATTGCGCATCTCTCAGCCGGAGCACTTCCAGACCGCCTCCCCAATGAACGCCTGGAGCCCATCGACACATACTGGTTGGCAATTCACAAGCATCTCAATATTGGGAAAAGCCCAAGAGACCTTCCAACTTACTGTTCAAATCCAAATAACTGAGCTGCAGAACGCCGATCATTGCTTAGTATTGATCGAAAGCTGGAAGACTTCCTCAAATCTCTCATCGTGACATGATGCTCGCGCCTCAAGCCAGGGTCGTGGATGCCAAAGATTCTTGTGGCTGAGCGTAAAAGCCAGTCGTCACCATACCAAATCTGAAAACAGGGGGGAATTGTTCTGTAGGTGGCTCGAAGCAGAAACATAGCCGATCCAAACCCTGGTAATTGCTGGCCGATCGACTGCTTGACATCATGGTGAACAGGGATGAGCCTGATCCCAGTCTCCCTGCTCAGAGAAAGATCGGTCAAGTCAGAATCAGGCATCAAGCCAACAACCTCCCCAACCTGCCAAGATCGAGCATTCATCTCTGCAAGAGCCTTCGGTGATAAACTGACATCATCATTGAGGATGCCCACAAGGGTATTCGGATCAGAGATCTGGGCGACTGCAAGATTCCAGGAGGGATTTACATAGATATTCTGATGCTGTGGCAACATCAGAAGGCGAGCATCTTTAGCGAGAGATCCAAGATCTCCAGGACGTTCCAGGGCAGCGTTGTCGACCAGGAGAATCCTCTCTACAAAGGAGAGCTGCAGATACCTATTCAAGGACTCGACAAGAGACTTTGACTTCCAAAGCGTAGGTATCACCAGCTGCATGGACTATACAGGCGACTTGTGATGATGGGGGAACTGAGGAGATGGTAAGGAGAAATAACGACCCAAAAAACTTGCTAACTCGCTCGGGGGCGTACTACCAAGCTGAAAGAAAAGAAACTGATCCGTGGCAATCGTCGCGAAATAGCCAAGTACGTCGGAATGGTGATTATCCCAGTCGTTAAGCCAGCGCTCACAAAGCGCAGATTTGTCGTCAATACCTTCATGCCTTATCGCCTCCAAATAGGCCTGGGCAAAACGACCATCATCATGCCGAAGGCGAGATTCAACCCATCGCTCGGGATCGCGACTATTGAGGATAAATAAGCTATTCGGATAGGATGAATGCAGCTCACGAAAGTATCGACAAGCCTCAATGACCGGCTGCTCAAAACTATTGGAATGATTCCAAGGTGTTCCAGGAAGACAAATCATATCTGTGTATGCCGTCCAGTGGTCGAGTCCGTCTAACACAGGCCAGTGGTCCTGCTGGAGGTGGCGATGGATTGTCATCGCCAAGGTATTGGCTCGCCAATGCACCGAGGATAAGCCGTTGGCAAGAAAGAAATTATGAAACGATGTGGTGCCGCACTTGTTGAAGCCAATCAGAAATATCCTGGGAGTGGCTGGATCAGATGTCTGGTTGCCAGCGGTCATCGCTCCAAAGCGCTTTCGTGGTGGGGTTGTCCAGCATAGTCTGAGCGAGTTCTGGCAGGGCGTAGAGCTGCATCACGGATTCAAACGAAAAGGGCGGCAACACATGCTTGGCACGAATTGATTCCAATGCTTTTCGGATCTCTTCCCTCTGCCCTTCCGTCGTAGAGCCGGATCCTTTGCGATAGCTCACATGCTCCTCATCTAGACCAAGTATCTGCACGCCCGCCTTGGACATCCGGAGATAGAGATCATAATCTTCGGCAACACACAAGTGATGGTCGTAGTAGCCTCCTGCGGCTTCATATGCAGAGCGGTTAAAGGCTGTGCCGGGGTTGGTAATGAAATTAAAGTAGCGGAAGAGTTGAGCGCAAAAGGGCTGAAAGACTGGTTTCGGCCGATTGCTGCCTGTCTTGTGGTCGAAGAAGCGCACACGCGTATAGATAAGTCGGGGACAGGTTAATGCCAGCAGTTCGGCACAACGATGGGCGCGGTGAGGATGGTTGATGTCGTCGGCATCGAGAGTGATGAATACATCGCTGTGTGCAACCCGGATTGCAGCCTCGCGTGCGGCAGCAACTCCGGAGCAACCTGAATCCTGCCGTTGGTAGCGGATACGGGAATCATTGAATGATGCAACAACACCCTCAATATCTTCATCACTATGATCATCAAGAATAATGGCTTCCCAAGACTCGATCGACTGAGAAACACAGCTCGCAAGCGCTGTGCGCAGCAAGGCCGCACGGTTACGAACTGGAACAATGAAACTAACGTTGGCTGGGGCCGGCTGAGATGACAAGAGCGGTTCGTGCCTGAATGGCCTTAGGCAACGTAGCCCTCTTTCACCTGAACAGTGATCGCAATGGTGCGGCGTTCTAGAGTTGAGATAGCAACAGGATATTTGCCATGAAATGAGCGATCAGTCTTGCGAAATCCAAACAAACAATTGGCGCCATAGTGAGCTCGAAAAACCTCGTGAAATTCGTCTAAAGGCCATTGTTTCCCAGACCAACAGCGCAAATCCGTGCTCCGTGGAACAAATATTGAAGTGCCTTCTCGAGCAAGTTCTGGATTCGGAGAACAATACAGCAAAAAAGTTGCCAGTTTGTGTGGCGCGTCGGTGTGGGGCGAAATTTGGTAGCCTCCGTGGTCAGCCCATAGATCAACTCTTGTCTTCAGGCCATGCTCGGGAATGGTGAGGTACTTATGGTCGGCCGATGGCTTTGGTAGTGCCGCAAGCATCGAAGGCCCAATTCGTTCTGCGAACTGCAAAAAGAATGCCCAGAATCGGCTTTGCTCGGGAGTCAGTGCAGACAACGTCTCGTCGTTGAGATTCAGCAGGCGTCGATACTTATGAGCATAGGGATTGCCTGTACGGCGGGCAGGCATTGACTCCATGCACTCCGAGGTTGGATAGAGTCTGCAAAGTTCTTCAAAGAAAGCTTTGGGCAGGAGCTTTGGTAAATACAGGTGGGGGAATGGCTCGCGATTACGTGTGGAGCCTTCTAATTTCTGTTGGGAGAAAGCAGCGACTTCGTCAAGAAATCCCAGGGTCTTCTGGGGAATCGCGGGTGCATGCATCAGTAGTCCCTCATCCTTTGCTCCAGTTTAGCCTCATGGGGGCATTGACTACGAAAGACCAGTCCCTAAAGAATTGTGACTCAACTGTTGAGCTCAACCGTCCCCATCCTGGGCGCGCTGTATTGATCTGGCTTAAAGAGGGGGGTAGCCGTCCTGCTGCCATTGGCGAAAGGCAGCTTCATAGTTGGGCATTGGTTGCACGCCCGGTGGGATCACCTCACCCATTTGACGGTAGAGGCCCTCCTTGCCGCAGCGATAGCACACACTGGGATCATTGAGATGGTGCCGGATAAGGCCAGATTCACGAACATGATGAAGCATCACGCGGTCTCCAATCAAGTGAGCGTAGGGTGGCATCAGAGCCCAGTGATGTAGGAGATGAAATGCCTCACGGCCGAAAAGCATGCAACTGGTATCGATGAAGCAGTCAGGATCCGTGATGGGACAAGGACCAATGGGCGATCCGTCCAATCTGCACAGCAGGCGAGATGACGACACAAAGGCAGCACCACTCTGCTCACGGCAAACCATCATCTGCTCGATGTGATGGGGCTCATACCAATTATCGGCATCCAGGAACGCCACGGCATCCACACCAAGCCCGATGGCGTGATAGCTGCCGATCAGCCGCGGCGTGGAGCCGATGTCGTCATGGCTGGTGGGCAGCAACACATGATCGATTCCCCAGTCCTGCAGTTCAGGCTGCGGATGTCCATCGGCCACCAGCACATGCCGGCAGGCCATGGTTTGGGCTTTCACGCTACGGTGGCACTGCTCTAATAGCTCCAAGCCCTCGCGGTGGTAAGGGGTGATTACGGCCACTTTGGCAATGGCTCGCGATTCAGCGGTCACGTTGGAGAGCCCGACACAAGCGATCGTCGACAATCAGAGCACCAGTGCTTAAGAGGGCCTCCCGATCCTGTTGGCACATCTGCAGCTTATGATAATAATCCTCTAGGCGACCTCGCTGTAGGTATTCCTCGTAAACGTGGCGCCAAGTGCTTCCTACTTCCACGGCAATACGGGTATTGCGCATTAGTGCTTCGGTGCCCTGGCGAATCTTGCGGGCGAACTGATCGTAGCTACGAGTGGGAAAGTGCAAGATCTCGATGTCTTTGACTAACGGCGCATGTACAAACTCTCCAGCAAGGCTAACGCTATGATTGCCGTCACTGACTTCCGCCTCAGGGTGGGCACGGTGACACACCTTGCCTGGCAAGGGCAATCCCTGGGAGTTCAGAGACTGGCGCTCCCGGATTAGCTGAAGCTTGTAGAATGGAACTGGTTCGGCGCTGTCTGCTCGCTGAGGTGGAGGCAGGAAATTACGGCGTTCAATGTGCACAGCATTCCATTCGGCTGGTACGCATTGCAATTCCGCCTTTAGATTCCCGCAGGCTGGCCACCAGAATTCGTCAGCGTCGCCATGAATCAGCCAATCGGCATTCAACTCTGTGGCGGCCATGCGGGCCATCCGGGTGACCCACACGGCCTGGTTGTGGTCATGTCGAGGTTCCTGAAGCAGAGTCATTCTCCCGCTAGGTAGAAACCCCTGCAAAGTCTCTAGCGTGCCATCTACGGAGCCATTATCAGTGATGATCAGATGATCGACACCATGATCAAGGTGAAACCGGATAGTGCTGGCAATGATATCGACTTCGTCACGGCAGAGCAACGTCATCACCAAGCGCATCGTCAAATCCCCGACGGATTAACTCTTGATTATGCAGCAGTCGCTGCCTACTGCCGCAGCAGCCAGGGTTGGCGTGCGGAAACGGTACCCCCGGCAGTGGCTGCCCGAGAAAGGAGCAGAGTGGAGCCCAGCTGGCCTGCTCCTCCCAGCACACCTCCAGCAGGTCTTGGGGACGCTGCCGAAAGTAATGACGCACCCGGAGGAGGTGGGCCCGATAGAGGCTCAGGTGGGCACGTGGATTCAGCTGGGGATAGGGCCAGCCGTAGGCCAGGGTGCGGGAGCGGGAGCCGATGGCGGGATCGGTGCGCAGGCTGTGCTCCTGGAGGCTTCGAAGCCAAGCCCGTGCTGAGCGTCGCCTGGTGAGGATGAACCGACTGCCTGGATAGAGGTGGTCGAGCTGCTCGAACACCATCGGGTAGGGCCAGTCTTCGAAGGAGTCGTGACGATCCACCACAGCTCGCAATCCTTTCAAGTCACCATGACGAACTTGCTCCAGCAGGCTGAGATCGAAGCTGCAGTGCCGATACCCAAGGCGGCTGAGACAGACCCCCAGCGTTGTGGTGCCGGTCTTGTTCAGGCCGATGCCAAACACTTTGGCTCGGCTCATGGCTCTTCGCACTTGGCCAGATCCAGCAGGGTTCGGTACAACCTCAGGGAAGTCGGCGTGGCCTCAATATGGGCTTCACTGCGACGCAGGCTGAGGTCAACGATGCTGTGGTCGAGCTCCAGGCCCGTGAAGGCCTCCAGCCGAGCCAGCCCCGTGGGCTGCAGCAACTCCTCGTAGTGGATGAACAGCCACCGCCCCTGGCTCCGTTGTCGCTTGAGCACGGCCTGGTAGTGGGCCTCCCAGACCTGCAGGACCTGCTCTGCGGTGAGCTGCAGACCCTCGAGATAGGGGGCCGAGCCAATTTCCTTCAATATGCTCGCCACCACCACCGAGGGATGGCGAAACACACAGAGACACTGCACCTGATCACGCTCCTGCTCCGGGAGCTCCTGGATCCAAGCATCCAGGGTGTAGCAGAAGCGAGGATCCTTGAAGCAGAAGGGGCCGCGTGACAGGAGCGTGCGGATGCGGCGACGTAGCTCGGGCGTGATCGCCACCCGGGCCGAGCTGGGCAGGCTTGCCAGCCAACGTTGCCCTTCCCCAAGCGGTGGGGGCACCAGCGGGCCCAGGAGGTCTTCATTGATGGCGTTCACTTCCCTGTCTTCAAAGAAGCCCAAGGGGTTGGCCGCACGGGGTTTGTAGGGGGAGGCCTCACCCATGAACAGGCCGCTCCTCCGGAACAGCCCCGCCAGGAGGCTGGTGCCGCTGCGCCCGGCCCCGAGGACAAAGAGGCGCTGGGGGGCAACTGGGGGCCAGGGCGCCACAGCGGTGTTCTGGCCAGTGGGGAAGGCGCTGCTGGCCCGGAAGCGGCTGGGGTCTTTGTTGAGATAGCCGGCGAGGGGCGCGCGCATGCTGTCAGGGATGCGGCCATGCACCACCTTCACGGCCATTCCCGCGCCGGCGATCCAGGGTTTGGTGGTGCGCAGGTTGTATTCCGGTGGTAGCACCCAGCTGCGCAGGCCGCGCTGCATGGCCCACCAGAGAGCTGAACGCAGGGCGGCCTGGTCAACCTCCACGCCTACTTCATCGTAGGTGGTGAGCCAGCGTCGCACCAGTCGGTGCTGGGCCCGTCCGCTGCGGAGGGCCAGAACGCCGCTGTTGAGCTCACAGACACCCTCAGGCACCTGGGGATCACGCCACTGGAAACTGCGCACCGGAGCATGGCATCCCACCAGGTCCACCACGTCCAGCAGCTTGAACACATCGTCAAGCGGGGCCAGCAGCTCAACGTCGCTGTCGAGGAAGAGGGTGCGACGAAAGGGCAGCCGGAGGAGGGCCGTGATCTTGTCGCGATAGGTCCGGCGCGGATCGGGATGGGGCATGACCCGATCGAAGGCAGCCGCCGGAACGCGAGCGGGTTTGTCGGTCAGCAGCCACAGCGGTCTGCCCCCGAGCCAGGGGCGGATCCGGGGAACGGCTGTGATGGCTTCGTTACGGTGGCGGCGCCCTGTGGCCACCAGCAACACCCCTTCGGAGGACCTGGACAGGAAGTTCATGCAGGCTCCTGCACGCCGAGGATCGCCTGCTCGGAGAGGCACAGGTAGCGGATGGCAAACCGATCGCCCCAGGAATAGGCGATGTGGAGTTCGCCTGGCTGGCCCTCCACAATCGTTGGGTAGGCTGCATTTGTATTACAGAGCCGGTTGGCCTCGCCACAGAAACCCTCACCGCAGTCGATATCCCGCATCCAGGGCCAGCTGTGGCCGTCGTCGTTGCTGAGAGCCACAGTGAGTGGCCAGCGTGGGCATCCCCATCGCGCTTGCCCCCAGCGCTCCGGCGCTGCCGGCTCCGTTTCCTCCGAGCAACGGTTGAAGATCATCGCCAGCCGGCCGCTGGCAAGCCGCAGGGCCTGAATCGAGCTGTTGTTGTTGGGCAGGCTGGTGGGTTGGGGTGCGCTCCAGCACAGGCCATCGGCCGTGCTCCTGGAGCAGTAGATGCGATCGGCCAGCCGGCTGCGGAAGAACTGAAGCAGGGAGGCTCCATCGGCACTGGCCACGATCGATCCATGCACCCGGCCGGTGCTTTCGGGTACGGGCACGACAGTGCCGCTGAACCGGCCATCCGGCTCCAACAGGAGCACCTCGGAGAGATCAGAGCCGAAGGCCTGGCCCTGCTCCAGGCAACGGTAGATCGGCAGCAGCCAGCGCCCATCGGGGCGGCGATGGGGCTGATGGCGGCAGAAGGCGGGCTGATCGATGAGATCGGCGGCCGGGCACCAGCGACGGCCGCGGGGGGCGCGCGACTGAACGCGCAGGCTCGCCGTCCACTGCATGGAGAAGGGACGATCAGGCTCTGCGGGATCAGAAGGCCTGCGGCAATGCTGGGCGGTATGAATCAGCCTCAGTTGCCCCTCGGCTATGAACAGCAGAGGATTCTGTTCTGAACGGATGGGATCCTGGGAAATCAGCCGAGGAGAACTCCACGAGGATGATCGAGGACGGAGGACGGAGAGGTAGACGCTCATTCCCGCAGTTCCTTCTCGATCTCCCGCCATCCAGACGCAGGCCAGGGTGCCAGGGGTAAGCCAGGCCAGCTGAGCTGCGTGGTTCTGGAGACCAGCTGGCTCGAGCAGGGCCCACAATCCCGAGACGAAAGGCGAACGATAAAGACGACCCCAGCTCAAACGAGCGTTGAGATCATGGACTCGAGGATGCTCCAAGCGAGTCAGGAGGCAAGGTCGAGGTCTAAGGGATCCATGCCGAGCTGGGTGACGGCTTGGACATAGACCGGAAGGTAGACTTCCTGCAGGATCTGCTGGACAGAGGTTGGCATGGGCTGCTGTGGCCGCAGGGAAGCTTGGTTCACTCCGTGTTCAGCGCGGCTGTAACTGGAATTGGGCAGCACGGGACATCCGCCGACCGTTGGAGTGAGCATGATGGGTTCAAAGGGAAGGCCAGCCAAGGCGCAGAAGCGTTGAAGCTCTACTCTGGGATCAGATACGAGAGCTTCGTAGGTGGTGGTGAAGCTATAGGTGGCTGGATTCCGATGCAAAGACAGGATGGCTTTGACAGAGAACCGCCAACGCTCAAGATGCTTCTGTACAGTCTCAGTATCAGCAAGGCTGAGTGAAATATGATTCACTAGAGAGGCGATCCAGGAGTCTGGACGCCTCAGGAGACTCACCAACATGACGTCCGGAAAATCAGCGAATAATCGCTGCAGGGAATCGGAATGCAGGATGAGGTGAGGCAAAAAGCAAGACATATAACGCTCATGGCCCGAGCTGTGATGCTCAGGCCATGAGGCGAAGAAAGTATGGAAATAGATCTGGATGGCAAAGCGCTGCGTCTTCACTGGAGCTTTGGAGTAGAGCTCTACGAACCGTTGGCGGTGCTCCGTGAGACTGTAGGTAAACGAAACATCTTGCTTGCCAGCCTCGAGATTGCTGCCTGGCTTGATAAAGACACCCTGCCTGCCGATGGCAGCAATCTTGTCTTCCTGAAGCGATTCAAAGAGTGGCTCAGGTGAGTTGAGGAGTTTAGCTAGCTTGGGCCAATTCCACTTCTGGGGCTTCCCGATGAACAGTTCGTGCGGGTGGGCCTGAATACCAGAGTGGCCATCTAAAAGCTGCGAAAATAAAGTACCCCCGCTGCGATGCAATTGGGTAATCAGGAGGAGTTGGGGGTACATCCACAAAGAAGGGGAAATGGCTTAGCAGGAGCCATGTGTTATGCAGCTCACTCCGCTAGCGCACAGGCGTCAAACTTTCGTGAGGCGTAGGCGAGCTGAGGGATGCTCTTTGTGGAAACTCTAGCAAGCGGTCTCGCGAGTCACCACTAGGAGCCTGTCGCGCGTAGATCCGCGCCCAGGCTCCTAGCCCTTCCGTACCTGGAACCCCGAGCAGACGCTGCTGCTGCCGGCATCGCCAGTTGACGGGTTGCCGGAGAACCCCTAGAGTTCTTCTTGCTGGATCTGGCAGCTGAGCTCGATCTGGAGGCCTTCAACGCCCTCTTCTCCGTAGCGGTTGGTGGGAGGTGCTGCTTCTTGACGTCTACTGTGTTGGGCCGCCATCCTCTTTCGCTTGCGGAACGGCAATCAGCAGCCTGACCAGAGCCTGATCAGTGACTCCCGCCGCCGCCAGCTCAATGCTCAGGCCAGGTTGTTTGTTCTTGTACTCCGGCTCTGTCAGAAAGCAGGCCTCGTGAGCCTGAGCCAGTGCAGTCACATAGACTGCAGATGAGAGTATAGCAACACTCGTTCGATGCGCGAAGTAATCATCCATCCTGGACTTCCCCGCACAGGCACTACTGTGCTGCAACAACATGTGTTCCCCAGGGCGGAAAGAACTCTCCTCTTGAGCAAGGCTTATGGCGAAAAGTCGCTCTTGTATCCATATACACTTCGTGATCTTAAGAGGCTGATTGGGTCGGTAGAGGGTGACGCGGTAGGTATAAAGTCGTCTTCAGCGATTAGGCTAAGGCTTTTTCGTGCGATCTACACGGCCTGCTTCTCCTTGGCGGTTGATAATAGCAGGGTTGATGTGCAGAGATTGCTTCAAGAGCTGTTGCATCTTGTCAGCCGTGGAGGAGATCAAGAAAGTGTCGTGATCTCAAGCGAGCGCTTGATGGATACATACTCATCGCTGAATGGCGCGAGCAGGCAGAAAGGAGAGAAGGTCTTCCCGGTCTTTGTGCTAATGAGCAACATGCGTGCTATTGGAATAGAACCAAGAGTGTTGATTTGCTTGCGCGAGCCTCTGGGCTATCTGAGATCAAAATATCTGCGGACCTTGGGTCAGAGGCGAGCGATTGGGGCGCGACTTATAACGCCTTATGAATATATCATCAAGCAAGTCGCTCTAGAGGAGAGTTGCCCTGGGACTTCAGTACTATCGCCAGCTCAGCATTCCAGATTCCTGAAAACTCTGCAGGCCTGCAGTGCTGTCCATGCCGTTGGATTCAGGGTTCTGATTCAATCCAATGATGTCTTTGCTCAGCTAGGATTCACTGGTCAGCCTCTGCATGCCTTTCGAGACTTTCCCCGCGAGAATCAACTCCCCTACTCCATAGAGGAGGAAGAATACGTTCGGCTGGAAGTGATTAGGGCTCTGAAGTCAACGACCTACTATGACAAGATCATGCTAAGCAAGAGATTTGATTAGCTGGCTTGGCTGATCAAGTCTGGTACTTGTGCATGGGGAATCAGGCCCTGGCGTAGCGCTGTCCCTGCAAGCTAGGAATTGGAAGTTGAATGCTGGCAGAGGATCCGTGCCAGTAGCTATGATCAGCATCAAGAATGATTGCCCTTTCTGGTCTCTGTCAACCAAGTTGATGGGGTATCGTCGATGGAAAGTCTGGCATTCACGGCATGAAGCCTGCCAGCAAGCCCACAAAACATGGGGCAGTCCCGAACGAGAGTATGGCGATTAGAGTAGTAGATAACCATGGGTTATCTATGATTCGAGTGTATATCCATATAGACTGGCAATGGGGCCACAAAGGTCCCAGATCTCCGCAATGTGGGGATCGTCAGGCTCCCATCGCCTGCGGCGCTCGGCGTCCACCTGGAGTTGGATCGAGCTTGTCTGGAGATTTAGCTCTCGAGCTAGCTTGGCTGCGGCTGCGGTGGTGTGGTCACAGAGATCCTCGTAGCGCACTTCCAGGATCCGATGACCAGATCGATGCTTGTAGCTCTGCATGCGCGACAGCTGGAACCACCAACTCACGGCATTGCGCCAGTGAGGAGGGTCAATCTGGGGATCTAAATTGCGGCCGAGGGCCCGGTAGGCCGCTCCCAGTGTGGCGCGACCAATTGGATTTGTGGTACGCGATGTCATGTGAGTACGCCGTAAGCACACATCGAGGGGGTGACGCACCAAGTGCACAAGCTTTGCCTTAGGCCAGGCCTCCATCAATTCCTGTCCGACCAGCATGGCCTCGGGAAGCTTGAAGCCCCAGGGCTGGTCTAGGGGGGTGTGTGCTGATCTGTGCCAGCGTGCGCGGTTCCGAAGTTCCGCGGCCCAGCTGCCGCGCCAAGGGTTGGCGTGGCCAGCCAGGTTGGTCAGCACGGCTTCGTAGATCAAATCTACCCACTGCAAGGAATCCAGACTGCGGTTCAGGCTGTCGCCGAGATGGAGCCCGAAACCCATACACACTTCAGCGAGCAGCCGGGTGCCGCTTCCCCCACGCCCTGTGAGGATCACGGGAGGCTGGTTGGGTTCTCCGGGGGTGAGGGGTGCACTGCTGGTTATATCCTCGGAGCTTGCCATTTGGATGTCTAACTGACGCTGCCAGCGCCCCACGCTAGAGGCATCGATTTTGCGTTCCCTGCAGCACACACTGAGGCTGATGCCCCTACGCCTTGGCTGTCTCTCTTCAGATTCCAGGTGCCGCAATCCGAGCTGCTTTCGCAGCTGAGACAGTCGCAGATCAGGGTTACTGGTGAGTGCTTCAAAGTTCACCAAAAACCAGGTGAGTCCGGCGCTGGCCCATTGGCTCTGGAGGTGGTTGACCTGAGCCCTTGCCTCAGTCAGCAGTTGATCTGCTGCCACCAGATAAGCACCCTGATGGTGGTGTGGATCGGGCAGATCCGGCTGGAGATGGGGAAACCGGGCTAAGGAAGCCATGGTATCATTGCGACCTCGTTGGGTGAGCAGCAGACGCATACGACCGGAAAGGTTTGAAACCAGTAACTTGTCTTGCAGCACCGGATCCGCGATAAGGCCCTGAACTGGCAAGATCAGGTGTGTTGGTGCTTGAGCTGGAATGGCTCCATGGATCTCACGCAGCTGTGCTTCCATCTCCAGCTGCAGAGATTCCAGGTGATCAGGTTCATCAATCAGACACGACAACCAGACCAGAGCCTGGGTGTTTGTACCATCCACGAGAAGGGCATCGGGGTGTTGAGCAAGCTGGCCAGCCAGGGCGGCGATTCCCGTGCGGGGAGCACCGCTCACCAGCACCAGTTGAGCATCACCAGCGGCACCCAGGGCATGAGAAAACGACTGCATGGCTCAGGCCCTACGATTGAGGAGTATCCTGGCAGGTGCAATGCCCAGAACCAGCAGCAAGAAGCAGCTTCCCCCAAGACCTCGGGTGACCTCGGAGAGAGGTGAGCTCAAAAAGGGCCAATCAACCGGTGCCTTGGGCGATGCGGCCAACGAGTGGCTGGCAAAAAATCGATCGCTGGTGCTGCGTCAGTCACCCGTGTGGGCTAAAAGCCTTGCTGTGGTGTTCACCGCTCTGGGCACGATTGCGGTCGTCGGTGGTTTTCTCTTTCGGATTGATGAAGTCGTCACGGTGCAGGGCCAGCTGAATGCTGTGGAGGGATCTACGGATGTGATGACCCCATCTGGGGGCCAAGTGGCCCAGGTGTTCTTTAAAGATGGAGAGTTTGTTCCAAAAGGCAAGTTACTGCTTAAATATGACACCACAGCGGCTGCTAAGGAAGCAGAAACTCTGACTCTCATGATCTCACTTGAGACATCAGAGCTTGAGCAGCAACTGGCAACATTCGTCAGCCGGACAGAGGTTATCAAGGGTCAAAGAGTTGTTTTAGAGACAAAGATTAAGACCAAGACTGAGATCCTGGATTCACTACGGGGCCTGGTGGAAAGTGGAGCGTACACAAGGCTCCCATTCCTTGAGCAGACTGATGAGCTGCTTGAGTTGCAAGCACAACTCAATCAGCTTGACGAAGAGCTGCAGCAATTGACCTTTCAGGCTACGCAGCTGAGACTGGAGAGCGAAAGGAATATTAGTCAAATGCGCAATAGCTTGGTGAAAGCTAATCTGCAACTACAATACCAGAATGTAGAGGCCCCAGTGGCTGGAATTGTCTTTGATCCTAAAGTCCGTCCTCAGAGTGTGCTTCAGCCAGGGGAAACGATCCTGACACTTGTTCCTCAGGATTCCCTACATGCCCGCGTGTTCATTCCCAACATGGACATCGGCTTTGTCAAGCCAGGCCAAGAGGCAAGAGTGCGGATCGACGCCTTCCCCTTCGCTCGCTATGGTGATGTACCTGGCATAGTAGAAGATATTGGAGCCGATGCATTGCCCCCCGACGAGACCAACCCTATCTACAGATTTCCAGCGCGCATCAGCCTTAAACGTCCCTATCTTGAAACACGTGGAATCAAGATCCCACTTCGCAGCGGCATGGCAGTTACGACAAATCTGAAACTACGTGATAAGCCAGTGATAAGCCTGCTCAGTGACCTGCTAGTTGATCAACTTGATGCCGTAAGAAGCATTCGACAGCAGTAGACTCTAAACGCTAGTCACATGCTTGGACATCATACGCTTGAGTGCGAGGTCTAGGCGTTCACGACTTAGATCGGAGAGCAGCGGCCACGCGAGAATGGTGGAGCATAGTGAAGCGGCAAGTTCCGGCTTGCTTCTTGCGCGCTTGACGACAGCCGTTGCCATCAGTTCGACTACCTTCTCTTGGTCTTCCTCTTCGGCAAACCATTCATCGTTGAAAAGAGGTTGATGATGAATGAGCTCACGAGTTGCTATTTCTTGCTTTGAGATTCCAAGCTCACTGATTTGATATCTAAACTTTTTCAAGAGCAACGGCCACAACTTCAAATCAGCGACCTGAGACTCCATGATAAGGTCTAAGTTCGCGTCCACACACTTCTCGTGTTCAGTCGTGAACCCGGACACGCGCGCCGAGTTGTGACGCAGAACTGTAAACGGATTGATAAGGGGGGCAAGTCCATATATCTTTTCAATGCTAAGCACAGATGCATGAAAGTGTTCGGCCAGAAACAGTGCGTTGATTCGATCTAGTCTCTCAAGGGAGGCATTGAATAAGTCTTCATCGGTATAGCCTTCTTCGAGAATACTGATTTGTTCTATGTTATCGGTATCTAGTAGGCTAAAGCGTTTGGCAAGCGTCATGGATGCGAGCCGCCTGCAGATTCCATTCCTCTCTCTCTGGAGGGATGTGGCAAGAACATCGGCTAGCGAATCACGATCTACCAACCCTCGCGACGGCTTGATGAGATCATAGCTCTTGCGCTTGCCATGAGTGGTGTCCCGAGCATGAAAACGCAGTAAACCACTTCGCAGTCTTGCGACTGGTTCACGAGCATTCATCCAAAAGTCCCAATTGCCGGGCAAGAAGGATTCGAGTCCCATAAAGATGTGCCCTGCTACCACTGCCCCCTTCGTTGAACGGCCTCGTAGATAACGGAGAGAAGTGCTTAGACTTGCTAAGTTGGGATTATGCCTGCCTTTGCCATACCTGTTAAGGGGGTCGCCAATCTTAAGATACCTTTTCCTGAGATTTGCTTTGAGGAGTGAATGTAGCGAAGTGCCTGCACATCGCCAGTTGTGAATGAACAAGACATTATTGCCCTTGAAATATGATGCTGTGTTGAGTTCAGCGACCAAGGCTTGGTGTGTAGCTGAAGTCATTCGCTGTGAGCCTGCTGTCGATAGAGCACCGAATATCTTCCTTTCTTCTGCATCAAGTCTTGATGCTTGCCAAGCTCCTCGAGGCGACCATCATGCATGACTACAATCAAATCACTTGACTTCACAGTGCTTAGTCGGTGAGTGATGAAGAACACTGTACGTGCTGCTGCCCAACGTTGGAGATTAGCACAGAGTCTCCTTTCAGTATCAAAGTCCAGCGCACTAGTTGCTTCGTCCATGACGAGAAGTTGCGGATTTGAAAGGATGGTGCGCGCAATGGCAATTCGTTGGCGCTGGCCTCCAGAGAGATTGCCACCACGCTCTGTGAGCTGAGTGGCATAACCCTGGCCTAAACTCATAATAAAGTCATGAGCACAGGCTATTGTTGCAGCTTCGATAATTGATTCACTGCTTGCCAGTGGGTCGTTTAGAGAGATATTCTCCGCAATAGTCCCCTCAAAGAGGAGTGAATCTTGAGGAACAATTCCAACTTGACGCCTAAGGCTTGAGAGGTCGACCTTGCCAATATCATAATCATCTATGAAAATCCTCCCTTGCTCTGGGTCGTAAAGCCTTGGTAAAAGCTTCATCAAGGTGCTCTTTCCGCTGCCACTCTGCCCAACAATCCCTACGAAACTGCCTGCAGGCACATTGATGCTTACGTCGTTGACTTGATAAGGCCCCTTGGACTTAAACCGAAAGCTAACATTCTCAAAGCGAATGTTGCCAATAATAGGCGGCAATGAAATCTGACCCACTTCATCGGCTTTGTTGAGCTCTGGATTCTGATCGAGAATATCGCTTAAACGCTCCATGGATAACTGTACACCTTGGAAGCCTTGATAGAGTCCACTGAGTTGAAGAAGAGGGCTTGTTACGTTGGACGAGATGATTCGAAAAGCAATCAACATGCCTAGGGTGAAATCACCTTCAAGCACAAGCCACATGCCAACCCACAGCACCAGCAGACCGCTGAGCTGATTCAGGAAGTTGCCAATCTCACGAGAGGTTGCCCCTAGAGCAGTACTTTTGAAACCCTCATCAATAAAGTGGCGATATCGATCCTGCCACTTCCAGCGCGCCGTTAGCTCAAAATGCTGAGCTTTAACTGTCTGAATACCATTCAGCACTTCAATAAGATGGCTTTGGGTACGAGCCTGGGCGATGGCTCGCTTGCGGATCAAGCTCTTGTAGATCGGAGCAACACCAAATACCAATAACAAATAAAGTGGAAGTATGCTGAGAGACACTGCCGTGAGTAACGGAGAATACAGCAGCATCACCACGAGATAAGTGACAGCAAAGATGAGGTTAAGCACTGAGATCAGTGCTGTTCCCGTGAGGAAGTTACGGATATTATTCAGCTCTCCAAGGCGTTGACTAAGTTCACCAACAGGGCGCTTTTCAAAATAGGCCAGAGGGAGAGTTAGTAGTCGATCAATTACCGCACTTCCGAGAGTTAGATCCATCCGATCTGTAGTGTCGATAAAGATATATGTGCGTAGTGCCATGAGAATCCCACTGAATAGGGCCATCACCACCATCGCCGACCCCAGCACGTTGAGGCTACTGAGATTTCCCTGGCTCAGTACCTTGTCAATGATCTGCTGAATGAGCAGGGGGATGGCGATTCCAAAGAGTTGAGCCAGCAATGAGGCTACGAATACCATGATCAGGGCACCTTTGTATTTGCCCAGTAATGGAGTGAACCAACTCCAACCAAAACGGCTTGTAGGGGTTGCAGTTACGCGCCTAGGCAGGGCTAGGCGGAAACGATCACCGAGCTGATTCTCAAGATCTGAGATATTGATGCGTTGCAGCCCTTTGTGGGGGTGACCTAAGATCGCCTTATTCTTGCGTGCCCCGAAAAATACCACAGGGATTCCTCCCCATAGCCAGATTGCCGGCGCTTCAATGCTTGCGATGAATCGACTCTCCACTTCCGCGAGCTGGGTGTTAAGGCCAAGCAACTCACATAGGCCCGCAAGGAGCTCAATGGACATCCCCTTGTCGCGGCGGAATTGATCTTCAAGCACTTTCTGGATCGCATCATTGCGAAACGGTACCTGCTGCTCAAGAGCGACCATCTCGACCACGGCCATGGCTTCAGCTAGCTGTCCCCGACCCCGCACGACGGGAAATCTGTCGTTGTCCTTGAGGTGGTCAGCTTCAAGGATCCCTAGTTGATCCAGCTGCCTTGGTTCCGTTTCTACAGAAGACAATGGAGTGACGGCAATCACCTGCTCAGACGCAGGCAACCGATCGGATGGTGGCAGCCCGATTACCCGGTAGGGAAGTTGATAGCCAGAACGACTGGGTAGGGAATCACCAGAGAGGATGTGTTGCCCCACAGCATGCTCCGGAACACCAGCCGTGCTGAGGAACCACTCCAGACCGGGAGCCCCAGTGGGGGCTTCGAAGGGCTCGCCAGGCCGACAAGTCTGTGCCTGTGCGTGCAGGGCACGATCGGCAAGGTCATCGCTCCATCCCTGCACGCGCTTGGCAGTGTGCTGTGCCGAGGCCAGGGCAACGATATAAGCTTCCTGCGGACTGACTAAGGAAGAGAAGTAGGCTTCAAACTCCGAGTTGTTCTTGAACAACTTGATATAGGCTTTCGCAGGCAAAGCCAAGCAGCGTACCTGCTCAGATGCGATCACATGTTCACATGATTCTCCACGTAGTAGAGAGCTCCAGCCAACCAAGGTGCCGGCCCCAATCTTTGCGAGCGTGATCTCATCTTTCGTCGCTGCACTGGGTACCAAACATCTCACTTCTCCGGCCAAGACAAGGAAGATATGTGAAGGCAGCTCATCAGGTCGTACTAATATCGATCCAATTGAGAACTCCCTCAGCTCGCCTTCTTGGAGCCAGGAATCAAGTTCATTGCTAGTCAGCAGGGAAAACGGTTCACGGCTACGAAGAGCAGGATAAAGCTTCTCAGCAAGCATTGCAGATGGAGTCGTCAAGATTGTCCTGCTGTGTGGAACTAAAAGGTCGTTGGTTAAGCCCTTTCGTGAGTGTTAGAATAAAGGACGGCTGAGCTGATAGAGTTTGCTATCTGCGACATAGCAACTTACAAATTGATCTTAGCAGAGTAGGAGCTCGCCCCATATCCCGGCTCTGCAGGAGTGGCAGGGCATCGCCATCAGCTTCAGAAGCCAGGCGGCCAAGCCCCACCATGGGCTGGCTACTCGAAGAGCTGCTCCTTGTGCAGTTGGGAAAGAATCTGCAGATTACTGAGAAGCCCACAAATCCTTTTTCTAGCATCGCATGCCACCTCCATCAGCGTAGGGAAACTGTTTTCTGTGGGAAATGCACTGAAGGCCACCCTTCGTTCCCCGGCAAGGCCAATTAGATCAAACACATCTTCGCTGGCCAACAGTTCACGAAATCCGTAAGGACGGACAAAGCCATACTGAGAATGATACCGGATGTAAGACTTATGATAGGCAGGAAACAATGCGGAGCTCCACGGTTTCAGCTTATGACCCTGTACTTGAACCGTTAGCCATTCCTCAGGGCTGAGTGCTGTACGGCCTTCACCTCGCATCATCTTGTTAGCCGAATAGCGCATATACCTGGAGAGTACATACTCTTCGGGATCACGAAGGCAAAAGGATATGCATGGTAGTGGACCCAGGCCATTTGCCTTCCAGGCGTCGCAGATCACTTGTGTTGGCAGCGTGATACTGTCATATACACTTGATAGCTTACCTGTGATTGCTAGAGGTGTATTCGAAAGTGACTCAGAGGCGATCACCATCCCCCTGTATTCTGAACCACACACTACTACTCGCGCAGCTAGCCCCAAGGCTTGAGTTAACAGCTGTTGCCAGCGGCGTCTGCTATGGAGTTGCTGTCTGCAAAGAATACCGGCAGTCTCATTGATAATAAGGAATAGGAGATCCTTCTCGTCTGTCGAAGCAAGGCCTCTATCCTGGAGACTCTCTAATCGAGAAATGAAGTCATTATAGTCTACGATATAACCCACATTAGTAGTCTGCAGGCCTTCGTCTTGGGCTGCAGCGTTGTGGGATCTATAGGCACGCTTCTGCAAACACAGATAGTGTTCTGCTGATGTAAGGACATACTTTTGGAGGGTTGTGGTGGCTGTACGCGGTGGCCCCACATGTAAGAATAGAGTACAGTCAGCCGTCATGAACTAGCATCAAGTGCGTTGAGAAGACTGGTGTCGGCATGGAGGCCGTGTAGCAAGCTCATCAGTCAATCGATAGGGCCTCAAGGACCTTCTTTTGCATGTCTATAAGCCATTGATTAAACCTATCCTTCAGAAGCTTCCTTCGCAGGTCTTGACTGTATTCTGCTGGGATATATTCTGTTAGCATCAGTATGGCAAAACGTCTGCCAAGGGCTATCGGTGGCTCCACGTGACTGGGTGTCATTGTACGGAGAGCCGGTCCGAGGGAATAGGGTACATCCTTGAACAGGCAGAGGGGAAAATGGCCCCCTGCTCGGGCTTCCTTACCCTCTCCATACTTCATACTCAGTTCTGGGAAGGTCGTTTCTCGAGACTTGAGCCGATGATAAAGTTCTTTAGCCAGAGGCAAGTTGGCTACCCTTAACAAGTAGAAGCTAGCTTGATCGTAGTCTTCTTTGTTGGCTAAAAATAAAGCCTCTACCTGTTCACTCCAGAGCATTGAAGACCATCTGTGCACACCTTCACTCACGGTGAGGTGCTTAGGAAGTGTTTGTTCGTTTAGGCCCAGCTCTGTTGCGCTGTTGTGTTTTCGCCATTCATCGAGAAGTGAATCAGATAGCTGCATTCGTTCGTCGATCTTCCAATCAACCTCTGCAGCCACCTCTTGACGTATCCAGCCGCGGATCGCAGCAGGAAGGAGCCCAGATATTGCGAGAGAAGTCTTTGCGTCAGCAAAACAAATCTGTATGCGCTTGCGGCGATCCTCAGTTAACCACTCCTCAGGTTGATGGATGTCAGCGTGTTGCAATGGTGTTGCTTGAGTCAAGAAAAAAGGCGCCTGTAAAAAGGCGCCTGGGAACTTACAAGATGTTCAGGATCCTAACCGAAGGCCTAGAAGGGCTTCAGTTAGTAAAGAACTCAACCCGGATACGTGAATTGCCGGCAGTGTCAAGGCCGTCAACATTGGTGTTGTCCTTGAGACGGATCAGCAGATCGTCGTCTACGTCATTGAGGTTGTTACCACCCATAAAGACGTATTGGGAACCTTCTGCATCGAAAAGGACGAATTGACCTGCATTGAGATCTTGATTGAGCACGCTGACGCGTTCATCCAAGCCAGCGCCAACACCACCTTTGAAGGTCACACGACCCGAGTTATTAACGTTGAAGTTAGGCCCGATGATGGAAGAGGCAACTTTGACTTCCTGAGGAAGCACTGCAGAGACAGCAACCCATGCCGTTGCTGTGGCGCCAAACCCTACGGCCTGTGACACTCCCACAGTGTCAGTGATGTTGATGTTTGACTCTGTGGCATCGGTGTACTTGATGTCAATATCGGATGTTTCACCGAATTCGATCAGGTCGGCACCTTGTCCACCAAATACGTTGACTTCGCCACTGTCACCGCTTCCAATTACAATGGTGTCGGCTCCAGCGCCGCCGTCGACAACGGAGCTGCCGGCATCACCGGGATCGAGGAGAACGATGCTGTCGCTTCCGTTATCACCAAAGATCTTGGATGAACCGACATTACCAGAAATAACGATGGTGTCCGAGCCTGCACCGCCATTGATGGTGCTATTTCCAGTCAGCGCGCTGGCAATGAGGAGATCTTGGTTCCCTCCCAGTGTCACAGTCGAGCTGTCAATGTCTTCGCCTACCAGGACGGTGTCCATCCCTGCCCCGGCGCCAACGTCTGAGTCGGAGACGCCACTTACACGGAAGAGATCACTACCTCCTCCGAGTTCGATAGTGGATGCTGAAACAGAGCCCTTAACGAAGATTGTGTCTTTACCAGCACCGGCAAACACACTGGAGCTATCAATTTCAGCAGAAACAAACAACGAGTCGGCACCTCCGCCAAGCTCAATGGTTGAATCCTCAACTTGGTCGCCAGCTTGAATGTTGTCGCTTCCAGCGCCAGCCCAAACTCGGGAGCTGTCGATTGAATCTCCATTTCCAGAAACAATCATGGTGTCTCCGCCAGCACCCAGGCGAACCTGGCTACTTGACATATCACCAGTGAGGACAACGAGGTCAGGTCCGCCGGCGAGAGAGACGAAAGTCTGGTTGAGGTCGCCGGTCTTGGTGAAACCTTCAACGGTGTCAGCGCCACCTTGCCCAAAGATTGAAACGCTTGTGGTGGCGGAGAGGATGAAAAGGTCTGGATTGTCTGTGCCCGTCAGGACTTGGCCTGACGCGAGAGCGGTGAAAATGGCCATGGCAACGAACTAGTGAATGGGTCATACCCAAACGAGATCTTACTCCAAGCGCTCCTGAATGACAACCAGATTTGTGTGGATTCAGTGACAGATGCAAGACTGCCACAGCAAATTACTTGCTGATATATCATATGCTAATACTTTTTCTGCCAATCTCTTTCTTAGGCTTATAAAAACCTCTTGGTTTAAATATATTTGTTCTATTTTAGCATGCAGCCATCCAGGTTGGCGGTGATCGACCAGGAATCCTTCGTAATTCGTCACGAACTCACGCACTGGCTCAACGTCTGAGGCTACTAAAAGTGCACCACAAGCCATAGACTCCAACAAGCTCCAGCTTGCTACGTAGGGCTGGGTTAAGTAGACATGACACCACGAACGATACAGCCAATCCCTGTAGTTATGTCGCGACAATCTTCCCAGGAACTGAACACGATGATCCAAGCCAGCTTCTTTGAGGTATTTTATCGCCCATTTGCCCCAGCTACCCTCAAGTGGCTGCTTACCTCCATAGTTAATCTCGTCTTCACCTGCGATCTGCACTACAATATCTTCGTATTGGGCAAGCACACTTGGCAATTCCAGGATAAACTCTGGAAATCCACGAACAACCTCCATGCCACGCGTGCCGTAGGTTAAGTATTTTATATCAGATATATCTGGGCTTGGAATTGTCCTTCTAAAATAGTTGATTTCAATTCCATCCGGAATCACAATGCAACGACGCCGTATTGTACGAGGTAATTGAGCCCTCTGCCAATGGGTGGGGCTTATCACAGTATCGCAATTCTCAAGTTCTTGAAGGATCAGTGCATTGCGCCCACCATTTCCTGGTGACCACTTCTTGTTTGAGCGCTTAAAAACAGGCCACCTACATCCCTCGTTAAAGGTAGTCAGGCTGGAAGTGGATTGAAACCACCATTCTACATATCCAATCCTGTGAGCGTGAGGCCATAGGTCTGCTAAAGCTAAGCCGCATCCCCATCCAGTATGGCTGATCACCACATCGGGCGTATAGTCATTTGCCTTGAGCTGTTGTAAAGCAGCCCTATATTGTGCAGAGCGATGAACTGCTTCGTCATAGGCAGACCTTGTAGCTGCCTTCAGTCGTTCATGACCTAAGTCACCCTTCAAGGTGATCCGCTTGACACCATCAATCTTGCGTCCATAGTGGGTTTGGCAAAGGAATGTTACATCGTGGCCTTGACGCACGAGCCAGAAGGCGCGCTCCCTAAATTGGGCTGGGAAGTTCGGGTGTAGAATGAGTACCTTCATGCATTGAGTATACTCATTTCTGTGGCAGCCACAATCAAGCAAGCCATCCAAGCCCACCAACGTGGGGATCTAGGTGAGGCTGAACGCCTTTACCGGCAGCTCATCGCGTCCCAGGTGGCTAAGCCTTCTGTCTTTCAAAACCTAGGCGCTCTCTTGCGAGAACAGGGTAAAATACCTGAGGCCCTTAGCATTTACAAGCTTGGTCTTGATGTTTGTCCAAAGGATCCTGGGATTCTGGCAAATAGAGCGAACATCTACAAGGATTCGAAGCCTGCAACTGCACTCTTTGACATCTTTGACGCCTTGAAGGCAAATCCATCGCTGGTTAACTCGTGGGTCACAGCTATCGCAATCCTTGTTGACTTTGATTGCAAAGACTACGCTCTTCATGTTGCCAAGCAATCACTTCTGGCTGGCTGTGCCGACACTCGATTAATCATCCAGATTCTCGATCTCTTGGGGCGTTGTGCGGATCGCACATCTCCTATTCTTAAGACTAAGTTACACCTGCAAATCCTTCAGTCACTGCAGAATGTAACTGCCACACTTCCGGTGACTCAGCGTATAGATACACTATTGGCTATCGCTTTCCATTGTGCGGATCAAGGGTTTTCTGAGCAGTCCACCTCCTTTTATCATCAAGCCCTTCGCCTTCTACCTCTACAGTCTGATCAGCTTCAATTGGCCGAACGAAAAAAAATACAAAGCCTAATTACAAGCCATAGCTGGAATATGGCTTGTATGCTACTTAAGGAGGAGGAGTTCGCCCAAGGCTGGAAGCTCTATGACTATGGGCTTCGAACCCCATCAAAGAGTCCTCAACAATGGCAGAGGGCATTGAGAAAGCCTTTTTCCATCAAACAGGTTCCAATCTGGCGTGGAGAACCTTTAGAGGGTAAACACCTTCTTGTGCTCGAAGAACAAGGAATCGGTGATTCCATGATGTTCTTGACTTTGTTGCCAACCATACTGTCTGAAGCGGAGAGTGTTGATTTGATTGTTGGCGAACGCCTAGAACCCATCTATCGGCGTGTATTTACAGGCCAGGCCAGGGTCTGGACCCATCATGAATTTGAAGATCAAACTTTCAACCCAGCTACATTTGCTTTTCAAACAGCGCTAGGATCTATCCCCCAGTACAGATTCACCACGATTGACTGCTATGCTCCCAAGGTTCCGCTGCTTACTATAAGTCCCTCCCATGTCTCTCGTCTAAGGCAGAACTATCTGGATCAAGTTGGTGCTGCAGCGTCCACAAAGTTGATTGGTGTGAGCTGGAGTGGTGGAGGCACAAAGTCACGGGTCAAAGCGAAGTCTATGCCCGTTGCATTGTTTCAAGAGCTACTCAAGGGTGCCAATAACACCATCTTTGTCAGTCTCCAGTATGGCGATGTAGCACAACGGGTTGAGGCATGGAAATCCCAGGGAATTCCCATTATTCACGACCCAGACATCGACGCCCTGCTTGATATGGATTCTTGGCTCCAGCAAGTTGCGGCATGTGATGCCATTGTCAGCGTAGCCAACACCACAATTCATGGAGCTGGTAGCCTCAACATACCAACCATGTGTCTTCTTTGTGAGCCCAGCGATTGGCGATGGCTAAGGGGCTCTGCCATTCAGCGCTCCTACTGGTATCCCAGTGTTGGCATTGCACGTCAATCGGTATCAGGTGACTGGCAACCCGCCGTGGATTCCACCCTCCAATGGATCAATGATGATTGCCCGATGCCTTGTGGACCCTATTCAAACCAACCTGCTATCGAGTGACAATGCCTACCGTTGATTCTACTTCTTTACTTCACTCCTTCCGCCAGCATCGGCACCAAGACGTTGTAGAGGCTGCTAAGTCTATTTCCCCTGGTTCTATCGATGAGCCTCGTATTGGCTTTATTATTGCAGCTTCTTACTTTTCTCTTGGTCAATACCAAGATGCTTTAAGCTTTCTTGAGCCAATTGAAGCCGACTATAGTTCCGATGCATCCTACCTATCTCTTTATGGTGCCACTTGCCGCCGTCTTGGCAAATTAAACCTAGCAAAACGGCTGCTCAAAAAAGCTCTTGCAGCTGACCCCACTGCAAAGGAGCCGCAGAATAACTACGCCAATCTACTAATCGATCTCGGCGAGTATCGCGAAGCTCGACTAATGCTACAGGCACTTGTCGAAAACTACCCTGACTATGTCGATGCACGTACAAACCTCAATCGACTAGCCTACAGAGAACGTGTTGCCCATGATGATGCTAATCAGGAACAGCTGCGCGCTGAGTCTCCTCCTGATGGCATTCTTCACATAGACTCGGACTCTCCCTGGGACCCACTTGCTGACGCCTTTTCGGAGCAAGAGATCCACGATACCCAGCAACGCTATCGTAAAAATCAGCGTCTTAGCCAAGTTCTGTTTCGCAAGCTTGTTGATAGTATCCCTGTACCCACGAGTAATCAGATTGCCTCTGATCAGCTCAGGCTTGCTACCGCACTCATGAGCGAGGGGAACTCTCTGGAAGCCCTCAAGCTATGTACATCAATCCTTGCATTGCAAACCTTGCCTTCTAGTCTTTGTTACTCCATTGCATCCCAATCTTACTTGAGACTCGGCAGAACTAGGGAAGCTGAGAACTGCCAGCTTCAATCGGTCGTGCTTGGGGACTCTTCTTTCTCTTCGTTTATCAACTTGGCAAGTTTCGCCCAAATGAGGCGCGACTATAGTCTTGCGCTGCACTATCTTGACCGAGCAGCCGGAATCGATCCATCAGCTCCGATCTTATCCTCTCTTCGTGAACAGATCAATAAATCTATGAATACAAGTCATCACTCTTCGTTTAGATTCGAGGACACCTGGCATAACTCTGATGCAAAACTAAACCCCCAGAAGCCCGCTACTTAACTCTCTTAAACTTAATGGCCTTTGGTGCTCGATATTGGCTCGCCCTTCATCCTGATAGAACAAAGCCAATTGGTGGCGTCAAGCAGATGCATCGCCTTGCTGAAGGGCTATCTTCACTTGGTCGCGATGTGTCTCTCATTCAAACCGATGCTTCATTCCATCCGGGCTGGTTCGTGAGTAATGTCAAAACTGTTGACCTCAATCGTTGGAAGACGATCAAGGACCTTACGCCTGCCCGCGATATCATCATTCTTCCTGAAACATATATCTCATCCTTTTCTACGTATGCTCCACAGTTCCCAAAAGTTATCTATAACCAAAATGGCCACTATACGTTCTTGGCTCCTAAGGGGGTTCCGAAGTCTTCAATTTCAGGCTACTTCGATCAAGTTCTCGCCTGCTATCTTGATAATCCAGAGTTGATCCACGTCTTGTGCGTTTCCGATTACGACTCCCGTTTTCTTGTCCAGTCGCTTGGTCTCAGCAGTAGCAAGGTGTCGATTGTACCCAATAGCATTGAGTCCTGTTTTTATTATACTCCTTCCGCTAAGAAGCCTATCGTGGCCTACATGCCACGAAAGAACGAACTCGACTCTTCGCTATTGGTTAAACTCATAGAAAAGCAGCCTTGGTTCGCTCATTACGAGTTTGCTGCTATTGAAAATATGCATCAGCATGATGTTGCTCATATTCTGCGTGAATCTATGGTCTTTCTTTCATTTGGGCACCCTGAGGGATTCGGCCTGCCCGTTGCTGAAGCAATGGCCTGTGGTTGCTACTGCATTGGATATAGTGGGCTTGGTGGCCGTGAACTATATTCTATCGGTGAACGCTTTGAGGCCGGCTGTTCTGTTGAATATGGCGACTGGAATGGTATTACTAATGCTTTGCGTGACTTCATTATTGTGGAACGTATTGACTCAACTGCCCAGGCCAAGCGCCAGTCTCTGTTGTCTGAGAAGATCTTAGCGCTCTATTCTCCAAGTTCTCTTCGTAGTGCACTTGGCGGCGCTCTCGCCCGAATTGAGAGCCGACTACAGACATTCGCTGGCTAGTCTTTTCACAGCTGATTTTGCCCCCGCTTTCACTATGCATGCGTTGGACCTTCTGGGGGGCTCCGGCCACCGAGCTCGAGCTGCCCTTCCTCCCGCGGTGACTACCAGGAATGATGCTGCCTCCGATTCTTTCAGGTATCCATGGCTAATGTACCTGCTTGAGCATCGATTCCTGGTGGTGGCTGATTGATCCACACAACCTTTGGTTGACGCCAGCAACGTGTCGATCGTGACCAGCGGCGTTGATGCCGTTTGCGTGCATGCTCGTAGACACAGGCGCGATACCGGCAGACTTCTACTGAAGCTTCACTGTGGCCCTGGTGGGGCTTCGCAAATTTGATGCCGCTGCGGCGGTGCTGGTGGTTGCACCAGCCCACAAATGCATCCGCCCACAGGCAGGCCTCCTCCAAACTGGCGACTGGCTGGTTGGACGAGTCGGGCTAGTATTTCGCCGTGCGGAACAGCGATTCCAGGTACGGACTTGAATGCCGTTGCTCTGGCTCTCAACGGCCGACCACGAAAACACTGGGATGACGAACACAAGCAGAGGCTCTTGCTGAGCACCCACTCTGAACCATTAAACAGGTATTGCACATATCGGGGTTAGATCCGCTCAACGCCGAGCTACCGGCTACCACGATCTGCTGATAAAACATGGGCCTCCGCAGCATATCTGCCAATGACTGCTACGGGGATAATGCAGCGATAGAGATCTTCATCTTCGGCCTCGTACTTGATCTGGATCTTGATGAGGATCGAGAAGTACTGATCTCTTCCCAGCGGCTCCAGCGTGATCTGGCTTTCTGGATCGAGGGCCTGACAAGCGAGAGTACTTCCACTCAACGATGGACTAGATTAGTCCAATCGATTACGAGCAGTAGTTCATCACTGTCCCTAGAGTCAGCACGGTGAGGCTTTGATCGATAATCACGGATTCAGGAAACCCCTAACTGCTGATCTCGCCCTGGTAGAGCGACAGATCAAAAAGGACGTAGTCTGGTACCGACTGCTGCCCGTGCCGCCTGGTGAATCTGGAAGGCGATGCGCAGTGATGTCATCGAATTAGTATTCCTTCTGGCATGGCCCCCACCCGATCCCGTCGACCATGCGCCATCTGTCTTCTTCACGAAGATGCCGCCAGCGTCATTGCCTACGAAATCGCCCGCTCCGACCTCTGGCTGCTGCGGCACCATCCCAATCCAGCTCCCCTGCCCGGCTGGCTGCTGCTCGATGCGCGCCGCCACCTAGCCGGACCGCTGGAGTTCAGCAACAAGGAAGCTCTTAGCTGGGGCCATGCCGTGCGGTATGCAAGCCAATTAGTGCAGAGGCTCACAGGCTGCGACCGCGTGTATGCCATCGCCTTTGGAGAAGGGGCACCACACCTGCATCTACATCTCATCCCCCGCCAAGTCTCGGATCTACATACTGCTGCGTGGAGCGTAGCAGACCAATACCGGTTAGTGGCTGAGAATAAACGGCCGGCGGCCGATCCAGGGCGTGTGGGCGAACTTGTGGACCGCGGCCGAGAATACGTCGAGAGTGACCGGTCGTGGCTGGATATCCCATCATAAAGCTACTGCTTCAGCTTGACATCAGGACCCTCTCAGGCCATGAGTTCTGGCGTGGATGAGCTATGAATCGAAGGTATGGCTATAAGCATGCTATGCGTGGATCGCCCCCGGGTTCCTCGCCTGCCTTGCCCCTGTAATGAGATTTCGCCATTACGTCATTCTCTGGCCCTTGGCCTCAGTGAAGCCAATCACACTGCAACTTTGGAGATGGTGGCTTGACTTAGGGAGACTCTGGAAAATCCAACTCACCTGCGAGACAACGGCCCCCTTGATCCTAAGCAAGGACTGGGTTGATAGGCTGTAAAAAGCTCGGCTTCTCTGATGACGAGCAGACCACCGCCCAGAAGCAGACCAACTGGAAGAAGTTGCTGTCGGAGATGAAGGCTATGGTTCCCTGTTCCCTGGTAGGCACCGATTGAGCTGATCTAGCCCTGATTATCCAAAAACGAGCAAGTAGGGCAGAAGGCCTCCGTACCCGCTGGCAACCATGCTGCGGATTCACCTGCTGCAGCAGTGTTGTTTACTCAGTGATCCGGCAATGCAAGAGATCCTAATTGAGGTACCTACCATGCGCCGCTTTGCCGGGATCGACCTGATCAGTGACCGGTCGCAGTGAGGGTTAGATCGGTTGTGAGCTGGCACATACGGTGCTGACCTCGCCCCACCCTTACCACTGGTTCGGGTTCCAGGTTCAGGCGTTGCCCTCACGCCAGCCGTCCCTGTGCAGGGCTGCCAGGGCTCCACGGCTCTCCAGCAGCGCCTCCGCCAACTCCCGCACAGCGCCATGGCCTCCATGACTACGCAGCACCCAATCGGCCCGCTGGCGCAGGCCCCGGGCCGCGTCTGCCGGCGCCACCAACAAGGCGGTGGCCGGCCGAACTGCCAGATCGTTGAGGTCGTCGCCGATGAAGGCCGTGGCCTCCCGGCCGCGGTCCAGCTCAGCCTGCAACTCGCGCAGCCCCAGCAACTTGTCGCCCACCTCGGCGCGGCAATGGCAGATCTGCAGATGGCGGGCCCGATGCTCGATGGCACCGCGGCGGCCGCCGCTGAGCAGAGCCACCTCAATACCGGCGCGCTGCAGCATGCGGATCGCCAGGCCATCGCGCACGTTGAAACGCTTGGTCACGCCACCGCTGGCTTCGTAATAGAGACCGCCATCAGTGAGTACCCCGTCCACATCGCACACAAGCAGCTTCACAGCGGCCAGCCTCGGGCCGATTGCCAGACGCCGGATCCTCGAGCGCAGGGCCTGCAAAGGAGCGGCCATGGAGGTCAATAGGTGCTCACGGCCAGGTCGTCCTGCACCACGGCGCGCAGCTCCATCAGCTGGCGCAGCAGGGCTTCCAGGCGATGCAGGGGCACCATGTTTGGCCCATCACTGAGGGCCTGGTCAGGGTCGGGGTGAACCTCCATGAACAGCCCATCCACCCCAGCCGCCACCGCCGCCCGGGCCAGAGGAGCCACGAACTCCCGCTGACCACCGGAGCTGGAGCCGCGGCCGCCCGGCTGCTGCACGGCGTGGGTGGCATCGAAGATCACCGGGCACCCCAACGCCTGCATCTGGGGCACGCTGCGGTAGTCCACCACCAGGGTGTTGTAACCGAAGCTGGAACCCCGCTCGGTGAGCCAGAGGCGGCCGCTTTCGGGCGTCAGACCACCCTCGCCCAGCTTGTTCACCACCTGGGCCATGTCCCACGGCGCCAGGAACTGGCCCTTCTTCACGTTCACCACCTTGTCCGTGCCGGCCACCGCCTGGGCGGCGGCCTCGAGCAAATCAGTCTGGCGGCAGAGGAAGGCGGGGATCTGCAGCACGTCCACCGCTTCGGCGGCGGCGGCGGCCTGGTGGCTCTCGTGGATGTCGGTGAGCACAGGGATCTCCAGCTGCTGTCGCACCTCTTTCAGGATCCCCAGGCCCTCCTCGGCACCGGGCCCGCGGAACGAGCGGCCCGAGCTGCGATTGGCCTTGTCGAAGCTGGCCTTGAAGACGTAGCTGATGCCCAACTCGGCGCACAGTTCGCTCACTCGCTCGGCCACCTGCAGCACGAGATCTCGACTCTCGATCACGCAGGGTCCGGCAATCAGGCGGAAGCTCATCGGGAGGGTGACAAAAGGATTCAGCTGGGGAAGGTGGCTGACGCACTGAAGCCGGCCTTGACCAGATCATGCAGGCGTAGCAGCCCCTGAAGGCGCAGGGGGGCCTCCAGCGACACCACTGGCAGCACCGAAATCGCCTTGCGGCGGTTGCGCTCCATCAGCTCAAGGGCCTCGGCGGCCAGCACCTCGGGGGTCACGGTGATCGGATCCCTGGTGGCCATCTCAGCGGCGGTGATCCGGTCCCAGTCCCCCGGGCCATAGCGCTGCAGGGTGCGGCGAAGGTCACCGTCAGTGATCAGCCCCGCCAGCGTGGAAGGATCGCTGCCATGCACCCAGCTGGCCCCGAGACTGCCCCGCCCAGGACTCCCCTGGGTGAGGTGGGCGATCACCACTGGCAGGCGCGCCTCCGGATGCAGGGCCTGAATTTCGCCGGCGGGCACCATCAGGTCGCCCACTGTGAGGGTGAGGCGCCGGCCAAGGGAGCCGGCCGGATGGTTGATGGCAAAGTCCACCGGCGAAATGCCTGCCCTCTCCATCCACACCGCCGCCAGGGCATCCCCAATGGCCATGGCCACGGCCGTGCTGGCGGTGGGGGCCAGATTGAGGGGGCAGGCCTCGCGGTCCACGGCCCCTTCGAGAACGAGGTCGCAGCCGCGGGCCAGGCTCGACTTCTGCCGTCCCACCAGGGCAATACGGCTGGTGCCCCGCCGCTTCAGGTGGGGAAGGATGGCCAGCAGCTCATGCGTCTCTCCGCTGTTGGAGAGCAGCAGGGTCACGTCATCGGCGGCCACGATGCCCAGGTCACCGTGCAGGGCGTCCACGGGGTTGAGGAACACCGCCGTGAGGCCGATCGAAGAGAAAGTGGCAGCAATCTTACGTGCCACGATGCCGCTCTTGCCCACGCCGGTGACGAGCAGCTTGCCCCGGCGCTGCCGGCAGCTCTCCAGAAGCTCCAGCGCGGCCTCCACCTGCTGGGGATCGAGGCGCTCGGCGGCAGCGGCGATCGCAGAGGCCTCTTCCTGCAGGCAGCGGGTAAGGGCAGACAAGGGCGGCACAGGGAGTGTCCTCATTCTTCCACCAACACCCGCCCCACCACGGCCGCAGCCGGGAAGCCCCCCCGGCGCAGGCTTGCCACGGCGGCCTCAGCCGCCTCGCCCGGCACGGCCGCCAGCAGGGGGCCGCAGGTCTGGGGGTCGATCAGCAGGGCCCGCAGGGCCGTGTCCTGGGCTGCCCTGCCTGGGCCAGCTCCGGCGCCAGGCTCCAGCCGCACCGGGCCCGCCAGCAGCTCCAGGGCGCTGGCGTTGGCTGGCGCCAGGCTGCTGGCATGGCCCTGCTGCAGCAGCTCCAGGGCCCCCGCCAAGCTCGGAATAGCCCCGCCCGCCAGCACCACCTCCAGCCCGGCTCCACGCGCCGCCAGCATCTCGCCCAGGTGCCCCAGCAGCCCGTAGCCGGTCACGTCCGTGCAGGCGCGGCAGCCGTGCTGCCGCAGCAGGGGCACCAGGGGGGCCTGGCTCTGCTGCAGCTGCTCGAGGGCGGCGTCGATCCAGCGAGGCCGGGCCGCCCCGGCCATGGCGGCAGCGAACAGCACCCCCGTGCCCAGCGGACGGCTGAGCAGCAGGGCATCGCCTGGCTGCAGCGGCCCCTTCGGCCAGTGCTGCCGCGGCTCCACCACCCCATTGACGCTGAGGGCCACCACCAGCCCACCGCCGTCGCGGGCCTCCAGGGTGTGGCCCCCAAGCAGGGGGGCCTGCAGGGGCTCCAGCACCGAGCGGATCCCGGCCAGGCTCTGGTGCAGCAGCTCCTGCTGCAGGGTCGCCGCGGCCTGGGGCAGGGTCAGCACCGCCAGGGCGCTGTGCACCTGGGCGCCGCTGGCCCAGAGATCGCTGCAGGCGTGCAGGGTGGAGAGGCGGGCGTTGAGCCAGGCATCGGCCACCAGGGCGGGGAAGCCATCCACGCTCTGCAGCAGCAGCGCCCCATTGGCCGTGCGTGTCACCGAGGCGGCGTCTTCAGCTGAGGTGCTCTGGCCGCTCTGGGCCAGGGCCGCCAGAAGCGGTGCGGCCGGCAGCTTGGCGGCGCAGCCGCGGCAGGCCATGGCGTCAGCGGGGCCGGGCGCCATGGCGCCATCGGGCAGAAAGCGCTGCATGAAGCGCCGGTCGATCTGGTCTTTCCAGCGCCACAGCCAGCGGCTGGGGCCGAGCGCCAGGGGGCCCCACAGGGCGATGGCCCGCGGAGGCCGGCCCGTGGCACCACCGCCGTCGCCGAGCAGCTGCAGCGCCCAGCGCTGGGGCCGCCAGGGGCGCAGGGCCGGCAGCCGGGCAGGATCAGCCGCTAGCAGCCGCTCCAGGTTCACAGCGAGGGTGGGCGCCGCCCGCACGGCCCACACCCCCGCCGGCGCCCGGGGCGCGCCGGCCAGCACGGCGCAGTCGCCGCAGGCCAGGATCGCGGGGTGGCCCTGCACCTGCAGGCTGGCCTCGGTGAGCACCCGGCCGCGCCGGTCACAGGCCAGGCCGGCGGCGGCGAGCCAGGCGGGAGCGGCGCTGCCCGTACAGGCCAGATCGGCAGCGGCCGCTGGCTCCACGCCCCTGCGCACCCCCACCTGGGCGGCCCGCAGCAGCCGCTCTCCGAGCCGGTTGGCCGCTCCCGAGCCGAGGTGCAACCCCTGGCCCCGCAGCAGCAGCTCCACCTGCTGACCACGACGGCGCAGGGCCAGGGCCAGCTCCACGGCAGCGGCGCCGCCTCCCCGGATGCGCAGCCTGCGATCGAGGGGCTCCAGGCCGTCCAGCCAGGCGAGCAGGGGCTCCAGGGGCTTCACGGCCAGGGCCGGCGCTGCGCTTGTGCCGGCCGTCACGGCGCCCACGTCCAGGCTGAGCCAGTCCCAGCGCAGCGCGGGGCGGCCCTGCAGAGGCAACTGGCAGCGCTGGGGATCGAGGCCGGTGATCTCGGCGCGGATGAAGGCCACGCCGGCCCGCTGGCACAGCTGGCGCAGATCGATGCTGGCCTCGTCGCGGCTGTAGAGGCCAGCCACCAGGCCCGGCACCATGCCCGAGTACAGGGCTGTGCTGTGCCGGCTCACCAGGCTCACCTGGCCCGGTTGGGGCCGCCGGCCGCGCCCAATGGCCCAGCGCAGCAGCACCAGGGCGTGGGTGTGGCCGCCACCGGCCAGAAGCAGGTGGCCGGCCGGGCCGGAGGAACGCATGGGCGGGCGGAGCGGGCCGGAGCGGGTGGGGCTCAGAACGGGAGGGGCATGAAGGCCTTGGCGGCCAGGGGCAGCAGGAACTGCAGGGCACCCATCGTGCCGCCCACCAGCGCCGAGCCGACGCCATTGCCTCCACCCCCCGGCTGGCCCGGTGGCGCGCTGATGGTGGCAGCGGCCTGGCGCAGCTGGGCCGCCTGGGTCTCCTCGCCGCCGGCGGCGTAGAGGCTGGCGGCGTAGTTGAAGTCGTTGGCGGCCAGCTGGGCCTTGCCCTGCTCACCGCGGGTGATGCCCCGGGCCACCCAGCTCACGGCCGCAGCGGGTTGCTGCCGGATCGCCGAACTGAAGAACTGCTCTGCCTCGGGATAGCGGCCCTGCTGAGCGGCCTGCACACCGGCGTTGTGGAGTTCCCCGAAGCTCAGCTGACCATGGTCCACTCCCCGGGCTCCCTGCCAGTGGGCGCGGGAGAGGGCTCCCGGATCGAGCAGGGCACCGCTCAGATCCGCCTGACGCAGGTCGGTGCCCTCCAGCCGGGCGCCGCGCAGGTCTGCTCCACGCAGAGAGGCGCCCTGCAGCGTGGTGAAGCTCAGATCCGCGCCCATCAGCTGGGCGCCATCCAGCCGCGCCTGACCGAGGTTGGCGCGCTGGAGGCGAGCCTGGCGCAGGTCCACATCGTCGAGCCGGGCGTGCACCAGATCGGCGCCGGTGAGGTTGCAGCGCGGGCACTGCCGCTGCTCCAGCAGCTGCAGCAGGTCGTCGGTGGAGCCGGCGAGGGCGGCCCTGCTCTGTAGCGCAGGAGATCCCAGGCTGAGGGCAGCCAGCAGCATGAGGGAGGTGGTGCCTCGGAGCGGGCCCAGGCCTCGGCATGCCCACCAGTCCCGTGCCATGGCCCGGCTCTCGATTGTTTGATTTATAGCGCCATGGCTCAGTGTCTAGCGTTCGGCCCTGGACAGTGGCGATACGGGTGAGCGATACGGGGGAGCGACATGGCGGCAACCTGACTGCCGCCGCCGCCCGCCTGGGCCAGCCCCCCGGCCGGCTGCTCGATGCCAGTGCCTCCCTGGTGCCCTTCGGGCCGCCCTGGGCCCTGCGCCGTGCCCTGCTGGGGGCGTCCCTCGGTTCGGCCGTGCGGGTCTACCCCGACCGCGGCTGGCAGCGGCTGCGGGGGCAGCTGGCCGCGCTGCATGGGCTGGAGCCGGCCGATGTGCTGCCGGGCAATGGCGCCGCTGAACTGTTCACCTGGGCGGGCCGCGACGCCGCCGCAGCGGGGCTCAGCCTGGTGCCCCAGCCGGGTTTCGCCGACTACAGCCGGGCCCTGGCCTGCTGGGGCGGCCGGTGGCAGGGGCTGCCCCTGCCGCTGACCTGGCCCGAGGCCTTCCCCCAGCCCTTCCCGGCCCTCCCTGACAGCCCCAGCCCAGCGAGCGAGGCCCAGGTGCTGTGGATCTGCAACCCCCACAACCCCACCGGCCAGCTGTGGAGCCGCCACTCCCTCGAACCGCTGCTGGAGCGCCACCGCCTGGTGGTGTGCGACGAGGCCTTCCTGCCCCTGGTGCCGGGCGGGGAGGCCCAGTCGCTGTTGCCCCTGCTGCAGCGCCATCCGAATCTGGTGGTGGTGCGCAGCCTCACCAAGCTGCTGGCCTGCGCCGGCCTGCGCATCGGCTACGCCCTCGGCAGCCCCGAACGGCTGCGGCGCTGGGCCGCCTGGCGCGATCCCTGGCCCGTCAACGGCCTCGCCCTGGCGGCGGTGGAGCAGCTGCTGGCCGATCCGTCGGCCCTGGCGGGCTGGACCCTGCGGGTGCAGGGCTGGCTGGCCCGGGAGCAGCCCTGGCTGCGGCGGCAGCTCGGGCGCTGGGGCCAGTTCACGGCCATGCCCTCGGCGGCCAACTTCCTGCTGCTGCGGGGCAGCGGCCCGCTGGTGGAACTGCGCCAGGCCATGGAGCGCCGCCACGGCATCCTGCTGCGTGACTGCCGGTCGTTCGAGGGGCTCGGCGCCAGCTGGCTGCGACTCGGCCTGCAGGACCGCCGCGGCCATCGGCGGCTGCTGGCGGCCCTGGCCCAGGAGCTGCCCCCCACCGACTGATCAGGCCCGCGCTCAAGCTGGTGCTCAGGAGCGGGATCGGACCCGTCTGGCCGCCACCAGATCCTCGAGCAGGCTGGCCAGCTGCCGATCGGCATCCGGGGTGTCCAGCCGGGCCATGCCCTCGGCCATCGCCGTGAGCGGATCGGCCTGGTGCGTCACCCGGCGCAGGCGCGGGCCCAGCAGCCGCCAGACGGCCCGCTCCAGGGTGGGCAGCTCAGGCGCGTGCTGCTGCACGATCACCGCGGCCGCCAGGCTCGCGGCCGCCTCGGCATTGGCGTCCTGGTGACGGTCGGCCGCGCTGGGATAGGGCACCAGGATGGCCGGGGTGCCACAAGCCGCCAGCTCGCTGAGCGCTCCAGCCCCGGAGCGACTGATGGCCAGGGACGTGGCTTCCAGCAACCCCGCCATCTCATCACTGAAGGGCCGCTCCACCACGCCCGGGGGCAGGGGGGCGCCAGCCTCCGGATCACTGCTGCCGGTGAGGTGCACCACCCTCACCCCCGCGGCGCTCAGCCGGGGCAGCAGCGGCCGCACCATCCGGTTCAGGCCCAGGGCTCCCTGACTGCCGCCCATCACCAGCAGCAAGGGGCCCTCGCCGGCGGGCAGCCAGGACGGAGGGACGGCCGGCTGGCGGAATTCCGGCCTCACCGGGGTACCTGTCACCAGCACCTGACAGCCCGGTAACTGCGCCATGGCCTGGGGCAAGCCCACCGCCAGCCGGGTGCAGAACCGCCCCAGCAGCCGCGTCACCCGCCCCGGCACGGCGTTGCTGTCGTGCAGCACCACGGGCACGCCGCACCAGCGGGCCGCCAGGATCGCCGGGGCGGCGATGTAGCCGCCGCTGCTGAACACCGCGTCGATCTGCTCACGGCGGAGCAGCCGCCGCACGCTGCCGATCGCCACCAGCAGCCGCAGCAGGTTGAGCAGCTTGCGCAGGCCCCGCCCCTGCAGCCCCCCCGCCTTCACCGTGTGCAGGGGGTAGCGCCTGGGCACCAGCTCCCGCTCGAGCCGGTCCGGCACACCCAGCCAGCGCACGTCCCAGCCGGGGGGAAGGGCTTCGGCCACGGCCAGGGCGGGGAAGAGATGTCCACCGGTGCCACTGGCCGCGATCAGGAGCCTGGGCATGGACGTGGCCGCCAACGGTGCCTAACTTAAAAGCCGTCCCAGCAGCAGCATGCGCCACCCCCGGCACCGTTCCCTGCGCGCCACGCTGCTGAGCACGGCGATCCTGCTGCCCCTGCTCGGCCTCGACGCCCCCCTTGCTCCGCAGGCCCGCGCCGCCGAGCCCATCCCGGCCCAGTTCCAGAGCCTCCAGGCCGCCCTCAATGGCCAGGGAGATCTGGAAGCCCTGCTGAAGGGCGGCCCCGACCTGGACCCGGCCGATGTGGTGCGCCGCCGCAACACCCTGCTGCGCCAGTTCCCCGATGCCCGCTGGACCCTGACTCCTGGCGAAGCCCTGCGGGACGGCCGCGCCACGGTGAAACTGCAGGTGAGCGGCAGCCGCACCGACGGGCCCACCACCTACCGCCTCGAGGCGGAACAGCGGCTCGCCCTCGAGACTGACGGCCGCCGCATCACCGGCCAGACCGTGATCAACGAGCAATCGGTGCTGCGCAGCGGCGATGCCCCCCTGCCCGTGAGCCTGCTGATCCCCGATGCGGTGCTCACCGGCCAGCGCTACGACGTGGACGTGATCTTTGACGAGCCCCTGGACGGAGCGATTGCCGCGGGCGGCATCGTGGCCCTCAGCCCCCAGGATGTGGCCACCCAGGACAGCCCCACCCTGCAGCTCGGGGCCCTCGGCGGCGGCGGCCTGTTCAAGACGGTGCAGGCCCCTTACACCCCCGGGGAGCAGACCTGGGCCGTGCTGATGGTGCACCCCAAGGGGATCGTGAGCGCCACCAAGCGGGTGCGGGTGGTGGCGGATCGGGCCCAGCTCACCCTCTGAACCCACTCACTCCCTGAACCAACGGGCCAGAGCTGAAACGTCGTCGTCGCCGTGGCCCCGGGCGATCAGGGCATCTTCGATGGCGGCCACCCGCTCGGCCATGGGCAGGGAGAGATCCACGGCGGCGGCAGCCTCCAGGGCAATGGCGAGATCCTTGCGATGCAGCGCCAGCCGGAAGCCCAGGGGGTAGTGCCCCTCCAGCATCCGGTCGGCGCGGTGCTCCAGGGCCCAGGAGCCGGCCGCCCCCAGCTTCAGGGCTTCCACCACCTGGGGCATGGGCAGCCCCAGGCGACTGCCCAGCGCCATCGCCTCGGCGACGGCCCCGTAGCTGCCCGCCACCAGCACCTGGTTCACGGCCTTGGCCTGCTGACCCGCCCCCACGGGCCCGAAGTGGCTGATGCGCTGCCCCACCACCTCCAGCACGGGCCTGGCCCGCTTCAGGTGGTGCGGCGCCGCCCCCACCAGCACCGAGAGGGTTCCGGCGGCGGCCCCCTCGGTACCGCCGGTCACGGGGGCATCCAGGTAGGCCACACCGTGGTCGGCCAAGCGGGCGGCCAGCTGGCGGCTGCTGGCCGGGGCGATCGTGGAGAAGTCGATCACCAGGGATCCGGGCCGCAGCCCTTCGATCGCCCCGGCGGGGCCGAAGAGCACCGCCTCCACCGCAGGCCCATCGCTTACGCAGATGCAGAGCAGATCGGCGCCCGCCGCTGCTTCTGCCGGACTGCTGGCTGAGCGGGCCCCGGCCGCCACAAGCGGCTCCTGCCTGGGGCGGCTGCGGTTGTGAACCTGCAAGGGGTAGCCGGCCGCCAGCAGATTGGTGGCCATGGGGGCACCGAGTGCCCCCAGCCCCAGGAAGCCCACGCTCGGGGCTGATGGCGGCGGGTTGATCGGGTCTGTCAACGATTGGGTCATCGGGAGCGCCGCCTCGGAGCGATCTGGCTGGGGAAAGGCCCCGGGCCACCCCACCTCAGCGAAGCCCCCTGACCTCAAGCCACGGCCTCAGACCTCGTCAAGGGCAGCCACCCCCGGCAGCACCTTGCCCTCCAGCAGCTCCAGGCTGGCGCCGCCGCCGGTGGAGATGTGGCTCATCTTGTCGGCCACACCCACCTTCTCCACGGCGGCCACGGAGTCGCCGCCGCCGATGATCGTGCAGCAGCCCTTGGCGCTGAGGTCGGCCAGGGTGTGGGCGATGCCGTTGGTGCCGGCGGCGAACTGGTCGAACTCGAACACGCCCATGGGGCCGTTCCAGATCACGGTCTGACAGTCGGAAAGGGCCGCCTGGAAGGCCTTGAGGGCATCGGGACCGATGTCGAGGCCCATCCAGCCGTCGGGGATGGCGTCGATCGGGGTGGTCTGGCTGTTGGCGTCGGGGGCGAAGGCGTCGGCCAGCACCACATCGGTGGGCAGCAGCAGTTGCACCCCCTTGGCGGCCGCCTTGGCCTCTAGCTCCTTGGCGAGCTCCAGCTTGTCCTCCTCCACCAGGCTCTTGCCCACTGCCAGGCCACGGGCCTTGTAGAAGGTGAAGATCATGCCGCCGCCGATCAGCACCTTGTCGCACTTGTCGATCAGGGCCTCGAGCACGCCGATCTTGCTGCTCACCTTGGAGCCGCCCACGATCGCCGCCAGGGGGCGCTTGGGCTCGTCGATGGCGCCCTGCAGGTACTGCAGCTCCTTCTCCATCAGGTAGCCGGCCACGCTGGGGCTGAGGGCCTTGGTGACCCCTTCGGTGGAGGCGTGGGCACGGTGGGCGGCGCCGAAGGCGTCGTTCACATAGACATCAGCCAGGGCGGCGAGCTTGGCGGCGAAGCCAGGATCGTTCTTCTCTTCCTCGGCGAAGAAGCGCACGTTCTCCAGCAACACCACATCGCCATCGGCCATGGCGGCCACCTTGGCCTCGGCGTCGGGGCCGATGCAGCTCTCGGTTTTCAGCACCGGCTGGCCCAGCAGCTCAGCCAGGCGGGCGGCCACCGGGGTGAGGCGCATGGCCTCGTTCACCTGGCCCTTGGGCCGGCCGAAGTGGGCCGCCAGGATCACCTTGGCGCCCTTGCCGGTGAGGGCGTTGATGGTGGGCAGGGCGGCCCGGATGCGGGTGTCGTCGGTGATGGCGCCGGCGTCATCCAGCGGTACGTTGAAGTCGACCCGCACCAGCACGCGCTTGCCGCGCAGGTCGTCGGCGGAGAGGCTGGCCAGGGATCGCTTCGCCATGGAGTGCGCGGGTTGGGTAGGGATAAACGGGCGGGAGCTTAGCTCCCAGCCCCCTCTACCACCCGGACGGCCGATCTGACCAGCCGCTGGGATCTGGATGGCCGCCGGGGGCGCCGCGCTCCAGACTGACGCCACTGGGGCATCGACCCATGTTCGACACCGTTCTCTTCCCGATCGATCGCAGCCGCCAGGCTCTCGACACCGCCGCCGTGGCCCTGCAGCTGGCGCAGCAGCACAGCAGCCGCCTGGTGCTGCTCTCCGTTGTGGAGCCCGACGACGACCCGGCCGCGGTGGCCGCCCTGCTGCAGGAGGCGCGCCAGAGCTTCGAGCAGCAGGGGGTGGCCTGTGAGCTGGTGGAGCGGGAGGGCAAGCCCGCCTTCGTGATCGGCGATGTGGCCGATGAGATCAATGCCGATGTGATCGTGATGGGTACCCGCGGCATTTCCATCGAGAGCGATCAACAGAGCACCGCGGCCCGGGTGATCCAGCTGGCGCCGTGTCCGGTGCTGGTGGTGCCCTGATGCCCCCCCAGCCCCAGACCATCCAGCTCAGCGTCAACGCACCGGCGATTCAGTGGTATCCGGGCCACATCGCCAAGGCGGAGAAGGCCCTGGCCGAAGCGCTCGCCAAGGTGGACCTGGTGATCGAGGTGCGGGATGCCCGCATCCCCCTGGCCACGGGCCATCCCCGCCTGCAGCGCTGGATCGGCAGCAAGCACCACCTGCTGGCCCTGAACCGGGTGGACATGATCCCCCGGGCGGCCCGGGAGGAGTGGAGCGCCTGGTTCAAGCGGCAGGGCCAGCAGGTGTGGTGGTGTGACGCCAAGGTGGGCACCGGCGTGAAACAGCTGCAGCAGGCCGCCATCCGGGCCGGCGCCGCCCTCAACGCCCGCCGCCTGGGTCGGGGCATGCGGCCGCGGCCGGTGCGGGCCCTGATGCTGGGCTTTCCCAATGTGGGCAAGTCGGCCCTGATCAACCGGCTGGTGCGCCAGAAGGTGGTGGACAGTGCCCGCCGGGCCGGCGTCACCCGCAGCCTGCGCTGGGTTCGGCTGGGCCAGGACCTCGACCTGCTCGATGCCCCCGGCGTGCTGCCGCCCCGGCTGGATGACCAGCAGCTGGCCCTGCGGCTGGCCCTCTGCGACGACATCGGCCAGGCGGCCTATGACAACGAGGCGGCCGCCCTCGCCTTCCTGCAGTTGCTGGTGCTGTTGCAGGCGGTGCCGGCCTCCGGAGTGCCGCGGGATCTGCTGCTGCGCCGCTATGGCCTGGCCCAGGCCGACCTCCCCTCCGGGGGCCCCGATGTGGAGGGCTGGCTGCAGGCCGCCGCCGGGCGGCACACCAGCGGCGACAGCCTGCGCATGGCCACCAAGCTGCTGGATGACTTCCGCTGCTCCAGGCTCGGGGCCCTGGCCCTGGAGCTGCCGGCGGCACCGCTGGCATGAGCGCAGAGCCGATGCGGGCAGAGCCGATTCACCCAGCGAAGAGGAGGCGTTGCTGATGGCCGCGTTCGGCGAGGGAGCAGGCGAGCTGCTGACGCTCTCCTATCCGAAGCCGCTGCCGATGCGGCTGGATCGCTGGCTGGTGGCGCAGCGGCCGGAGCAGAGCCGGGCCCGGATCCAGAAGTTCATCGAAGCGGGCTACGTGCGGGTGAATGGGATCACCGGACGGGCCAAGACCCCCCTGCGGCTGGGCGATCAAGTGGAGCTCTGGATGCCACCACCGGAGCCGCTGCCCTACCTGGTGGCCCAGGAGATGCCCCTCGATGTGCTTTACGAGGATGCCCACCTGATCGTGCTCAACAAGCCGGCCGGCCTCACGGTGCATCCGGCGCCCGGCAACAGGGACGGCACCCTGGTGAACGGCCTGCTGCACCACTGCCCCGACCTGCCCGGCATCGGCGGCGAACTGCGCCCCGGCATCGTGCACCGGCTCGACAAGGACACCACCGGCTGCATCGTGGTGGCCAAGAGCCAGGAGGCCCTGGTGAAGCTGCAGGTGCAGATCCAGAAGCGCATCGCCTCCCGCCACTACCTGGGCGTGGTGCACGGCCAACCCCGCGCCGACCACGGCACGGTGATCGGCGCGATCGGCCGCCATCCGGTGGATCGCAAGAAATACGCCGTGGTCAGCGATGCCAGCGGCCGGCACGCCTGCACCCACTGGTCGGTGCAGGAGCGGCTGGGGGATTTCGCGCTGCTGCGCTTCCAGCTCGACACCGGCCGCACCCACCAGATCCGGGTGCACGCCGCCCACATCGGCCATCCGATCGTGGGCGACCCCGCCTACTCCCGCTGCCGGCGCCTGCCCGTGGCCCTGCCGGGTCAGGCCCTGCACGCCGTGCAACTGAGCCTGGATCACCCGATCAGCCGCGAACGCCTGGTGTGTGAGGCACCCCTGCCAGCGGCGTTCGAGCGGCTGCTGGAGCAGCTGCGGGGCAGGCTGCGCTGAAAGGGGTCCCGGCCTCGGCTCAGAGCGTTCCCACCAGCATGTCGTCGAAGTGGGTGGTGAACGTGCCGGCGCTGGGCTCGTTGCGCTTGTAGATCCCGAACTTGAAGCGGTAGTAAGGGGTGGGGCCGCGGTTGGGGATCGGCTGCACGTTGGGTGTTCCTGCCCGGCCCCTCCAGCTTCCGATCTGAATGCCATCGGCGGCCACGCTCATGGTGCTGTTGCGGCCGGGACGAAAGCGAAAGCGCATCTGGAAGTTGTGCCATTGCCCCGGCACTAAGCTGAAGCGAGCAACCTTGTTGAGCTGGCGGGAGCCGCCATTCGCCGACTTGGTGATGAAGTCCACCTCATGGGATTCCCCGCGTCGCATGCGGAGGCCCGCGAACGGGTTCCTACCCCCCAGCTGCCAGAGCTGCATCAGATAGAAGGAGTTGTTGGACACCCCGCTGCCCTCTGGAATCCGCAACCGGAAGTTGGCCTGCAGGCTGCGGCGGCCGGCCCTGTAATACCCCTGCTGGCTGAGCTCGGCGCGGTCTTTGCCGCCTCTGCCCTGACCGCTGACACTGAAGCGCAGAAAGCGGTTGCTGCCCTCCTGAGCAATGGTTACCGGTGAGAAGGCGCCCTGGTATTTGCCCAACAGATCAGGGGAACCGGCTTCGCGGTAGTTGCCTCCGCTGCCCAGGCGAGCGCTCGGCCCCGGCGGGATGTTCCGCGCAATGGGGTGGCGGTTGAGAATCTCACCGTTGCCACTGAGGCGGGTCGTGGTGGCTTTCGGCACCCTGACCCCCCGGCCAACGCGCCAGGTTGGCATCTTGCGGCGGTTCTTCTTGCGCTTCATGGTTCCTGGTGGAGCTGGGGGCTGCTGCGATGCGCCACAAGCTCAATAACAGCTTGTCCGGCGGTGTCGGCCTTGGCAAGTGGACGACTGGTTCTCCCGCCCCACTCCCCCAGACACTCAGCCGGCCTGGGGCAGCCGCGGGCAGGCCTCCACCAGGGTGCGGGTGATGGCAGCCTTGGGATGACGCAGCAGCTCTGCCCCCGGGCCCTGCTCCACGATCCTGCCGCCCTCCAGCACGATCACCCGGTGGCAGAAGCCGCCGGCCACCGAGAGGTCGTGGGTCACGAACAGCAGACCCAGCCCAAGCCGCTGCTGCAGATCCCGCAGCAGGGCCAGCACATCGGCCTGCACCTCGGCATCGAGCATGCTCACGCTCTCGTCGCAGAGCAACACCCTGGGCTCCAGGATCAACGCCCGGGCGATCGCCACCCGCTGTTGCTGGCCACCGGAGAGCTGGCGCGGCAGCCGCTGCTCAAATGCCTCCGGCGGGTTCAGGCCCACCGCCGCCAGCAGCTCCCGGGCCCGCTGCCGGGCCGCCGGCCGGCTGGCCAGGCCGTGGATGCGCAGGGGGTCGGCCACGGCGTCAGCCACCGTCATCTGGGGATTGAGGCAGGCGAGGGGGTCCTGGAACACCATCTGAAGGCCGCGGCGGGCCTGCCGCAGCGATTCGCCGCGCAGCTGCCGCAGGTCGATGCCATCCAGGCGCACCGCCCCGCCCCGCACGGCGGTGAGGCCCATCAGGGCCCGGCAGAGGGTGCTCTTGCCGCAGCCGGAGGCCCCCACGATTCCCACGGTCTCGCCGCGGCTCACCTCCAGGCTCACCCCATCGACGGCCTTGAGCCAGCGGGGCCGCCAGGGGGCCGAGGGCAACGGATGCCAGCAGCGCAGAGCCTCGATCTCCAGCAGCCGCTGCCGCTCACCCGGTGGACGGGCGCCCGCCGCCTCCCGCTCTCGGGCTCGGGCCACAAGCCGCTGGCTCAGCGGCGCCTGCGGCTCCAGCAGTAGCTGCCGGGCCGGAGCCTGCTCGATCAGGCGGCCCTGGTCGAGTACGGCGATCTGGTCACACCAGCGCCCGGCCATGGCCAGGTCGTGGCTGATCAGCAGCAGGGCGCTGCCGGCCTCGCGGCAGAGCTGGGTGAGCTCGGCCATCACCTGGCCGGCCACGGCCACATCGAGGCTGGTGGTGGGTTCATCGGCGATCACAAGCGGTGGCCTCAGCGCCATGGCCAAGGCAATGGCCAGCCGCTGGCGCATGCCGCCGCTGAAGGCGTGGGGGTAGTTGTCAAAGCGCTCCGCGCTGATGCCCACCCGCTGCAGCAGGTCCTCGGCCCGCTGCCGCAGGGCGCGCCGCCTCCAGCCGGGGCGATGGGCCGCCAGGGTGTCGGTGAGGTGATCCCCCACCGTCAGCAGCGGATTGAGCCGCGTCATCGGATCCTGGAACACCAGGCCCACCGCTTCGCCACGCAGGCGGCGCAGGGCGGCCCGGCCCAGCTGGCGCGGATCCTGGCCGCCGAGGCTGAGGCTGCCGCTGCACTGGCTGCCCTCGGGCAGCAGCTGCAGGGCGGCCCGGGCCACGGTGCTCTTGCCACAGCCGGAGGGGCCCACCAGGGCGAGGGTCTGGCCGGGATGCAGCTCCAGGACCAGGCCGTCGAGGGTGGGGCTCGGCGCGCCTGGATAGCGGACCACCAGGTCCTTGAAACACAGCACGGGCTCAGTCATGGCCCCCAGCTTGGATCCGCTGACGCCGAGACTGGTCCCGATCGGGCCGCACCTGCCTACGATTGGTGCAGTCCGCAAGGTTGCATGCTCCGCGCGGTTTCCGATCTGAACCCCCCGCTGGAGCGCACCGACGCCCCGGGCCCAGAGACGGATCACCCGGCTGTGGGTGGTCTCGAAACCCCTGCAGTGACTGCCGACCCGTCAGCGCAGTCCAAGCGTCAGTCAGAGCTGCAGGCCAGCCTGGAGAGCCTGGGGACGGCCCCATGCCTCGACCTCGCCATCGGGCCTCCGGCGGCCCGGGCGCTCCCCAAGCCACGCCCGATCCACAGTCCGGACGACTACGGCGTGCCGCTGCCGGAGTGGCTCCAGCACTGCATCGAGCACGCCCCTCCTGGCGACGGCCAGTCGTGTCCCACCGACGCCGAGGCCCTGCTGGCCTCCGCCTTTGACTTCGCCTACCAACTCCACGAGGGCCAGTACCGGGCCTGCGGCGATCCCTACATCGTGCACCCGATTGCGGTGGCCGATCTGCTGCGGGACATCGGCGCCAGCGCCAGTGTGATCGCGGCCGGCTTCCTCCACGACGTGGTGGAGGACACCGAGGTGACGCCCGAGGAGGTGGAGCAGCACTTCGGCGCCGAGGTGCGCGCCCTGGTGGAGGGGGTGACCAAGCTCGGCGGCATCCACTTCACCAACAAAACCGAGGCCCAGGCCGAAAACCTGCGGCGGATGTTCCTGGCCATGGCCAGCGACATCCGCGTCGTGCTGGTGAAACTGGCCGACCGGCTGCACAACATGCGCACCCTCGGGGCGCTGAAACCCGAGAAGCAGCTGCGCATCGCCCGCGAAACGCGCGAGATCTACGCCCCCCTGGCCAACAGGCTCGGCATCGGCCGGCTCAAGTGGGAACTGGAGGATCTGGCCTTCAAGATCCTGGAGCCCGAGGCGTATCGCGACGTGCAGCTGCAGGTGGCCACCAAGCGCAGTGAGCGCGAGGAGCGACTGCAGGTCACGGTGCAGTTGCTGCGCGACAAGCTCGCCGCCGTGGGGCTCTCGGCCTGCGAGGTGAGCGGCCGCCCCAAGCACCTCTATGGCATCTGGAGCAAGATGCAGCGCCAGCAGAAGGCCTTCCACGAGATCTACGACGTGGCCGCCCTGCGCATTCTCTGCCCCAGCCTCGATGGCTGCTACCGCTCCCTGGCGGTGGTGCACGACACCTTCCGGCCGATCCCCGGACGCTTCAAGGACTACATCGGCCTGCCCAAGCCGAATGGCTATCAGTCGTTGCACACGGCGGTAATCGGCCGCCATCGGCCGATCGAGGTGCAGATCCGCACTGCCGAGATGCACCAGGTAGCGGAATACGGCATCGCTGCCCACTGGAAATACAAAGAAGGCGGTTCACCTGCTGCCCTCGGCAACGACGCCGAGCGCTTCAACTGGCTGCGCCAGCTGGTGGACTGGCAAAAAGATGGTGGCGCCCAGGACAGCAACGACTACCTCGCCTCGATCAAGGAAGACCTCTTCGATGAGGAGGTGTTCGTGTTCACCCCCAACGGCGATGTGGTGGGCCTGCGCAAGGGTTCCACGGCGGTGGATTTTGCCTTCCGCATTCACTCCGAGGTGGGCAACCACTGCCAGGGGGCACGCATCAACGACCGCCTCTGCCCCCTGGCCACGCCGCTCCAGAACGGCGACTTCGTGCAGATCCTCACCGCCAAGGCGGCCCACCCGAGCCTCGACTGGCTCAACTTCGTGGCCACCCCCACGGCCCGCAACCGGATCCGGGCCTGGTACAAGAAAAGCCATCGCGAGGCCAACATCCAGCGCGGCACCGAGATGCTGGAGCGGGAGCTGGGCCGGGAGGGCTTCGATGCCCTGCTCAACGGCGAGGCGATGGCCAAGGTAGCCCGCCGCTGCAACCTGATCAGCACCGACGACCTGCTCGCCAACCTCGGCTTCGGCGGGGTGACCCTGCACCAGGTGCTCAACCGCCTGCGCGAGGAGCTGCGCCTCGCCAACAGCGCTGCCGCCCCGGTGCTCAGCAACGAGGAACTGGCCCGCTCCGTGAAAAACCAGGCCTGCCCGCCCACCGCCACGGCCAGCCCGATCGGCCCCGGAGCCTCCAGCGCCATCCTGGGGCTTGAGGGCCTCGACTACCGGCTGGGCGGTTGCTGCAGTCCCCTGCCGGGGGAAGCGATTCTGGCGGCGGTGGCCCTCGGCAACCACGGCATCACAATTCACCGCCAGGACTGCGCCAACGTGCACCAGGTGCCGCCCGAGCGCCGCCTACCCGTGCGCTGGAACCCCACCTCCGACCAGGAGAAGCGCCGCTATCCGGTGCAGCTGCGCATCGAGGTGCTCGATCGGGTGGGCGTGCTCAAGGACATCCTGATGCGCCTCTCCGACCACCGCATCAACGTGAGCGACGCCCGGGTGCGCACCACCCCCGGCAAGCCGGCCCGCATTGAACTGCGGGTGGAACTCAGCGGCGCCCACCAGCTCAGCGGCACCATCAACCAGATCGCCTCGATGGCGGATGTGCTCGACATCTGTCGGACGGGGATTGGCTGACCCGGCAGAGGCCTTAGTCCCTAGGAGTTTTAGGAGGTCTTCAAGCAGGCCAAACTCCGACCATGCGGCGGATCATCAACATGCAACTCACCAGGAGCAGTAAAGATCCAATGGAGTGCCACTGTTACGAATATTCGGGCCCATGGTAATCCTATGTGGCTGATGAGTTGGGGCGCTCTACAGCCATGCCCCAGTAGAACTGGGCATACTTGCTAAACGACATTGGCTTTCCGGTGCTGTCTGCCAACCAGAAACCAGAAGAGGTCTTGCCGGAGAACCACTCGGCAGCAGACATTAAGCCACGGGGGTGCCATCTCTGTAGATGTTACGGACACATCAAGATGGCCGGGCTGGTCAAGTTTGGCCATGTCAGCCCTGCTGGTGCCGGGGATTTACGCCAGCCCCAGCCCCCAAGGAAGCGCGCTGCCAGGAAAGAAATGCAATTCCTTCACGAAAAAGGATACAGTTAAAACCTCCTGAAAACCATTGCCAGACTAACGTGACCACCACCATTGGTTCAGTTCCCATGAGTTCTAGGAGGGCACACACGCCAGGAACACACTATCAGGCAGGCTATTGAGCATATTCTAAAGTTTGGGGAACACGTTGAGTTGAACTCTACTCACGCTAGACTCTTACTACCAACTCAGTAATTAGTTTTTGGAACGATTCCGATGCACGACGCCATCCCCCAGGAATTCAACGCAAGACAGTATCGAAAGCACAATCCAGACTTGCCAGACCTCAGAACAAAGGCACTTAGGCAACATTGGCAAGATCATGGTCTAGCCGCCAACAGAATTGCAAGCGAAATCAGCAATCGGATGCAATTCATGGACAAGTCCCTTGGCCACTGCCAAAGGATGCTTGAAATCGGGCCATTTGATAAGCCATCGATTGAAAGGTTTAGAAAGCCTGGAGTAGAGATTGAATACGCCGACTACTTTACTACCGACGAACTTCGAACTCGTGCAAGTCACGCTCTAAACAGGAATCCCGACAAAGTTCCCCACATCGACTATTGCCTGGCGAATGGCTTTTCTCAGATTACCAGCAAATATGAAGCCATAATCTCTCATCACTGTGTAGAGCATCAACCCGACTTAATAGCACATTTCATCAATGTACTTTCAGCCTTAGAGGACTCCGGTCACTACGCATTTACTGCGCCACATAAACTATATTGCTTCGATCACTTTATTCCAGAATCGACTTATCTTGAAGTCATAGTTGCCCATCTAGAGCGCAGGTCAAGACCTAGCTTGCGTTCAGTACTTGAAACGAGATGCTTCAGCCGTCACCAGTATCAAGAAGCACTCAACCCCTTCAGAAATGCTACAACGGCCATGAGAAGGTGCATTGATGCAGCTATGAACGAATACGCCTCCAAGCCCTATGTTGATGTACATTGTTGGCAATTTACCCCGGCATCACTAAAGAACATCGTATTGAACCTCTCCATACTAGGATATTTACCTCAGTTGAACGTTAGAGTATTCTGTCTAGGTGCCGAGTTTGGATGTATTCTATCAAAAGCATGATATTTTCGAGCCAGAGTACCTCGCTCTAAGTCAGAGTCTCTTCGAAACTCTGCAAGCATCCTAGTCAAATAGTCTATGACAGGAACTTCTAGGGCTGATATTGATTCACCGCCTAATCATTCTTCTTAGCCTGCGAGTCTTTTCTCTTATGGGCTGACTTGAAGGCTGTAGATGCTGAGCAAGCTTCATCAGTCTGAAAGCAACACGAACCCCAAGTGACTCTTTTTCCAAGATCTTATTTGCTGTCTTCATGAGAAAACTTGATCTCTTTGCCCGCCAAGCGCGATCTTCACTTTGACTCAGCTCAGAAATAGCACCCTTAATGATGGCAACCTGAGAATCATCGAGGGGACAGATCAAATTCGATTCTATCTCAACATCGCTGGTGACTACAAGTGGGGAAGACAGAGGCAATCTTCGATTAATCGCATGGATGATCGGTTTCATTTCATCAGCAATCTTCTTGCTTGACGAAGCCGATGGCAACAAAGGGTCAGAATCAATATCTGGGAGTGAGTTAACCAACGCATCTGATAGCTTGGTGCCCGCGAACTTGCCATAGAGTCGATTGACAAGAACGAGAGCCTGCAACTCTGAAACAGACATCGACCGGTTTACTCTCATAGTTGTAAATCTATGAGTATCGACTAAAGTATCTATGCCAATGATTTCAGAGATTCTTCGGGTAATTGCATAGCCTAAATTCGAAAAGTTTAATAGAGAAAAGGAAATCTCCTTGCTCTCGAGCTGTTCAATAATCTCGAGAGCTCTGAAAGCATGCTTGCATCTATAGCTAGTACGCTCTAGAAAGGCCTCGTATGAAATGAACAACCCATCACGCTTAACCAGTTGATGGTATTCAGATGAGAGCATATCTCCTGGATTGCGGACAGCTAGAATCACGTGCAAGTTAAAGTTATCCTTACTATTGTCGAGAGCCGCGTATACACTATCCATATAGTGGAAAGCATTCTCACAGGAAAAAACATACTTATCGTAATTCTGGTTGTTCCTCACGGTCGCCAAGACCTGAGTGTCAAACCAATCATTCGTGTCACTCGGATCAATGTTGCCTGAACTTATCCGTGATCGGATCGCATTAGAAAAGCTGGGATGCTCTTTATACAGTATGCCTGCAGAAAGAAGCATCTTCTGAGATTGTGCCATCAATGCCTGGAACGCCGAGGTTCCGGTTTTGCCATGACCAATATGGAGGTAGATCTGCTTCATTATTGCATGAGTAGGTTATTAATCGGATTACGATCTAATCAAATATCGTTCAGTTCGGTTGGGACTCTTTCTCACTACCAGTAGTGTTGGCTGAATATGAAAAGTGGTAAGCATTACTGGGGAGGCTTGTGCTTCGAGTGCGCAAATAGAGTCATGCAAGGTCCATTGGGATGATCCATTTGACAGGAATGTATATCTATGTCAAAACCATGATCGCTTAAGCGAGTTAGGATGTCGTCCTTTTGAACCCATATTGAATACTCTTGACCACCGCCACAGAAGGATTGATCTTTTTGTCCTTGACCATAGAATTGCTTAAATGCCGGGTAAGTTGTGCCACCTGCACTGAGTTCGATTTGGCTCCATCGATTAGGCCAAAGACTTGTCAATGACTCATCATAGAAATGAGTCCATATTCCCACAGATAGACATTTAGACAGGATGAGGTCAATTGTCTCCAAGGGATTTTTCATGTGATAGAGAACGCCACTGGCAGCAATAAAATTGAATAGAGGTGTGCTGGGATTCTTTAGATAAGGGATAAAATCACCGTAGAGCGCCTTGGCATGGAGATTGAATTCATTATAAATGATTAGTGTTTTTAGAAACGCCCTGGAATTGCTTTCAATTGAAGTAACATTCCAGCCTGCATTGGAGAACATATAGGAATGTGCCCCCTCCAGCGGCCCCAGCTCGAGTGCATTAATTGATTCTGAGGTAAGCGAGCTGCCAAACAACTCATTTGTTTTCTTGATCCAATAGTCTGCGCGTGGGTCAGAAAAGAGTGGCGCTCTTCCACCATCTGGACAGCCTGGTATGGCAGAGCTCCACTCGCCTTTAAAGATGCCAATTGTATTGGACAGAGATGGTGGCTTGTCCGTGTAGTGATCCAGAATCCTGTCTGACATGCCCCAAGGAGCAAAGATTGTGATCAGTATAGTAGAGAGCCTGCTTGAGGCCAGGATCCTGATGCTGGCTAAAGCTGTTATTCGTCAGCCCAGGCTGAAGCAGGCGCGTGCGCTGCCAACGCCGCCTGCAACCATAGAAGTCTAACAAAGGTACTCAATCTCTAGAAGGCCAGTCTTGTTTTCACCAATGAGACAGATGTGAGCCACTTTAGGTCCTAATGTCTACACTGGCCTCGTACTCAGGCCTGTTGGTTTGCCTTTGGGGCCTAGAGGGCTTTCCAATCGTACACTTTTATCCGACACGCCGATCTTTTGGATAGCATATAAGAAGCAGTGGTCTTGCACGGTTCATCGACGCCTCCATGCAGGGAGTATCTTGAGCTTTAGGCCATTTTCCTGATGCCCCGGCAGGAATAGACCCCTCCGAGGTCCGAGCTGATACTGACTGACCCGAAGGGATTCTCCTCCTTCGGATTGAAAGGCACTTTCTCCTCCTCAATCGGATCAGGCAGGCTGCTTCCGAAAGCATCCAGCCGTAGGAGGTGCTCCACGGCTGCGGCAATCCAGACTTCGGCCTCGCATTCCTTGAGAGCTTCTCAATGCCGACCCGGCAGCGCATCCCATAGGCCAAGACATCTGCACAGTAATGGAACCACTACTTTGCCTTGGCGGCAACATACATCTCAGGATCTCTCTTGCCCTCTTCGTTCTTGGTGGAATGGAGGGCGCAGATGGCCTTCCATCAAGGATCGCCCGCTTCTTGATTTTATCGATCACCGACGTTGAAGCTCCCCCTGCCTCGTTGGCAACCCAGTGTCCCTTGGGACCTGCTCATTAGGGTCAATCCGCTCAAGCTTGTTGCAATGCCCCCCAACCCCCTGCTCGCCCTGCCGTTCGAGCCCCAGCTCGAAGGACTCGGGGCTGACTACTGGGAAGTGGTGGAGGCAGCGCAGTTCCCGCGCACCCAGCTGCGCTTCCGCAACGACTCCCTGTTACACCAAATCGGCCTCAATCCTGCCAGCGTCTCCGACGCCGACATCGAGGCCGCTTACGGCCGCTTCGAGGCGCGCACACCCCTGCTGGCCCTGCGCTACCACGGCCATCAGTTCGGCACCTACAACCCCTTTCTGGGCGATGGCCGTGGCTTTCTCTATGGCCAGCTGCGCGACCGCCATGGCCAGCTGCAGGACCTGGGCACCAAGGGCAGCGGCACCACCCCCTGGAGCCGCGGCGGCGATGGCCGCCTCACCCTCAAGGGGGGCGTGCGGGAGGTGATCGCCGGCGAGGCGCTGCAGCGCCTGGGCGTGACCACCAGCCGCAGCCTCAGCCTGGTGGAAACAGGGGAGGATCTGTACCGGGGCGACGAGCCCTCCCCCACGCGCAGCGCCGTGATGGTGCGCCTGGCCCGGACCCACCTGCGCTTCGGCAGCTGCGAGCGGCTGCTCCATCAACGCCAGCCGCGACAGCTGGAGCGGCTGCTGCAGCATGTGGTGATCACCTACTACCCCGAGGTGGCCGCAACCGAAGCGACTGGGGAGGCGCGGCTGCTGGCCTTTTACGGCGAGCTGGTGGAGCGGGTGGCCCGACTCAGCGCCGGGTGGATGGCCGCCGGCTTCACCCACGGGGTGCTCAACACCGACAACATGTCGCTGGCCGGGGAGAGCTTCGACTACGGCCCCTTCGCCTTCCTCGACCGGTGGGATCCGCACTTCACGGCGGCCTACTTCGATCACGCCGGTCTCTACGCCTACGGCCAGCAACCGGCAGTCGCCCACCAGAACCTGCGCCTGCTGCAGGAGCCCCTGATGATGCTGCTGCCCCGGGCCGAGCTGGAGGCTCGCCTGGAGCGCTTCGCGCCGGCCTTCGACCACCACTACCGCCAGCTGATGGCCAGGCGGCTGGGGCTGCCGCCGGCATGGCCGGGGGAATGGGATGGCCTGGGGGAAGCCCCGGATCCCCTGCCTGCCACCTTGCAACTGCTGGCGGCCTGGCCCGTGGGCTACGGATCCTTCTTCGCCGGGCTGGCGGCGCGGGTGGCAGAGGCAGGCCTGCCGAGTACACCCGATGAGCTGGGGCCCTTCCTGGCGGGGGCCCCGCAGCCGCCCCGGCAGCCTTGGCTGGCCTGGCGTGACGCCTGGTGGGCCTGCAGCCACCAGGCTGCCAACACCGAAGCCAACTCCCCAGACGCGGCCAGCGCGGCCAGCTCGATCGCCGATCGCCTGCAGCGCTGGAACCTGCCCGAAACCCCGGTGCGTCGAGTGATTGAGAGACTCTGGGAGGCGATTGATCAGGCCGACGACTGGCAACCCTTCCACGACTGGCTGGCGCGCACTGTGGTGAAGGACGACTGATTCGAGTGGCTCTGAGCATGGGCATTCGGCCACAGCGCCCGGGCCGTGTGTCTGCTGCTACAGCTCAATCGGAGCAGGTTGTCTACAAAATCAGGATAATTTTTTGTCCGACAACCACCCATCTGGCCATGACATCTGAACAGGCCGCCGAACTGATTGACCACACCCTCGATCAGGTGCATCAGCGCCTGCAGGATCTCCAGGATCAGTGCCTCAGCGAAGACCATCAGGCCCTGGCTGAGGAATTCCGCGAATGGCGCCATCCCACCGGTGGCCACATCGACCTGATGGTGTTTCCCGGCCTGGCCAATTCCTGATCCCCGTCCTGAAGCGAAGTCTTGAACCCGATTCATGGGCGGGGCCTGCATCAACCTGTGGGCGGCCGTGGGACTTGGGGATCAGCCTGGCCGCCTGTCTGCAGCAGCCAGCGCCAGTAGAGCCAGCCGCCCAGGGGCCCGGCGGCGAGACCCACCACCAGGGATCCCAGCAACATGCGGCTCGCAAAAGCCCAGCCCAGCTGCCAGATCGCCTCACTGCGCAGGCTCTCCATGCCCGGCCAGCCCTGGCCCGGCCCCAGGAACACACTTCCCAGCTTGAAGTTGAGCCAATAGAGGGGCAGGTAGGTGAAGGGGTTGCTGATCCAGGTGCCCGCGGCGGCGAGCAGGTGGTTGCCCCGCACCAGGCTCGCCAGGGCCACCCCCAGCAGGGTCTGCAGCCCGAAGAACGGAAAGCAGCCGCAGAACACCCCCGCCGCCAGCCCCCTGGCCCGCTGACCGGGGCTGCCCTCCTGCTGCCACAGCCACTGGATCGCCCGCTGGATGGCACGCACCGCGGGGGCAAGCGGTTGAAACTGGGGTGGACGCAGCGCCATGGAACGGGGTGACAGGCGAGCTGGAGCTGGATGACGAAGCGATCACGGCCAGCGCCCAAGGCGGCGACACGATCGCAGCGGTCGCCACGGCGATCGCGCCTGGGCAGGGGAGTGTGGCGATCGTAAGAATCTCCGGCCCCCGGGCCGAGGCCATCGGCGCCCGGCTGTTCCGGGCGCCGGGGTCCCAGGTGTGGGACACCCATCGGGTGCTGTATGGCCACGTGGTGGATCCGGCCACGCAGGAACGGGTGGATGAGGCCCTGCTGCTGCTGATGCGGGCGCCGCGAAGCTTCACCCGCGAAACCGTGGTAGAGCTCCATTGCCATGGCGGCCTGGTGCCGGTGCAGCGGGTGCTGGAGCTGGTGCTGGCCGCCGGGGCCCGCCGGGCCCAGCCCGGGGAATTCAGCCAGCGGGCCTTTCTGAACGGCCGCCTCGATCTCACCCAGGCCGAGGCGGTGAGCGAGATGATCACGGCCCGCAGCCGCCGCGCCGCCCAGCTGGCCATGGCCGGCCTCGATGGCGGCCTGCAGCGCCGTATCGGCAGCCTGCGGGAGCGGCTGCTCGACCAGCTGGCCGAACTGGAAGCCCGGGTCGACTTCGAAGACGACCTCCCCCGCCTCGATGCCGCTGCCGTAGTGGCCGCCCTGGTGGCGGTGCAGCGGGAGCTGGAGGCCCTGGTGCTGGAGGCGCGTCAGGGCGCGGCCCTGCGGGAGGGCCTGCGGGTGGCGATCGTGGGGCGCCCCAATGTGGGCAAGAGCAGCCTGCTCAACCGCCTCAGCCACCGCGAGCGGGCGATCGTGACCGACCTGCCCGGCACCACCCGCGATCTGCTGGAGAGCGAGCTGGTGCTCGACGGCGTGCCGCTCACCCTGCTCGACACCGCCGGCATCCGGCCCACCGCCGACGCCGTGGAGCAGCTCGGCATCGCCCGCAGCCACGAGGCCCTGGCCAGCGCCGATGCGGTGCTTCTCCTGTTCGATCTCCAGGCCGGCTGGACCGAGGAGGACGCCGCCCTGCGGAACCTGGTGCCGGAGGGGGTGCCCCTGCTGCTGGTGGGCAACAAGGCGGATCTGATCGCCCCGGATCAGGCAGGGCCTCCTCCAGCCCAGTCCGAGTCGGTGGCGACAAGCCCCGATGGCGTGATCAGTGCGCTGACCGGCGCCGGCAGCGATGCCCTGGTGCAGCAGCTGCTGCGGCGCTGCGGGGCGGGCGATGGGCAGGGTCTCCAGGTGGCCCTCAACGCCCGTCAGCGCGATCTGGCCAGCGAGGCGGCGACTGCCCTGACGGGCAGCCTGGAGGCCGCCGAGCAGGGGCTGCCCTGGGATTTCTGGACCATCGACCTGCGCACGGCGGTGCGGGCCCTCGGTGCCATCACCGGCGAAGAGGTGAACGAGGCGGTGCTGGATCGGGTGTTCTCGCGCTTCTGCATCGGCAAGTGAGCCGGGCAGGCTGCCATGGTCCTGGAGGGTCCGCCCTCCTGCCGCGCTCGCTGCCATGCCACCCCTGAGCCCCCTGCAGCTCGAGCCCCTGCTGCGCGCCTGGCTGGCGGAAGATCTGGGCCGCGGCGACCTCACGGCGCCCGCCCTGGCGGGGGTTCGGGGCCGGGCCCACTGGGTGGCCAGGCGCGCCGGGGTGTTCTGTGGCGGGGCGCTGGTGGAGCCCCTGTTCCGCCTGCTCGACGCCGAGCTGCAGGTGCGGCTGCTGGTGGGTGATGGCGAGCGGATCCAGGCCGATCAGCGGTTGCTGGAGCTGGAGGGAGATGCCGCGGCCCTGGTGGCAGGCGAGCGCACGGCCCTGAACCTGGCGATGCGCCTGAGCGGCATCGCCACGGCCACCGCCGAGCTGGTGCAGCAGCTGGAGGGCAGCGGCGTGCGTCTGGCCGACACCCGCAAGACAACTCCAGGGCTGCGGCTGCTGGAGAAATACGCCGTGCGCTGTGGCGGCGGCCTCAACCACCGCTTCGGGCTCGACGACACCGCCATGCTCAAGGAGAACCACCTGGCCTGGGCGGGCGGGGTGGTGCCGGCCCTGCTGGCGGTGCGGGCTGCGGCCCCCTGGCCCGCCCGGGTGATCGTGGAAGCGGAGACCGCCGCCGAGGCCGAGCAGGCGATCCAGGCCGGCGCTGACGCCGTGCTGCTGGATGGCTTCAGCCCTGGTGCCCTGGCCGAGCTGGTGCCGGTCCTGCGCCGGCTGGCCACAGACCTGGGCCGGGCTGTGGTGCTGGAGGCCTCCGGGGTGGAGCCGGCCCAGTTGCGCGCCTGTGCGGCCAGCGGCGTGGACCTGATCTCCAGCAGCGCACCGATCACCCGCAGCCCCTGGCTCGACATCAGCATGCGCTTTGCGCAGCAGTGGATCTGAGCGGTCTTCGTCGCAATGAAGAATCCCGCAGGCTGCAGCCCGCCGCATGGCCGGATGCCCCAGGCCTTGCCAGAGTCCTGGGGCATCCGGCGTGGCGTGCTTTGTCTTCCCCAGGCCCTTCGGCCGCTCCCTCCCCAGGGGGATCAGCCCCTTACGGCCGCCCCCTGAGCCTGAGCTGCCGCCGAGCCCGCCGCCTCGGCCGCGCGCTCTGCAGCACGGCCACCCTGGCAGCCCTGGCCGTGGCTGGGGGGCTGGCGGTTCCGGCTGCCGCCCTGGCGGGAGGAGCCGTGGAACGGGTGGCCCGCTCCGGGGAACTGGTGCTGGTCGGCCCCGCCGACGCGCCGCCCCTGCTGAGCGGTGGCAACGAGGGCCAGCCCCAGGGCTACGCGGTGCTGCTGGGCGAGCGGATCGCAGCCGAGCTGGCCAGGGCCGTAGGCCGTCCCGTGAGGCTCCGGCTGGTCATGGAGCCCGACCTGGCCGCCACCGCCGCTCGGGTGACGGCCGGCACCGCCGACCTGGCCTGCGGCATTCCCTTCAGCTGGGAAGCCGACATGACCGCCGACTTCTCAATGCCCATCGGCGTGTCGGGCCTGCGCCTGCTGGCCCCGGCCGGCCGCTTCGACGGCAACCCGGCCGCCCTCACCGGCCGCCCGATCGGCGTGGTGCGCTCCACCCTGGCGGAGACGGAGCTCCAGGGGATGCAGCCCGAGGCCCGTCTGGTGCCGTTCGCCAACCTGTCCGAGGCCCTCGATGCCCTGGAGGCGAACCGGGTGGAGGGGGTGATCGGTGACACCAAGGTGCTCGCTGCCCTGGCCCGGGCCCGGGGACTCAAGGACCTGGCGCTGGTGCCCGACCAGCCCTTCGAGAGCTATGGGGTGGCCTGCCTGCTGCCGGAGAACGACTCCGCCTTCCGCAACCTGGTGGATCTGGCCATCGCCCGGCTGCTGCAGGGCTATGTGGACGGCAGGCCAGAAGACGTGGCCGCAGTGGATCGCTGGCTGGCGCCCGGCACCGGCCCCGGCGCTGCCCATGAGCAGGTCGATGAGATCTTCCAGGGGCTGTTGCTGGGCCGGGAGGCGATCAGGCCCCTGCCCGCGGCCGACGGTGATCAGCAGCCCGAACCCGGCAGCTGAAGCGGCCTCTGCTCCCCTTCCCGCCGTTCCTTTTTTCCGTCCGCGCGTCTCTTCCCAGCACCTGTCATGGCCTTTCTGACCCACTCCCGCCTGTTCGGCCTGCTGCTGCTGGTGTCGTTGCCGCTCGACTGCGCAGCGGCCCTGGCCACCGCCGCCGCGCAGCAGGGATCGACCACCAGCATCGAGGAGCGGATGCAGCGCATTGCAGCGGTGGTGCGGGACAGGGAGCAGCAGGCCGGCACCGACCTGGAAGGCCAGGATCGTGAGGCACTGGGGCCAGAGGCCGGGCCACCGGACGCCCTGGCCTACGTGTTCGTCAACGCCCCCACCGTGGGCTGGGGCAACGGCGGCTTCCGCAATGGCGGCTTCTACAACGGAGGCTTCCGCAACGGCGGCTTCTTCAATGGCGGCTTCCGCAACGGGGGGTTCCGCAACGGCGGCTTCCGCAATGGCGGTGGCTTCCGTAATGGCGGCTTCCGCAATGGGGGCGGCTTCAGGAATGGGGGCTTCCGCAACGGCGGTGGCTTCCGCAACTTCCGCTGAGCGAGGCCCCGATGAGCGTCACCCCGGTGCCTGAGCTGGCCTATGGGCCGGTGCGGCTGCTGGTGCTGCAGCCCACCCCCTTCTGCAACCTCGACTGCAGTTACTGCTACCTGCCCCAGCGGGACGACCGCACCCGGCTGTCGCTGGAGCTGCTGGAGGCGGCCCTGGAGCGGGTGCTGGAGAGCCCCTTCTTTGACGGGGGATTCACCCTGCTCTGGCATGCGGGCGAGCCGCTCACCATGCCGATCGCCTTCTACGACGCCGCCAGCGCCCGCATCCAGGCCGTGCTGCAGCGCCACGGGCTGCCGCCCTCCACGGTGGTGCAGTCGCTGCAGACCAACGCCACCGTGATCGATGCGGCCTGGTGCGACTGCTTCGAGCGCCACGACATCCACGTGGGCGTGAGCATGGATGGCCCCGCCTTCCTGCACGATGCCCACCGGGTCACCCGCACCGGCCTGCCCAGCCATGCCGCCGTGATGCGGGGGGTGGACTGGCTGCAACGGCGGGGCATCCCCTTCGAGGTGATCTGCGTGCTCACCGCCGCCGGGCTCGACCATGCCGACGCGATCGTCGATTTCTTCCTGCAGCAGGGCATCGGCGACGTGGGCTTCAACATGGAGGAGACCGAGGGCGTCAACACCCAGTCCAGCCTGGAGGTCTCGGCGGGGGAGCGGCCCGCCCTGGAGGCCCGCTACCGCCAGTTCATGGAGCGCGTCTGGGACCGCTGCGGCGACCAGCCCGAGCGGTTGCGGATCCGCGAGTTCGAGGGAATCACCAGCCTGGCCTGCGGCGAAGCCCGCCTGGTGCAGACCGATATGAACACCCCCTTCGCGATCGTGAACGTGGATGCCCGCGGCAACATGTCCACCTTCGATCCGGAGCTGCTGTCGGTGCACACCGAACGCTTCGGCGATTTCTGCTTCGGCCATGTGCTGCGCGACAGCCTGGTGGATCTGGCCGGCACGCCGAAGTTCCAGCAGGTGGAGCGCGAGATCCGCACCGGTGTGGAGCGCTGCCGGGCCAGCTGCGACTACTTCGGCCTCTGCGGTGGAGGCGCCGGCAGCAACAAGTACTGGGAGCACGGCCGCTTCGACGGCACCACCACGCAGCACTGCCGCTACCGCATCCAGCTGGTGGCCGAGGTGGCCCTGGCCGGCATGGAGCGCGAGCTGGGCCTCAACCCCTGAGGGCCTGACCCCGGCGCTCGGCGAGCCTGCCGAACAGCTCCACGTATTGCAGTGGCCCGCCGGCCAGGCTGGCGTCGATGCGCAGGGAATCCTGCGGATCGGTGAGACCCACCAGGCGGCCATCGGCGTGGGAGGGGCGGTCCACGGCGCCGCCGCTGCTGTCCACCAGCACCACCCGGTTGGCCGTGCCGAACACCGCGCCCAGCTCCTGCAGCAGGGTGAGGAAGCCCCGGTCGCTGCCGCCCCGCAGCCAGCCCCCGCCTGGTGCCGGCACCGAGGTGATCGTGTCGCCCACCCCCACCAGGGTGGGCATCAGCGCCGGCTCGAAGGCCGAGCGGGCCAGCTCCAGCAGGCTGGGGTGGTCGTGGGGGGCCGTGCGCACGTTGAAGTCGGCGCCGAGGGGGGGGCTGCCGCTGCGGCGGCCGATGGCCTGATTGAGCAGCACCAGCAGGCCCACCTCCTTGAGGGCGCCGCGCAGCATCAGCTGGAAGTCCGTGGTGCCGGGGCCGGCGGGGCTGGCGGGCTTGAGCTGCTCAGCGCCGTCCCGGCTGCCGAGGTTGGGGGCCAGGTGCAGAAAGAAGGCCTCGCTCAGGCCTGCCGCTGTGGCCTCCGCCAGCAACTCCCCCATCAGCTCCAGAGCCAGGGCCTGTAGATCCTGCTGGCCGGCCACGTTGCCCTCCACGGCAGCGAACAGCCCGTTGAGGTTGAGGCTGGGGGAGAGGGGGTTGTCAAGCACGGCCGCCTCCACCAGGGCCTGCCGCCGATCCCCATCCAGGTGGGGCAACAGCGCCGGCAGCCGCTCCAGCAAGCTGCGCCGCAGCCGCTGCGGCACCGCCGCCAGGAACGCGATCTCCCCGGCCGACACCCCCGGGTGGCTCACCCGGCCAAAGCGGTCCTGCAGCTGCACGCCACCGGCCGCCAGCCCGGGCAGGTAGAGGCCCTCGGCGGCGGGCTCGGCACTGCCGGCCAGGGCCTGCTCCACCACCCGGTTGACGCCGCGGCTGCCCTCGTGCTCGCCGTTGGTGAGCACCGCAAACTGTCCCTCCAGCTGCCGCGCCGCGCGGATGTAGGCCGGCTCCAGACGCCGCTGGCGCGGATCGTGCACCAGCTCCATGCACACCCCGTCGAGGTCCTGCACGATCAGCAGCTCGGCAGGGGCGGCCAGGTCCTCGAGCAGGGCGTCCGGGCTCAGGGGGTTGGGCGAGAGGGGCATGGGGCGGGCTGCCGGGGCGTCGGGCGGCCGGGGGCCGCTGCAGTCACCCTGCCCCATCGGCCCACCGTTGCACTTCCTTGCGGCCGGGTGGATCCCTGGGTTCAGCCCGGCCTGTTGTGCTACCAAACTCAAAACAGGTGGCTGCATGGGTTCTGCCCTCTTTCTGAGCATCGACCAGGGCACCACCAGTTCCCGGGCGGCGCTGTACGACCACCAGGGCCAGCAGGTGGCCTGCTGCGGTGCCCCCCTGGAGTGCCATTACCCGGCGGATGGCTGGGTGGAGCAGCACCCGGAGGCGATCTGGCAGAGCCAGCTGGCCGCCCTGCAGCAGCTGGAGCAGGCGATCAGCCCGGAGCAGCGCCGCGCCGTGGTGGCCTGCGGGATCGCCAACCAGCGTGAAACCACCGTGCTCTGGCGCCGGGGCACGCAGGAGCCCCTGGCCCCGGCGATCGTGTGGCAGGACGGCCGCACCGCCGCCCTCTGCGCCGCCTGGAAGCAGCAGGGGCTGGAAGCCACCATCCGCCAGCGCACCGGCCTGCTGGTGGACCCCTACTTCAGCGCCAGCAAGGTTGTGTGGCTGCTGCGGGAGCTGCCGGCGGCGGCGGCGGCAGCGGCGGCCGGGGAGCTGTGTTTCGGCACAGTGGACAGCTGGCTGCTGTGGCGGCTGTGCGGACGCCACGCCACCGACTGCAGCAATGCCAGCCGCACCCTGCTGATGGACCTGGAGCAGCTGCGCTGGGATCTCGAGCTCGCCTCCAGCCTGGGGGTGCCGCCCGATGCCCTGCCGGAGCTGCTGCCGAGCCAGGCCGCCTTCGGCACGATCGCGGCGGGGCTGCCCTTTGCCGGCGTGCCGATCACGGCGGTGCTGGGAGACCAGCAGGCCGCCACCCTGGGCCAGAGCTGCCTGACCAGCGGCGAGGGCAAGTGCACCTACGGCACCGGCGCCTTCCTGGTGATCAACACCGGCGCCACGATCCAGCGCTCCGACGCCGGCCTGCTCAGCACCGTCGGCTGGACCGATGCCGCCGGCCGGCCCACCTACTGCCTGGAGGGCAGCCTTTTCAACGCCGGCACCGCCATTCAGTGGCTGCGCGACGGTCTGCGGCTGATCGAGCGCTCCGACCAGGTGAACGCCCTGGCGGCCAGCTGCAGCAGCAGCGGCGGCGTGATGCTGGTGCCCGCCTTCACCGGCTGGGGCACGCCCCACTGGGATCCGGCGGCGCGGGGCCTGCTGATCGGCCTCAGCCGCGACACCGGCCCGGCCCAGCTCGCCCGGGCCACCCTGGAGGGGATCGCCCTGGCGGTGGCCACCCTGGTGGAGCTGGCCGAAGAAGCCCTGGGCGAGCCCCTGCAGGAGCTCGCTGCCGATGGCGGAGCCGCAGCCGCCGATCTGCTGCTCCAGGCCCAGGCCGATGCCACCGGCCTGCCGGTGCGGCGTCGGGCCGACCTGGAGAGCACGGCGCGGGGCGTGGCCCTGCTGGCCGGGGTGCAGGCTGGAGAGCTGGAGGGCCTGGGCGCCTGGAGCGACCTGGCCGAGGCCCCCGGTGCCCGGCGCTTTGAGCCCGCAATCAGCCCGGAGCAGCGCCAACATCGGCAGCAGCGCTGGCGGTCCGCCGTGGAGCGCAGCCTGCACTGGCATGAACCCGACCTGCAGCAGGCTCAAGTGGTAACCCCTTCCGGAGCAGACTGATGACCGTGGATCTGCTCGTGATCGGTGGCGGGGCCACCGGGACCAGCGTGGCGCTTGAGGCCGTGCGCCGTGGCCTCTCGGTGACCCTGGTGGAGGCGGGCGACATCGCCCAGGGCACCAGCAGCCGCAGCACCAAGCTGCTGCACGGCGGCGTGCGCTACCTGGAACTGGCCTTCCGCCGGCTGGACTGGCGCCAGCTGCAGCTGGTGCGGGAGGCACTGGGGGAGCGGGGCCACTGGCTGGAGGCGGTGCCGTTTCTGGCCCACCGGCTGGAGCTGCTGCTGCCCACCGCCGGCTTCATTCAGCAGGCTTACTACGGCATCGGCCTGGGGCTCTACGACCTGTTGGCCGGGCGCCGCGGCATCGGCGCCAGCCGCTGGCTGGCCCGCGGCACCGTGCAGCAGCAGTTGCCCGAGCTGGCTCCCGGCTACAGCGGCGTGGCCTACAGCGATGGCCAGTTCGACGATGCCCGGCTCAATCTGTTGATCGCCCGCACCGCCGCGGGCCTCGGCGCGAGCGTGCACACCCGCACCCGGGTGGTGGAGCTGCTGCGCCAGCAGGGCCGCCTCAGCGGCGCGGTGGTGGAAGACCTGCAGACAGGCGAGCGCCGCGAGCTGCAGGCCCGGGTGGTGCTGAACGCCACCGGCATCGGCGCCGACGCGATCCGCCGCATGGCCGATCCCGACCAGGGCCCAAGGCTGCAGGCCAGCCGTGGCATCCACCTGGTGCTGAAGGGAAACCTCTGCCCCGGCGGCACCGGCCTGTTGATTCCCGCCACCGACGACGGCCGGGTGCTGTTCGTGCTGCCCTTCTTCGGCCGCACCCTGGTGGGCACCACCGACACCTCCTGCCCGGTCGGGGAGGCCAACGCCCCCAGCGCCGAGGAGGAGGCCTACCTGCTCAGCTACGTGCGGCGCTGGTTCCCCCAGCACGGAGAGCCGCAGGTGTGCAGCCGCTGGGCCGGCGCCCGCCCCCTGCTGCGCCCGGCCAGCGCCGCCAGCCCCGCTGCCGCGGGTGCAGCCCCGGAAACCTCCACCGTGGTGCGCGAGCACGAGGTGGAGCAGCTCCCCTCCGGACTGATCAGCGTGATGGGCGGCAAGTGGACCACCTGCCGCCCCATGGCCCTCGATGGCCTGAAGGCCGTGGCAGCCCAGCTGGGCCGTCCCCTGGCGGAGCCCGCCGGACCCACGCCCATCCTGGGTGCCGAAGAGGAGCCTGAGTCCACCCGCCGGGGGCTCGCCGCCCTGGAGCAGCGCCTCGGCGCTGAGCACCCGGCGGCCCTGGTGCAGCATCTGCTCGCCAGCCACGGGTTGCAGGCCGAGGCGGTGCTGGCCTGCGCCGCCTCGCCCCAGGAAAGGGAACCCCTGAGCCCGGTGATTCCTCTCACCGCCGCCGAAGTGCGCCACGCCGTGCGCCACGAGTGGGCCCGCAGCAGCGACGACGTGCTCTGGCGGCGCTGCCGCCTCGGCTTCGTGGACAGCGCCGAGGCCGAACGACTGCGGCCCGAGGTGCAGCGGCTGCTGGATCAGGAGCTGGCGGCCACCGGCTCCGCCCTTTCGGGCTGAGGCGGCTCGCTGGCCTCGGCCACCATGTCCGCTTCGCCCACGAGCCACCAGAAGAAGCCGTAGGCGGGCAGGTAGATGAACCAGCTGTCACTGGCGGCGGGAAACTCGCAGCCCCACACCACCTCGCGCATGCGGCTGCCCCGCCACTGGCCCAGATCGAGCTGGGTGGAGGCTCCCGTGCCCGACACATTGGCCGCCACCACCATGGTCATGTCGCCGGTGCTGCGGGCGTAGCTCAACACGGAGGGGTGGTCGCTCTCCAGCAGCTGGAAATCCCCCAGCCGCAGGGCCGGCAACTGCTGGCGGCTGGTGAGCATGCGGTGATGCCAGTTGAGCAGGGAGCCGGAGAGCTGTTGCTGCACGGCCACGTTCACCACCCGGTAGTCGTAGCCGGGGGCGGTGATCGGCGGCAGCACCAGCAGGGGATCGGGTGCCGTGGAGAAGCCGCCGGCGCGGTCCCGCGTCCAGGCCATCGGCGTGCGGTTGGCATCGCGGTCGCGCAGCCCGGGCCAGTCGCCCATGCCCAGCTCATCGCCGTAGTAGAGGCAGGGGATGCCGGGCAGGCTGTAGATGAGGCTGTGCAGCAGGGTGTTGGGGCGCGGATCACCGTTGAGCATCGGCGCCAGCCGACGGTTGATGCCCCAGTTCAGCCAGTGGCCCTCGGCGTTGGGGAAGCCCGTGCACACCGCCTCCACCACCGCATCGCTCACCAGGTGGCCATCGCCCAGCCACAGCTCGTCGTGGTTGCGCAGGGGCAGGGCCCAGCGGCAGCCCGGTACGGCGTTCTGGGCCTCGCGCAGGCAGGTGTAGAGCTGGTCGCAGCGCCCCTGGGCCACCGCCGCGAACAGGTGGGCGGTGAGGGCGAACTCGAAGGCCGCATGCAGCTCCCCCTCCGCCAGGTAGGGAGCCGACTCCTGCACCGGCTGGATCGCCTCGGCCAGCAGCAGCACGTCGCGGTCGCAGGCGTCCACCCGCTGCCGCACCCGCCGCAGGAAGGCGTGGGTCTCAGGCAGGCCCTCGCAGCGGCTGCCCTCCTCCTCGAACAGGAAGGGCACGGCGTCGAGCCGGAAGCCGTCGATCCCCTGCTCCAACCAGAAGTCCACCACCGCCAGCATCTCCTCCTGCACGGCGGGGTTGGCGTAGTTGAGGTCGGGCTGGTGGCGCAGGAAGCGATGCAGGAAGTACTGCCCCGCCACCTCATCCCACTCCCAGTTGGAGCTCTCGTAGCGGCGGAACAGCACGGGGGCGTCGGCGTAGCCGTCGTCGCGATCCCGCCACACGTAGAAGTTGCGCTCGGAGCTGCCGCTCGGAGCCCAGCGGGCCCGCTGGAACCAGGGGTGCAGCACGCTGGTGTGGTTCAGCACCAGATCGAGCACCACCTTGATGCCGAGCCGATGGGCCCGCTCCAGCAGCTGGCGCAGGTCGGCCATGCAGCCCAGATCAGGGTGGATCGACTTGAAGTCGGTGATGTCGTAGCCGCCGTCCTTGAGCGGAGAGGGGTAGATCGGCGTCATCCAGATCGCGTCCACCCCCAGCCAGCTCAGGTAGGGCAGCCTCTCCCTGATGCCGGCCAGATCGCCGATGCCGTCACCATTGGCATCGGCGAAACTGCGCGGCAGCAACTGGTAGATCACACAGCCTTCCCACCAGTGCGCCACCGGATCAGGCATCAGGCATCCAGACCCTCTCGCTCTGTCTTGGTTTAAGCGCAAATGGCCGCCAGCGCCAGCACCCGGGCCTCAGCAGCGCAGCCCGCTGGCCTGCTGGAAGCGATGTTCATGGCGCCGGTCCCAGCCCAGCTGCAGCGTGCTGGCGATCGGCTGGCTGCCGTCGCAGGTCCAGCGCAGCTCGCCGTGGGGGCTGCTGAGCGTGAGCTGCTGGCTGGCACCGTGCCACTCGCGGCTGAGCACCTGCACCGGCAGACCGCCCTCGGTGACTGGATACAGGTGCTCGGGGCGGATGCCCACCAGGAGGCCGTGCTGCATCGGCAGCAGGTTGATCTGGGGCCGGCCGATGAAGCGCGCCACCGCCACGTTGGCGGGCGTGCCATAGAGCTCCTGGGGCGTGCCGCACTGCTGCAGGCGTCCCTGCTGCAGCACGGCGATGCGGTCGGCGATGCCCATGGCCTCCTGCTGGTCGTGGGTCACATAAACCACCGGAGCCTGGCTGCCGCAGAGGATCGTGCGCAGCTGGGGCCGCAGCTCCTCGCGCAGCTGGGCATCGAGGTTGCTCATCGGTTCATCCAGCAGGAACACCCGCGGCTGGCGCAGCAGGGCCCGGGCCAGGGCAACCCGCTGGCGCTGGCCGCCCGAGAGGTCGGCGGGGCGGCGCTGGCTCTGGTCCTCCAGCTGCAGCATGGCCAGCACCCGGGCGATCTCCAGCTGCCGCTGCTGCCGCGACACCCCCCGCAGTTCCATGCCCAGGGAGAGGTTGCGGGCCACGCTCAGGTGGGGGTAGAGCGCATAGCTCTGGAACACCATGGCCACCTGGCGCCGCCTGGCCGGCAGGGCGGTGATGTCGCGCTCACCCAGCAGGATGCGGCCGCCATCGGGCTGATCGAGGCCGGCGATCAGCCGCAGGATCGTGCTCTTGCCGCAACCGCTCGGCCCCAGCAGCGCCACACATTCGCCCGGCTCCACCCGCAGGTCGATGCCCGCCAGGATCGAGCGCTGGCCGAGGCGGCGTTCGAGGCCTTCGAGGCGCAGGGCAGGGGCTGGTGCGCTGCTCATCCCTTGATCGCTCCCTGGGTGAGGCCGGCCACGATCTGGCGCTGGAACAGCAGCAACAGGGCCAGCAGTGGCACGCTGCCCAGCACGGTGGCGGCGGCGAAGGCGCCGTAGGGCACCGTAAACACCGAGGAGCCGGCGATGCGGGCCATGGCCGGCGCCAGGGTGAGCAGCTCACTGCGGCTGAGCCAGGTGAGAGCGATCGGAAACTCGTTCCAGCTGAACAGGAACACCAGCAGCGCCGTGCTCACCACCGAGGGCCCCATCAGCGGCAGCAGGATCCAGCGCAGCCGCTGCCAGAGGCTGAAGCCCTCCAGCACGGCGTTCTCCTCCAGCTCCCGCGGCAGCTCCGCAAAGGCCGCCTGCAACAGCAGCAGGGCCAGGGGCAGCGACAGACCGGCGTAGGGCAGGCACAGGGCCAGCAGGTTGTTGGCCAGCCCCAGCTGCCGCGCCACCTGCAGCAGGGCCAGAAACAGCAGCACGTAGGGGAACACCGCCGCCGCCAGCAGGCCACCGCCCATCAGCAGCCGCAGCAGGCCGCCGCGGCGGCTGAGGGCATAGGCACAGGGGATGGCGAGGGCGAGGGTGAGCAGGGTGCTCAGGGCCCCCACCACGGTGCTGTTGAGCAGGTAGCGCCAGAAGGGGGGATCGCTGCCCAGCACGGCGCCGTAGTTGGCCAGGGTCCAGCCGCGGCCCAGGGCCTCTGCGCCGGCCAGCAGGGCCTCCGGGGTGCGCAGGGAGGTGTAGAGCTGCCAGAGCATGGGCGCCAGACTCCAGATCAGCAGCAGCGCCACCAGGGCCAGGCGTCCGCCACGGGGGGAAGGGGCCTGGCTCATGCCGCGCCCTCCCGCCGCCGGCGCTGGCTGAGCACCAGGGCCAGGGCGCAGGCCAGCAGCAAAGCAAACATGCCCAGCATCACCGTGGCGCTGTAGCCGAAGTCGAGAAAGCGCATGGCATTGAGGTAGGCGTAGAGGGCCAGGCTCTCGGTGCTGCTGGCGGGGCCGCCGCCGGTGAGCACGGCCACCAGATCGAACACCCCCAGGGCCTGGGCCAGGCGGAACAGCAGCACGATGAAGATGTAGGGGCGCAGCAGCGGCAGGGTGATCCAGCGCAGGGCCTGCCAGGGGCGGCCACCCTCGAGGGCCAGGGCCTCGTAGAGATCGGCCGGAATGCTCTGCAGCCCGGCCAGCAGCAGCAGGGCCACGAAGGGAGTGGTTTTCCAGACATCGGCCAGCACCACGGCCAGCCAGGCCAGCTGGGGCGATGCCAGGAAGGGCAGACTCGGCAGGCCGATGGTCTGCAGCAGGCCGTTGATCGGCCCGTTGGGGTCGTTGAAGATCCAGCGCCAGCCCAGGGCCATCACGGTGGTGGGCAGGGCCCAGGGCAGCAGGCTGAGGCTGCGCACCAGGCCCCGGCCCCGCCAGCGCTGGTGCAGCAGCAGGGCGATGGCCAGCCCCAGCAGCAACTCCAGTCCCACCGACACCACCGCGAAGCGCAGGGTCTGGGCGGCGTCCTGCCAGAAGCGGCCGTCGCCGAGCAGCCGCTGCCAGTTGGCCAGCCCCACCGGCACGGGCTCCAGGCCCGTGAACACCGACTGGGCCTGCAGACTCAGCCAGGCGTAATCCAGGATCGGCCACACGAACACGGCCAGCAGCAGCAGCAGCGCCGGGGCGATCAGCAGCAGGGCGAGGGCCGCACTCATCGCAGCGCCGCCTGGCCGCTCGCCTGCAGCAGCTGCTCGCTGGCTCGCCCAGCCCGGTCCATCGCCTGGGCCGGCGGGGTGTCGCCGGTGATCACGCCACTGAGCTGGCGCTGCACGATGTCGCTGAGCTGGGCGTAGCCGGGGTTGATCGGACGCAGCACCACGGCCTCCAGGGCCTGCTGCAGCACGGGCAGCAGGGGGCGCTCCAGCACCAGCTCCGGGTCGTCGAACAGGGCGGTGAGGGTGGGGGTGTAGCCCCAGCGCCGCACCAGCTGGCGCTGGCTCTCGGCGCCGCTGAGGGCCTGCAGCACCTGCACGGCCTCGGCGGGATGGGCCGTGCCGGCCAGCACCGAGAGTCCCCAGCTGCCCTGGGTGGCGCCGGAGGTCTGACCGGGCTCGGCCACCATGGTGGTGACGCCCACCTTGCCGGCCACGGCGCTCTGGGGCCGTTGCAGCTCCTGCCAGGCGTAGGGCCAGTTGCGCATCAGGGCGGCGTCGCCGGCCTCGAAGCTCTGCAGGGCCTCCGGTTCGGCGAAGTTGGCCACGGCGGCGGGGCTGACGCCCGTGTCGATCAGGGAGCGCATCCAGGCGGCGGCCTGATCGGCGGCGGGTGTCAGCAATCCCATGCCGGGCTGGTCGGCCTGCCAGGCCCCGCCGAAGCCGTGCAACACCTCCAGGAACACGCAGCTGAGGCCTTCGTACTGGCGGCCCTGCCACACGTAGCCCCAGCGCACCCGGCCTTGGCGCTGCAGCTGCTCGGACACGGCCACCAGCTCGGCGGGGGTGCGGGGCGGGGCGTCCATCAGGTCGGTGCGCCAGTAGAGCAGGCCCATGTCGGCCACCAGGGGCAGGCGCCAGAGGCGGCCATCGATGCGGTTGCCGGCGCGGGCGCCCGGGGCGAGAGGCTCGAGGGCCTCGGCGCCGAGCCAGTCGTCGAGGGGCAGCAACCAGCCGGCGGCGGCGTACTTGGCCGTCCAGGTGACGTCCATCAGCAGCAGGTCGTAGGGGCTGTCCCCCAGCAGCAGGCTGCTGATGGCCAGATCCGACACCGACTCAGTCTCAAAGGGGCCCCGGGTCACGGCGATGCGCAGATCGCGGTGGTCGCGGTTGAAGGCCGCCACCTGCTCGGCGGTGGCATCGGCGAAGGGAGCGGGCATCAGCACCCGCACCGTGGTGGGCTCCTGAGCACCGGCCAGGCTGCGCCAGCCACCCACGCCCCCGGCCAGGGCGACCACCATCCCGAGCATCAGGCCGAGGGCCAGGAGCCAGCGTCTGGAGGGGAGGCTCAAATCGCGCGCAGGGTGCCCAGTTGCTGTTCGGCCCAGTGCTGCACGGTGAATTCCTCCACCGCCTCCGACATCGAGGCCATTCTCTGCTTCTGCTCCTCCAGGGGCATCTCCAGGGCGGCGACGATGGCCGCGTCCATGCTGCGGTGGGAATAGGGGTTGGTGACCACGGCGTCTTCCAGTTCCACCGAGGCTCCGGAGAATTCCGAGAGCACGAGCACCCCGCCCTGGCCCTGGCGGGCGGCGACGTATTCCTTCGCCACCAGGTTGAGGCCGTCCCGCAGCGGCGTGATCCAGCACACATCCGACTGGCTGAACCAGGCCACCAGCTCGTCGTAGGGGGTGCGGCGGGTGGAGAGGCGCACGGGGGTCCAGTCGATGCGGCCGAAGCGGCCATTGATGCGGCCCACGATCTCCTCCACCGAGCGCTGGATGTCTTCATAGATGCGCATGCCACTGGCGGCGGCCACGCAGGCGAGGAACAGCTCCACCCGGCCGTGCCACTGGGGCTGCTGCTCCAGCACCCGCTCATAGGAGAGCAGCATCTCCTCGTTGCCCTTGGTGTAATCCACCCGGGAGGCCGAGATGATCAACTTGCGGCCGGCATGCTGCTCGGAGATCTGGGTCGCCATCGTCTGCACCTCGGTGCTGTCTCTCAGCTCACGAATCACATCCGGAGAGGTGCCAACCGGTGAGGCCTGGATGTGCACCCGACGGCCGTTGTGCTCCAACCAGGGCAACACCGTGGGCTGGGCCAGGGCACTGCCGTGGTGGCGGAACTTGACCGCCACAGGCACGGGATCCCCACAGCGGGCGCCACGCAGATTGATGGCGGTGCGGGAGAAGTTGTCGGCGTAGCGGGGAATGTGGAAGCCCACCAGGTCGCAGCAGAGCAGGCTGTCGAGAATTTCATCCCGCCAGGGCAGGATGCTGAACACGTCGTTGGAGGGGAATGGTGTGTGATGGAAAAAGGCGATCCTCACATCGGGCCGGAGGGCCCGGATCTGGGCTGGGGCCAGCCAGAGGTTGTAATCGTGCACCCAGATCGTGGCCCCTTCCGCCGCCTCCTCACAGGCCGCACGGGCAAACGACTGGTTGACGCCTACGAAGGTGTCCCAGTCTGAGTTATCAACACTGAAAAGGCCTGGAAAGCTGTGAAGAATCGGCCAGAAGGATTCCTTCGAGGTGACATGATAAAAGCTTGAGATCTGCGTTTCAGTGAGCGGCAACCGTCTCAGCGTGAACGGGTTGGCCGATGGAACGGTGAGCCGTTCATCAGCAGCATTGGCGGCGTCTTCATCCTGGCGCCAGGAAATCCAGGTGCCGGAGCGTTCCTCCAGAAACAGGTTGCGGAGGGTGGGAATGATGCCGTTCGGGCTCTTCTGGTCGACAAACTCAGTGCTGCCATCAGCAGCGGTTTTCAGGTCGTAGGGAGAGCGGTGGTACACCAGCACAAAGCTGCTGCCGCCGAAGGCCTGGCTGGAAGCCGAGCGCTCAAGGGTGCTGGGCATGGTCGGACTGGATGTGGTCGGACTGGGTGTGGCACGCATGGCTTGGGACACTGGTATCAACAGGAGATCGCTGGACTGAAGGGTGTGGGCCGCATGGCGGATCAGCGCGTTCACCAGGCAGGCCGAGGGCCTGATCGCGTCGCCAGCGCTGCGCGCCGAAAATGATTTACAGAGTCGAATCTAACGTTCCACACTAGATCATGCGTACCACTTTGTCAAGCGCTTTTCATCGTCGCTTGCGCATCGCGGATGTCCTCAGTGTGCTGGGCAGAGTCACATCAAGCTGATCGATGGGCGGCAAGGATGATGCAGAAGCGATCTCCAGCGAGACTCACTGAGGACACTGCTCCTGCTGACAGGGCCATTGAACCGGTACGTCCGTGTCGCCCATCCAGCGGTAGAACTCCAATGCTTTCTCATCGCAAAGCGAGCAGCCATGGCAGCGCTGCGCACGAGGCAGGCGCTGGGCCCGGCCCTTACGCTCCAGCAGATCCAACATGCCTCGCAGAGCGTCAGCTGGTACACCCAGGCTGGCTTCCACCTGGGTGAGCGAAGCCGCTCGATGGTCTCTTAAGTAATTCTGAAGAAGACTGAGAATCACAGGATCTGGATCTCACAGGGCTTGGGCAGAGGCATCATTCAGCCGCTCGCGCTCCGGGTCCACGGCCCGGGGGCCGATGGCCTTCAAGCCGAGAATGGTGAGGGCAGCAGCCACCATGACGGCCAGAATCCAGCCCATGGACAGGCGCGGATGGCTGGCAAAGGTTCCCACCTGATAGAAGAGGGTGGATGCGGCGTAGGCCAGACCCGTGGTCCAGAGGCCGACAAAGGCTGTCCAGCCCCCGTTGGTTTCCCGGTAGACCGCCCCCATGGCGGCCACACAGGGGAAGTAGAGCAGCACAAAGATCAGGTAGGCAAAAGCTCCGATCCTGCCGTTGAAGCGGGTGGCCATGGCGCCGAACGTTCCCACCCCAACCGCTTGCGCCTCGGCCGCTGAATCCACGTTGCTGACATCACCCACAGTGATGCCCAGGGGGTCGAGCAGCATGGCGGGAACCTCCGAGAGATTGGCTGGAATGGTGGCCACCGCCTCCGCCAGGCCATCCCAGAAGCGGAAGTCGTCGTCGGCCTGGGGAGCGAGGCCTCGGGCCGCATCATCCTGGGCCCCAAGCGTGGAATAGAGCGCATCAAGGGTGCCCACAACGGCCTCCTTGGCAAACACACCCGTGAAGATTCCCACCGTGGCCGGCCAGTTCTCCTGACGGATGCCAAGAGGGCTGAAGACAGGAGTGATTGATCGGCTGACGCTGCTGAGCACAGATCGATCACTGTTCTCATTGGAAAAGCTGCCATCAACACCCACTGAACTGAGGATGCTGAGCACCATCACCATGATCACAATCACTTTTCCGGCCCGCATGATGAAGCTTTTCAACCGCTCCCAGGCTCGGATCAGCACTCCCTTGATGGTGGGCATGTGGTAGGCCGGCAACTCCATGACGAAATGGGATGCCTGGCCACGCAGGATGGTGGTTTTCAGGATCAGGCCGGTGAGCACGGCCATGGCAATACCGATGAGGTAAAGACCAAACACCACGTTCTGACCGGATAAAGGGAAAAAGGCCGCAGCGAATAGGGCATAGACCGGCAGTCGCGCTCCACAGGACATGAAGGGATTCATCATGATCGTGAGCAATCGATCGCGCCTATTTTCAAGCGTACGGGTGGCCATGATGGCAGGCACATTACAGCCAAATCCGATCAGCATGGGTACGAATGATTTGCCTGGCAGGCCGATCACGCGCATGAAGCGATCCATCACGAAGGCCGCCCGGGCCATGTAGCCCGAATCCTCCAGGATGGCCAGAAAAAGGAACAGGATTCCAATGATGGGAATGAACGTGGCTACGGTCTGGATGCCGGCGCCGACACCTCCGGCAAGGATCAGGATCAGCCACTCAGGCATCTGAGCCGCAGCCAGCAGGGCGCCGAATCCATCCACGAAGATGGTGCCCGCAGCAATGTCAAAGAAATCAATAAATGCTCCACCGATGTTGATTGTCACCAGAAAGAGTGCATACATCACCAGCAGGAAGATGGGGATTCCCAGCCAGCGGTTCAGCACCACCTGATCGATCCGGTCTGACACACTGCGGCTGACGAGACGGGTCTGCCTGGCCACGCCAGAGACCAGCTGCCGGATCCAGCCGTAGCGGCTGTCAGCGAAGACCACATCGATGTCGTCCTGGAGAACCTGGCGGATGCAGCGCCGATGGCTCGCCACCTGCTGGCTCAGCTCGCGCCGGCCCTGCAGCAGGGTCTCGCCCTGGGAACCGCCCTCCAGAAGCTTGAGGGCCAGCCAGCGGTGGTCCGGCGTGAGGCTGCCGGCGCCCACAGCGGCGCTCAGGCAGCCGAGCTGGGGCATCAGGGCGGCGATGGCATCCTCCACCACTGGCGGGTAGGCCACATAGGGCCGGGGTGGCGTCGGGCTCTGCAGCTCACGCTCCACGCCATGCAGGAGGCTCTCCACCCCGATGCCCTTTGCGGCCACCAGCGGAACGACCGGGGATCCCAGCCGCTCGGAGAGGGCGACGCTGTCGGTGGCGAAGCCCGCCTCTTCGGCCACATCAATCATGTTGAGGGCCACGATCATGGGGAGACGCATCTCCATGATCTGGGCAGTGAGATAGAGATTCCGCTCCAGATTCGAGGCATCAACAATATTAATGATCAGATTCACCTTGCCGGAGGTCAGATAATCCCTGGCCACCTTTTCATCGAGGCCTCCGTGGGAATCAGCCAGGTCAAGCGAGTAGATACCAGGCAGATCCACGAGCCGCACCGGCATGGAACCAACCTCGAGCAGGCCTTCCTTGCGCTCGACCGTGACTCCGGGCCAATTGCCAACCCTCTGATTGGTGCCAGTCAGCTCGTTGAACAGGGTTGTCTTGCCACAATTCGGATTGCCACAAAGGGCGATGATGGCTTCAGGCATGGCGTAACACCGTAACGATCAACATGTCAGCTTCATGCTTACGCAGCATGAGTGAGAATCCCCGCACTTTCAATTCCACCGGATCGCCCATCGGGGCATGGCGAGTGACTTCAAACTCGGTTCCAGGAGTGAGACCCATGGCCAGAAGTTTCTGGCGGTAACTTCTCGATCCCTGCCGATACCCCTGAACACGGCCGCGGCTGCCTGCGGGGAGGGTCTGCAGCTGCACCTGATCCACCGGGTGCGCTGAGCCGGACTGCTGCGTGGGTCCCTGGGGTGACATGTCCATGGATGAAGCGAGCGATGGAATGGAGCTTGACGGCGCGTCCGGGGCGATCTGGATGGCTGAGCGGCGTACCCGGATGGCTCGGCTCATCGCCCCATCCAGGGCCAGGCGGGCATTGGCGACCGCCACCAGATGGGAGTCGCGGGCAGCGCGCATCACCACCCGCAGTGGGCAACCCCGATGCAGGCCCATGCTGATCAACCTGTCCCTGAGTTCTGCCTGGGCGCTCACCTCCACAACCCAGAGTGGTTCCTCCAGGCAAGCCTCAGCAAGCAGAAACGACGACGCATCGAGTCTGGATGGGTTGGCTGGATCGCCTGGTTTCACGTACGCCGCGGCGGAGCGCCAGAGCCCGGGCCAGGACCTCCACCGCCGCAGGGCAGCCACACCTTTGCCGATATCTGGCCAGGTCAATGCAGACCTCTACTCCTGAACCACACACCTTGTTTAGCCATTTCGACTGCAGATGGCATCGGTCATGACACCCGTAAACGTATGAAATGTCACCCTGACCGATCAAGAGCGCACTCAGTGTGTCCAGCCTGTAACAATCAGCACTTGCAGGAGTGATGCACAAGCCATCGGCTTCTTCCTTGATCCCATAGGGTTCAGACGCGGATTGGCGCTCCTTGGCCTGTGCTCCAACGTCTAACATTTATCTGTGGATGGGTGATGAGATCTGACAAGCATGATTCCATTGAACAAGTCGCTTCTAGTTCCGTTCTAAAGAGGTCTTGCTTCATGTCCCGACTAGTCCTGTCTCTTGCCTTGGGCATCATCGGAGTGTCGGCTGCCCATCAGCCTGCATGGACTGCAGTGAGTGAATCTGAACGCGTCTCAACGCGCACAGGGGGCCAGACCATTGCCCCACTTCGCTTGGCTCAGGCGCTGTCCCCTGGTGAACAGGCCAACGCAGACTTTCAAGATCGAATTAGTGGCAAAGCGCTGCTATCAGCCCTGAAACAGGGAGGCTATGTCATCTATTTCCGCCACGCTCAAACGGTGAAAGACTATGCCGATCAAGCCGATCCCAACATGAGCCTGGGCGAGTGCTCGACCCAGCGTCAGTTGAGCCAGCAGGGCATTCAGGATGCCAGAGATATTGGTGCCGCCTTCACGACCAAGGGCATTCCCGTGAGCAGAGTGATCTCCAGCGAGTACTGTCGCTCCTGGCAGACGGCGAACCTGGCCTTTGGAAGGTATGACAAGAAGGATTCACGTCTGAATTTTCTTCCCTACGAGGAGTACACCGATGACTTGGTTGCTTTGATGAACAAGAACGTCACTCCCTTACTGACTGAACTTCCAGAACGCGGCAGCAACACAGTGATTGTTGGCCATGACGACATTTTTGAATCGGCAACTGGCATCTATCCAGATCCCCAAGGCATCGCCTATGTGATCAAGCCGGATGGCCGAGGCGGATTCACTCTCGTGGCCAATGTACTGCCAGGGGAATGGGCGCAACTCTGAGCCTGACGACAGCCCGCTTGACCCAACCAGCCAGAAGGCCCACCGGCACAGACCACTGTGTTGAGAATGAGAATCGTTACTACGCTTACCTTTCCTTTTCGTGTGAGGAACCCATGCACCTGTTCCAGCAACTGCTGGTTGCCCCCGCAGCACTTGGACTGCTGGCCCCTGTGGCCGCCACGGCTGCCGAGCTCAACTTCGACGGCGTTGACCGGTACGCCTCCCAGGAGCAGGTGACCAGCATCTCCCAGTTCTCGGACGTGCAACCCACGGATTGGGCCTACCAGGCTCTCTCCAACCTGATTGAGCGCTACGGCTGCGTCGCCGGGTATCCCGACGGCACCTACCGCGGCCAGCGGGCCATGACCCGTTTTGAAGCCGCTGCGCTGCTGAACGCCTGCCTTGACCGCGTCACCGAGGTGACCGACGAGCTCAAGCGCCTGATGGCCGAGTTCGAGAAGGAGCTGGCCATCCTCAAGGGCCGCGTCGACGGCCTTGAGGCCAAGGTGGGTGAGCTGGAGGCCAGCCAGTTCTCCACCACCACCAAGCTCAGCGGTCAGGCCACCATGGTGCTGGGTGGCGCCGGGAACACCGGTTTTGGTGACAACATCACCGCCAACTACGACGTTCAGCTCAGCTTCGACACCAGCTTCTCCGGGAAGGACCTGCTGCGCACCACCCTGCGGGCAGGTAACTTCGGCAGCTCGGTGTTCGGCAACGGCAACACCGCCCTGGGCATCAGCTTCGGTGAGGAGGACTCCGCCGACTCTGTGTTCATCGATCGCCTCTTCTATCAGTTTCCCATCGGTGAGAACTTCATCGCCACCGTGGGTGCCAACGTCGCCCAGGACGACATCGTGCTCTGGCCCACCGCCTATCCAGTGGACATGGGCCTCGACATCTTCAACTACGCCGGCGCCCAGGCCACCTACAACAAGACCCAGGGTGCCGGAGCCGGCCTGCAGTGGCAGAAGGAAGGATGGGCTTTTACCATGGCCTACGTGTCTGACATCGGTGCAGCCTCCGACTCAACCGTCGGCGCCGGGCGGGACTTTATCGTGACCGCACAGGGGGGCTACATCGGAGAGAACTGGGGCGGTGCCATTGCCTATACCTACTCTGACTACGATCCGTTCGAGCTCTTCCCCACCAGCGCCAGCAATAACGTGGCCGTGAGCGGCTACTGGCAGCCGAAGGAAGCTGGCTGGGTACCTTCGATCAGCGCCGGTTTTGGCTGGTCGGACATCGACCGCCGCTCCAACGATGAGGCTTGGAGCTGGATGGTGGGCCTCACCTGGGATGACATGTTCATCAAGGGCAACAGCCTCGGCATGGCCCTCGGCAGTGTGGGAGTGGTGGATGGGGGCAAGTGCGGCACGGTGGGAACCTGCAGCAACAGCCTCTGGGTTGATGGGGGCGATGGGAACGACAACCTGGCCTACGAGCTCTGGTACAACTGGCAGGTCACGGACAACATCGCGGTGACTCCCGCCTTTTTCTACATCGAGAACGCCGGCACGGATGACACCTTTGGTGGCATGTTGAAAACCACGTTCTCCTTCTAAGGCTGATTCAGCCCGTTTGATAACGATCTCTGGCGCTGAGACTCTCTGGAGTTTCGGCGCTTTTTCAGCAAGGAGGCAACGCTGAAGCTCAGGCCTGGCCGCCACGCCGGTCTGCAACCTGCGGCTTCGCCCGAGGCCTGAGGCCTGGCCTGCGCCCCAGCGGGATCTGCCCCGGCGTCACCGTTCCAGAGCAGGAACCAGCGCTGACCCCGACGCCAACCACCTGGGGCAGCGTGGCCAGTGAAACGATGGGGATCGGGCAACAGATCACTCTCCAATCAGGCCGAAGCGCAGGCACACCAGTGGAAGTGAGTGCTGCTCCCCACCCCTAGCGCCATCGACCGCTGCGACCCAGGAAGAAAGCGTGAATCAGAGGTGACCCAGGGCAGCCGACGGCGTGACCGATGTGACATGGCCCTGCAGCCCGGGGGCAGGGGGGCCAGCGACGGAAGGCGGAGGGGGATGATCGGAGCCGGATTGTTGTTCCACCCCGGCACACCGGCCGCCCCTGCCACCCATGCTGCGCATCGCCCACGCCCTTGAAGCCCAGCTCACGGCGGCCCTGGAGCGGGCGTTTCCCGATCAGGCGGCGGTGGCGCGGCAGGGCGGAGGCCGCCTGGATCCCCAGCTGGGGGCGGCCAGCAAGCCTGAATTCGGCGATTTCCAGGCCAATGGCGCCCTGGCCCTGGCCAAGCCGCTGGGCCAGGCGCCCCGCGCCATCGCCAGCGCACTTGTGGCTGAGCTCGGCACCGACCCCAGCTTCACGGAGCTCTGCCTGGAGCCCCAGATTGCCGGCCCAGGCTTCATCAACCTCACCCTGCGGCCGGAGCGGCTGGCGGCCGAGCTGGCGCACCGCCTCGACGATCCGCGCCTGGGGGTGCCGAGCGTGCGGGAGCCCGGCTCTATAGCGCCGGCGCCGGTGATCGTGGACTTCTCCAGCCCCAACATCGCCAAGGAGATGCACGTGGGGCACCTGCGCTCCACGATCATCGGCGACTCCCTGGCCCGGCTGCTGGAGTTTCGCGGCCATCCGGTGCTGCGGCTCAACCACGTGGGCGACTGGGGCACCCAGTTCGGCATGCTGATCACCCATCTCAAGCAGGTGGCGCCGGAGGCCCTCAGCACCGCCGACGCGGTGGACCTGGGCGATCTGGTGGCCTTCTACCGCCAGGCCAAGGCCCGCTTCGATGCCGATGGCGCCTTCCAGGCCAGCTCCCGCGAGGAGGTGGTGAAGCTGCAGGGGGGCGATCCGGTGTCGCTGAAGGCCTGGGGGCTGCTGTGCGACCAGAGCCGCCGCGAGTTTCAGAAGCTCTACGACCGCCTCGCCATCGACCTGAGCGAGCGGGGTGAGTCGTTCTACAACCGCTATCTGGGGGCGGTGGTGGCCGATCTGGAGGCCTGTGGCCTGCTGGTGACCGACGACGGCGCCCGCTGTGTGTTCCTCGAAGGCGTGAGTGGAAAAGACGGCAAGCCCCTGCCGGTGATCGTGCAGAAGCGCGACGGCGGCTTCAACTACGCCACCACCGACCTGGCCGCGATCCGCTACCGCTTCGCGGCGCCGCCGGAGGGGGATGGCGCCCGGCGGGTGATCTACGTGACCGATGCGGGCCAGGCGGCCCACTTTGCGGGGGTGTTCCAGGTGGCCGAGAGGGCCGGCTGGATCCCGGCCGGGGCACGCCTGGAGCATGTGCCCTTCGGGCTGGTGCAGGGCGACGACGGCAAGAAGCTGAAGACCCGTGCCGGCGACACCGTGCGCCTGCGCGACCTGCTGGATGAGGCCGTGGAGCGGGCCGAGGCTGACCTGCGCCGCCGCCTAAGCGAAGAAGAGCGCAGCGAAGACGAGGCCTTCATCGAGCAGGTGGCCACCACCGTGGGCCTGGCGGCGGTGAAGTACGCCGATCTCAGCCAGAACCGCAGCACCAACTATCAGTTCAGCTTCGATCGCATGCTGGCGCTGCAGGGCAACACGGCCCCCTACCTGCTCTATTCCGTGGTGCGCATCGCCGGCATCGCCCGCAAGGGGGGCGATGGGGCGGCGGCCGGTTCCGGGGATCCAGCCCCGGGGGCACCCAGCGCGCTGAGCTTCAGCGAACCGCAGGAATGGGCCTTGGTACGGGAGCTGCTCAAGCTCGATGGGGTGATCGTGGAGGTGGAGGAGGAGCTGCTGCCGAACCGGCTGTGCAGCTACCTGTTCGAGCTCAGCCAGGTGTTCAACCGCTTCTACGACCAGGTGCCCGTGCTCAAGGCACCTGAGCCGGCCCGCGCCTCCCGCCTTGCCCTCTGCCAGCTCACCGCCGCCACCCTGAAGCTGGGCATGGGGCTGCTGGGCATTCCCACCCTGGAGCGGATGTGAGCGCAAGGGGGGCGGCGCCGCACAGGCCCGCTCAGCTCAGCCCGAGGACTCGACAGGACTGCCGGACGGCGCAGGCGCGATCTCCCCAAGCCCCCGCATCAGCGGCGTGATCGACAGCCCCTGCACGATCACCGAGAAGGCCACAACCGCAAAGGCCGTTGTCACCACGGCGTCGCGGTAGGGAAGGCTGGTGGGCAAGCCCAGGGCGAGCGCCAGGGCGAGGGCACCGCGCAGGCCGCCCCAGAAGAGCACGTGCTGGTGGTTGGCCTTCACCCGCAGCGGCGACGAACCGAACAGAACGCAGCAGCCATAGGTGGAGAGGGCCCGGCCGGCCAGCACCAGGCCAATGGCGATGCCGATCGGCAGCAGCACCCGGGAGAAATTCTGGTGGGCCTCCAGCATTCCCATCAGCAGGAAGATCAGCGAATTCACCACGAAGGCGGCGTACTCCCAGAAGGATTCCACCGCTTCGCGGCCTTTGGGGGAGATGGCGCCCAGGGGCCCGAGGTTGCCCAGCATGATGCCGGCGGTGAGGGTGGCCAGCACCCCCGACACCTCCAGTTGCTCCGCCAGCAGAAAGGAGCCGTAGGCCGCCACCGTGGTGAAGGTGATCTCCACCAGGGGGTCCTCGGTGCGGCCGGCCAGGGCGAGCAGGGCCGCGGCCACGGCGGCGCCACAGGCCACCCCACCCACGATCGTGAGTGCCAGAAACTGGACGGTGCCCAGGGGCGTGATCGTGGCGCCGGTGGCGAAGGCGATCGCAATGGCGAAACCGACAGCGGCGGTGCTGTCGTTGAGCAGGCTCTCCGCCTCCACCAGCTCCCGCAGACGGCCATGCACCCCGGCCTCCTTGAAGGTGGCGATCACCGACACCGGATCCGTGGCCGAGATCAGCACACCGAACAGCAGGGCCGCCTGCCAGCTCCAGTGGGCCAGGTAGTGCATGCCCAGGGTGGTGACGCCGGCGGACACCACCACCCCCAGGGTGGCCAGGGTGAGCACCACCGGCAGGTCCTTGCGCAGGGCGGGCCAGGCGATGCAGATCGCCGCCTCGAAGATCAGGGGCGGCAGGAAGGCATTGAAGATCAGCTCCCGCGTCAGGGCGATATCAGGAGCGAAGGGCAGCCAGGCCAGCAGGATGCCCCCCAGCACCAGACCCACGCTGTAGGGCAGGCGCCAGCGGCGGGCCAGCATGGCCACCACGGCCGCCACCAGCAGCAGAAGCTCAACTGTTTCGATTGTGAGCATGGGGAAGGTAACAAGGGCTGCAGAGGCCGCCCCCGCCGCACTCAGACCCCCACCGGCTGGCCTGCCGCGGCCTCCTGGGTCTTCAGCACCTGCTCCAAGCCGGCCAGATCCTCATCGGTGATCTTGGTCTGCATCGGGCAGTGCTTGGGTCCGCACATCGAGCAGAACTCGGCCTGCTTGTAGATGTCAGCCGGCAGGGTTTCGTCGTGGTATTCCTTGGCCCGCTCCGGGTCCAGGCTGAGCTCGAACTGTCTGTTCCAGTCGAAGGCATAGCGGGCGCGGCTGAGTTCGTCGTCGCGATCGCGAGCTCCCGGGCGGTGGCGGGCGAGGTCGGCGGCGTGGGCGGCGATCTTGTAGGCGATCAGGCCCTCACGCACGTCTTCGGCGTTGGGCAGGCCGAGGTGCTCCTTGGGGGTCACGTAGCAGAGCATCGCCGTGCCGTGCCAGCCGGCCAGGGCGGCGCCGATGGCGCTGGTGATGTGGTCGTAGCCGGGGGCGATGTCCGTCACCAGCGGGCCGAGCACGTAGAAGGGCGCCTCGCTGCACTCCTCCATCTGCTTTTTGACGTTGAACTCGATCTGGTCCATCGGCACATGGCCCGGACCCTCCACCATCACCTGGATGTCGTGCTCCCAGGCGCGGCGGGTGAGCTGACCCAGCGTCTTCAGTTCAGCCAGCTGGGCGGCATCGGAGGCGTCGTGCTGACAGCCGGGACGCAGCGAATCGCCCAGCGAGAAGCTGCAGTCGTAGCGCTTGAAGATCTCGATGATGTCATCGAAGCGGGTGAACAGCGGGTTCTGCTTGTGGTGGTAGAGCATCCACTGGGCCAGGATGCCGCCGCCGCGGCTCACGATGCCGGTGAGGCGACCCTTCACCAGCGGCAGGTGCTCGATCAGCAGGCCGGCATGGATCGTCTGGTAATCAACGCCCTGCTGGCAGTGCTTCTCGATGATGTGCAGGAAGTCGTCGGCGTCGAGCTTCTCGATCGAGCCGTGCACGCTCTCGAGCGCCTGATACACAGGCACGGTGCCGATCGGCACGGTGGAGGCGTTGATGATCGCCGTGCGCACCTCATCGAGGTTGACACCGCCAGTGGAGAGATCCATCACCGTGTCGGCGCCGTATTTCACGGCCAGGCGCAGCTTGGCCACCTCCTCATCGAGGTCGGAGGCGTTGGGGGAGGCGCCGATGTTGGCGTTCACCTTGCAGCGGCTGGCGATGCCGATCGCCATCGGCTCCAGGTTGGGGTGGTTGATGTTGGCGGGGATGATCATCCGGCCCCGAGCCACCTCCTCCATCACCAGCGATTCAGGCAGGTTCTCCCGCTTGGCCACGAAGGCCATTTCCTCGGTGACCACGCCCTGGCGGGCGTAGTGCATCTGGGACACGTTGGCGTCGCCACGACGCTTCTCAATCCAGGCGCTGCGCATGATCGGCTCGGGAAGGGGGTGCAAACGGACCGGCGGCCAGGGGATGGGAAGGCACAACTCCGGATCCGAACACTCCCGGGACCAGGCGGACCACGGTTGGATTCGGCACACTTCCCTGCGCCGGCATGACCCGGATCAGGTTCGGAGGGTGTGATCTCAGCCCTGGCAACACCCGCCGGAAGTGGCGTGTGCGGGGCACCCCTAGTGACATCAGAAAGCTAGCAAGGTTGTCCCTGGGGCGCCTTGCCGCGGCCGTCAGCCCTCGGCTGCCTTGCCCTGCAGTCCGTTCAGCGCCGCCGCCACCACCCGGTGGTCGCCGTCCTGCTGCAGGCCGCTGAGCAGGGTTCTGGCCCGCTCGACCACGCCGGCATCAGCCGGGGCCGAGCTCTGCTGGACCAGGCGGCCGAGGATCTCGGTGCCCCCCACCCGCACGGTGTCGTCGGCATCGGCCAGGGCCAGTTCCGCCAGTTCGAGCAGATCCGCCGCCCGCGCCTCGGGGTGCTCCGCCACGGCCGAGAGCACGCTGCAGCGCAGCAGCCACTGGGTGTCGGCCCGGAAGGCTTCGAGCACCACGGGCCAGGCCCGCTCCAGCCCGTAGCTCACCAGGGCATTGGCCGCCTCGGCGCGCACGTTGGCGTCCTCGTCGTGGTGCACGGCCTGCACCAGGGCCTCCCAGCCGGCCTCGGTCTGCTTCACGCCCAGGCCGGCGCAGCTCAGGGAGCGCACGATGAAGGCCGACTGCTCCAGCCCCCGCAGCAGCAGCGGCACGGCCTGCTCATCCGGCACCTCCCGCAGCCCCACCAGGGCCGGCATGGAACGGGAGGGATCACCGGAGAGGATGGCCTCCTCCAGCGCCGGCAGGTCGGCAGGCTGGTTCTGGGGGCGGGGGTCGGAAGCTTCGCTCATGGTTCCAGCCTGGCGGATGGCCGGCCCTGGCGCAGGGCCGCCAGCAACGAGCGGCGCCGCCTGCGGCGGCTGTGGAGGCTGGTGCCAAGCAGGGCCGCGCCGATCACCAGCGCCGGCACCGCCTGCCAGCGGTCGGGGCCGCGGCGCTGGGCCAGCACCCCCAGGGCCACCACCAGCAGCAGCGGCGCGGAGAGGGCCAGCATGGTGTAAAGAAACGGGCGCTGACGCGTGGCAGCGGGATGACTCATCGGGGCCGCTCCATCCAGCGCAGCAGGCTCAGGGTGAGCACCCGCACGCCCACAGCCAGGCCCCCCTCATCGGGAGCGAAGGTGTTGCTGTGCAGGGGTGTGCAGCCGTCGGGTCCGGCCACCCCCAGGCGGAACATCGTGCCGCGGATGCCATCCAGCAGTTCGGCGAAGTCCTCCGCCCCCAGGGAGGGCTGATCCAGCCACTGCACCTGCTGGCCGCCCAGCACCTCCGTGCCGGCCTCGGCCACCAGCTGGGTGAGGGCCGCGTCGTTCTGCACGGGCGGCGAGATGCAGCGGTAGCGCACCCGGGCCTCGCCGCCATGGCCGCGGCAGAGGGCGTGGACGGTCTCTTCGATCCAGGCAGGCAGCTGGGCGTGCACGTCGTTGTCGAGGCAGCGCACCGTGCCGAGCAGGCGCACGTGGTCGGCGATCACGTTGAAGGCCTTGCCCCCCTCGATCCGACCAAAGCTCACCACAACCGGATGCAGGGCATCGAGCCGCCGCGAGATCGCCTCCTGCAGCCCGCTCACCACCCTGGCCGCGATCCAGATGGCATCGGTGCTCTGGTGGGGCCTGGCGCCGTGGCCCCCCTCCCCCAGCACCTCCACCTCCAGTTCGCCCGCCGCCGCCGTGAGGCTGCCGCTGCGCACCCCGATCGTGCCCACCGGAATGCTCGGAAAGGCATGCAGACCGAACAGGGCCGCCACGTTCTCCATCGCCCCATCGGCCTTCATCCAGGCGGCCCCCTGGGCCGTTTCCTCAGCGGGCTGGAACAACAGCCGCACCCGGTGGCGCAGCAGCTGGGGCTGCCGCTGGGCCACTGCGCTGAGCAGTCGGGCCACCCCCAGGCCCACGCTGGTGTGGAGGTCATGGGCACAGGCGTGCATCAGGCCCTGCGTGGTGGAGGCGTAGTCGAGCCCGGTGCGCTCCTCCACCGGCAGGGCATCCATGTCCACCCGCAGGGCCACCACGAAGGGCTCGGCGGGATCGCCACCCGGCCCGGGGCCAGCCGGCCCCAGCTCGGCCAGCACGCCGGTGCGGCCCACCCCCTCGCGCACCTGCCAGCCCCAGCGGCGCAGCTCCCCGGCCACCAGGGCCGCCGTCTGCTGCTCGTGGCCACTGAGTTCGGGGTGGCGATGCAGGTGGCGGCGCAGCTGGATCAGCTCCGGCAGCACGGCCTGCAGCTCCGCCTCCAGGCCCAGGCACTGCCAGCTGAAGCCGGCGCCGGAGCCGCCGGCCTGGCCAGAGGTCGCCGCAAGAGGAGTGGGGCTGGTGGGCATCAGGGGATCAGCTCAGGGGGGTGCGGCTCAGGAGAGGGCCAGGAACTGCTGGAGAGCCTCCACCGGAGCGGGCGGCCAGCGCCGCGTCTGCCGTAACCATTCTTCCTGGCGGTAGCGGGGATCGAGGCCGGAAGCGGCCGCCCAGTTGCTCTCGGCCTCGCCGCGGTGGCCCTGTTGCCAGAGCAGGGCCGTGAGGCCGGCGCGGGCGTCGGCGAACAGGGGATAGCGGCGGATCAGCGAGCGCAGCGCCTGTTCAGCCTCGGCGCGATCCCCCAGCTGGAAGGCGGCCAGGGCGGCGCTGGAGCGGGCCATCGCAAAGCCCGGCCGGGCCAGCGACGCCGCCTCGAAGCTGGCCCGGGCCGCTGGCCAGTCGCCCTGGGAGCCGAGCACGTTGCCGAGGTTGTAGAGGGCCGAGGCATCGGCTGGATCACGCTCCAGGATCCAGTGGTAATCGTCTGCGGCGGCCTGCCAGCGCCCCAGCGACTCCTCAGCGGTGCCGCGGTTGAGGTGGGGGTCGGGGCTGGCCGGATCGAGCGCTGCGGCGCGGCTCTGGTCGGCAATCGCCGCCTCGGCATCGCCCAGGGCCAGGCGCACATTGCCGCGGTTGCTCCAGGCGGCGGCGTCGCCGGGCGCCAGCTCCAGCACCTCATCCCAGAGGGGCAGGGCCTCGCCGAAGCGTCCCTGGCGGCTGGCCAGCAGAGCCTGCTCGAACAGCCGCTCGTGGGCGGCGGGATCCGGCTCGGCACCTGCGGCCCCTCCATCGGCGCCAACAGCGGCAGCGCTGCCCAGCCAGACCAGCAGCACCAACCCGGTGGCCAGCAGAAGCCTCGACAGGCGGGTAGCGAGGGCTCGCCAGCTCATGCGATGGCGCCCTGGGCGTCGAGATGGGCGCGGCCGGCCGGTGTGAGCAAGCGCCCCCGGGGGGTGCGTTGCAGCAGGCCCTGCTGCAGCAGGTAGGGCTCCACCACGGCCTCGAGGGTGGCGGGGTCCTCGCCGAGGCCGGCGGCCAGGGTGTCGAGCCCCACCGGGCCGCCCCCGTAGGCCTCCAGCATCAGCCGCAGCAGGCGGCGGTCGTGGGCATCGAGGCCGCGGCCGTCGACGCGGTGCAGGCTGAGGGCCTGATCCACCAGGGCCGCCGTGATCACGGGCTCACCGTTGACGGCCGCCACATCCCGCACCCGGCGCAGCAGCCGGTTGGCGATCCGCGGCGTGCCCCGGCAGCGGCGGGCCACCTCCAGGGCCGCCTCGGGCTCGAGCTGCAGGCGCAGCAGCCCGGCCGCCCGCTGCACGATCGCCTGCAGGTCCTGCAGGCCGTAGAACTCCAGCCGCTGGATCAGGCCGAAGCGATCCCGCAGCGGCGAACTCAGCGAGCCCGCCCTGGTGGTGGCCCCCACCAGGGTGAAGGGCGGCAGCGGCAGGCTGCGGGTGCGGGCGGTGGTGCCCTTGCCCACGGTGAGATCGAGCCGGAAGTCCTCCATGGCCGGATAGAGCAGCTCCTCGGCCACCCGGTTGAGCCGGTGGATCTCATCGATGAACAGCAGCTCGCGGGGCTGCAGGTTCACCAGCAGGCCCACGATGTCCCGGGGGCGCTCCAGGGCCGGCGCGCTGGTGATGCGGCAGCGCACCCCCAGCTCCTCGGCCAGCACCAGGGCCATGGTGGTCTTGCCCAGGCCCGGGGGGCCGTAGAGCAGCACGTGATCGAGGGCCTCGGCGCGGGCCTGGGTGGCCTCGATGGCGATGCCGAGCACCTGCTTGAGTTCGCCCTGGCCGATGTAGTCGGCCAGGCGACGCGGGCGCAACGAGTCCTCGCGGGCCTGGGGAGCCTCAGGCGCAGCCTCGGGCCGGGGGGCAGTCTCGGCATCAACCTGGGGATCCACCAGCCGCTGCCCGGAGCCAGCGCCGCTGCGGCGGCGATCCTGGCCCTGGGATCCGGAGGAGACGATCGCCATGGCTGGAGGGTACCGGCCCCGCCCAGCCGCTGTGCCGCCTGGGGCGCCCTGCAGGGCTCCTAGGGTCGGCAGTGGAGCAGGCGCGCAGCGAGAGCGGAACCATGGCCAAGGGCGGCACCAAGAAGCTGGCCGCCAAGGCCCAGCGCGACGCGGCTAGGCGCCTGCTGGCCGACAACCGCTTCGCCCGGCATCAGTACGAGATCCTCGACGATGTCGAGTGCGGCATCGAGCTGCTGGGCACGGAGGTGAAATCGGTGCGGGCGGGGCAGGCGAACCTGCGCGACGGCTTCTGCCTGATCAGGGGCGGCGAGCTGCAGCTGCACAACGTGCACATCTCGCCCCACAGCCATGCCGGCGCCTACTTCAACCACGAGCCGCTGCGGGTGCGTCGCCTGCTGGCCCACCGCCGCGAGATCGATCGCCTGCGCGTGGCCCTGGAGCAGAAGGGCCTCACCCTGATCCCCCTCAATCTGCATCTGAAGGGCTCCTGGATCAAGGTGTCCCTCGGCCTGGGCAAGGGCCGCAAGCTGCACGACAAGCGGCAGGAGGAGAAGCGCAAGCAGGAGGCCAAGGACACCCGCTCCGCCATCGCCCGGCTCTAGGTGCCCGGCTGGTTCGGCTCGTCGTCGTCGTCGTTGGGGGTCCCGACGGGAGGGGGGGGCTCCCGGAGCAGCGGCGGCCCGCCGTCCGGGGGGGCCTCCGGTCGGGCGGCTGGAGGGACCGAGCGCGGCGGCTGGTCCGCTGTCCCGCCAGGCTCCGGTGCTGCTTCAGGGGTCTGGGGAGTGGTGGGCTCCGGAGGGGCGCTGGGCACGGGCAGGTCGGCCCGCAGCGACAGGGTGATCAGGGCCGGAGCGACTCCCTCATTGGTCACCAGCAGCTGAACCGGGGAGGCCTTCTGGGCAGGCAGGCTCACCACCCGCAGCGGGCCCTTGGGCTCCAGCAGCGTGCCGTCGGCGCCGAACACGCTCATCGCCATCAGGGGCGAGCCGTTCACCCCGAGCACCAGGCGCTGGCCCGGGGTGAGCCGCACCGGGAACAGCCGCGCTCCACCGGCCTCCACCGAGGCCGAGATGGTCTGGGTCTGCAGGGGCCGGGCTTCGATCGCTTCGATCTGCATGCTGCCGAGGATCTGCTCAGCGGCGGCAAACCAGAGCTGGCGGAACGGCTCCGCCGGGATTCCCGAGTCCTGCCGGCCCCGCAGCAGGTTCTGGGCATTGCCCGACACCAGCTGACGCAGCACCTGGGGGCTGATCCCCTGGCTGGCCAGGCTCTGCTGGCGCCGTTCCCAGTCGGCGTTGCTGTAGCCGCCGAGACGGCGGCGGATCCCCAGGGGCAGTTGCTCCACCCGGGCCAGCCACTCCTCGGCCAGGTCGTTCCACACCTTGCGCAGGGGCGCGTCTTCCAGGGAGTCACTGGGCGGGCGTCCACCCCGCTCCGGGAACTGGGCCAGCAGGCTGGCGTCCACCAACTTCAAAAACCAGCTGCGATCCACCTGCAGGGCGCGCAGCCGGTTGAGCAACTGCTGGCGCTGATCCACCTCTCCAGGCGGAAGGCTGCCGCTGGGCAGCTGCAGGGCCGCATCCGGGACCGTGGGCGCCGCCTGGCGGCCGCGGCTGAGCCACCACCAACCGAGCGCCGTGCCGATCACGGCGGAGAGCACCAGGGCCATCACCACCGACCAGAGGCCACCCTCGGCGGCCTCATCCCTGGCCTCACCCCGGTTGCGGACAGGGGTGGCGGGCACGGGGGAGCGCAGGGGCGGCAAATCCGGCGGAGCGGCAGGGGCCGCAGAGGCGGCAGCGGCGGGGCTGGCCGGCTGCCGCACCGGCGGCGGCACCAGCACCACGGTGCGGTCGGCCCTGGCCACCGGGCCGGTGGACTCAGGCATGGCCAGGGCCTGAAAGGCCGTGAGCGCCTGGCTGGCCGACGCGAAGCGCTGATCCGGTTGGCGCTGCAGCAGGCGTTGCAGGGTGTTCTGCAGGTCCGGCTCGGTGCTCAGGGCCGCGGGCATGCGCCACTGGGCCGTGACCGGATCCAGCAGGGTGGCCGGCGCATCGCCACTCAGCAGCACCAGAGCCGTCACGCCGAGGGCATGCAGGTCCATCCAGGCCTCGGGCCTGGAGCTGTGGGCCAGCTCCGGGGGCGCATAGCCGGGAGTCACCACCACGCCGCCGGCCACCAGCCCGTAGTCGAGCAGCACGGGCAGGCCGTCGCTGTCGCGGCGCAGCAGGTTGGCCGGACAGAGATCGCCGTGCACCAGCTCCTGGCCATGCAACACCGCCAGCACGGGCAGCAGCTGGCGCACCAGCAGCAGCACCTCGCCGGCGCCGAACACCATCTGCCGCTCGGCCCGCACCTCGATCAGCTGCTGGTAGGTGCGCCCCCCCTGCCACTCCCGCACCAGCCAGAGGGCGTCACCGTCCTGCACCGGGCTGCCCAGCCGCGGCACCTGGGGGTGGAGCACCCCCTGCAGCCGGCCCCAGCGGGCCAGGGCGGCGGCCTGGTCGATGCTGGGCTCCAGCCGCCGCAGAGCCACCAGGCCATCACCGGCCAGCTGGTCGCGGGCGCGCCAGAGGCTGCCCTGGGCTCCCTGGCTGAGGCATTGATCCAGCCTGTAGCGATCGCCGATCAGCACACCCGGCTGCGCGGAAGGAGCGGAGTCAGGAGGCATCAGCCGGCCGCGGCCAGGGCCCGCTCAGGTTGCCGCAACCCCTTGGTGGCGAGCCACTCCCGGTCATAGAGCCGGGAGCGGTAGCGGTCGCCGCTGTCACACAGCACGGTGACGATCGTGTGGCCTGGGCCGAGGCGGCGGGCCGTCTCCACGGCCGCGGCCACATTGATGCCCACCGACCCCCCGAGGAACAGGCCCTCCTGCCAGAGCAGGCCATAGATGGTGTCCAGGGCGGCCTGGTCGACGATGCGCACGGCGTCATCCACCGGTGCACCCTCCAGATTGGCGGTGATGCGGCTGTTGCCGATCCCCTCGGTGATCGAGCTGCCCTCGCTGCGCAGCTCGCCGCTGCTGGCCCAGCTGTAGAGGGCGCTGCCCTCCGGATCGGCGAGCACACAGCGCACGCCAGGCTTGCGTTCCTTCAGGTACAGGGCTACGCCGGCGTAGGTGCCGCCCGTGCCGGTGGCCGCCACCCAGGCATCCACGCGGCCTTCGGTCTGCTCCCAGATCTCGGGGCCGGTGGAGCTGTAGTGGGCGCGGCGGTTGGCCAGGTTGTCGAACTGATTGGCCCACACCGCCCCTGGGGTTTCGGCGGCGATGCGGCCCGAGAGCTTCACGTAGTTGTTGGGGTCGCGGTAGGGCACGGCGGGCACGGTGCGCACCTCGGCCCCGAGGCTGCGCAGCAGGCCGATCTTCTCGGCCGACTGGGTGTCGGGAATCACGATCAGGGCGCGGTAGCCGCGGGCATTGCAGAGGTGGGTGAGGCCGATGCCGGTGTTGCCCGCCGTGCCCTCCACCACGGTGCCCCCCGGCCGCAGCAGACCCTCCTGCTCAGCCTCCAGCAGGATGCCCAGGGCGGCTCTGTCCTTGACCGAGCCGCCGGGATTCATGAACTCCGCCTTGCCCAGAATCTCGCAGCCCGTGAGCTCACTCAGGGCACGCAGGCGGATCAGGGGGGTGTGGCCCACCGCCCCGACAAAGCCCTGAGTGATCTGCCCCATGCCGTGATCGCCGCGTGGCGGGATCGTAGGCAACCTCCCTAAGGTCGGGCCTGCACCCGGCACTCCCATGACCACAGGCCTGCCGGCCAGGCTCCGTGAGGTGCGTCAGCACAGCCTCGACCTGATCGCACCGCTGCAGCCGGAAGACCTCTGCCTGCAGGGCATGGCCGACGCCAGCCCGCCCAAGTGGCACCTGGGCCACACCACCTGGTTCTTCGAGACCTTCGTGCTCCGGCCCCAGCAGGCGGCCGGGGCGGAGCTGGGCTTCACGGCGGCGCCCCAGGCCTGGGGCTTCCTGTTCAACAGCTATTACGACACGATCGGCGAGCGCCATCCGCGGCCCGAGCGGGGACTGCTGAGCCGCCCGCCGATCGAGGCCGTGCTGGCCTGGCGGCGGCAGGTGGATCAGGCCCTGGAAAGGCTGCTGGAGCAGCTCGCGCCACTGGAGCAGGAGCCAGGCCCGGACCCGTCATCCAGCAGCCACGCACTGCTGGAACTGGGCCTGCAGCACGAGCAGCAGCACCAGGAACTGCTGCTGATGGACCTCCTGGACGGCTTCAGCCGCAACCCGCTCGAGCCCAGCTACGCAGCCGAACCCGAGGAGCGCTTCCGCGCCGGCTGGCTCCCGGGCGGCGATGCCGGCCCGGCGCCATCCGGCTGGCTGGAGCATCCCGGCGGGCTGCTGGAGATCGGCCACGACGGCGCCGGTTTCCACTTCGACAACGAGGCGCCCAGGCATCGCCAGTGGCTTGAGCCCTTCGCCCTCGCCGAGCGGCTGGTGACCAACGGCGCCTACGCGGCCTTCATCGCCGATGGGGGCTACAGCCGAGCGGAGCTGTGGATGAGCGAGGGCTGGGCCCTGGCCAGGGCCGAGGGCTGGCAGGCCCCCCTCTACTGGCGAGACGGCACGGCCGCGCCCTATGCCTTCACCCTGGCGGGCCCGCAGCCGCTGCACCCCGAGGCGCCCGTGCGGCACCTGAGCTGGTTCGAGGCCGACGCCTTTGCCCGCTGGGCCGGGGCCCGCCTGCCCACGGAGGCCGAATGGGAAGCCCTGGCCGGGCGCCTGCCCCAGGCCCATGGCCTGCTCTGGCAGTGGACCGCCAGCCCCTACCGCCCCTATCCGGGCTTCCGCGCCGCCCCGGGAGCCGTGGGCGAATACAACGGCAAATTCATGAGCTCCCAGATGGTGCTGCGCGGCAGCTCCTACCTCACGCCGCCGGGCCATGCTCGACCCACCTACCGCAATTTCTTCCCGCCGGGCTGCCGCTGGATGGCCTCCGGCCTGCGGCTGGCCCAGGACCGCCCCTCAGCCCGCCCCGACCTGGCCAGCCCGCCCGATCACCCCAGCCCCTTCAGCCCCTCAGCCGCGTGACCGCACCGCCAACCGCCCCCGCCAGCCGCACCGAGCTGATCGACCTGCACCCCGAGCCCGCCGACATGGTGCGCCTGGTGAGTGAGGGGATGGCCCAGCAGCCGCGCCAGCTGCCCGCCTGGCTCCTCTACGACGCCGAGGGCTCCCGGCTGTTCGAGGCGATCTGCGCCCAGCCCGAATACAGCCTCACCCGGGTGGAAACGGCCCTGCTGGAGAGCCGGGCCGCGGAGCTCGCCGCCGCCCTGGGCGATGGCGTGCTGGTGGAATTCGGCGCCGGCAATGCCCGCAAGGTGGCGCCGCTGCTGAAGGCGCTGCGACCGCCGGCCTACGTGCCGATGGACATCAGCGCCACCCACCTGGCCGGCGCCTGCGAGGCCCTGCAGGCCCAGCACCCGGCCGTGCCCGTGCTCGGCATCAGCTGTGACTACAGCCTGCTGGCCCAGCTGCCCGAGCACCCCCTGTTGCAGGGCGAGCGCCTGCTGGGCTTCTACCCGGGCAGCTCCCTGGGCAACTTCAGCCCCGACCAGGCCCGGCGGCTGCTGGAGCAGTTCAGCCGGCTGCTGGGCCCCGGCAGCTGCCTGCTGATCGGCATCGACCAACCCAAGGACAGGGCCCGGCTGGAGGCGGCCTACAACGATGCGGCCGGGGCCTCGGCCGCCTTCGGCCGCAACCTGCTGGTGCGCCTCAACCGCGATCTGGGCGGCACGTTCGATCCCGGCGCCTTCGCCTACCGGGCCCGCTGGGAAGCCGACCACAGCCGCATCGCCATGGCCCTGGTGAGCCAGCAGGAGCAGGAGGTGCAGCTGGCTGGCCGCCGCTGGCGGTTCGGGGCGGGCGAGGAGCTGATCACCGAATACAGCGTCAAGTACAGCCCCGAGGCCTTCACCGCCCTGGCGGCAGCGGCGGGCTGGCGGGCCGTGCGGCGCTGGAGCGACCCCGCCGGCGACCTGTCGCTGCACCTGCTGGTGCCGGCGGCGGCGGGCCGGGGCGGCCCCCAGGGAGCAGACTCGGCGGGGACTGCGCCAGTGCAGCGGGAGAGCTGACCATGAGCCGGGAAGAACAGCGGGCGGCGATGCGCCAGGTGCGCGAGGAGCTGGTGGGCGAGCTGGAGGAGCTCTACCGCCGGGCCTTTGACAGGATCGGCGACGCCAGCCTGGGGGAAGGGGCCGTGGCCCGCCTCACCCAGCTGCTGCTCTGCTCCCGGGAGGCCGCGATCACACCCCTGCAGCAGGAGATCGAGGCGCCGCTGCTCACCACCCCCGCCGGTGAGCCCACCCCGGTTCAGCCGCCGCTATGAGCTGGCTGGAGGATCTGGAGGCCCGGCTGGAGAGCCAGCTGGAGACCTTTCTGGCCGCCAACCCCGAACAGGAAGCGCTGCTGCGGGATCAGAACGACCGCGACCAGCGCCGCGACCTGCTGGCCCAGCGCCGGGCCCTGCAGAGCCAGGCTGAACGCCAGCGCCAGGGACTGCTGCAGCTGGCCGAGGAGATCCGCTCCTGGCAGGCCCGCATCCTCAAGGCCCGCTCCGCCGGCGCCGACGCCCTGGCGCAGCGGGCTGAGGCGCGGGTGGAGGCGCTGATGCTGCAGGGCCGGCGCCACTGGGAGGAACTCGCCGCCCTGGGCAGCCGCTTCGCGGAGATCGAGCAGGGAATCGCTGAGCTGGCCGCCCGCCAGAGCCAGGCCCGCCGGGCCGCCGGCGGCACCGACCTGGAGCGGGACTGGGCCGCCTTCGAAGCGGAACAGGACCTGGAGCGCCTGCGTCGCCGCCAGGGCTGAGCGCCCCGCCTAGGCCCTGGTTACCGGCTCAAGCCTTGGGGGCGGGGGGCACCAGGCTGACGCCCTCGGGTGGCGGGGTGGGATCCGGATCGGCGATCAGCATGTGCTGCAGCACGATCTCGGGGCGTTCGCTGTCCCGCCAGCGGATCCGGTAGGCGGGCATCTTGGTGCCCCGGCTGGTCGTCTGTTCGACCGGCTCCATCACCCAGCCGCGACGCGAGCGGCCCTGGGGGTTGCGCTTCACCACCGCATCTGCGTGCTGGAAGCGAAAACCGACGCGCTCGCCACTCATGGAATCGCTGCCCCCATTGGGGAAGATTGCCTACCGTTCCAATTATCTCATTGCGCCTCGCCGCTCAGGCGTCCTCGCTGTCCCGGCTGCGCTGCAACTCGGGTCGTAGCAGCGGAAAGGCGATCACATCGCGGATCGAGGCGCTGTCGGTGAGCAGCATCACCAGGCGGTCGATGCCGATGCCGAGCCCGCCGGTGGGGGGCATGCCCACCTCCAGGGCCTGGAGAAAGTCCTCGTCCACGCCCTGGGCCTCCAGGTCGCCGGCGGCCTTGCGCAGCTGCTGCGCCTCCAGCCGCTGCCGCTGATCCACCGGGTCGATCAGCTCACTGAAGGCATTGGCGGTTTCCCGGCCCACGATGAACAGCTCAAAGCGCTCCACCAGGCCCGGCTTGCTGCGGTGGGCCCGGGCCAGGGGAGAGTTCTCCACCGGGTAATCCAGCACGAAGGTGGGCTGGATCAGGCTCTCCTCCACCCGCTGCTCGAAGGCCTCCACCAGGAGGCGGCCCACTGAATCGGCCAGGGCCGGCACCTCAAGACCCTGGGCGGCCATGGCGGCGGCGGCCTCCTCCCGACTGCTGAACAGGCTGAAGTCGAGCCCAGTGGCCTGCTGCACGAGCTCATGCATGGTGGCCCGCCGCCAGGGGGGGGTGAGGTCGATCGTGCTGCCCTGGTAGGGGATCACGGTGCCGCCGCACACCTCCAGGCACACATGGGCGATCAACGCCTCGGTGAGCTCCATCATGTCGGTGTAGTCGGCATAGGCCTGGTACACCTCCACCGAGGTGAACTCCGGGTTGTGGCGGGTGCTCACCCCCTCGTTGCGGAAGATGCGGCCCAGCTCATAGACCCGCTCGAAGCCGCCCACCACCAGGCGCTTCAGGTGCAGCTCCGTGGCGATGCGCAGAGTGAGCGGCAGGTCGAGGGTGTTGTGGTGGGTCTCGAAGGGGCGGGCATCGGCGCCGCCGGGCTGGCTCTGCAGCACCGGGGTCTCGATCTCGAAGAAGCCGCGCTCGTCGAGCCAGCGGCGCAGGGCGCCGATCGCCCTGGCCCGGCGCCGGAAGGTCTCACGGGTGTGGGGGGAGACGATCAGATCGAGGTAGCGCTGGCGGTAGCGCTTCTCCACGTCCGCCAGGCCATGCCACTTGTCCGGCAGGGGCTGCAGGGCCTTGCAGAGCATGGTCCAGCCGGTCACCTTCACTGACAGCTCGCCGCGGTCGGTGCGGCGCAGGCTGCCCTCCACGCCGATCAGGTCGCCGGCATCCACCAGGGAGGTGAGCTGCTGGAAGGCCTCGGGATCGCTGGCCGCCAGGGTGGCCTTGTCGATGAACAGCTGAATCGGGCCGCTCTCATCGGCCAGGGTGAAGAAGGCGAGCTTGCCCATCACCCGGCGGGTCATCACCCGCCCGGCCACACACACCGGGGTACCATCCTCGGCGCCGTTGGCCAGGTCGGCGTAGGCGGCCTGCAGGTCGGCCGTGCGGTGGGTGGGGGCAAAACGCAGCGCGTAGGGCCCCTTGCCGAGCTCAGCCAGGGTGTGGGCCTTCTCCAGGCGGGTCTTGCGCAGCTCCGACAAGGGAATGAGGATCTCAGCTGGCAGCCATCCTGCAGGAGAGGAGCCCAGCTGCGGCTGGGCTCAGCCTGCGGCGCTGAGGCCCACGTCGCCAAGGCGCTGGGAGGCGTAGCCGGTGCCCCGCACCGTGAGGATCAGCTCCGGGTTGCGGGGATCGGGCTCCAGCTTGCCCCGCAGCCGGGCCACGTAGACATCCACCACCCGCAGGTCCGCGGCGCGGCGGGGGGGATAGCCCCACAGCTGCTCGAGGATCTCGGCCCGGGGCACCACCCGGCCGGGTTCGCGGAAGAGCAGCTCCAGCAGGCTGAACTCCGTGTAGGTGAGGGCGATGCGGTCGCCTTCGCGGGTCACCTGGCGGCGGTTGGTGTCCACCACCAGGTCTCCGAGCCGCAGCACGCCGCTGCCGCTGGGCACCTCCCTGGGCTCACTGGCAGCCGAGCCCCGGCCCACCCGCCGCAGGATCGTGGCGATGCGCGCCTCGAGTTCCTTGGGGCTGAAGGGCTTGGGCAGGTAGTCGTCGGCCCCCAGGTCGAGGCCGGACACCCGCTCGGCGATGGCATCGAGGGCTGAGAGAAAGATGATCGGCACGCACGACTCGGCGCGCAGCCGCCGGCAGACGGCGAAGCCGTCGAGCTTGGGCAGCATCACATCGAGCACCACCAGATCGGGCTGCTCCTGGTGGAAAAGCGTGAGGGCCTCTTCGCCGTCCTCAGCACAGAGAACGCGGTAGCCCGCCAGCTGGAGACGCATCAGCAGCACCCGCCGCACGGCCGCCTCGTCGTCGACTACGAGCAGCGTGGCCTTGGGCTCCGCTGGCGTGATCGACATGTCCGCGGAGGGCATGGGCGCAGCGCCTGGGGATGAAGAATCGCAACCATACCCCTGAGAGAGGCGAAAGGTCATCCCCCAGATCGGCTCCGGCAGTTCCGTTCTGCCCAGGCTTAAGCATTTCTGCAGAAACAGACAGAAGGGGGCGCTGCTGCTACGCGGCTCAGGGCCAGCGGGACGCCGCGTAGCGGTCCCACTCCTGGCGCGCTGCCGCCAGGGCGGTGTCGCTGTCGCTCTGGCCCAGCATGGCGCGCTGGAGCTGGGTGTAGACGATGGTCTGCAGTCGTTTGATGCCCGGGATCGCCGGCACCAGCACCTGGGCCCGCTCCAGGGTGGTGGCCGAGAGCAGGCGGGCGTTCTCCACCAGCTGCTGCTCGGCGGGGGCGCCGCTCTCCTGCTGGCGCAGGCTGGCCTGCAGCCGTTCCAGGGCCGCGACGGCCGAGGGCAGCACCCGGGCCTCCTCGGCAAAGCGGTATTGGTTGTCGGCGTTGGTGAGAAACAGGCCGAAACTCACCGCCGCCGCCGCCATGGCGCTCTGCTTCGGCACCACCAGATTCATCACGGCCACGTTGGCGGCGCCATCGGCGCCGGTGAGGGGTGGGAAGGGGCCGGTGCGTGCAGCGATGCCGGGGGCGTTGGTCTGGAGGTTGCGCAGGAAATCCGGCCCGGTGGACACCTGGGCGAGATCGCCCGACTGGTAGAGCTCGATGGCGCGGCGGTAGCCCTGGCTCACCACCTCGCGGGGCAGCAGACCCCGGCGGTAGAGATCACTCCAGAACGCAAAGGCCCGTCTGCCGGCGGGGCTGTCGAAGGCGGCCCGGCGGCGGTCATCGAGCAGCCGCACGCCCATCTGCACCATCGACTCGAGCAGCTCGGCCGAGTCGTCGGGCACCACGGTGGTGAACAGGGCATAGCGGCCCGTGCGGCGCCGCACCGCCTCGGCATAGGCGGGCACCTGGTCCCAGCGGCTCGGTGGCGCTGCATAGCCCGCCTGCTGCAGCAGCTCCCGGTTGGCCATCGTGATCCTGGCCGTGAGGTACCAGGGAATGGCGAACTGGCTGCCGTCCTGCTGCCCCGCCTGCCAGATCCGCGGCAGGTAGCGCTGCTCGGCCCCCGCCGGCAGCACGGGCTCCAGGTCGAGCAGGCCCCCCTTGCTGGCCAGGTTGGCCGCGAAGGGGGGGTTGAGGTTCACCAGATCCGGAGCGGTGCGGGCGAACACGGCAGCCAGCAGCTTGCGCTCCACCGAGCCCCAGGGCACATCGGTCCAGCGCACCCGGATGCCGGGATTCTGGGCCTCCCAGGCCGCGATCACAGCCGCCAGGTAGTCGTTGAAGCGCGGGGCCAGATCCAGGGTCCACACGTTCAGCTCGCGCCGGCCATCGGGGCCGACTCCACCGCCGCCGCGGCCGCCGCAGGCCCCCAGGGCTCCGCTGAGCCCGGCCGAAGCGCCGGCCATCGCCAGCAGTCGCAACAGCTCTCGCCGCCTCAAGGCCATCGGGTTCCGCCTCCCATCACGTCACTGCGCAGTCCAGGAACCTGCAGGCGCCAGAGCAGCAGCTGCAGGGAGCACAGCATGGGCGCCAGCAGGGCGGTGAGCAGGGTCTGGGCCATGAGCACGTGCAGGGGAGCCGCGCCGAGCTGGCCCGCCAGGTGCTGCTGCAGCATCACGCTGAGGCCGAGCAGGGCCGTGCCGAGCAGGGCCAGCAGGCCGAGGTTGAAGCTGCGCTCCAGCCGGGGATGGCGGCGTCCCAGCCGGCCCCACCACCAGCCCAGCAACAGCAGCGCCGGAATCTGGCTCACAGGGCCGAGCTGCAGGGCATCGAGCATCAGGCCCAGCATCAGCCCCGCCAGCATCCCCGACCAGGGCCCATCCACCAGCGACCAGGGCAGCAGCCAGAGCACCGCCCAGCTGGGACCCACCCCCGCCAGCTGCAACAGGGCCGGAGACCCCAGGCTGAGCAGGGGCACCAGCAGCAGTGTGGCGGCGCACCAGCGCTGGCGAGCCAGGCCGCTCATCGGCCGGTCTCCGCCCGGGCGCCGCTCACTGCGGCCTCACCTGCACCCAGTCCACCGCGTCCAGGGGGGCGCTGAGCTGCACCACGGCCTCCGGGGCCGGCACCGCGTCTTCATCCACCGTCTGCACCACTCCCACGGTGAGGTTGGGGGGCACGAGGGTGCTGGCCGGGGAGGTCACGATCACATCACCGGGCCGCACGGTGAGATCCCGATCGATGAAGCGCAGCACGGGCCTGGGGGTGCCGAGGCCCACCAGCAGCCCATGGCGCCGGACCCGGGCCACCCACACCCCCACCCGGCTGCTGGAATCGGTGAGCAGGGCCACCGTGGCCGTGCTGGGTGTCACGCTGACCACCCGCCCCACCAGACCGCCCGGGGCCACCACCGCCTGGCCCGGCGCCACCCCCTGCAGGGAGCCCCGCCCGAGCACCAGCTGGCGCCACCAGCCACCGGCGGTGCGGGAGATCACCGGGGCAGGAATCGCCTTGCCGCCGGCCTGCTGCAGATCAAGCAGCTCCCGTAGCCGCAGGTTGTCCGCCTCCAGCATCGAGAGGCGGGTCTGCTGGTCGAGCTGCTGGGCCGACCTGATCCATTCCCCCTGGGCACTGCCCGGCCAGAACGGGCGACTCAGCAGGGCATAGGCATCGCTCAGCCCAGCTCCCTTGCTGAGACGGACCCCCACCAGGGCCAGCAGCAGCAGCCCCCAGGGCCAGAAGGCCCTGAGCCGGCGCAGCGGCGGCAGTCGCGGCTGGCGGTCCGACGGCATGGAGCTCAGGCCGCCATGCGCACGAAGTCAGGAGTGTCCAGCACGCGCTCCAGGCGCTTGTAGTCCTCCAGGACCATGCCGCAGCCCATCACCACACAGAGGAGCGGGTCTTCGGCGATGTGGGTGAGGATGCCCGTCTCGTGGCTGATCAGGTCGCTGATGCCGCGCACCATGGCGCCGCCGCCGGCCAGCATGATGCCGCGATCAACGATGTCGGCCGCCAGCTCCGGCGGCGTGCGCTCCAGGGTGCGCTTCACGGCCTCCACGATCACGTTGAGGGGCTCGGCCATGGCCTCGCGGATGTCGCCGGCCCGCACGTTGATGGTGCGGGGCAGGCCGGAGAGCAGGTGCAGGCCGCGCACGTCCATGGAGGTCTCGTCGTGCTCGTCGTCGGGGAAGGCCGAGCCGATCCGGATCTTGATGTCCTCGGCGGTGCGCTCACCGACCACCAGGTTGTGCACCTTCTTGAGGTACACGCCGATCGAATCACTGAGTTCATCGCCCGCCACGCGCACCGATTCACTCAGCACCGTGCCGCCGAGGCTGAGCACCGCCACCTCGGTGGTGCCGCCGCCGATGTCCACGATCATGGTGCCCACGGGCTCGGTCACCGGCAGACCGGCGCCGATGGCCGCGGCCACGGGCTCATCGATCAGATGCACCTCCCGGGCGCCCGCCAGCCCCGCTTCCCGCACGGCGCGGCGCTCCACGCCGGTGACGCCGCTGGGGATGCCGATCACCAGCCGCGGCGCCACGATGCCGCGGCCCTCGTTGCCCTTCTGGATGAAGGTCTTGATCATCTGTTCGGCGGCGTCGAAGTCGGCGATCACGCCGTCGCGCAGCGGCCGGATGGCCCGGATGTTGCCGGGGGTGCGGCCCAGCATCAGCTTGGCCTCATCGCCCACCGCCAGGGGCACACCGCGCTCCAGATCCAGGGCCACCACTGAAGGCTCCTGCAGCACAATGCCCTTGCCCGACACATACATCAAGGTGTTGGCCGTGCCCAGATCGATGCCGATGTCGCGGGAGAACTGGAAACGACGAAAGAACACGGACATCTGTTGAGGCAGCCCCGCATCATACGGGGACCATCGGGGAGCGTTACAGCCGGCCCCCAGGGTGGAACTGAACCGCTGAGGGCGCCTCAAGGGGTGCCGCATCATTGATCCAATCGACCAAGGAGACCCGCTATGGGCGTCAATTCCATCACTCTCGTCGGCCGTGCCGGCCGCGATCCCGAAGTGCGCTACTTCGAGTCCGGCAGCGTGGTGGCCAACCTCACCCTGGCGGTGAACCGGCGCAGCCGCGACGACGAACCGGACTGGTTCAACCTCGAGATCTGGGGCAAGCAGGCCCAGGTGGCCGCCGACTATGTGCGCAAGGGCTCCCTGCTGGGGATCATCGGCAGCTTCAAGCTCGACCGCTGGACCGACCGCACCAGCGGTGAGGAACGCACCAAACCGGTGATCCGGGTGGATCGCCTCGAGCTGCTGGGCTCCCGCCGCGACGCCGAGGGCGCCATGGGCGGAGGTGGCGGCAGCTTCGGCGGTGGGGGCGGCTACGGCGGTGGCGAACCCAGTGAGGAGGAAGTGCCGTTCTGAACGCAGGCCAGGGCCCCCACGGAGGGGGCCCGACCGGGGCGCCAGACCGACGAATCAGCTCAGTAGCGGTAGTGCGCGAGCTTGTAGGGCCCTTCCACAGGCACGTTGATGTAGGCGGCCTGCTCGGCACTGAGCTCGGTGAGCCGGGCGCCGATCTTCTCGAGGTGCAGGCGGGCCACCATCTCATCGAGGTGCTTGGGCAGCACGTACACCTCCTTGCCGTAGTGGTCCCCCTTGGTGAACAGCTCGATCTGGGCCAGCACCTGGTTGGTGAAGGAGTTGCTCATCACGAAGCTGGGGTGACCGGTGGCGCAGCCCAGGTTCACCAGCCGGCCCTCAGCCAGCAGGATGATCCGGTTGCCGCTGGGCAGCAGGATGTGATCCACCTGGGGCTTGATGTTGTCCCAGCTGTACTGCTTCAGGGACGCCACATCGATCTCGTTGTCGAAGTGGCCGATGTTGCAGACGATCGCCTGATCCTTCATGCGGATCAGGTGCTCGTGGCGGATCACCTGGAAGTTGCCGGTGGCGGTCACGAAGATGTCCACGTCGGCCACCACGTCGTCGAGGCGCACCACGCGGTAGCCCTCCATGGCCGCCTGCAGGGCGCAGATGGGGTCGATCTCGGCAATCATCACCGTGGCGCCGAGGCCTCTGAGCGACTGGGCCGAGCCCTTGCCCACATCGCCGTAGCCCATCACCAGGGCCACCTTGCCGGCCACCATCACGTCGGTGGCGCGCTTGATCGAATCCACCAGGGATTCGCGGCAGCCGTAGAGGTTGTCGAACTTGCTCTTGGTGACCGAATCGTTGACGTTGATCGCCGGGAAGGGGAGTTCACCGGCCTTCTGAAGCTGGTACAGCCGCGCCACACCCGTGGTGGTTTCCTCGGTGACGCCCTGGATGGCGGCATGGATGCGGGAGTAGAAGCCCGGCTGGACCGCGAGCTTCTGGCGGATGCTGTTGAAGAGAGCGGTTTCCTCTTCGTTGGAGGGGTGATCGAGAACGGAGGGATCCTGCTCGGCCTTGGTGCCGAGAATCACCAGACCGGTGGCATCGCCACCGTCGTCGAGGATCATGTTGGGCGTGCCGCCATCGCCCCACTCGAGGATGCGGTGGGTGAAGGCCCAGTATTCATCGAGGCTTTCGCCCTTGTAGGCGAACACAGGCACGCCGCTGGCGGCGATCGCGGCGGCGGCGTGGTCCTGGGTGGAGAAGATGTTGCAGCTGGCCCAGCGCACCTCGGCGCCGAGGGCCGTGAGGGTGTCGATCAGAACGGCCGTCTGGATCGTCATGTGCAGCGACCCGGCGATGCGGGCGCCCTTGAGGGGCTGCTGGGCGCCGAAGCTGCGGCGCAGGGCCATCAGGCCCGGCATCTCCGTTTCGGCGATGGCGATCTCCTTGCGACCGAAGTCAGCGAGGTCGATGTCGGCGATCACATACGACGATGTGGTCTGCAGCGTGGGCGCAGTGGGGGTGGCCACCATGGTTGGGACTCCTGAAGAACAGCTCACTCCCGGCTGGGAGGGCGTGGTTGGGGAAATATCTGCAGAGACGCCGAGGCTTCGGGCTCGCTTGAGCGGCAATCTACAGACAGCTTCCCGATTCGCGTGAGCCCCTCCAGCCCGCCCTGGCGCCGCCAGCAGCTCGCCGATGCCTGCGCCACCCGGGCCCTGGGGGCGGCGCTGGCGCTGTGGCTGAAGCCCACGGGCCCGGGGCTGGCGGCCCAGGCGCCGATGCTGCTGTTGCAGGGCGACCTCGGCAGCGGCAAGACCTGCCTGGTGCAGGGCCTGGCCACGGCCCTGGGCATCGACGAACCGATCACCAGCCCCACCTTCGCCCTGGCCCAGCACTACCTGCCGCGGGGAGCCGATGCAGCGGCGCGGCCGCTTGTGCACCTCGATCTCTACCGGCTGGAGCAGGCGGGCGCGGCCGATGAGCTGCTGGCCCAGGAAGAGGAAAGTGCGCTTGAGCTGGGCGCCGTGCTGGCCGTGGAATGGCCCGAGCGGCTGAGCCTGCCCCCCAGCGAGGCCTGGTGGCTGGAGCTGCAGCTGCTGGATGGCGCCGACCCCGAGGCCGGCCGCCAGGCCCTGCTCTGGCGCCCGGCCAAGGCTCGCTAGCCCGACCTGAGCCCGGCTCCGCCGATCAGTGCGGAGGCCCGCTCTGCCGAGCCGCCAGAAAGGCCTCCACCTGAGCGGCAGTGGGCTGGGGATCGATGGCGCCGGCCCCCTGGCACACCAGGGCGCCGCAGCCGCTGGCGAAGCGCATCAGCTGCTCCACCGCCAGCCCGTCCTGGCCACCCAGCAGATCAGGCCTGGCCACCAGGCCATGCAGCAGCCCGGCCGTGAACGCATCCCCGGCCCCGGTGCTGTCGAGCACCGGCACCCGGTAGGGGGCCATGACGCCACTGGATCGTCCCAGGCACCAGCGCAGCGGCGCCGCCCCATCGGTGACCACCACGGCCGGCTGCTGGGGCAGGGCCGCCCGAACCTGCTCTGGATCGGCACTGCCGAACAGCCACTGCGCCTCTTCGGCGGCGCACTTGAGCAGGGTGGCCCGCTGCAGCAGGGCGAGCATGGCAGCGGCCTGCTCCGGCCTGGGAGCCGCGTCCGGCGGCGCCGTGTCATCCCAGAAGGTGGGTCGCCAGTTGACATCCACCGCCAGGGCCACGCCGGCGATTCCGGCCTGCTCCACGGCACGCTCCAGGGCCGCCGCGGCGCCGCCGGCCAGGGGCAGGGTGCCCACCAGCAACCAGCTGGCCTGCTGCGGCAGGGTGACGGCCTGCAGGGCCTCGTCGGCGAAGCCCTCGCCACGGTTGCCCGCGAAGCCACCGAACTGGCGCTCGCCGGCCAGGTCACGGCGCACCAGCACGATGCGGGTGGGCCGCTCGGCATCCCACTGCAGGCCGCTGGTGTCGACGCCCCGGGCCCGGAACAGCGCCGCCAGGGCCTCGCCAGCCGGGTCCCGGCCCAGCCGGCCCAGGAAGGCCGCCTGCCTGCCCAGGCGGGCCAGGGCGCAGGCCACATTGGCGGGGGCGCCACCGAGGCGGTCGTCGCAGTCGCCGGCAGGGGCGCTGGCGGGATCGCCGCCCAGGGGTCCCAGGCGATCCACCAGCGCCTCGCCGAGGCAGAGCACCAGCGGTGGTGAGGCAGCCATGGGAGCGGGGCCAGTTCCCCCCAGGCTGGCCCAGGGCCGAGTCGGCGTCAGCCGGGCTCCACCAGCCCCCGGGCAAGCCGGTCCTGCAGGGCGGCAATGATGCGGGCGTTCGCCGCCGGGAAGGGAAAGTCCGCCAGCTGCTCCGGCCGCACCCAGCGCACCTGCTGGCTGGCCAGGGGCTGGGGCTCGCCACTGCTCCAGCGGCAGAGGTGCACCACGAAGCGCAGCCGCTTGTGGCTGTAGGCGTGCTCGAGGCGGATCAGCTCCTCACCCACCTGCACCTCGATGGCCAGTTCCTCGCGCAGTTCGCGGGCGATGGTGGCCGCAATCGCCTCGCCGGGCTCCTGCTTGCCGCCGGGAAACTCCCACAGCCCCCCCAGCAGGCCCTCCGGCAGGCGCTGATCGATCAGCACCCGGCCGTCGGCGTCGAGCACCACCCCCACCCCGATCACCTGGAAGGGCACGGTCTTGGCGGCATCCTTCACGGGGAAGCGGGCGGGATCGCCGGCAGCGTAGGCAGCGCAGTGGCCCTGCCAGGGGCAGACCCCGCAGCGCGGTTGGCGGGGGGTGCAGACGCTGGCGCCCAGGTCCATCAGGGCCTGGTTGAAGGCGCGGGGATGGCGGCGATCCAGGAGGGTGTGGCTCAGCTGCCAGTACGCCGCCTGCTGGCGGGCCGGGGGCTGGGGGCAGGCCAGCAGCCGCGCCAGCAGCCGCCGCACGTTGCCGTCCAGGATCGGGTGGGGCAGGTCGTAGGCCGAGGAGAGGATGCTGCCGGCGGTGCTGGGGCCCACCCCCGGCAGCGCCAGCCAGCCCTCCAGCTGCCGCGGCCAGGGGTCGCGCAGGGCTTGGCCTTGAGAGGCTTGGCCTTGAGAGGCCTGGTCAGGCGGGGCCTGCGTCAACAGCTGCCTGGCCCCCTGATGCAACCGCCGCGCCCGGGCCTAGTAGCCGAGGCCCTGCCAGAGCAGCAGCACCTGATGCTGCTCGGCGCCCGCCAGGGCCTCCAGGCTCGGGAAGGCCGCCATCCAGCGCTGCCAGTAGGAGAGCGCCACCTGCAGCTGGGTCTGCTGCAGCATGATCTCGGCCACCCAGATCCCCCAGGGATCGAGGACCTCGCCGGGCTGGGGCGGGCGGCCATCGGCATGCAGCTTCCAGGGGAGGTCATGGCGTCCCTCCAGGCGCCACCAGGCCAGCAGCCGGCTGCGCAGCAGCGGCGCCTGGCCGCTGAGCCGCTCCGTGGCCGCCTCCAGGCTCCACGCCACCGCCGAGCTAGCCCCCATTCCCTGCTTCCCCCTACCGCGCCTGCTGGGAACCGGGAACAGACGCCTCCCGGTAGCGCTCAGGTTCGGCCAGCAGCCTGGCCAGATCCGGCACCAGCGCCAGGGTTTCTCCGGTGCGCTGGCGCAGCAGCCGGGAGTGGTAGGCACCGGGCTCCACCCCCTGGCGACGCCAGCGCAGCACCTGCCAGTCGAAGCCCAGCAGGCGATAGAGCAGCGCCTGCAGCCGCAGGCCCGGGGTCAGGGCGGCAGGCCGCTCACGCCGGCCGATGGGACGGCCGAGCTGGGCGGCGGTCTGGCGCAGCTTGCGCGGAAGCCGCTGGCGCAGCTGCTCGGGGCTGAGCGATTCGAACAGGCGGATCAGCCGCTGGTGCTCCGGGGTGAGGGCGTTGTAGCGATGGCGGCTGCCGCGGTGGTTGTGGCTCACCACCCGGATGCCGGCGAGGTCTGGCGTGAAGACGAAACGGCCGCCCAGGCGCCAGGCGCGCAGCAGCCAGTCGCGCAGGGAGGTGCGCCAGAGGCGGCTGGAATGGATCCAGGGGCCGACGCGGCGGGCGTAGGCCGTGCGCACCAGCCAGAAACTGCTGGGGTCGTAGTAGAGGTCTTCGGGGCGGAGCAGCAGGCGCAGATCCCTGAGCTCGGGGCCGATCGTGAGGCGCTTCATGAACACGGGCCGAATTGAACCATCGGGCGCTTCGTGGCAGGTGGCCAGCTTCAGGGCCGGCGCCAGCAGCAGGTCGGCGCCGCTCTGCTCAAGCCGCTGCAGGCCCAGTTCCAGGTGATCCGGCAGCAGCAGGTCGTCGTGGTTGAGGAAACACACTACCGGCGCCCTGGCCAGGGCCAGCCCGAAGGAATTGGGGCCCGACTGCTCCCCGAAGCGCTCGCTCAGGTTGTAGTAGCGCAGGCGGGCATCAGCCAGCTCAGCGAGCATGGCGCCCGTGTCAGGCGCGCAGCAGTCGCCCACCACCACGGCCTCCCAGTCGGCACAGGTCTGCAGCTGCAGCGCCCGCAGGGTGCTGCGCAGGGCATCCACCCGTTGGTAGGTGGCGATCACGAAACTGACGCGGGCGGCCGGGGGCAGCACGGCGCTCACAGGTAAGCCAGCAGCATCGAGATCAGGCTGCGCGCCTCATTGGAGAACACGCCCTGGCGCTTGAGCAGCCGCTCGATCTGGCCGAGGGTCATCCAGCCCAGTGATGGCGAGCTGGGCAGCGCATCGTCCTCCGCCATCAGGGCGATGCTGTAGCGGGCGACGGAGCGGTAGAAGCGCCCTCCCTCATCGGAATGGAGGCTGCTGAGCAAGGGGGTGGCCCGCCCCAGGAGTTCCTGCAGCACGAGCTCCTCAGCATCGAGTTCCGGCACCGGCGAGGGGGCTCCGCCGGCATCCTGAAGGGCCGGGCCGTACTGAAAACCCTCGCGGAAGCCGATCTCAGCGCGGCAGCGGAACAGCAGGTGCAGCACTCCGTTGACGTGGCGCCCCAGCAGCACCGCCGTGCCCTGGCGCTCCTGGGCCACGATCGGCTGATCCCAGCTCTGCACCTCGCGTTCGCTGGAGCGCACGGCCACCTGGCGCACATCGAAGCTGCCCGCTGGCCCCAGCAGGCGCGGCTGGCGGCCCTCCAGCCAGTCCAGCTCCCGATCCAGCGACACGGTGCGCACCTGGAAGGGGTAGGCCTGGCGCAGCTGCTCCAGCGCCGCCAGGATGGTCTGCTCGCTGCTGTGGGCCTGGCCGGCCGGCGCCGCGTGGGAGCGCAGCAGGCTCTCACCGATCCCCCCCTGACCGTGCCAGCGGCCGAAGGGCACCGTGCCGCCGGCCAGCAGCGACCAGTCGGAGCTGGCCAGCACCGAGCGGGCATCGGTGTTGATCTGGAAGTCGCTGCCCAGCAGGGCACACACCTCGGGTACCGGGGCCCAGTGATACCCCTCCGGCGTGTCGAGGGGCAGCTCCGGTGGCACTTCCACCGTCATGTTGCGGTTGTACTTGCCCAGGAAGCGGGTGCCCTGCTCGGACTGCAGGCTGTCGGCATGCACCAGGGCGGCCGCATGGCCGGTGAAGAAGTCGAGAAACGGGGTGGCCTTGCCGTGGTGCAGGCGCTGGTAGTTGCTGCGGGTGGCCTGCACCGAGGGAGCGGCCTGACAGAGGCCGATGTTGCCCGGTTCCGGCTTGGCCTGGATCAGCAGATGGGGCACGCCGCCGCGGCGCTGCAGCAGAAAGCCGAGGATGCCGATCTCAGGCTGGTTGATCAGGGGCTGGCGCAGGGTGACGCCGGAGCCGGTTTCGGCCTGGACCCCCACGATGCTGAAGAAGCCACCCGAGTGGTGCTGCAGGGCGCCACCGCTGTAGTGCCACTCCCGCGACTGCCGCCAGGGGATCTCCTCCACATCCATGTCGCAGAGCCGGCGGCGATGGTCCAACCAGGACAGCAGCGACTCAGGCGGCATGGGCAGCGACGGGGACTGGGGGCCGCAGGGCTTCGGGGCGACGCTAACCCTGCAGCTGACGAGCTCAGCGGCAGCCGAGCTCAGCTGGCCACATAGGCCTCCACGGCGCTGCCCAGACGGCGCAGGCCGGCCAGACCATCGCGCTCGAGGTTGCGCACGCGGTCGCGGCTGATGCCCAGCACGCGACCGATCCCGGTGAGGCTCATCGGCTCAGCCATCTCGGCCGACGCGGGATCGATGCCGTAGCGCATCTTCAGCACCCGGCCCTGCAGTTCAGGCAGCTGCTCCAGCAGCGCACGCAGGTCGCCCTTCAGGCACTCTCCGTCCACACGCTCCTCCGGCAGCTCCCCATCACCGGCCAGCAGGTCGAGCAGTTCCGTGTCCTCGCCGTCACCCACCTTCGTCTCCAGGCTCACCGGCTGCCGCGCCCGGCACAGCAGGTCCTTCACCTCCTCCTCCGGCAGCTCCACAAACACCGCCAGCTCGCTCACCGTGGGCGTGCGGCCCAGCTCCTGGCTCAGTTCCCGCTGACCCTTCTTCAGCTTGTTCAGCGTTTCGGTGATGTGGATCGGCAGCCGGATCGTGCGGCTCTTCTCCGCGATCGCCCGCGTGATCCCCTGCCGGATCCACCAGTACGCATACGTACTGAACTTGTAGCCCCGCGTCGGGTCGAACTTCTCCACACCCCGCACCAGGCCGATCGTGCCCTCCTGGATCAGGTCCAGCAGCTCCATGTTCCGCTTGGTGTATTTCTTCGCCACGCTCACCACCAGCCGCAGGTTCGCCGCCACCATCCGCTCCTTGGCACGGCGGCCCGCCTGCAGACGCTTCTTCAGCACCGGCAGGCTCAGGCCCGCCGCCGCCGCCAGCTCCGGCCGCTCCGGCGCCGTACCCCCGGCACGCATCGTCAGCTCCTGTTCGATCTCCTCAAGAGCCATCAGCTCCTGCACCTGGCGGCCCAGGGTGATCTCCTGCTCATGGCTCAGCAACGGCACCCGGCCGATGTCCCGCAGGTAGCTGCGCACCAGGTCTCCATCCACGGCCGGCATCGAGCGGGCCGGACGCTCGGAGCGCTGGCCGCGGGGGGCGGTGATGGGGGTGGGGGCGATGGCGATCGTCATGCTTCTGGCCCTTGAACTTTGGTTAAGCCTAACCTGAAGAAGTGTGAACGCTCTCTCATCTAGGCCCAAACGGCGGCCCGGGGCCCCTCAGCCCATGCCGAAGTGGCCGATCAGCCAGCCCGCGGTGCTCAGGTAGATGAACACCCCGGCCACATCGGTGGCGGTGGTGATGAAGGGTGCCGACATCAGCGCCGGATCCAGCTTGAGACGATCGAAGAGCAGCGGCAGCGCCGCCCCTGCCGTGGCCGCCAGGGTGGTGATCGCCAGCAGGCTGATCCCCACCGAGAGCCCCACCAGGGGGCCTTCGCCGCGCCACCAGGCCCAGGGCACCACCACCACCAGCATCAGCAGGCCCAGCAGGGCTCCGGCCACCGCCTCCCGCACGATCGTGCGCCAGGCCCCCAGGGCCTGGATCCGCTGGGTGCTGAGGCCGCGGATCACCACGGTGGAGCTCTGGGCGCCGACGTTGCCGCCGGTGCCGATCAGCAACGGAATGAAGGCCGCCAGCAGCACCACCTGGTTGAGCACCTCGCCCTGCAGGGCGATCACCTCGGAGGTGAAGCCGTTGGCCACCACCAGCACCGAGAGCCACACGACCCGGCGCCGAGCCACGGTGAACAGGTTGCTCTGGAAATAGTCGTCCTCATCGCCGGCCTGCACGGCGCCGGCGGCGTAGAGGTCACGGGTGGCCTCCTGCTCGATCACGTCGATCACGTCGTCCACCGTGACGATCCCCACCAGCCGCTCCTCGCGGTCCACCACGGGCACGGCCAGGAAGTCGTAGCGCTGGATGGCGCGGGCCACCTCCTCCTGGTCGGTCTCGGTGGACACGCTCACCACCTCCCGGGTCATCACATCGCCGATGCGGTCCTGGGGGTCGGCCACCACCAGGTCCCGCAGCGACAGGATGCCGGTGAGATAGCGCGAGCCGTCGGTCACATAGAGGGAATAGATGGTCTCGGTGTCGCGGGCGCGGCGGCGCACCAGTTCAAGGGCCTGGGCGGCGCTGTGGAACTCCTTCAGATCAATGAATTCCGTGGTCATCAGGCGCCCCGCCGTCTCGGCGGCGTAGCCCAGCAGCTGGGCGGTGACCCTGCGCTCGGCCGGGCTCAGCTCCGCCAGCAGCCGGCGCACCACCTTGGCCGGCAACTCATCGAACAGCCGCACCCGATCATCCGGCGACATGCTCTCCACCAGCTCCAGCACCTCGCCGGAGCGCAGCCGGTCGAGCAGGCTCTGCTGCACCGCACCGTCGAGGTATTCGTAGACCTCGATGGCCTCGTCCTTGGGCAGCAGCCGGAAGGCCAGGGCCTGCAGGGTGCGCGGCAGCGTGCCGATCGCCTCGGCGATGTCCACCTCCTGCACGGGCTGCAGCAGCAGCTTGGCGCCGTCATAGTTGCCGGCCTCCAGCAGGGTGGCCAGCTGGCGAGACACCATCTCAGCAACCATGACGCGGCCGACGCCGGAGAGCTCCTGGTTCGGGGCCTTCGCCTCGCTCATCGGCTCTCAGCCCAGGAACTCACGAGTTTATGGGCCGGCGCCTGGCGGTCAGCCGCTAGTGTTCGGCCTCCGGAACTCCAGCCAGCATGAGCGTGAACGTGAGCGATGTGGTGGTGCGCGACGCCGCCGGCCGCGAGCGCCGCCTGGGCGAGTGGGGCGGCCAGGTGCTGCTGATCGTGAACCTGGCCAGCCGCTGTGGTTTCACCCGCCAGTACGCCGGGCTCCAGAAACTGAACGAGACCTACGGCCCCCAGGGCCTGGCCGTGCTCGGCTTCCCCTGCAACGACTTCGGGGCCCAGGAGCCCGGCACCCTCGAAGAGATCCAGCAGTTCTGCTCCAGCACCTACGGCGCCAGTTTCACCCTGTTCGACAAGGTGGCGATGGCGGAAGACCCTTACACCACCCTCACCCAGGCGGAGCCGAGCGGGCCCGTGGCCTGGAACTTCGAGAAATTCCTGGTGGGCAAGGACGGCACGGTGCTGGCCCGCTTCAAGAGCGGCGTGGAACCCGAGGCCGGTGAGCTCACGGCGGCCATCGAAGCGGCCCTGGCCGCCTGATCCTGATCAGCCCGGCAGCCAGCCCCGACGCTGGCCGCCCGGGCTGGCCAGCTCCACCTGCAGCCAGCGTTCGCCGTCCTGGCGCGACCAGGCGCGCAGCACCCGCAGCGGCTCGCCGGCTGCCGCCGCAGTGATCGTGGGCGCCTGGCGCTCGGGAGCGCAGCGCAGCGCCAGGGGAACTGGGCTGAGCAGGGGTTCGCGGCTGCTCTGACGACGGCGCAGCTCAGGCATGCGCCAGTCGCCGCCCCCGGCGGGCAGGCCAGCCGGCGCCACCAGAGCGAATCCCAGCAGGGCCGCCCAGCGCCAGGGTGTGAGCAGGGGTGCGACGGGACCCATTCAGATGTCCAGCTGGGCCAGGTCGAGTTCGGCGCTGTGGGTTTCGATGAACTCGCGGCGGGGCGCCACCTTGTCGCCCATCAGGATCGTGAAGATCCGATCAGCCTCCAGGGCGTCTTCGATTTCGACGCGTTTCATCATGCGGGTTTCGGGATCCATGGTGGTTTCCCAGAGCTGCTTGGGCATCATTTCGCCGAGACCCTTGAAGCGCTGAATGTTGTAGTTGGCCTTCTCGCCAAACTCATCGATGGTGGCCTTGAGATCGGCCTCGTTATAGCAATAAACATGCTTCTTGCCCCTTTCCACTTTGTAGAGGGGTGGGCAGGCGATGTAGATGTAGCCACCTTCCACCAGGGCCTTCTGATAGCGGAAGAAGAAGGTGAGGATCAGGGTGCGGATGTGGGCACCATCCACGTCAGCATCGGTCATGATCACGATGCGGTGGTAGCGCAGATTTTTTTCGTCGAACTCTTCCCCCTTGATGCCCAGGCCCAGGGCGGTAATCAGGGCCTGGATCTCCGTGTTCTTGTAGATCTTGGCATCGTCTGTTTTCTCGATGTTGAGGATCTTGCCTCGCAGCGGCAGGATCGCCTGGAAGCGGCGGTCGCGGCCCTGCTTGGCGGAGCCTCCGGCCGAATCCCCCTCCACGATGTAGATCTCAGACTCGGAGGGATCACGGGAGGAACAGTCGGAGAGCTTGCCGGGCAGGGTGGAACTCTCCAGCACGCTCTTGCGGCGTACCAGCTCGCGGGCGCGGCGGGCGGCCTCAGCGGCATTAAAGGCCTGGATTGCCTTCTCGAGGATCAGGTCGATCACGGAGGGGTTGAATTCCAGGAATTCGCCCAGGGCTTCTCCCACCAGGGTGTCGACGATGCCGCGCACCTCGGTGTTGCCGAGCTTGGTCTTGGTCTGACCTTCAAACTCGGGCTCAGGCACCTTCACCGACAACACGGCGGTGAGGCCCTCGCGAATATTTTCACCGGCCAGATTGCTATCGGCATCCTTGCGCTTGCCACGCTTCTTGGCAAACACATTGAGGGTGCGCGTCAGCACCGTCTTGAGCCCCTCGATGTGGGTGCCCCCGTCGACGGTGCGAATGTTGTTGGCGAAGCCCAGGATGCTGTCGGAGTAGGCATCCACGCACCACTGCAGGGCGGCCTCCACCTGAACGCCTTCCTTTTCGGCATTCACATAGATGATGTCAGGGTGCAGAGGGTCTTTCTCCGCATTCATGTAGGCCACATACTCGCGGATGCCGCCTTGATAGAAGTAGATCTCCTCATGGGCTTCGCCGGCGACGTTGCGGGCCGAGCTGCGCTCATCGCGGAAGACGATACGTACGCCGCCGTTGAGGTAAGCGAGTTCGCGCAGCCTCGAGGAGAGGGTGGCGTAGTCGAAGACAATGCCGACCGTGAAGATCTCAATGTCGGGCTTGAAGCACACCGACGTGCCCGTGCGCCCCGCCTCGCCTGGAACGGAGACGAGGGTGCCGATCGGGGCGCCGCGCTCAAAGCGCTGCGTGTGCACCTGGTCTTGGCGGTAAACCTTGACCTCCACCCACTCCGAGAGGGCGTTGACCACGGACACGCCCACCCCGTGCAGGCCGCCGGACACCTTGTAGCCGCCGGAGCCGAACTTGCCGCCGGCGTGCAGCACCGTGAGCACCGTTTCCAGGGCGCTCTTGCCGGTGCGGGGGTGGATGTCGGTGGGGATGCCGCGGCCGTTGTCGGTGACGGCACAGGAGCCGTCGTCGTTGAGCACCACCAGGATCTGGTCACAGTGGCCGGCGAGGGCCTCATCCACGGCGTTGTCCACCACCTCGTAGACGAGGTGGTGGAGGCCCCGGGGCCCGGTGGTGCCGATGTACATCCCGGGTCGCTTGCGCACCGGTTCCAGGCCTTCAAGCACCTGGATCTGCTCGGCGCCGTACGCGGCCTGAACTTTCGTGGCTTCGCTCATGCGGGGGGTGCTTTCCAGGGGTCGGGCAGAGGCGGCGACTCGCCCTGGACAAGAGGGGGTGAGAAGTGGTGAAACCCCTTCTACGGTGGGCAATCTACCATCGCCAGCCCACCCGCCAGGGGGTATGAGGGCCACCTGGCACTGTGGGGAAATGGCCCTCGATGCGCCCCTGCCAACCAGCGCTGATCGCCCCGCTGAGCGTCCCGACCAGCGGCCCCTGGTGATTGCCCTGCTGGGTCCCACCGCCAGCGGCAAGACCGAGCTGGCCATCGCCCTGGCTCAGGCCCTGAACCTGGCCGTGCTGAACGTGGATTCCCGCCAGCTCTACCGCGGCATGGACGTGGGCACCGCCAAGCCCACTGCCGCCCAGCAGCGGCAGGTGCGCCACGAACTGCTGGACGTGAGCGACCCCGATCAGCCCCTCAACCTCGAGCAGTTCCGGCGCCTGGCCGAACCCCTGATCGCCCGCGAACACCAGCGTCTCCAGCAGCGGGGCGCCATGGCCCTGCTGGCCGGGGGCAGCGGTCTCTACCTCAAGGCCCTGCTGCAGGGGCTGCGGCCGCCGGCCGTGGCACCCCAGCCGGCCCTGCGCTCCCAGCTCAGCGCCCTTGGTCAACCCACCTGTCACCAGCTGCTGCGGGCCAGCGATCCGGCCAGCGGGGCCAGGATCGCCGCCGCTGATGCCGTGCGCACCCAGCGGGCCCTGGAAGTGCTCTATGCCACGGGCCAGCCCCTCTCCAGCCAGCAGGGCAGCTCACCCCCGGCCTGGAGGGTGCTGGAGCTGGGCCTCGACCCCGCCGACCTGCGCAGCCGCATCAGCGCCCGCACCGAGGCCATGTACGCCCAGGGGCTGGTGGCCGAAACGGCAGCTCTGATCGGCCGCTACGGGGCCGGGCTGCCCCTGCTCGACACGATCGGCTACGGCGAAGCGCGGCAGCTGCTGGCGGGCAGCCTGAGCGAGGCCGAAGCCCAGGCCCTCACCACCCGGCGCACCCTGCAGTTCGCCAAGCGCCAGCGCACCTGGTTCCGCCGGCAACACCGCCCCGTGTGGCTGAGCGGCCACGAAACCGACCAAAGGCTGGAGCAGGCGTTGCAGCAGGTCGAAGCCGTTCTAGGGTGAAAGGTGTGCTTGTGAGGGGCTGCCAGAGCCCTGCACCCGACAGACCCCTCACCCCCCAGATCCTCACCCCACTGAATGCCCCGTCCCCGTTTTGACCGCCGTGCTCCCGTTCGGGAGCTGCCCAACATCAATGAGCGCATCAACTACCCCCAGCTCAGGGTGGTCGACGCCGACGGCAGTCAACTGGGAGTGATCACCCGCGAGGCGGCCCTGGATGTGGCCAAAGACCGGGAGCTTGATCTGGTGCTAGTGAGCGAGAAGGCCGATCCGCCCGTGTGCCGGATCATGGACTACGGCAAGTATAAGTTCGAGCAGGAAAAGAAAGCCAAGGAAGCCAAGAAGAAGTCGCATCAAACGGAGGTCAAAGAAGTGAAGATGCGCTACAAGATTGACCAGCACGATTATGATGTGCGTATCGGCCAGGCTTCCCGCTTTCTCAAGGCCGGCGATAAAGTGAAGTGCACGGTGATCTTCCGGGGGCGCGAGATTCAGCACACCGCCCTGGCGGAGGTGTTGCTGCACCGCATGGCCCGCGATCTGGAGATGGCGGCTGAAATCCAGCAGCCCCCCAAGCGGGAGGGGCGCAACATGATCATGTTTCTCACCCCGCGCAAGGCGGCGGTGCCCAAGCCGGGCTCGGCCCCTGCTGCGGGCAAGCCCGCCACTCCCAAGCCGGTGCCCGTCAAGACAGCCGCTCGGGTGGTGACCAGAACCGTCGAGTCCAGAAACGCGGAACCCCCAGGCGGCGGATCCAGCCCGGCGACGCCCTAGTGCAGCAGCGGCTCAGCCCAGGCGGCGGGCGAACAGCTCCAGCATCAGCCGCCAACCCTCGGCCGCCGCTGAGGGGTTGTGGTCGGCGCGCTGCTCGCACATGTAGCCGTGGCCGGCGCCGGGGGCCAGCACCAGACGGCGCAGGCGAGCCGGATCGCGGCGGCTGTCGGCCTCGAGGGCGGCGGCGATGGCCTGCCGCTCCGGCTCAGGCATGAGCGGATCGTCTTCCCCGCAGAGGCAGAGCAGATCCCCGGAGATCCCAGGCAGCTGCTCCAGGCTGGGCGGTCCACCCCCGGGGCGGAACACCGAGACCCTGGCGCCATAGAAGTCGCAGGTGGCGGCCACCCCCTCCAGGCCGGCCACCAGCAGGGCCAGGTGGCCGCCGAAGCAGAAGCCCACACAGCCCACAGGGCGGCCCTCCAACCCGGGCTGGCCCTGCAGCCAGGCGATGGCGCGGCGGGCGTCTTCGAGGCAGCCGGCGGCCGTCACCTGGTCGCGGTGCCGGCGGCCGAGCTCCAGGCCGGCGGCGTCGTAGCCCACCTCGAACTGCGGCGCGGTGCGGGCAAAGATCGGCAGGGCCAGGGCGGCATAGCCCTCGGCCGCCAGGCGGTCGGCCACGCTGCGCACCCAGGCATTGACACCGAACACCTCAGGCAGCACCAGCACGGCAGCCCGGGGGGCGCCGCTGGCCGGCCGCGACCACCAGCAGCGCAGGGACGGCTGGTGGTCGCCCGGCAGCTGCTGCCAGGCCGAGAGCACCGGGCGGGAGGCGGAATCAGCCATCGGCAAGAGGCAGTTCAGGGGGATTCTGACCACGAACCGGCACAGCTCCGTATGCCAACGGGGGGATTGTCCGCAGGGCTCAGGCTCCGTAAGGTGAGCCCCTGCTCCCCTGGTTCACTCCTGCGTGCGATTTCACATCCAACAGGAAAGCGATATCCCGGCGTCGACCCAGCTGTACAACCAGATCTGCTTCGCGATCGCGGCGCGTCACTACCCCCCGGGCCACCGCTTGCCGAGCACGCGCCAGCTGGCCATGCAGACCGGTCTGCACCGCAACACGATCAGCAAGGTGTATCGGCAGCTGGAAACCGACGGCGTGGTGGAAGCCATGGCGGGCTCCGGCATCTACGTGCGCGACCAGCAGAAGCCGCGTGAGATCAAGCCACCGCCCGGCCCCCGCAACCGGGTGCTGCCGGACGCGGAACGCCAGGTGCGTGAGAGCATTGACGGCCTGCTGAACGGGGGCTGCACCCTGCAGCAGGCCCGCGACATGCTGACCCGCGAGATCGACTGGCGGCTGCGCTGTGGCGCCCGAGTACTGGTGAGCACGCCACGGGAAGACATCGGCGCCTCCCTGCTGATCGCCGAAGAGCTTGCGCCCAGCCTCGAGGTGCCGGTGGAAGTGGTGCCGATGGAAGAGCTGGAGGGTGTGCTGGAAACCTCCAACAACGGCACGGTGGTGACCAGCCGCTACTTCCTGCAGCCGGTGGAGGCGATCGCCAAGCGCCATGGGGTGCGGGCGGTGCCGGTGGATCTCAACGACTTCCACCAGGAGCTCAACCTGCTCAAGGAGCTGCGCTCCGGCAGCTGCGTGGGCCTGGTGAGCATCAGTCCGGGGGTGCTGCGGGCCGCCGAGGTGATCCTGCACAGCCTGCGGGGCAATGAGCTGCTGGTGATGACCGCCAATCCCGACACCGGCAGCCGCCTGCTGGCGCTGCTGCGGGCGGCGGGCCATGTGCTCTGCGACCGGCCGAGCCTGCCGCTGGTGGAGCAGAGCCTGCGCCAGAACCGCTCCCAGCTGATGCGCATGCCCGTGGTGCACTGCGCCCAGAGCTACCTCGGCGGCGCCACCATCGACCAGCTGCGCAAGGAGATCGGCGTGCTGGCCGCCTGAGGGCTGAAAAGCGGATGAAGAGATTCGAACTCTCGACCCTCTCCTTGGCAAGGAGATGCTCTACCACTGAGCTACATCCGCAATCCCGAACGGCCTGCGGCTGAAACCGCTGACGGGACTGGGCCGGCGACGCCGACCAGCTGATCATGCACGAGCGGGTGCCCCTCGGTCAAACGCCTCCAGGGTCCGGCAGGATGCCTGCATGCTCAAGGCAATCCAGGCCGACCTGGCGATCATCAAGGATCGGGATCCTGCCGCCCGCGGGGTGCTGGAGATCCTGTTGTGTTATCCGGGGCTGCATGCCCTGGTGCTGCATCGCATCAGCCACCGGCTCTGGAGCACCGGGCTGCCGATCCTGCCGCGGCTGCTCAGCCAGTTGGGCCGCCTGCTCACCGGCATCGAAATTCACCCCGGCGCCCGGATCGGCCATGGCGTGTTCATCGACCACGGCATGGGCGTGGTGATCGGTGAAACCACTGAGGTGGGCAACAACTGCCTGCTGTATCAGGGCGTGACCCTGGGCGGCACGGGCAAGGCCCACGGCAAGCGTCACCCCACCCTGGCGGAGAACGTGGTGGTGGGGGCGGGCGCCAAGGTGCTTGGCGCGATCACGGTGGGCGCCAACACCCGCATCGGCGCCGGCTCCGTGCTGCTGCGGGACGTGGGCCCGGACAGCACGGTGGTGGGCATTCCCGGCCGGGTCGTGCACCAGAGCGGCGTGCGGGTGGATCCCCTGGCCCACTCCGCCCTGCCGGACACCGAGGCCCGCGTGATCCGCAACCTGATGGAGCGGATCGACAACCTGGAGGGGGAGCTGGCCCGGGCCCAGGCCTGCCTGCGGGAGATCGCCGCCGGGCGGCCGCTGCCTGACCCCTGCCGCGGCGAGGCCCAGAGCCTCAAGGACCGCGAGATCCTCGAGTTCCTGGGCGACAACCCCGGCACCACCCGCTAGCGCTCAGACGGTGGCGCGCTGGGGTGCAGGCGCCGGCTGGAACATGAACATCGAGTAGATCACGTTGCGGCGCATCTGGGTCATCATCTCGAGGAACATGTCGTAGCCCTCGTTCTTGTATTCGATCAGCGGGTCTTTCTGGCCGTAGCCGCGCAGGCCCACCGACTCCCGCAGGGCATCCATCGCCTGCAGGTGCTCGCGCCAGAGGGTGTCGATCTGCTGCAGGATGAAGAAGCGCTCGGCCTGGCGCATCAGGTCTGGGCGCTGCTGCTCGATCTGACCCTCCTTGATGTCATAGGCATTGCGCATCTGCTCCTGCAGGAAGGCCTTGAGCTCCTCGACCCCCAGGCCCTGGAGCTGCTTGGGTTCAAGGTCTTCGAGGAGATAGATGAACTCCTTCACCTTCTCCACCAGGCGGCTGAGATCCCACTCTTCCGGCGGCAGATCCGGATTCACGTAGGCCTCCACGATGTCGTCGATGGTGCGTTCGCCATAGCCGATCACCTGTTGCTTGAGCTCACGGCCCTCCAGCACCCGGCGGCGTTCTGTATAAACCGCTTTGCGCTGATTATTCATCACTTCGTCATACTCAAACACCTGCTTGCGGATGTCGTAGTAGTAGGTTTCCACCTTCTTCTGGGCGCCCTCCAGCGAGCGGGTGAGCATCCCGGATTCAATCGGCATGTCTTCCTCCACGCGGAACGCGTTCATCAGAGAGGCCACCCGGTCGCCGCCGAAGATGCGCAGCAGGTTGTCTTCCAGTGACAGGAAGAAGCGGGTGGAGCCGGGGTCGCCCTGGCGGCCGGCGCGGCCGCGCAGCTGGTTGTCCACCCGGCGGGATTCATGGCGTTCGGTGCCGATCACATGCAGGCCACCGGCCTCCCTGACCCGGCCCTCCTCCTGCTTCACCACGGCGTCGTAGGTGGCCTTCACGGCCGTGATGCGCTCGCGCAGCAGGGCGACCTGCGGATCCTCGGTGGGGGCTTTCTCGGCCGCCTGGGCGATGCGATCTTCCAGTTCCAGCACGCTGAGGGCGCGATCGCCCCAGGCCTTCACCAGCTCCCGGGCCAGGGCGGCCAGGGCCTGGTCCTCCTCCTCGGGCAAGGAACAGGGGTAGAGGGCTCCGATGGCGCGGGCTTCCGAGGGGGCGCTGCCGTTGCGGGCGCCGGCGGCCTGGCCCTTGCCGGCGCCGAAGCCGGCCGCCTCGGCGGAGCGCTGCAGCGGCACCGGCGGGCGGTGCCCCTCCTCAGGGCGCACCAGCACAGGCAGCAGCACCTCGCGCAGCTTCAGGCGGGCCATGTAGTCGCTGTTGCCGCCGAGGATGATATCGGTGCCGCGGCCGGCCATATTGGTGGCGATCGTCACGGCGCCGGCACGGCCCGCCTGGGCCACGATCTCCGCTTCCCGCTCCACGTTCTCGGGCTTGGCGTTAAGCAAGTTGTGGGGCACCTCCTGCTCGGCCAGCAGGGCTGAGAGCAGCTCCGATTTCTCCACACTGGTGGTGCCCACCAGCACCGGCCGGCCGGAGTTGTGCACCTCGGCGGTTTCCAGGGCGACGGCGCGCCACTTGGCGGTTTCGGTCTTGTATACCTGGTCGGTCCAGTCAGCCCGGGACCGGGGCCGGTTGGTGGGCACGATGGCCACTTCGAGCTTGTAGGTCTTCTCGAACTCCACCTCTTCGGTCTTGGCCGTGCCGGTCATGCCAGCCAGGCGCGGATAGAGCAGGAAGAAGTTCTGATAGGTGATCGAGGCCAGGGTCTGGGTTTCGGGCTGGATCGGCAGAGCTTCCTTGGCCTCAATGGCCTGGTGCTGGCCGTCGCTCCAGCGGCGACCGGGCATCACCCGGCCTGTGAACTCATCGACGATCACGGCATCCTGACCACGCACGATGTAGTTCACATCCTTGATGAACAGCTCCTTGGCCTTGAGGGCATTGTTGATGTAGTGGGCCCAGGGGTCGGCGGGATCAAAGAGATCGCTCACCCCCAGCATCTGCTCAGCCTTGGCGAAGCCCTCATCGGTGAGCGTGCAGCTGCGCTGCTTCTCGTCCAGCTCGTAGTCGCCCTCGGGATCGATGCCGTCCTTGCCGAGCTCCGCCGCCCGCTCCAGGCGGGCGGCCACTTCGGCGGCCTTCTGGTATTTCTCCTGGGGACGCTCCACCTGGCCGGAGATGATCAGGGGCGTACGGGCCTCGTCGATCAGGATCGAGTCGACTTCGTCGATGACGCAGTAGTGAAAATCGCGCTGCACCACCTCGGCGATGTCGGTGGCCATGTTGTCGCGCAAGTAATCAAAACCCAGCTCGCTGTTGGTGGCGTAGGTGATGTCGCAGCCATAGTTCTCCCGCCGATCCGAGGGCGCCATGTCCTGCTGGATCAGGCCCACGGAGAGGCCGAGGAAGCGGTGGATCTGCCCCATCCACTCGGCGTCGCGGCGGGCAAGGTAGTCGTTCACGGTCACCACGTGCACACCCCGGCCGGTGAGGGCATTGAGGTAGCTGGGCAGGGTGGCCACGAGGGTCTTGCCCTCGCCGGTCTTCATCTCGGCGATCTGGCCGTCGTGCAGCACCATGCCGCCGATCAGCTGCACATCGAAGTGGCGCATGCCCAGCACCCGCTTACCGGCCTCGCGCACCACGGCAAAGGCCTGGGGCAGCAGCTCATCGAGCAGCTTGCGCTCCCGGGCCCGCACGGCCTCGGCATTGCCGCCGGCATCACGGGCCTGCTCCAGCCTCTGGCGGAACTCGCCGGTGAGGCGGCGCAGCTCGTCGTCGGAGAGGGGGGCGATCTCCTCCTCCAGCAGGTTGATGTCGGAGACAACCGGCTGGTAGCGCTTCAGCTTGCGGGCATTGGGGTCACCCAGCAGGAGCTTGAGCATGGAGGGAAGCCGGCACGCAGGGAAGTCAGCCTACCGAGGGCGGGCTCGGCGGAGCTCCAGAAGGCCGTACCACGGCCAGCGGCGCCCGCTCTGGATGGCCTGCGGGGGAGCCTCACCGCTCATCCGCCGCGCCTCTCCAGCAGCACGAACGGATCAAACGTGACGCTGATGCCGAACTCCTCGGCGAACTCCAGCACCCGACACCAGGCCCGGTTCTCCCGCAGGATGCCGCGCAGGATCACCGGGGCATTGCCGCTCTGCAGGGTCATCTCAAACAGGGGCCAGCCCACCGAGGGCTGCACCTGATCCTCCCGAAAGCTGGGCACCACATCGAGGCTGCCCACGAGGATGCGGCGCCGGCTGGCCTCCCAGGCATAGGGAATCTCGTAGGGGGCGAGCAGCTCGGCGGCCAGGGCCCAGGAGCTGCCGGCGGCATCGATCTCCACCGCCAGCTCCTGGCCGCGGGCGGGCATGGTGGCGGCCCGGCGAAAGACCAGCGCTGCCTCGGAGGACTGCAGCGGCAGCTCGGGGGGGAGCTGGGGCGCCGCCAGCACGCTGCGGATGCGCTGCCGGAGTTGGTCCCCGCCGGTGGGCGGGCCGTTCCGGGTGAGCTGCAGGAAGTCCCAGCGCTCGCCGGTGCCGCCCCAGATCACCGGACCGTAGTTCTCATGCATCCACTGGCCATCGCGGTTGGAGGCGGCCTCGGCATGGGTCATCACCCGCTCGATGCCGATGTCGGCCGCACCCCAGCCCCAGCTGCGGGCGACCTGGGCGGCCTCGCGGCAGAGGGCCTCCAGCTGGGCTTCGGTGGGGGGCAGCGTCCAGGGATCGGGGCGGCCGCCCATGCAGGCACAGGAAAGGGCCACGGCATTGCTGTTGCGGCGCCAGGTGTGGGCCGGCAGATCGATGCTGTAGGCATGCAGCCTGTGCAAGCGGCCATCGCCGCCGATGATCGTGTGATACAGCCCGGAGCGCACCCAGCTGTAGGAGGTGGCGGCCCAGTGCAGGTAGATGGTGGCCGGCATCGGCGGAAGCGCGCGCAGGAGCGCTGCGAAAGGGGCTGCAGCGCCACTTCAGACCGTAGCCACAGCCCATCCCAAGGCCTCCAGTGACTGGATTGATTAGCGGTGCCTGGTCAGCGGGCTCAGCTGAGCCCCTACCCCACCAACCCCAGCCGTCCGCCGGTGTAGCCGCCGCGCTCGCGCACGGCCGTACACCAGCCCTGCTGCTCCAGATACCAGCGCACCGTGGCCTCCAGGCCCGCCTCGAAGCTGTGGCGCGGCTGCCAGCCCAGCTCGCCGCTGATGCGGGCCGGGTCGATGGCGTAGCGGCGATCATGCCCGGGGCGGTCGGTGACCGGGGTGATCAGGCGGGCGTGGGGGGCACCGGCCGGACGCAGCTGATCGAGCAGGGCGCAGATCGCCACCACCACCTGCTTGTTGGTGCGTTCGCCGTGGCCGCCCACGCAATAGCTGCGGCCCAGCTCGCCCTGGGTGGCGGCCAGCAGCAGGGCGTCCACGTGGTCCTCCACATAGAGCCAGTCGCGCACGTTGGCGCCGTCGCCGTAGAGGGGGATCGGCTCGCCGGCGGCGGCCTTGAGGATCACCACCGGGATCAGCTTCTCGGGGAACTGCCAGGGGCCGTAGTTGTTGGAGCAGTTGGTGAGCACCACCGGCAGGCCGTAGGTGTGGTGCCAGGCGCTCACCAGGTGGTCGCTGGCGGCCTTGCTGGCCGAGTAGGGGGAGCGGGGGTCGTAGGGGGTGGTCTCCGAGAAGCGGCCCGTGGGCCCCAGCGAGCCGAACACCTCATCGGTGCTGATGTGGTGCAGCCGGAAGGCGGCGCGCCGCTCCTCGTTCAGACCCTCGTAGTGGCCCCGCAGGGCCTGCAGCAGGTGGAAGGTGCCGCTCACGTTGCTGGCGATGAAGGCCTCCGGACCCTCGATCGAGCGGTCCACGTGGCTCTCGGCGGCCAGGTGCATGACCAGATCCGGATCGGCCTGGCGTACCGCCGCGGCCGTGGCCTCGGCATCGGTGAGGTCCACCCGCAGCAGCTGGTGGCGGACCCCGGCGCCATCACCGAGCTCATCCAGCACGGCCTCCACGCTGGTGAGATCGCTGGCGTAGCCGCACTTGTCGAGGTTGAACACCGTGGCCTCGCTGTCGCGCAGCAGACGCCGCACCACGGCGCCGCCGATGAAGCCGGCGCCACCGGTCACCAGCACGCGGCGGCGGGGACCGAGCAGGGAGGGGAGGTGGTTCACGGGGGAGCGGCGGCGGGAAACGGAAGGGGGCGGGAAAGGGACGAGGGCAGCTGTTGCAACACCTGGCGCAGGGCCGCGCGCCAGTGGCGGGGCGGCAGCTCGAGCAGGCGGTGGCTGGCGGTGCACTCCAGCAGCGAATAGCTGGGCCGGCGGGCCGGGGTGGGGTAATCGGCCGTGGTGATCGGCCGCACCCGCGCCTGGCGCTGCAGCAGCCCCAGCTCCTGGCCCAGCTCGCCGATGGCCACGGCGAAGTCGTACCAGCTGGCGGCGCCGGCATCGCTCCAGTGCAGCAGGGGCGGCAGGGGCTCGGCCAGGTCGGCCGACACGGCGGCCTTCTCCCCACCGCTGGCCACCGCGATCAGCCGCCAGCAAGCCTCCGCCAGGGTGAGGGTGCTGGTGGGGCAGCCCACCTGGTCGGCCACCACGCCGATCTCCGGCTTCTCGGCGTGCAGGCGCAGCATGGTGAGGCAGAAATTGCGGCCCACCGGGCCATACACCCAGCTGGTGCGCAACACCTGCGCGCGGCCTGCCTCCGCCAGGGCGCTGGCCAGCACCGCCTGTTCACCGGCCGCCTTGCTGGCGCCATACACCCCCAGGGGCGCCAGGGGCTGGTCGGGCCGGTAAGGCGTGCCCTGGCTGCCGTCGAAGACGAAATCGGTGCTCACTTGCAGCAGCCGGCCGCCGCTGCCGGCCAGGGCCTCGGCGAAGGCCGCCGGCGCCGCGGCATTCACGGCGGCGGCCAGCTCCGGCTCGCTCTCGGCCCGGTCCACCGCCGTGTAGGCACCGGCGTTGAGCACCCAGTGGGGGCGCAGCTCCTGCACCAGCTGGCGGCAGGCGGCCGCATCGGCCAGGTCCAGGGCGCTGAGACCCTCGCCGCCGCTGCGGCTGGTGGCGATCAGCTCCAGGCCCGCCGGCGCACTGGCAACCAGCGCCTGGCCCAGCTGGCCGGCGGCGCCGGTGAGCAGCACCTTGAGGGGCTCACCGGCCGGCGGCCACATGGCCGGGTTGCTCATGGGAACAGGTCCCCCGCGGCCAGCTCGGCGAACAGCGGCGCGGCGCCGTCCTTGCCACTCAGCTGGGGCTGGGCCCCGGCCAGGGCCTCCAGGGGCCAGGCGATCGCCAGGGCCGGATCATCCCAGCGGATGGCGCGCTCGCAGTCCCTGCTCCAGAAGTCGGTGGTCTTGTAGAGCACCTCGGCCTCGGGGCTGAGGGTGAGGAAGCCGTGGGCGAAGCCCGGCGGCACCCACAGCTGCTGCTTGTTGTCGGCGCTGAGCAGGGCGCCGCCCCACTGTCCCCAGGTGGGCGAGCTGCGGCGGATGTCCACCGCCACATCGAAGATCTCACCCAGCACGCAGCGCACCAGCTTGCCCTGGGGGTGGGGCGGCAGCTGGTAGTGCAGGCCCCTGAGCACCCCCTGCTGCGAGCGGGAGTGGTTGTCCTGCACAAAGCTCGTGGCGCCCGCGGCGGCATTGAAGGTCTGCTGGTTCCAGCTCTCGTAGAAAAAGCCCCGCTCGTCGCCGAACACCCTTGGGCTCAGCTGCAGCACCCCCTCCAGAACGGCTCCTGAGGCACTGCGCAGCGGCTCAACCTGCATCGTCTGTCTCCAACACCTGCAGCAGATACTCGCCGTAGCCACTCTTGCGCAAGGGGGCAGCCAGGCCGGCGAGCTGCTCAGCGTCGATCCAGCCCATCCGCCAGGCCACCTCCTCAGGGCAACCCACCTTCAGGCCCTGGCGATGCTCGAGCGTGCGGATGTAGCTGCCCGCCTCATGAAGGGAATCGCAGGTGCCGGTGTCCAGCCAGGCCATGCCGCGGCCCATCAGCTCCACCCTCAGCCTGCCCTCCTCCAGGTACTGGAGGTTGAGGTCGGTGATCTCCAGCTCGCCCCGGGCCGAGGGCACCACCCGCCGGGCCCGCTCCACCACGGAGTCGTCATAGAAGTAGAGACCGGTCACGGCGTAGCGGCTGCGGGGCTGGGCGGGCTTCTCCTCGATGCTCAGCACCCGACCCTCGCCATCGAAGGCCACCACCCCGTAGCGCTCCGGATCGCGCACCGGGTAGGCGAACACCGTGGCACCCTGCTGCTGGCCATTGCAGCCCTGCAGCTGGGGGCTGAAGTCCTGCCCATGGAAGAGGTTGTCACCCAGCACCAGGGCAGCGGGAGCGCCGGCCAGGAAGGACTCCCCGATCAGAAACGCCTGGGCCAGGCCATCGGGGCTGGGCTGCACGGCGTAGCTAATGGCCATGCCCCAGCGGCGGCCGTCGCCCAGCAGCCGCTGGAACGGCTCCTGATCAGCGGGGGTGGTGATGATCAGCACCTCGCGGATCCCCGCCAGCATCAGGGTGCTGAGGGGGTAGTAGATCATCGGCTTGTCGAACACCGGCAGCAGCTGCTTGCTCACGGCCAGCGTGATCGGGTGCAACCGGGTGCCGCTGCCTCCGGCCAGAACGATGCCCTTGCGCTGCTGGATCAAAGCGTCGGGGTGACTGGGAGGATGTTGCCATGGTGTTGTTGCCATGGTCGCGATCCAGCTGCTTCGCCATGCTCCCGGCGCCCCAGGCCTGCGCTGGTTCGGCCTCGGCCCCGGCCTGCGCCCCAGCCGCGCCCTGCTCAAGCTGCGGCGCCTGTTCAACCACCACGCCTTCTGGGCCCAGGACCGCAGCTACGCCCAGCTGCGCACCCTGCTGGCCGGCAGCCCCGTGGTGGTGAGCCTGTGGCGGGGCAAGCGGCTGGTGGGCTTCGGGCGGGCCAGCAGCGATGGCGTCTGCCGGGCCGTGCTCTGGGACGTGGTGGTGGCGGGCGATCTGCAGGGGCGGGGCCTGGGCCGCCAGGTGGTGGCGGGCCTGCTCAGCGATCCGCGCCTGCAGCGGGTGGAGCGGGTGTATCTGATGACCACCAACAGTGCCGGCTTCTACGAGCAGCTCGGCTTTCACAGGGTGGAGAGCCAGCAGCTGTTGGCGCACCATCCCCTGGAGACCTCGCCCTCCCAACGGGTCGGACCCGGCCCTGAGCAGGTCTGATGGCCTGCCAAGCAGGCCTGCTGGTCAACCAGCAGGCCTGCGCCGAGAAGGAGACGGTGCTCAGTGGCTCACAGCCTTGAGGTCCTGCACGGTGCCGGTGTTCGAGACCAGACAACGATACTTTTGATTGGTTGATCCTCCACGCTCCCCAATCGCCCGGACAACCACCACAGAATTGGGTTTTTCATACTTGGTTCGCGTGACCTGCAGGTCACGAACATTACCTCCATAGAGATCATTGACACGGGCCATGCAGGCCGACTTCGACTGCTCACTCACGGCCGCACCGGCGTGGCCGTGGGAGGAACCAGAAGAAACCATGGTCAGCTCTTGCACTTGGCCACGATTGGAGACCAGACACTTCCAGGATTCCGCCTTGTTCGTGCCGCGGACCCGTAGGGCCTTGACCATCACGATGGAGTTGGCCTCGGAAAACTCACTGCTGGCCACCTTCAGATCACCAACGTTGCCTCCATAGTTTGAATTCACAGCCGTCAGACAAGCTGTGGTTGCGGCCGCTGGCACCTCAGCCGCCCTGATGCTGATCGGAGCAGCCATCACCAAACCCGAGGCGGCAAGCACTGCCATCCCGATATCAACTTTCATGGCGTTGCCTGAGTGTTTCAGCTTGCAAGGTACCAATCCATGCGGCCACTGCAAGATGTTCGCCAGGGCACATCAGTCAGTCTGGAAAGCAACCCCTAGCCGGGCAGGCCTGCCATCAGGCTGCCCATTTCGAGCGCCTGCAGGCCATAGCTCCAGCCCAGGTTGCTCTTGATGCCGGCCCGCTCCAGGGCCTGCTGCATCGTGTCGGTGGTGAGCACGCCAAAGATCACCGGCACACCGCTCTGGCGGCTCACCGCCGCCACGCCCTTGCTCACCTCGCTCACCACCACATCGAAGTGGGGCGTATCGCCGCGGATCACAGCCCCCAGGGTGACCACCACCTGATAGCGGCCGCTTGCTGCCAGGCGCTGGGCCACCAGGGGGATCTCAAAGCTGCCGGGCACCCAGGCCACATCCAGCTGGGCGCTGCTGGCGGAGGTGTCGATGCCATGGCGACCAAGGCAGTCGAGACAGCCGCTCAGCAGCTTCGCTGTGACCAGATCGTTGAAGCGGGCCACCACCACGCCGATCCGGAGGGACTCGGCACCGACGAAGCGGCCCTCGAAAATTGCCACAGGCAGGCGCCACAGCAGTGACGCGGCAAGGTGGCTTCAGGGTAGAAGGCGCGCTGCTGAGGCGGCTTCAGACCACGAAGTAGCTCATGCCCCAGTTCACCAGCACCAGGGCCAACCAGGCGATGCCACCGATCAGGATCAGACGGTTGGAGCGGCCACTGTCTTCGCTGGTGGCGTAGAGCACGGGCACCGCCACGATCAGGGCGAAGGACATCACCACCAGGGCCAGAACGGTGAGCGTGTTGAGGATCTGCATGGATCTGCGGCGTCGCCGGGCCGGTCAGTGCCGGGATTCTCACACGCAGGCCCGGGGTCTCCGGCGCGGCCAGCCCCGATCCTTCACAAGTTGTCGGGCTCCGGGATCGGGCAGCTGCGGCCCCGGCGGCGCAGGCAGCCGCAGCGATCGACCTACGATCAAATGGCCTCCAGCGCAGCGCCGTGGCCGCGGAAGCCGACCAGCAGCTTTCGCTCATGCCCGAGCCCGTCCTGCAGGGCTCCCTATTCGCCGAGATCCAGGGCCCGGGGCAGGCCGGTGCCAGCGGCGAGGCCGCAGCTGGGGACACTGCGGCAGGCGAGGGAGGCACGGCAGCATCGGACCCGCTTGCCGACGCCGCCGCCCGACCGCGGCAGCGGGCGGCACGAGTCCGCCGAGTAGAGCCTGAGCCCCACGAGGCCGCCAACGCAGACGAAGTCCCCCAGGCCCCTGGCAGCAGCGCTCCGGGGTCCAGCGCTTCAGGTGCGAGCGCTCCGCAGAGCGATCTGCCCCCCTGGCACCACCACAGCCTGGTGGAGCCGGCCCGGCTGCCGCCGATGCTGCGCCACTACGTGCAGCTCAAGCGCGACCACCCCGAGCGGGTGCTGCTCTACCGGCTGGGCGATTTCTTCGAGTGCTTCTTCGAAGACGCCATCACCCTCTCGCGGCTGCTGGAGCTCACCCTCACCGGCAAGGAGGCCGGCAAGGCGATCGGGCGGGTGCCGATGGCGGGCATCCCCCACCACGCCGCTGAGCGCCACTGCGCCGAGCTGGTGCGCCGCGGCTTCAGCGTGGCCCTCTGCGACCAGCTCGAGAGCACCCCCGCCAAGGGCGAACTGCTGCGCCGGGGCATCACCCGCGTGCTCACCCCTGGCACCGTGATCGAGGAGGGGATGCTTGCGGCCCGCCGCAACAACTGGCTCTGCGCCGTGGTGCTGGAGCCGCCGGGCAGCGGCGCCCGCTGGGGGCTGGCGGTGGCCGATGTGAGCACCGGCGAGTTCCGCGTCAGCCAGCAGCAGGGCAGTGATGCCCTGCATCAGGAGCTGCTGCAGGTGGAGGCGGCCGAGGTGCTCTGGCCGGCGGTGGCCAGTGAGGATGCGGCGGCAGCCGCGGCCTGGTGTCCAGCCACCCTGCGGCGCACCGCCCTGCCGCGCACGCCGTTCGAGACGCCCGAGGCCACGGCCACCCTCAAACAGCGCTTCGGCCTGGCCAGCCTGGCTGGCCTCGGCCTGGGGGAGCACCCCCTGGCCCTGCGGGCCGCCGGTGGGCTGGTGGCCTACCTCGATGGCACCCAGAGCGGCCAGGTGCCGCTCGATCCCCCCACCACCTGGCACCCCGACGAGGCCCTGGTGCTGGACGCCGCCACCCGCCGCAACCTGGAGCTCACCCGCACCCAGCTGAGCGGCGCCTTCGAGGGCTCCCTGCTCTGGGCCCTCGATCGCACCCAAACCGCCATGGGGGGCCGCTGCCTGCGGCGCTGGCTGGAGGCGCCCCTGCTGGATCTGGAGAGGATCGAGGCGCGCCAGGCGGCGGTGGGGGAGCTGGTGGGTCAGCGCCCGCTGCGGCTGGCCCTGCGCCGGCTGCTGCGACCGATGGGGGATCTGGAGCGCCTGGCGGGCCGCGCCGGCGCCGGCAGTGCCTCGGCCCGCGATCTGGTGGCCCTGGCCGATGGGCTGGAGCGGCTGCCCCAGCTCGCCGGCCTGCTGCAGCGCTGCGCTGCCGCCCCCCTGGCGGCCCTGGCGCGGCCCTGGCCCAGGCTCGATGCCCTGGCCGAGGACCTGCGCCACGTGCTGCTGGAGACGCCGCCGCTCTCGCTCACGGAAGGGGCCCTGATCCATGACGGCGTCGATCCGCTGCTGGATGGCCTGCGCAACCAGCTCGATGACCAGGACGCCTGGCTGGGCCGCCAGGAGGCCGCCGAACGGGCGGCCAGCGGCATCGCCAGCCTGCGGCTGCAGCACCACCGCACCTTCGGCTACTTCCTGGCGGTGAGCCGGGCCAAGGCCGCCGCCGTGCCTGACCACTGGATCCGCCGCCAGACCCTGGCCAACGAGGAGCGCTTCGTGACGCCCGCCCTCAAGGGCCGCGAGGCCGAGATCCAGCAGCTGCGGGCCCGCGCCGCCGAGCGGGAATATGCGCTCTTCTGCCAGCTGCGCGGCCGGGTGGGCGTGCAGGCGGCCGCCATCCGCCAGGCCGCCCGGCTGGTGGCCGAGCTCGACGCCCTGGTGGCCCTGGCCGAGCTGGCCGCCAGCGGCGGCTACTGCCGCCCACAGCTCAGCGACGGCCGGGAGCTGCAGATCGAGGCCGGCCGGCACCCGGTGGTGGAGCAGCTGCTGGTGGAGGAGCCCTTCACCGCCAACGGCATCGCCCTCGGCTGGGAGGGCCCACAGTCAGCGCCCGACCTTCTGATCCTCACGGGGCCCAACGCCAGCGGCAAGAGCTGCTACCTGCGCCAGACCGGGCTGCTGCAGCTGATGGCCCAGATGGGCAGCTGGATCCCGGCCCGCTCGGCCCGGCTGGGCCTCGCCGATCGCATCTTCACCCGGGTCGGCGCCGGCGATGACCTGGCCGCCGGCCAGTCCACCTTCATGGTGGAGATGGCCGAAACCGCCAACATCCTTCACCACGCCACGGCCCGCTCACTGGTGCTGCTGGATGAGATCGGCCGCGGCACCGCCACCTTCGATGGTCTCTCGATCGCCTGGGCCGTGGCCGAGGAGCTGGCCCAGGGCATCGGCGCCCGCAGCGTCTTCGCCACCCATTACCACGAGCTCAACGAGCTGGCCGAGCTGATGCCCAACGTGGCCAACGCCCAGGTGCTCGTGGAGGAAACCGGCAGCGACCTGCGCTTCCTGCACCGGGTGGTGCCCGGCGGCGCCAGCCGCAGCTACGGCATCGAGGCGGCCCGCCTGGCCGGCATTCCCGCCTCGGTGCTGCTGCGGGCCCGCCAGGTGCTGAGTCGCGTCGAGGCCAACAGCCACGTGCGGGTGGGTCAGGACGCCGCCTGACGGCAGCCGGCCCGCAGCAGGGCGTTGCAGGCCGCGCCCACCAGGGCGGCTCCGCCCCGGGAGCCCTCCAGCCGTACCTGGGCCAGGCCACTGGCGCCCAGGTGACGCTTGCTCTCCGCCACCCCCACGAACCCCACCGGCATGCCGATCACCAGGGCCGGCGCTGGCTCCGCGCCGGCAGCCACCAGCTCCAGCAGACGCTCCAGGGCCGTGGGGGCACTGCCCACCAGCACCACCAGGCCCGGCCCCAGGGCCGCCAGGGCACCCTCCATGCCCACGGCCGTGCGGGTGCTGCCCTCGGGCGCCCGCGCTGGTGCCCAGGCGAGCACGCTGTGCACCGGATTGGCGAAGCTGCGGGCCGCCATCGGCGCCACCGCCGCCGCGGCCATGGCCGTGTCGGTGAGGATGGCGCCGCCGGCGGCCAGGGCGGCGGCGCCGGCGGCGCAGGCCCCCGGGCTGAAGCGCAGATCCGCCGCGATCGAGAGGTCGCCACTGCTGTGGATGCAGCGCTCCAGCACGGCCCGCTCCAGGGGATCGGTGGGGCCGGCCACACCGCGCTCGGCCAGTTCGGCCCGGATCAGCCGCAGGCTCTCGAGAAAAATCGGATGATCCTGGAGGATGGGGGTCTCGATGGAACTCGGGGGGATCGGGCGGGAGTGCTCTGGCCTGACCGCCCTCACAGCCATGGCGCCCTCCAACCCTATGCACCCCCGCCGCCATGCCGATCCACCTGCTCTGGGGCGATGACGACGCCGCCCGGGGCCGGGCCGTGGATGGCCTGATCGCCCGGCTGGTGGACCCCGCCTGGGCCTCGATCAACCTCAGCCGCCTGGATGGCCAGGATCCCGCCCAGGCGGCCCAGGCCCTGGGGGAGGCGCGAACCGCCCCTCTGGGGGCAGGGGCGCGGCTGGTGCTGCTGCAGCGCAGCCCGTTCTGCAACCAGTGCCCCGCCGAGCTGGCCGATCAGCTTGAGGCCACCCTGCCGCTGGTGCCGGAGAGCTGCCATCTGCTGCTGGTGAACACAGCCAAACCCGATGGCCGCCTGCGCACCACCAAGGCGCTGCAGAAGCTGGTGAAGCAGGGCCAGGCCGAGGAGCAGGGCTTCCCCCTGCCGGCGATCTGGGATGGGGCCGGCCAGCTGGAGCTGGTGCAGCGCACGGCCAGGGAGCTGGGCCTGCAGCTGCAGCTCCGTGCCGCCGAGGCCCTCAGCGAGGCCATCGGCAGCGACAGCGCCCGGCTGGCCAGTGAACTGGAAAAGCTGGCGCTCTACTGCCAGAGCGCGCCAGCCGGCTCGGCAGCACCCCAGGCCGACAGGACGATCAGCCTGGAGGCTGTGCAGGCGCTGGTGGGGGGCCAGAGCACCAGCGCCCTGGCCGTGGGCGATGCCCTGCTGCAGGAACGGCCCGCCGAGGCGATCGCCCTGCTGGATGCCCTGATCGAGGCGGGCGAACCGGCGCTGCGCATCGTGGCCACCCTCTCCAGCCAGATCCGGGGCTGGCTGTGGGTGTGCCTGCTGGATCAGCGCGGTGAGCAGGACGTGGCCGCGATCGCCAAGGCCGCCGGCATCGGCAATCCGCGCCGCATCTATGTGATGCGCAAACAGATCAGGGGGATTCCCAGCTCCCGCTTCCTGGCCCTGCTGGCACGGCTGCTGGAGGTAGAGGCCGCCCTCAAACGGGGCACGGCCCCCGGGGATGCCTTCCGCGATGGCTTTCTGCTCGGTGCCGCCGCCCAGCAGCTCACCCCGGCGCAGGGCCGCAGCCGATAATCGGCCGTTGCGATCACCCTGGGCCCCCACCCAAGACCCCACCCCCGATCCCTCACCCCCATGGCCCTGCTGGTTCAGAAGTTCGGCGGCACCTCGGTGGCCGACGTGGCCCGGATCCAGGCGGTGGCCCGCAGGGTGGCCCAGTGCCGTGACGAGGGCCATGAGCTGGTGGTGGTGGTGTCGGCCATGGGCCACACCACCGACGAACTCTCGGGCCTGGCCCGGGCGATCAGCAGCGATCCACCCCAGCGGGAGATGGACATGCTGCTGGCCACCGGGGAACAGGTGTCGATCGCGCTGCTGTCGATGGCCCTGCATGCCGAGGGCGTGCCGGCGGTGTCCATGACCGGGCCACAGGTGGGGATCATGACGGAGTCGGCCCACGGCCGCGCCCGCATCCTCGAGATCCGCACCGAACGGCTGCGGCGCCTGCTGGGTGAAGGCCAGGTGGTGGTGGTGGCGGGCTTTCAGGGCACCAGCAGCGGCCTGGCCGGCACGCCGGAGATCACCACCCTGGGCCGGGGCGGCTCCGACACCTCCGCCGTGGCCCTGGCCGCCGCCCTCGGCGCCGAGGCCTGCGAGATCTACACCGATGTGCCCGGGGTGCTCACCACCGACCCGCGCAAGGTGCCGGATGCCCAGCTGATGACGGAGGTGAGCTGCAACGAGATGCTGGAGCTGGCCAGCCTCGGGGCGGCCGTGCTGCATCCCAGGGCCGTGGAGATCGCCCGCAACTACGGCGTGCCGCTGGTGGTGCGCTCCAGCTGGAGCGAGGCGCCGGGCACCCGGCTCACCAGCGGGGCACCGCAGCCGATCGGGCAGGGCGGCCTCGAGCTGGGCAAGCCGGTGGATGGCGCCGATCTCGAAAATCGCCAGGCCGTGGTGGCGCTCTCGCACGTGCCGGATCGCCCCGGCGTGGCGGCCCAGCTGTTCGAGGCCCTGGGAGCGGCGGCCCTCAACGTGGATCTGATCGTGCAGGCCACCCATGTGGGCACCACCGACGAGGCCTGCAGCTTCACCAACGACATTGCCTTCACCCTGCCCGAGGCCGATCTGGAGCAGGCCCAGCTGGTGTGCCGCGAGGTGCTGGCCGGCATGGGAGCCGAGCTGGGGGCCGGAGCCGCCACCCTCAGCGGCGAAGCGGGGCTGGCCAAGCTGAGCATCTCCGGCGCCGGCATCATGGGCCGCCCCGGTGTGGCGGCGCGGCTGTTCGACACCCTGGCCCGCTACGGCATCAACCTGCGGCTGATCGCCACCAGCGAGGTGAAGGTGAGCTGCCTGGTGGCCGGCGACCAGGGCAGCCGCGCCCTGCGGGCGGCCGCCGAGGCCTTTGAGCTGCAGGAGAGCCAGCTGCGCCACGATCCACCCCCGTGCCACAGCGGCGAGGCGGCCGTGCGGGGCGTGGCCCTCGACACCGGCCAGGCGCAGGTGGCCGTGCGCCAGGTGCCTGACCGCCCCGGCACCGCCGCCGCCGTGTGCAGGGCCCTCGCCGATGCGGGCATCAGCCTCGATGCGATCGTGCAGTCGGAGCGCACCGGCCTCAGCGGCCAGCAGCGCACCCGTGACATCAGCTTCACCCTGAAGCGCGACGACCGCAGCCGGGCCGAACAGGCCCTCGGGCCGCTGCTGGGCCAGTGGCCCGGCTCCCGCTTTGAAGAGGGAGCGGCCATCGCCCGGGTGAGCGCCGTGGGCGCCGGCATGCCATGCACTCCGGGCACCGCCGCGCGCATGTTCCGCTGCCTGGCGGAGGCCGGCATCAACATCGAGCTGATCGCCACCAGTGAGATCCGCACCAGCTGCGTGGTGGCGGCCGACCAGGGGGTGGAGGCGGTTCAGGCGGTGCACCGCACCTTCGAGCTCGGCGGCAGCACCACCCACCGGGCCGAGGGCAGCGAGGCCCCGGAGCTCAGGCCCGGCCCACCAGCTTCTGCCGCAGCCCCTTGATGCGGTCGCGCAGGTTGGCGGCCTCCTCGAACTCGAGGTTCTTGGCCGCCGTTTTCATTCTGTCCTCGAGCTGCTGAATCAGCTCCGGCAGGGAATCGAGGGGAACGGCGTTGTGCTCGGCCTGATCCGTGGCCTGCTCAAGCTGTTCGTCATTGAGGCGCCTCGACACCTCCAGGAAGGCCAGGATGGAATTCCCCGCCCGCTTGCCTGCGGCCGTGGGGGTGATGCCGTGCTTCTCGTTGTAGGCGTGCTGTATGGCACGGCGGCGTTCGGTTTCGCCGATCGCCTTGGCCATCGAATCGGTGAGATTTTCGGCATAGAGCAGGGCCTTGCCCTCCACATGGCGGGCGGCGCGGCCGATGGTCTGGATCAGAGAGCGCTCAGCCCGCAGGAAGCCCTCCTTGTCGGCATCGAGGATCGCCACCAGGGACACCTCTGGCAGATCCAGGCCCTCGCGCAGCAGGTTCACCCCCACCAGCACGTCGTACTCGCCATTGCGCAGATCCTGGATGATCTCGATGCGCTCGATCGAGTGGATCTCGGAGTGCAGATAGCGCACCCGCACTCCGTTCTCGGCCAGATAATCGGTGAGGTCCTCGGCCATGCGCTTGGTGAGCGTGGTCACCAGCACCCGTTCCTGCTTGTCGGCGCGCTGGCGGATCTCGCCGAGCAGGTCGTCCACCTGGCCCTCGGTGGGGCGCACCTCCACCACGGGATCGAGCACGCCGGTGGGGCGGATCACCTGCTCCACCACCTGGCCGCGGCTCTCGGCCAGCTCCCACTGGCCGGGGGTGGCGCTCACGAAGATGGTCTGGCGGGCCTTCTGCCAGAACTCCTCGCCCTTGAGGGGCCGGTTGTCGGCGGCACTGGGCAGGCGGAAGCCGTGCTCCACCAGCACCTGCTTGCGGCTCTGGTCGCCGTTGTACATGGCCTGCAACTGGGAGCAGGTGACGTGGCTCTCATCCACCACCAGCAACCAGTCGTCGGGGAAGTAGTCGATCAGGCACTCGGGCGGGGTGCCGGCCTGGCGGCCGGCGAGGTGGCGGGCGTAGTTCTCCACGCCGTTGCAGTAACCCACCTGCTCCAGCATCTCCAGGTCGTAGATGGTGCGCTGCTCCAGCCGCTGGGCCTCCAGCAGCCGCCCCTGGCCATTGAGCAGATCGAGCCGCTCATGCAGTTCGTGGCGGATCGCGGCGATGGCCTCGGCCAGCCGCTCCTTGGGGGTCACGAAGTGCTTGGCCGGGTAGATGTTGATCGCGTCGAGGCTCTGCAGGATCTCGCCGGTGGTGGGATCCACATAGCGGATCGCCTCCACCTCATCGCCGAACAGCTCAATCCGCACCAGGCGGTCTTCATAGGCCGGGCCGATCTCCAGCACATCGCCCCGCACCCGGAAGCGGCCGCGGGAGATCTCAATATCGTTGCGGGAATACTGGTTGTTGACCAGGTCACGCAGGGAGGCACGCAGGTTGAGCGTGTCGCCCACCTGGAATTTCACCGCGGCCTTGAGGTATTCGCTGGGGATGCCGAGGCCGTAGATGCAGCTGATCGAGGCCACCACGATCACATCGTGGCGCTCGAACAGGGAGCGGGTGGCGGAGTGGCGCAGCATGTCGATCTCTTCGTTGATCGACGCCGTCTTGGCGATGTAGGTGTCGGAGACGGGCACATAGGCCTCCGGCTGGTAGTAGTCGTAATAGGAGATGAAGTATTCAACGGCGTTGTTCGGGAAGAACTCGCGCAGCTCATTGCAGAGCTGGGCCGCCAGGGTCTTGTTGTGGGCCAGCACCAGGGTGGGACGCCCGGTGCTGGCAATCACATTGGCGATCGTGAACGTCTTGCCGGTGCCGGTGGCCCCCAGCAGGGTCTGGTAGCGCTCGCCGGCCTGAACGCCCTGCACCAGCCCGGCGATCGCCGTGGGCTGATCGCCCTTTGGCTGGTAGGGGGCGTGGAGCTCGAAGGGAACCATCATGGTGCCCATTGTTGGCGAGCCGCGCCCGCTACCGCGGTGCCGAGAGCAGCGAAATGGCCGTCCCGAAGGCCCGCAGGGGCGCGGATCAGCCCGCAGCCACCTGGCTCATCAGCGCCGAGACCCGGGTGAAGTCCACATCGAGGCCGAGCATGCGCAGGATCACCGCCGACAGCACCGCGTAGACCACCGCCCCGAGCACGGCGCTCAGCAGCCCCTGGCGCAGCCGGAAGCCCTGGATCAGCCAGGCCGCCAGGCCGAACAGAATCACGGTGATCAGCCAGTTGAACAGCAGACTCACCGGACTGATCACCCCGCCGAGGCTGGTGACGGCCCAGAAGGGCCCCAGCAGCAGCTTGAGCGGCCAGATCAACAGGGTGCCGAGCAGGCCGATCACAACAGCGGCGAGCAGGGCGATCGGGAAGCTCTCGATCTCAACACCCAGGGGAAGCCAGGCGACGATCAGCAGCACCAGAGCACGGATCGGCCACTGCAGCAGCCAGACGAGGGAGCCCATGACAGTTCAGGTGGAACCTTCGAAACGTAGGCCTGGGAACGCCCACTGGCACTCTGTTGTGACTGAGGGTTGCTGAGCCAGGCCTCCGTTCAGAGCGTCGCCGCCACCGGACGGGGTAGGGCCGTCCGCAGCTCCCGCACCACCGCCGCCATGGCCCAGGGCTCCTGCAGCCTGTTCACAGCGGAGCCCACACCAACGCCAGCGGCGCCGGCCGCCACGGCGAGGGGCAGGGTCACGGCCGAGAGGCCCGAGGCACAGAGCACCGGCACGGCAGGGGCTTCGGGGCCGGCGGCAGCGGCCAGGGCCCGGCTGATCGCATGGGTGGCCGCCAGGGTGGGGGCCGCCTTTTCGATCAGGCCCAGAACGCCAGGGCTGAAGGGCCGGGCGCTGGTGCCGCCCTCGGTCTGGATCAGGTCGGCACCGGCCGCCACCAGGTCGAGAGCCAGCTGCTCCTGCTGATCCAGGGGCAGAACATGCGGCACCGTGACCGACAGCACCACCTCGGGCAGCAGCTCGCGGGTGCGGCGGGTGATCGCCAGCACCTCGTCGGCCTCGAAGCGGCGACCGAGGGGATAGAAGGCGTCGTAGTTGCCGATCTCCACCATCGCCGCGCCGGCGGCCACAGCGGCTGGGAACAGCTCGGGGTCCACCGCCGACACGCAGATCGGCAGGCCGGACGCCGCTGCAGCCCGTCGCACCAGGGCCGGGTCACAGGCCACGTCGATCAGGTCGGCACCCCCTTCCCCAGCCGCCTGGCTGATGCGCTCCACCGCGGCGGCATCGAAGTTGGTGAGGCCGGCGATCACCTTGATCAGGCGACACTCCGCCAGGGCGCTCCGCAACGGGGCAGGCAGCTGGGCAAGACGGGAGGAGCCGGACGACATCGCAGGAACAGCTGCACAGTGGGGTCATTCTCCCACCTGAGCCCCCGTTGTCAGGGTGTCCGATCCCCAGCCCCAGCCCAGCGCCGCGGCCGACTGGAGCGCCGATCACCTGCGGCTGCACCGTCACCTGCGGCGCCACCCGGCCCTGCTGCCCGATGGCGACACCCTGCTGCTGGCTGTTTCCGGCGGCCAGGACTCCATGGCCCTGGTGGCGCTGCTCACCGCCCTGCGGCGGCTGCACGGCTGGCGGCTGCACCTCTGGCACGGCGATCACGGCTGGCGGCCCGAATCAGGCCGAACGGCGCAGCAGCTGGCGGCCTGGGCCGCCGGGCAGGGCCTGCCGCTGCTGGGGGAGCGCTGGCAGCCCGAGCCAGGAGAGCCTGCCGCAAGCGGCGGCGCTGGCGCCATCCCCAGCGAGGCTGCGGGTCGGGCCTGGCGCTACGGGCGGCTGGCGATCGGCGCCGCAGCGCTCGGGGCCAGCCGGGTGGTGACGGGCCACACCGCCAGCGATCGGGCCGAGACGCTGCTGTTCAACCTGGCCCGGGGGAGCCACCGCCGGGGGCTGGCCAGCCTGCGCGGCCTGAGGGCCCTGGAGGGTGAGCTGCAGCTGGCCCGGCCGCTGCTGCCGTTCAGCCGGGCCGACACCGGCCGGCTCTGCCGGCAGCTGCAGCTGCCGGTGTGGCCTGACCCCAGCAACAACGACCGGCGCTACAGCCGCAACCGGCTGCGGCAGGAGGTGCTGCCGGTGCTGGAGGCCCTGCATCCCGGCGCCGCCCGGCGCCTGGCCGCCCTGGCCGAGCAACTCGCCGCCGATGACGACGCCCAGGGGGAACTGCTCTCCCTGGCGCTGGCCGCTCTGGGGGCCAGGGACAGCAACGGCGCCGAAAGCGATCAGCAGCTGCCGCTTGCCCCCCTGCGCGCCCTGCAGCGCGCCAACCAGGGCGCCCTGCTGCAGCACTGGCTCAGCCACCACCTGGGGGAGCGGCTCAGCCGCCGCAGCCTCGAAACGCTGCTCGATCGGCTGGCCCCGGGGACTGTGGCAGGCACCCTGCAGCTGTCCGCCGGGTGGCGTCTGCACTGGGAAAGCAGCACACTGGTTCTCACCAGAGCCGAAGCAGCCGAGATCCATGGCCCGGAACCATGACTCCCATGCGCAGCGCTATGCCGCGATCGAGCATGTGTACAGCGAACGCGAGTGGTCCGAGGTTGAGTCCCAGGGAGAAGCACTGCTGGTGGATCTCCCAGACGATCCCACCGACCCGCTGCGCCTGCGGGTGATCCTCCTGCTGGCCCACACCCGGCTGTATGGCCTGGGGGATGTGGCCACGGCCAAGGGGTACTACCGCGCCCTGCTGCGCCAGTGCAGCGATGCCAGCTTGCGCCAGATCGCCGAGCAGGGCCTGGAGGACTCCGAGGTGGTGGCCCGCCAGCAGGGGCGTGACCACCAGCACACCGCGGAGCAGGCAGCGATGCCCTGGCTGGAGCAGCTGGATGGGGACCCGGGTTCAGGGCCTCAGGCCGGAGAGAACCCACTCCGGCCTGAGCCGATTGCCGTGGAGGTGATTGAGGAACCCGAGCAGATCGAGGTGGCCCAGGCGGATCCCGAGCGGCAGCAGGTGGTGGAGGTGCAGGAGGTGAAACGGCTGCAACCGGCCGGCAGCATGCTGGAGGCCCTGCGCCGTCAGGATGAGCCCAAGGGCTTCAGCCCCGAGGAGATCAAGGAGCTCTCCCGGGGCCTGCTGCATGTGAGGCTGGGCTGAGGCCCAGCCGAACTCAGCCCGCGGCGGCCGCCGAGCGGCGGCGGCGGGTGCGGCCTGCGATCTCGGGCTCGGGAGCGGCCGCAGCCGGCACGACCGCTGCCGGGGCCGCCTTGACCGCGGCTTTGACGACAGGAGTGGCCGCTGAGGTCGCCACCGGGGCCGCCGAGGCGGCGGCTGAGGCCGCTCCCACCGGAGCCCCGTCCCGCCGGGGGGTGCGATCCAGCGAGCGGCTGTCACGGCCGCCAGCGCGGCCGCGGGGTGCCGGCCGGGAATCGGGCTCGGCATCGGCCCGCCCCTGGTAGGCCGGGGTGCCGGCCGGAGCCGGCTGCACCAGGCAGAGGATCAGGGGCTCCACCTGGAGTTCGCGGCGCAGGCGGCGCTGCAGCCCCAGCTCCACCTCCCGTTGCACGCCCACCCAATCCACATCCGGGGCCTTGCCACCGGTGTTGCGGCTCAGCTGGCTCCAGCGGTTCTCCAGCACCCAGGAGATTTCGCGTTCGGCCCAGAGGCTGAGCTTGCGGGCATCGGCCGTGGTGACCACGCCCCGCAGGTTCACCCGCGGCGGCGCCGCCATCACGCCATCGGTGCTGATCACCGCCAGCAGGGTGATCACACCGTCTTCGGCCAGCTGTTGGCGCTCCTTGAGCACCCGGGAGTCGACGATGCCATTGCGGGAGGCATCGAGCAGCTCGATGCCGGCCTTCACGGGCTCACCCCGGCGGATCGAATCGGGGGTGAGTTCCACCACATCGCCGTTGTCGATGATGAGGGTGTTTTCGGGCGGAATGCCCATCGACATGCCGGTCTTGGAGTGGGCCACGAGCATGCGGTGCTCGCCGTGCACGGGCACGAAGAACTTGGGCTTGGCCAGGGCCAGCATCAGCTTGTGGTCTTCCTGGAAACCATGGCCGGAAACGTGAATGCCTTCGCCTTTGCCATAGACAACCTTGGCCCCAAGCATCATCAGGCGGTCGATGGTGTTCACCACGGAGATGGTGTTGCCCGGGATCGGGCTGGCCGAGAAGATGATGGTGTCTGAGGGCTTCACCTGCACCTGGGGGTGCTCGCCCCTGGAGATGCGGCTGAGGGCAGCGAGGGGCTCGCCCTGGCTGCCGGTCATCAGCAGCAGGGTTTCCCGATCCGGCAGATCACGGATCTGCTTGATCGGCACGAACAGATCATCGGGGGCGCGCATGTAGCCGAGTTCGCGGGCCTTGGCGATCACATTCAGCATGGAGCGGCCCAGCAGGCCCACCTTGCGGCCATTCTTCATGGCCAGCTCCAGGATCATCGACACCCGGTGGATCGAGCTGGCGAAGGTGGTGATGATCACCCGGCCATCGGCCTTGGCGATGTGCTGGTCGAGCTTCGGGAACACCGAGCGCTCGGGAGGACAGAAGCCAGGCACCTCGGCGTTGGTGGAGTCACTGAACAGGCAGAGCACCCCCTTGTCGCCGTAGTGGGCCAGGCGGGCCATGTCGAAGTGCTCGCCGTCCACGGGGGTGTGGTCGAACTTGAAGTCACCGGTGAAGATCACCGTGCCCACCGGGGTGGTGATGGCCAGCGTGAAGCTGTCTGCCATCGAGTGGGTGTTGCGGATGAACTCCACGGAGAAGTGCTGGCCCACCTTCACCACATCGCGAGGGCCGACGGTCTTGAGGATGGTGCGATCCATCACACCGGCTTCCTCCATCTTGCCGGTGAGCATCGACAGCGCCAGGCGCGGCCCATGGATCACCGGGATCGTGAAGTTCTTGAGGTGGTGGGCAATGCCACCGATGTGGTCTTCGTGACCGTGGGTCACGATCATGCCGCGGATGCGCTTCTGATTTTCCTTCAGATAGCTGGTGTCGGGCATCACCACGTTGACGCCGTGCATGCCATCACTGGGGAAGGCCAGACCGGCATCCACCATCATCAGCTCATCGCCGTACTCGAACACGCAGGTGTTCTTGCCGATCTCATGGAGGCCACCGAGGGGAATCACCCGCAGGGCCGGTTGCTTGCCGTTGGATCCGTTCTGGGAGGAACTATGACGAACCTGGGAATTTGACATGTAAGAAAACTCGAAGAGTCAGAGGTTGAAACTGGAAGGTTGCTGATTGCAGATCAGCCATTCAGCCTTGGCGTCTCAGGTAGGACGCAGGGCAGCCAGGGTTTCGCAGAGGCGTTGTTTCACGTCGTCGTTCGCGGGGAGAAGGGGAAGTCTTGGGTCGCCCACCGGCCAGCCGCTGAGGGCCAGGGCAGCTTTCACGGGCACCGGGTTGGTGGTGCAGAACAGGGCCCGGCACAGGGGCAGCAGCTGTTCATGCAGGGCCAGGGCCAGGGGCAGATCACCGTCGAGGAAGGCCTGCACCATGCGGCTGATGCGCGGGCCCTCCAGGTGACTGGCCACGCTCACCACACCCACGGCCCCCACCGCCAGCATCGGCAGGGTGAGGGCGTCGTCGCCGGAGTAGATCGCCAGGCGGTCGCCGCAGGCCAGGCGCAGGGCGCTGACCTCGTCGGTGGTGCCGCTCGCCGCCTTGAAGGCCACCACATTGGGCAGATCGAGCAGTCGGGCCACGGTGGCGGGCTCGAGGCTGGTGGCGGTGCGGCCGGGGATGTTGTAGAGCATCAGCGGCAGGCTCGGAGCCGCCTGGGCGATCGCCCGGAAATGGGCCTCCAGGCCGTCCTGGGGGGGCTTGTTGTAGTAGGGCACCACCACCAGGGCGCCGTCGGCACCGAGGGCTGCGGCCTCGCGGGTGGCCTCCACCGCCTCGGCGGTGCAGTTGCTGCCGCTGCCCGCGATCAGGCGGGCCCGTCCCGCCACGGCGTCTTTCACAGCGGCGAACAGGGCGTGCTGCTCCTGCCAGCTGAGGGTGGGCGATTCGCCCGTGGTGCCGCACAGCACCAGCGCATCAGAGCCGTGGGCCACCAGGTGATCAGCGAGCCGGGCCGCCTGGGCCAAATCCACCTGGCCGTCGGGCTGAAACGGCGTGACCATCGCCGTGGCCACCCGTCCGAAGGGGGCGTGCAGCCAGGGCTGCTGCTGGGCGGCAACGCTCAAACCCCACCTCCTTGAGCCAGCGTCGGCGGCCCCTCCTGGGGCGGCACCGGGCCCTGGAGCAGCAGCTCGGCGATCTGAACCGCGTTGAGGGCGGCGCCCTTGCGGATCTGATCACCGCACAGCCACAGCTCCAGGGTGTTGGGATCGCTGAGGTCCTGGCGGATGCGCCCCACGGCCACCGGATCGCGACCGGTCACGTCGGTGGGCATCGGAAAGCGGTTGGCCTCGAAGTTCTCGATCAGCTCAACCCCCGCAGCCTGGGCCAGCAGGGCCCGGGCCTCCGCCACGGGGAAGGGCTCGGCAAAACAGATGTTCACCGCCTCGGAGTGGGCCCGCAGCACCGGCACCCGCACGCAGGTGGCCGAGAGCCGCAGCTCAGGCAGCTCCATGATCTTGCGGGTTTCGTTGAGCATCTTGAGCTCCTCCTCGCAGTAGCCGTTGGGCTGCAGGGGGGAGTTGTGCAGGAACAGGTTGAAGGCGAGGGAATGGGGCAGCACGGTGCTCACCGGCTCGCCGCCGTCCAGCACCGTGCGGCTGAGCTGGCGCAGCTCCTCCATGGCCCGGGCGCCGGCGCCGCTGGCGGACTGGTAGGTGCTCACCACCACCCGCTGGATGGGGCGCCGGGCCTGCAGAGGCGCCAGGGCCAGGGTGAGCAGGATCGTGGTGCAGTTGGGATTGGCAATGATGCCGCGGTGGCCGAAGGCGGCGGCGGGGTTCACCTCGGGCACCACCAGGGGCACGTCCGGATCCAGCCGGAAGGCGCTGGAGTTGTCGATCACCAGGGCGCCGGCGCCGGCGGCCACGGGCGCCCACTGGCGCGACGTGGAGCCGCCCGCCGAAGCGAGCACCAGATCCACCCCCGAGAACACCGCCTCGTTGACGCTCTGAATGGTGAGGGTTTCCCCCTGCCAGGCGAGGGGCTGGCCAGCGGAGCGGGGCGAGGCCAGGGGGATCAGCTCGGCCACCGGGAAGTGGCGTTCGGCCAGCAGCTGCAGCAGCTCCTGCCCCACGGCCCCGGTGGCCCCGAGGATGGCCACCCGCAGGGGGCGATCCGGCAGCGTCGCAACCCAGGGGCTGACCTGGGGGCTGGCCGCAGCGGCAGACGTGGTGGTGGCCGTGGTGGGCTGAGCTGTGGTCAAGGGCGGTAGGGGCCTGGGAGAGATGGAGGGGATGCAGCCTCGGCTCGGAACCTGAAAGGGCGGCCCGCTCGAGCTGCAGAACCCTGGCTAAGGCCTGGGAAACGGGAACGCGGCAAGCGGCGACTCATCGCAGCAGGGGCGTTGCGACAGGGGCGTTGCAACAGGGTGGGCGATCGAGGGGTTCCGAAGACCGGTGAAGAGACGGGGGCCAACGGTGAACGGTTGAGGGAGAGGAAAGGTGAGCGTGGTGGCGAAGGGCTGGTTGGAAAACTTGGGGAAGGGCTCGACCGGCAAACGATCTCAGGCTCTCGGATCAATAAGGCCTGGATCTGCAGGGCCTGGGCGGAGTCTGCCGTGGTTGCTCGGAACTGACAGGCGAATCACAGCGCAGCTGTGATGCATGGGCCAGGGAGACCACCACGGGGATCTCACGTCTTGATGCTGCAAACACTACCGGAAACAGTGCCTGCAAGCCACTTTCTTAGGATAGGGGGCTGCATCGAGCTGCCATGAGTCCTGCTGCCGCCTCTTCCGCCCCCACCAGCCCCGCCAAGGGCGACACCTTCAGCGTGACCGCCACGCCACGTCCGGGCAGCCGCATGGCCCTCGAGGTGGCGATTCCAGGCGAGCGCTGCAAGGCCAGCTACGAGACGGCGGTGGAGAAGCTCAGCCGCAGCATCAAGCTGCCGGGATTCCGCAAGGGCAAGGTGCCCCGGGCGGTGCTGCTGCAGCAGATCGGCCCCCTGCGGGTGAAGGCCACCGCCCTGGAGGATCTGGTCGATGCCGCCTTCCGCGACGCCCTGGCCCTGGAGGAGCTGTCTCCGCTGAGCCGTCCGGAGCTGAACGAGGCCTTCGAGCTGGTGCTGGAGAGGTTCCAGCCTGGAGAAGCGCTCAGCTTCACGCTGGAGCTCGACGTGGAACCCACCCCGAAGCTGAACAACACCCGCGGCCTCAAGGCCGAGGCCGAGGCGATCAGCTACGACCCGGCCAGGGTCGATGAACTGATCGAGCAGTCGCGCAAGCAGCTGGCCACCCTCGTGCCGGTGGAGGGCCGCAGCGCCGAGAGCGGCGACGTGGCCGTGCTCAGCTTCAGCGGCGTGTTTGTCGACAGTGGCGAAGCGATCACCGGCGGCAGCAGCGATGCCACCGAGGTGGAACTGGAGGAGGGTCGCATGATCCCCGGCTTCGTGGAGGGTGTGATCGGCATGGCCGTGGGCGACGCGCGCACGGTGGAGTGCCAGTTCCCCGAGAGCTACCCCCAGGAGGAGGCCGCCGGTCGCCAGGCCCGCTTCGAGATCGACCTCAAGGACCTCAAGACCCGGGAGCTGCCCGCCCTCGACGACGCCTTTGCCAAGCAGGCCAGCGACAAGCAGACCATGGCCGAGCTGCGGGCCGATCTGGAGCAGCGCCTCCGGGACGACGCCGCAAGCCGGGCCAGGACAGCCCGCCACGAGGCCCTGCTGGGCGCCCTGGTGGAGGAGCTGGAGGTGGAGCTGCCGGAATCTTTGCTGCAGCAGGAGATCCGCAACCTGATCGAGCAGACCGCCGGCCAGATCGCCCAGCAGGGCATGGACGTGAAAAAACTGTTCACCCCTGAGCTGGTGCGCAGCCTGGTGGACAGCTCCCGGCCTGAGGCGGAACAGCGCCTGCGTCGCAACCTGGCACTCCAGGCCCTCGCCACTGCCGAGGCGATCAAGGTGGACGACGCCGAGCTGGACGCCAAGGTGAAGGAAGTGCGCCAGGGGCTCGAGAACCAGAGCAACATCGATGCCGATCGGCTGCGCCAGGTGGTGGGCGACGACCTTCTGCGCGACAAGCTGCTCGACTGGCTCGAGAGCCACAGCACGATCACCGAGGGCGCTACCGCCGGCGATGAGGCTGCTGCTGCCGAGGAGGCGGCTCCGACCAGCGAAGACTGAGCGGTGCGGGGGCTGTCCTGCCCCTGGCTGCGGCAATCCACCCAGCGAGCACCGATCCCATCCCCATAGATTGCCGGTACCAGACCTTGCCGCGCGTGATCGACGCCCACTCCCCCTCTGCCCTGCGGACCCACCCGATCCAGAACCTCTGGATGGGAGGGCGGCCCGAGGCCACCATCGGGGCGCCCGCCGCCGCCCCCGGGGTGCTGCCCACCGTGGTCGAGCAGTCGGGCAAGGGCGACCGGGCCTTCGACATCTATTCGCGCCTGTTGCGCGAGCGGATCATCTTTCTGGGCACGGGCATCGACGATGCCGTGGCCGACGCCCTGGTGGCCCAGCTGCTCTTCCTGGAGGCCGAGGACCCCGAGAAGGACATTCAGATCTACATCAACTCACCGGGCGGCTCGGTGACGGCCGGGCTGGCGATCTACGACACCATGCAGCAGGTGGCTCCGGATGTGGTCACCATCTGCTACGGCCTGGCGGCCTCGATGGGGGCCTTCCTGCTCACGGGGGGCAGCAAGGGCAAGCGCCTGGCCCTGCCCAGCGCCCGGATCATGATTCACCAGCCCCTCGGCGGCGCCCAGGGCCAGGCGGTGGACATCGAGATCCAGGCCAAGGAGATCCTCTACCTCAAGGACACCCTCAATGGCCTGATGGCGGAGCACACCGGCCAGCCCCTTGAGAAGATCACCGAGGACACGGACCGCGACTACTTCCTTTCCCCCGCGGAGGCGGTTGAATACGGCCTGATCGACCGGGTGGTGACCGAAACCACTTCACCCCAAGGGCCCTCATGACCCCCCTGGCGAGCCAGCTCGATCCATGGGATCTTTTAGGCCCTTGGCCCTGAAGCCGATCTGCTGGCCATGGTTCCCCCGCCGGGTGGACAGCTGGCCCTCCACCGCTCGGCTCGGGTGCCGCTCAGAGGCCTCCTCGCTGAAGCGTCCTGTCTGGCCCCCCGTCTGAACCTTTCTGTCCGATCCTTAAGGAAAGTGTCCTGAACCGGTTCCAGGGTCAATGCTGACCCGGGGACCACTCCTCTCCCGCCCCCCGACCCGGACGTTCCGTCCTGCCGCTCCTGCCGATGGCCAAGTTCGACGCCCATCTCAAGTGCTCGTTCTGCGGCAAGTCCCAGGAGCAGGTGCGCAAGCTCATCGCCGGGCCGGGGGTCTACATCTGCGACGAGTGCATCGATCTCTGCAACGAGATCCTCGATGAGGAGCTGGTGGACAGCCACGGCTCGGCGGGCGGCCGCCATGCCCCCGAACCCACTCGCGCCAAGAGTTCGGCCAAGAAGCCGTCCAGACCGGCTCCCACCCTGGCGGAAGTGCCCAAACCCCAGGAGATCAAGGAGTTCCTCGATGGCCAGGTGGTGGGTCAGGAAGAGGCCAAGAAATCGCTTTCCGTGGCGGTCTACAACCACTACAAGCGCCTGGCCTGGCAGGGCGACGGCAAGGGCGAGACCGACCAGACCGCCACCCGGCTGCACAAGAGCAACATCCTGCTGATCGGCCCCACCGGCTGCGGCAAGACGCTGCTGGCCCAGACCCTGGCCGAAATCCTGGATGTGCCCTTCGCCGTGGTCGATGCCACCACCCTCACCGAAGCCGGTTACGTGGGGGAAGACGTGGAGAACATCCTGCTGCGGCTGCTGCAGAAGGCCGACATGGATGTGGAACTGGCCCAGCGGGGCATCATCTACATCGATGAGATCGACAAGATCGCCCGCAAGAGCGAGAACCCCTCGATCACCCGGGATGTGTCCGGCGAAGGGGTGCAGCAGGCCCTGCTGAAGATGCTGGAGGGCACCACCGCCAACGTGCCGCCCCAGGGGGGCCGCAAACATCCCTATCAGGACTGCATTCAAATCGACACCAGCCAGATCCTGTTCATCTGCGGCGGCGCCTTCGTGGGCCTCGACGACGTGGTGCAGAAACGGATGGGCCGCAATGCCATCGGCTTCATCAACCCCGACGGCAGCAGCCGCCCCCGCAGCGTCAAGGAGCGCCAGGCGGCCAGTGTGCTGCGGCACATGGAGCCCGACGACCTGGTGAAGTACGGCCTCATCCCTGAGTTCATCGGCCGCCTGCCGGTGAGCGCCGTGCTCGAACCGCTCGATACCCGCGCCCTGGAATCGATCCTCACCGAGCCCCGGGATGCCCTGGTGAAGCAGTTCCAGACGCTGCTCAGCATGGACGAGGTGCAGCTGCACTTCGAGCCCGGCGCCATCGCGGCGATCGCCGCCGAGGCCCACCGCCGCAAGACCGGGGCCCGGGCCCTGCGCGGCATCCTCGAAGAGCTGATGCTGGAGCTGATGTACGACCTGCCCTCCCGCAGCAACGTCAAGGACTTCACCGTGACCCGCGAGCTGGTGGAGCAGCGCAGCCAGGCCAAGGTGGTTCCCCTGGGCGCCAGCCACGAGGGCGCCCAGGCCAGCGCCTGAACCCTGCGTGGCCGCCGCCGATCACCTGCAGGTGCCGCGCCAGCACGGCCTGTTCAACCACCACGGCATCGACCTGGGCGACGGCACGGTGGCCCACTACCTGGAGGGCCGCGAGATCCTGCGCAGCGCCAGCGACGACTTCAGCCTCGGCCAACCGCTGAGCGTGGTGCCCTATCCCGAGGGCAGTTGCTCCCCGGATGGGGTCTGCCTCAGACGGGCCATGGGCCGCCTCGGGGAGCAGAACTACAACCTGCTGTTCAACAACTGCGAGCACTTCGCCCACTGGTGCAAGACCGGCCGGCATCGCAGCTCCCAGGTGGAGGGCTGGCTGCACACCGGCACCCTGGGGGCGCTGGCCCTGGGGCAGGTGATGCCGGCAGCGGTGCTCGCCGGCGCCCGCCTGCTGCTGCGGCAGGGTGCCCGCCTCGAAGGCCTGAATCTGGAATCGCTGAATCTGGATCCGGGTCAGCTGGACAAGGGCCTGGAGCTGGCCCGGCAGACCATCGCCCAGCTGGAGGGCCTGCGCCAGAAGCTGCAGGGTCGGCTGGATGAGGAACTCGCCAAGGCCGAGGCCCGCTGGGGCCAGGGCCAGTTCGAGGCCCTGCGGCGCACGGCCCAGGGCCTGGCCGACCAGCTGGCCGAGGTGGAAGACATGGAGGCCGCGCTCGAATCCCGGCTGCATGGGCTGCTGGAGCCCGGGGACGACCAGTAGCCTCGACACTTCGCTCCTGAGGCCGCCCCATGGGCCAGGCCTACCAGCCGCTCCACCACAAGTACAGACCTCAGCGCTTCGACCAGCTGGTGGGGCAGGAGGCCATCGCCGCCACGCTGGTCAATGCCCTGCGCTCCGGCCGTATCGCGCCGGCCTACCTGTTCAGCGGGCCCAGGGGCACGGGCAAGACGTCCAGCGCCAGGATCATGGCGCGCTCGCTCAACTGCCTCAGCGCCCCCGGGCCCACGCCTGAACCCTGCGGCCACTGCGAGCTCTGCACCGGGATCGCCTCCGGCAGTGCCCTCGACGTGATCGAGATCGACGCCGCCTCCAACACCGGCGTGGACAACATCCGCGAGCTGATCGAGCGCTCCCGCTTCGCGCCGGTGCAGGCCCGCTGGAAGGTGTATGTGGTGGACGAGTGTCACATGCTCTCCACGGCGGCCTTCAACGCCCTGCTCAAGACCCTGGAGGAGCCACCGCCGCAGGTGGTGTTCGTGCTGGCCACCACCGACCCCCAGCGGGTGCTGCCCACGATCCTGAGCCGCTGCCAGCGCTTCGACTTCCGCCGCATCCCCCTGCCGGCCCTGGAGCGCCATCTGGGCTGGATCGCCGCCCAGGAAGCGATCGCGATCACGCCCGAGGCCCTCCACGTGGTGGCCCAGCGGTCCCAGGGCGGGCTGCGCGATGCCGAAAGCCTGCTCGATCAGCTCAGCCTGCTGCCCCCGCCCATCGAGGTGGAGGCCGTGTGGGACCTGCTCGGGGCGGTGCCGGAACAGGAGCTGCTGCACCTGGCCGCGGCCCTGGCGGGGGCCGAGCCACTCGGCCTGATCGAGGCCAGCCGCGAGCTGCTGGAGCGGGGCCGGGAGCCGGCGGCCGTGCTGCAGGGGATGGCCAGTCTGCTGCGGGATCTGGTGCTGGTGGGCCTGGCCCCCGAGCGACTCGAGCTCACGGCCGTGTCCCGGCAGTTCCGCAGCCAGCTGCCGGATCTGGCCAGCCGCCTGGGTCAGCCACGCCTGCTGCAGTGGCAGGCCCAGCTCAAGGGCAGCGAGCAGCAGCTGCGCCACAGCGTCAACCCCCGCCTCTGGCTTGAGGTGCTGCTGCTGGGCCTGCTGGCGCCGCGGCAGCCCGTGGCCGCCAGCCAGCCTGAGACGCAGCGGGCTGCTGCCGCGCCGCCGCCAGCAGCCACTCCTGCCGCCACCCCAGCCGCCACGCCGCCGGGGCCCCCGGTGGCCCCGCAGCCGGCTGCGACATCCCCGCAACAGCTGGCCCCGGAGCCACGGGCGGTGAACCTCAGCGAGCTCTGGCAGCAGATCCTGGCCTGCCTGGAGCTGCCCTCCACCCGCATGCTGCTGAGCCAGCAGGGCCGCCTGGTGGGGCTGGATGAACGCCGGGCGGTGGTGCAGGTGGCCAGCCAGTGGGTCGCCATGGTGCACAACCGCCAGGCCCTGGTGGAGCAGGCGATCGCCAAGGCCCTCGGCAGCCCCCGCCAGCTGGTGCTGGAAGCCGGCCGAGAGCCCACGCCCGCAGCACCGGCAGCCCCGCCGCCCGAACGCGTCGTGCGGGCAGGAGCCCCCAGCCCCGCCCCAACCCCCACCGCCGAGGCCGCACCGCCACCGCCCCCGAGCCGGCCCGCAGCGCCGCCGACCCCGGCCCCACCTCCAAGCCCAAGCCATCCAGCCCCCAGCAACAGCTCCGCAGGCCCGGCCAGGGCCGCCGGCGAGCCAGGCCCTGGCCACTCCTCCCCCCTGGATGACAAGGCCCGCCGTCTGGCGGACTTCTTCAACGGCGAAGTGGTGGAACTGGACGGGCCCCTCGACGACGCCGGCCAGGATGTGGCCTGAGCAGCGGGGGCTGCGCTCAGGCCACCGCCGGGTCTTCCACCGAGGCGTCCTCGGCTGAGGGGTCCGCAGAGCCGGACTCGCCCAGGTGCAGCGTCTTGGCCCAGACCAGGCGCTTGGGCAGCAGGGCCATGCGCAGGCTGGTCCAGGGAATCACCACGAACCAGTGGCCGAGATAGGCAATGCCGAGGGCCAGGTTCCAGGGAGCCATGGGCGGGAACACCGGGCCCTCCGAGGGCCGGCGGCAGCCCAGCAGGATGGAGCAGCCCGACAGCCCGAACGCCACGAACGACAGGGGCCAGATCAGCGGCGGCGTGGTGGTGAGCAGGGCGCCGAGCAGATCGGCCATCGCCACCACGGGCATGGCGTACTGCAACAGGAAGAAACTGCAGAGATCGAGCCGGCGGCGGCGGCTCAGCTGCCGGGACAACAGCCCGGGCCCGTAATCAAAGAAGCGCTGCAGGCCGCCCTCAGCCCAGCGCTGGCGCTGGCGCCAGAGGGCCGCCAGGCTGAGCACCGCCTCCTCCCGCACCGGGGGATCCCAGAGGATGCCGATCGAGGCCCCCTGCAGCAGCAGGCGGAAACTGAGGTCGAGATCGTCGGTGACCGTGGCCTCGTTGAAGCCGCCGGCGGCCAGCAGGGCCTCACGGCGCAGCAGCTGGCCGTTGCCCCGCAGCTCCACCACACCGCCGCGGCTCTGGCGCCCCTCCTGGACCACGGCGTCGAGGGCCATCTCCATCGACTGGGCCCGGGTGAGCCAGTTGCCCAGAGGGTTCACCACCGCCTTGCGCAGCTGCACCGCCGCCCACTCGCCCGCCTCAGCCCAGGGGATCAGCCGTTCGAGGCTGTCGCTCTGCAGATCGGCATCGGCATCCAGCACCAGCATCCAGGGAGCCTGGAGCTGCTGCAGGGCCAGGTTCAGGGCTCCCGACTTGCCCCCGCCGGCATCGGCCTCGCGCCGCAGCACCCGCAGGAAGGCAAAGCGCTGGCGCAACTCAGCCAACAGCTGGGGAGTGGCATCGGAACTGCCGTCATCCACCACCCACAGCTGCAGCTGACCGGCCGGGTAGCGCAACGCCGCGATGCGCTCCACCAGCCGGCCGATCACGGCCTGCTCATCGCGGGCGGCCACCACCACATCCACCGCACTGGCGCCTGGGCTGGGGATCCCGGCTGGGGAAGGGTTGGGGGCGGCTGCCTGCCGGGCCGCACCGGCACGGCCCCGCCCCAGCGCCGGCAACAGCACCGCGTAGACGCTGTAGCCCCCCAGCAGCAGGGCCATGCCGGTGGAGGGCCAGAGCCGAATGGCCGGATCGAGCCAGTGGGGCACCATGCCGGCCCAGCCGCAGGCGATCACGAACAGCGCCGATTTGCCACGGCGGCGATCAGCAGCGGCCGCCGCCGGACGCAGGACGTTGGTGGTACTGCCGTCCGCAGCCATGGCGTTCCCGGAAGTGTGCGGACTCTAAGGGGCACTCCCAGGTGCTTTGGTGTCCAGGGCAGACAGGGGCTGCAGCGTGGTGCCGGGGTAATAGCGGCTGAGGATGCGCTGCAGGGTCCAGCCCCGCCGAGCCAGGTCGATGGCTCCAGCCTGGGAGAGGCCGGCGCCGTGCCCGAAGCCGCCGCCATCGAAGCGCCAGCTGCCGGCGCCGCTGGGCGCCACCACGAACAGGGTGCTCGGCAGCTGGCGCAGGGTGCGGCGGATCGCATCCAGCCGCAGCACGGTGGAACCACCGCTGCCCTGGATGCCCAGGGCGAGCACCCGGCCGCTCACCCCCCGCTCCAGCACCGACACGGTCTGGGGGGTGCCGAGCTGGGGGGCGGTGGCGCGCAGGGCCTGGCCGAGCTGCACCGCCGTGATGGTGCGGCTCCAGCGGAAGCGGGGATGGTCGGCGCCGTAGAGGGCCGAGCCCCCCGAGAGCAGAGGAGCCACCTGGGCAGCCGCCAGGGGCAGCGGGAAACGGGTCTGGAGGGCCTGCGGGCCATCCAGAAAGGGCTTCAGGTAGGGGAGGGGAGGCCCGCTCCAGACCTCCTCAAAGCCGGCCGCCACGCCGCCATTGGTGGCGTGATAAACCGCGTGGATGGGCTCCCCCTGCCAGCTCAGCACCTGGGAGCGGGTGGCTGCGATGGCCTGGCGCACGGCCGCGCCGGCCTGGCGTGGATCGGCATAGACCTGGCACTGGGTATCGGCACAGAGGTGGTAGCCGTCCACATGGAAGCGGATCTGGTTGCGCAGGGCCCAGGTGCGGGCCAGCACCGCCTGGGCGGCGAGGGCGGCCGGCGGGGAGCCGGCACCGATCTCGTGGGGCACCACCCCCTGGAGATAGCGCTCCACGGGAACCTCCTCCACCAGCGCCCAGGTGCCATAGGCATCGGGTTGGAGCCGGAAGGGTCCCTGGAACAGACCGCCCTGCCAGAGCAGCCCGCCTGGGGTCTCCAGCCGCACGGGCCCCTCCATCAGCACGGGGCCGTCATCACGGCGCAGCTCCAGCACCAGCCGCTGGCTGAGGGTCTGTTCAACGCGCCGGGCCTGCCCGAGGCCCTCGGGCAGGGGCGCATCCAGGGGCGCCCACACCTCCCATTCGCGCGGATTGGCGATCAGCGGGGCCACGCCGGCGGCGCGCCAGCGGCCGGCGGCCTCCTCGGCACTCTCGAAGCTGGCGAAGGGGCCCAGCACCTGGCGACGGATCTCCAGCGCCGGCTGCACCGGCACCGTGCGCCAATGCAGCACCAGGCGCGGCGAGCTGTAGCGGCCACCGGAGGCCGTGACCAGGGTCATCAGGCCACCGCCACTGCGCAGCTCCAGGGGCATCGCCGCGCTCAGCCGGGGGGCCAGGCCCACCCAGAGCACCGGGTTGGCGGGGTCGATCCGGGGCGGCGCCGGCACCGGCCAGCGCAGCGTGCTCTGGAGCGGGGGCGGGGCGAGAGGCTGGGCCGAGCAACCCGTGCCCACCTGCAGGGCACCGGCCCAGAGGCTGGTGAGGGCCAGATGGCGCAGGGAGGCGGTGGGAGACATCAGCTGGGGGCGGACGGCACCAAGAGCTTGGAGGATGGCGGGGCCAGGTCGTAGGGTGATTGTTTGTGCCAGCGCCGGGGAGACATGCCCAAGCTCAAGACCCGCAGAGCAGCCGCCAAGCGGTTCAAGGCCACCGGCACCGGCAAGTTCATGCGTCGCCGGGCCTTCCACAACCACCTGCTCGATCACAAGAGCCCCAAGCGCAAGCGCTACCTGGGCACGATGGCCGTCGTCGACGAGCGCGACGCCGACAACGTCAAGGGCATGCTGCCCTACGCCTGAGGGCAGCGGCCACCGCTACGCCTTCCCTTCATCTCCACCTGATTCCCTGCCATGGCCCGCGTCAAGAGGGGCAACGTTGCCCGTAAACGCCGCAATAAAGTTCTGAGATTGGCCCGCGGCTTCCGCGGCGGCAATGGTTCCCTCTTCCGCACCGCCAACCAGCGGGTGATGAAGGCCCTCTGCAATGCCTACCGCGACCGTCGCCGCCGCAAGCGCGATTTCCGTCGGCTCTGGATCGCTCGCATCAACGCCGCGGCGAGGATCAACGGCGTCAGCTACAGCCGTCTGATGGGCGGCCTCAAGAAGGCGGATGTGCGCCTGAACCGCAAGATGCTGGCCCAGCTGGCCGTGGTCGACCCCACCAGCTTCAGCAGCGTCGTCGGCTCCGCCAAGGCCTGATCGCCGACCACCCGATCCCTCCTCCCAGCCCCGGCGCCCCTTGGAAAACCTGCTTCCCCAGGCCTATCTGATCGGCCTGGTCGTCTTGCTCGGCGGTGCTGCCGTGGTGGTGGCGCGCCAGATCTGGAAGGTGCGCCAGGACGAGGTCACCCTGGCGCGCCTCGAGCGCCAGGGTGGTCAAGGCGCCCAGACGGAGGCCAGGGATGCCGCCAGCCTCTATGAGCTGGGCTCCGTGCAACTGCGCAAGCGCCTGTTCGGCCAGGCGGTGGAGAGCCTCAGTGAGGCCCGCCAGCTGGCCACGGCGGAAGAGGCCCCGGCGGAGGCCCTGGCCCTGATCGAGAACGCGCTGGGCTTCGCGCTGGCGGCCCAGAAGAATTACAAGACGGCCCTCAAGCACTACCGGGCTGCCCTCAAGGCCAAGCCTGACTATCCCGTGGCCCTCAACAACCTCGCCTACGCCCTGGAGAAGGAGCAGGACCCCGAGCAGGCCCGTGCCACCTATCAGAAGGTGCTCGAACTCGACAGCGGCAACCGCACGGCCCTCAAGCGCCTGAACAGGCTGGAGCGCACCCAGGGGAAGGCGGCCTGAAGGCCGCCAGCCTCACCAGAGCCCGCGCACGGGCGCGATCGGCGCCGGCCCCCCTGGGGCGCTGACGGGCTGAGACTGGGGCTGCAGCTCCAGGCGTCCGCCGGAATTGGTGAGCCGCGGGGCATTCCAGCCGACAAGGGCGAGCCCCTGCTGACCCGAGAACATGCCGCCCATCTCCAGGCCGCCCACATTGCAGCGGCAGAGCAGGATCAGATCGAGCTGGTCGGACTCGGCATTGAGGTTGCCCTGCACCGCCGTCGAGGCGCCGTTGATGGTCATGGTGCCGCGCAGATCGACGATCTGACCCACCGCTCTCAGCTCGGAGAGGCTGAGGCTGGCAGGCACGACCTCACTGCCGCCGAAGGCCTGGTAAGAGCCCACCCAGGACCGCGGGATCTCGCGCACCAGCAGCTCGGCGCGACCGACGGGATCGAAGGTCTCGACGCTGGAGTCGCGCTGGTCGGCGGCAGGGACGCCGAATTCGGCGGGGAGGCTGAAGGGAAGAAAGCTGTCAGCGCCCAGGAACTGCGCCGCCGCTGGCGCGGGTGTGAGGGGCAGAGCGGCCAGCGGCAGCGCAGCGAGGGGCAGAGCCGTGAGCAGGAGCGTTCGAAGCACGGCAGGGCCGGAGTTGATGGGAGGCTAGAGCCATTGTGAGCCATGCGCCGGAAGCCATCGTGGTGCCCAACCCAACCGGGATCCCCCTCTCCAGCAGCGCCGCCGCCGGCGAGGCCCCTGCCGCCGGCAGCGACGACCTGCTGATCGGCGGACGCCGCTTCCGCAGCCGGCTGATGACCGGCACGGGCAAGTACGCCGATCTCGCCACCATGCAGGCCAGCCTGGAGCGCAGCGACTGCGCCATCGTCACTGTGGCGGTGCGCCGGGTGCAGAGCGGCGCTCCGGGCCACGGCGGCCTGATGCAGGCGATCGACTGGCAGCGCATCTGGATGCTGCCGAACACCGCCGGCTGCGCCACCGCCGAGGAAGCGGTGCGGGTGGCCAGGCTGGGGCGGGAGCTGGCCAAGCTGGCGGGGCAGGAGGACAACAGCTTCGTGAAGCTGGAGGTGATCCCCGACAGCCGCCACCTGCTACCCGATCCGTTCGGCACTCTGGAGGCGGCCGAGCAACTGGTGAAGGAGGGCTTCACGGTGCTGCCCTACATCAATGCCGACCCGCTGCTGGCCAAGCGGCTGGAGGAGGTGGGCTGCGCCACGGTGATGCCGCTGGCCTCACCGATCGGCTCCGGCCAGGGCATCCGCAATGGCGCCAACATCGCCCTGATCATCGAGAACGCCAGCGTGCCGGTGGTGGTGGACGCGGGCATCGGTGTGCCCAGCGAGGCGGCCGAGGCCATGGAGATGGGGGCCGATGCCCTGCTGATCAACAGCGCCATCGCCCTGGCCGGCAACCCGCCCCTGATGGCCCAGGCCATGGCCCAGGCCTGCCAGGCCGGCCGCCTGGCCTTCCAGGCCGGACGGCTGCCGCGACGCCCCCAGGCCAGCCCCAGCTCCCCCGGCCAGGGGCGCGTGGGCAGCTGATCGCCCTTCCGCCGGGCGCCGCATGAACTTCCGTTGACGTTCTGGCCGCGGCGGCCTGACAGCCCGGACATCTCTCCATAAGGTGAGCCCTCCTAGAGCCCTGGTCCATGCAGGTCACCGAAGAAGACGGCGGCAAGCTCAACGCCTTCGCCCGGGAGCCCCGCATGGTGGTGATGGAGGAGGGCGAGCGCAGCAGCAGCCAGTCGCGGTTGCTGCTGATCGGCGGGGCCGTTCTGGTGCTGGCCCTGGTGGTGGTGGCCGTGGGGATCAGCGGCTGAGAGCGCCGGAACGCCTGTAGTAGCTTGCCCCGATGAGCGACAGCTCGTCCTGCAGGGGTCTGGGGTTTTCGGAATGAAGGTTTCGGAATGAAGGTGTTCGTTCTCGGCGGCGATGGCTTCTGCGGCTGGCCCTGTGCGGTCAACCTGGCGGATGCCGGCCACGATGTGGTGATCGTCGACAACCTGAGCCGGCGCAAGATCGACGTCGACCTGGAGGTCGAGTCGCTGACGCCGATCGCCACCATCAGCGAGCGCCTGCGGGCCTGGGAGCAGGTGGGGGGCCGGGCGATCCGCTTCGTGCGGATGGACATCGCCCAGGAGTACACCCGCCTGCTGGATCTGCTGCGCGACGAGCGGCCCACGGCCGTGGTGCACTTCGCCGAGCAGAGGGCGGCCCCCTACTCGATGAAGTCCAGCGCCACCAAGCGCTACACCGTGGACAACAACGTCAACGGCACCCACAACCTGCTGGCCGCGATCGTGGAGAGCGGCCTCGACATTCACATCGTGCACCTGGGCACGATGGGGGTCTACGGCTACGGCTCCCATCGCGGCGCCACGATTCCCGAGGGCTACCTCACGGTGGAGGTGCCCCAGCCGGATGGCAGCCGCTTCACCGAGAAGATCCTGCACCCTGCCAGCCCCGGCAGTGTGTATCACATGACCAAGACTCTGGATCAGTTGTTGTTCCTCTACTACAACAAAAACGACCAGATCCGCATCACTGATCTGCACCAGGGCATCGTCTGGGGCACCAACACGGAGCTCACCGAAAGGGATCCCCGCCTCACCAATCGTTTCGACTACGACGGCGACTACGGCACGGTGCTGAACCGCTTCCTGATGCAGGCCGCCATCGGCTACCCGCTCACGGTGCATGGCACCGGCGGCCAGACCCGCGCCTTCATCCACATCCGCGACTCCGTGCGCTGTGTGCAGCTGGCCCTGGAGCACCCGCCCGCCCATGGCGAGAAGGTGAAGATCTTCAACCAGATGACCGAGAGCCACCAGGTGGGCGAACTGGCCCGCAAGGTGTCGTCCCTCACCAACGCCGAGATCACCTACTTGCCCAACCCTCGCAATGAGGCCGTGGAGAACGACCTGATCGTGGACAACCGCTGCTTCATCGAGCTGGGCCTCAACCCCACCACCCTCGACGACGGTCTGATGGCCGAAGTGGTGGATGTGGCCCGCCGCTGGGCTGACCGCTGCGACCGCAGTCGGATCCCCTGCGTGTCGGCCTGGACCACCACCCAGGCCCAGGCCATCAAGACGGCTTGATCCGGGCGACCTGATCGAACCCGCCTGCATCCAGCTCTCCCCCCCTGCGGCACCCGAGCCTTGAAGATCGCCTTCTTCACCGAGACCTTCCTGCCCAAGGTCGACGGGATTGTGACCCGCCTCACCAAGACGGTGCAGCACCTGGTGGATCTGGGAGATGAGGTGCTGATCTTCTGCCCGGAGGGCGCTCCGGCCGAGTACATGGGTGCGCGGGTGGTGGGGGTGCCGGCCATGCCGCTGCCCCTCTATCCGGAGCTGAAGCTGGCCCTGCCCCGCCCCGCCGTGGCGGAGGCCCTCGAGGAGTTCCAGCCCGATCTGGTGCATGTGGTGAACCCGGCCGTGCTCGGCCTGGGCGGCATCTGGCTGGCGAAGACCAAGGGCTATCCCCTGATCGCCAGCTACCACACCCACCTGCCCAAGTATCTGGAGCACTACGGCATGGGCATGCTGGAGCCGCTGCTGTGGGAACTGCTCAAGGCCGCCCACAACCAGGCCAGCCTCAACCTCTGCACCTCCAGCGCCATGGTGCAGGAGCTGAGCGAGAAGGGCATCCAGCACACCGACCTCTGGCAGCGCGGCGTGGACACCGAACTGTTCCGCCCTGAACTGCGCAACCAGGCCACGCGGGAGCAGTTGCTGGGCGGCCACAGCGACACCGGCAAGCTGCTGCTCTACATCGGCCGCCTCTCCGCCGAAAAACAGATCGAGCGGATCCGGCCGGTGCTTGAGGCCATGCCTGAGGCCCGCCTGGCCCTGGTGGGGGATGGTCCCCACCGCCAGGCCCTGGAGAAGGTGTTCGCCGGCACCGCCACCACCTTCGTGGGCTACCTGACAGGCGCGCCCCTGGCCAGCGCCTATGCCAGCGGCGATGCCTTCGTGTTCCCGAGCAGCACCGAAACCCTGGGCCTGGTGTTGCTGGAGGCCATGGCGGCCGGTTGCCCGGTGGTGGGGGCCAACCGCGGCGGCATTCCGGACATCGTCAGCGATGGCGTCAACGGCTGCCTCTATGAGCCCGATGGCGCCGACGGCGGCGCCGCGAGTCTGGCGGCGGCGGTGGGGCGGCTGCTGGGGGATCCAGGCGAGCGCCAGCTGCTGCGTCAGGCCGCCCGCAGCGAGGCCGAGCGCTGGGGCTGGGCCTCCGCCACCCAGCAGCTGCGCGGCTTCTACTGCCGCCTGCTGGAGCGGCCCCAGCTGCAGCTGGTGGCCTGAACAGTTGCGCAACCTGAGCCGGCACGGGCTCAGTCGGGCCGGGCGCCGCCGCTGAACCAGGTGGTCATCAGGGCCTTGACCATCGGTGCCGCCACCGTGCCGCCGTAGCCCCCGGAGTTCTCGCCGAAGGCCACGATCACCAGGCTGGGCTTGTCGGCTGGCGCATAGCCACCGAACCAGGCGTGGTCGGGGCGGGGGGGATCCTCACCGGTGCCGGTCTTGCCGGCCACCGGCGGCAGGCTCGGATCGTTGAGCAGCCGCGCCGTGCCCTCGGTGACCACCATGCGCAGACCCTTCTGCAGCACGGCCACGGTGGAGGGCTTGAGGCCGATGCGGGTGCGGGTGGGGGGCTTCTCCACCAGGTGGGGCGTGACCAGCCAGCCGCCATTGGCCACGGCCGCGTAGAGACGCGCCATCTGCAGCGGCGTCACCAGCAGGGCCCCCTGGCCGATCGAGGAGGTGATCGTGTCCACGGGGGTCCAGGGCTCATCGAGCGCCTTGCGCTTCCAGGCCTGATCCCCCAGCAGCCCCCCCGTTTCCTCATCGCTGAGCTCGATGCCGGTGGGGCTGCCGAAACCCAGCCGCCGCGCCGTGGCGAACAGGGCATCAGGGCCGATCTTCAGGCCGGCCCGGTAGTAGAAGGTGTTGCTGCTCACCGCCAAGGCGAAGGGGAAACCCACAAGCCCATGGGCGCCGTGGTCGCGGTAGCAGAGGCCGGCGTAGCAGAAGGAGCTGGTGGTGAGCACCTTGTCGTTGGGGCCGTAGACCCCCGACTCCAGCGCCGCCGCGGTGGTGACCACCTTGAAGGTGCTGGCGGGGGGGAACCCCTGGAAGGCACGGTTCAGCAAGGGCGCCTCCGGGCCGTTGAGGGCGGCCCACTCCTGGCTCGACGGAGCCGGCGAGAACACGTTGGGGTCAAAGGCCGGCCGGCTGGCCAGCGCCCGGATCGCCCCCGTCTCGGGATCCATCGCCACGATGGCGCCCTTGCGCACCGAGTCGAGCGCCCGCTCCGCCGCCTGCTGCAGGGGCAGATCCAGGGTGAGCCGCAGGTCTTTGCCCGCCTCGGCCGGCTTGTCGCCGAGCACCCGCTGCACCTGGCCCGCGGCATTCACCTCCACCTGCTGGCCGCCCCACTGGCCGCGCAGATGGGATTCGAAGGCGCTCTCCAACCCCGTGCGGCCCACCCGGTCGCGGATGCGGTAGCCCTTGTCGCGCTTGCGCTCGTATTCCTCTTCGGTGATGCCGCTGGTGTAGCCGAGCACGTGGGCCGCCAGGCGGCCATGGGGATAGCTGCGCAGCACGTCCACATCCACTTCAGCGCCGCGCAGCTCACTGGCCTGTTCGCGAAAGCGCAGCACCTGCTCAGCCGCCAGGCCCTCCGCCAGGGTGATCCGGAAGCCCTCGGCATTGCTGCCGCTGCTGCGTTTCTGGTCGAGGCTGGCGGGATTCAGCTTCAGCAGTGCGGCCAAGGCGTCCCGCAGGGGCGGCCATTGGTCGTCAGACACCTCGCGGGGCTGGATGTAGAGGTTGTAGGTGAGCCGACTGGTGGCGAGCACCTCGCCCTGACGATCGAGCAGACGGCCGCGGATCGGGTTGCGCGGCATCAGCCGGATGCGGTTCTGATCGGCCCGCTCGCGGTTCTCAACGCCGTGCACCAGCTGCAGCCAGGCCAGCCGCGACACCATGGCGCCGCTGCACAGCAGCACCACCAGCAGCAGCAGCAACGGCTGCTGGCCCATGCCGCTGTGGCGGCCTGCCTGGCCGTAGGCCATGGCTAGGGGGTCTCCCCATCCGGGGTGAGCCGCAGCTCCAGCAGCCGCAGGCTCTCGGCCACCGAGGCCAGACGCCGCTGCAGTTCGGCAGGATCGCTGGCTTCCTGGGAGAGAGGTGGATCGGCCCCATCAGAGCCGGGATCCACATCCCGCACGCTCACCTTCATCACCGGATTGCCGAGTCCGGGGCTGACCCGATCGAGCTGCTCGCGCACCTGACTGGCGGCCTGTTCGCCCTCCTGGCGCAACTGGGCCAGGGGATCGGCGCTGGAGCCATCGAAGGCGGCGATCAGCTCCTGGGGGCCGCCCTTGCGTACCCGGTCCACGGCGGCCAGGCCCATGGGCAACATGTCCTGCATCAGGCTGAGCCGCAGGCTGTCGAGGGGATCGGCGGCCATGGACAGGAAGCAAACGCGCTCCCGCCAGTCTGCCGCGCCCACGGCCCCTGACGGAGCGCCGCGGCCAGCGCCTTGAACCAGGGCCTAGGGCATGGGGTTGGCCTGCAGAGCCGGCACGCCGGGAGCCACGATCACCTGGCGGCAGGCCTGCTGACTGCCCCACCACCAGCCGGCCCCCACACTCAGCACCACCGCCATGGCCGCCGGCACCAGGGCCTGCCGGGTCACCTCCAGGCCGATCCACTCGTTCCAGGCCCGCAGGGTGCGGTCACGGTCGAAGCGGCGCCGTTCCCTGAGCTCCTCCTGCTGGCGGCGCCGCAGGGCCCGGGCCACCCAGCGCTCGAAGGCGCGCTTCTTGGTCACGGCCATCTTGCGCTCCACTTCGAGCAGCTGGCCGGCGGTGAGATCGGGGTTGAAGGTGCTGATCAGTTCCAGGGTCTTGAGGAACATCTCCACGGAGCCCTCCTTGGCCAGCCGCTCCTGGGGATCGAGTTGCTCCCAGTTGAGTTCCGGGTAGAAACGGCCGCGGTTGGCGGTGATCTGCTCCTCCGGCAGCTGGCCGGGCTCCCGCAGCCAGCGGTCGGTGTTGGCGTCGAAGCGACGCCAGTAGAGGAAGGGGTTGAGGTAGATCGTCCTGCCAGCCAGCAGGATGCTGTCCTGCTGCAGCTTGCGCTGCAGGTCGGGATCGCTGGATGTCGCAGGAGCGGCCGTCACGGCGGAGCAGGCTTGGGGCCCCGAAGGTAACGGAGGCCTCCCGACCAGGCCAGCGGGGGCTCAGTCAGCGAAGCCGGGCGATCACTCCCACTCGATCGTGCCGGGGGGCTTGCTGGTGATGTCGAGCACCACCCGGTTCACGCCCTTCACCTCATTGACGATCCGGTTGGAGATCGTTTCGAGCAGGTCGTAGGGCAGACGCGACCAGTCGGCCGTCATGCCGTCTTCCGAGGACACACAGCGCAGCACCACCGGGAAGGCATAGGTGCGCTTGTCACCCATCACGCCCACGCTGCGCACCGGCAGCAGCACCGCGAACGCCTGCCAGATGCTGTGGTAGAGCCCGGCATCGGTGATTTCCTCGCGCACGATCAGGTCGGCGTCGCGGAGAATGTTGAGCTTGTCATCGGTCACCTCGCCGAGGATGCGGATGGCCAGGCCCGGGCCGGGGAAGGGATGGCGGCCGACAATCTCCTCCGGCAGCCCCAGGGAGCGCCCCACCTTGCGCACCTCATCCTTGAACAGCTTGCGCAGCGGCTCCACCAGCTTGAACTGCAGATCCTTGGGCAGGCCGCCCACGTTGTGGTGGCTCTTGATCTTCACCGCCACCCGCTCACCGGTCTTGGGATCCACGTTGGTGCCGGCGCTCTCGATCACATCGGGGTAGAGGGTCCCCTGGGCCAGGTAGTCGAAGGGACCGAGGCGCTTGCTCTCCTCCTCGAACACCCTGATGAACTCCGTGCCGATCAGCTTGCGCTTCTCCTCCGGGTCGGTCACACCAGCCAGCTTGCTGATGAAGCGCTGGCGGGCATTGATGTACTCCACATTGATGTGGAAGCGCTTGTCGAAGAACTCCACCAGGAATTCGGGCTCCCCTTTGCGCATGAAGCCCTGGTCGATGAACATGCAGGTGAGCTGATCACCGATCGCCCGGTGCAGCAGGAAGGCCAGGGTGGAGGAGTCCACGCCACCGGAGAGGGCCAGCAGCACCCGCTTCTGGCCCACCTGGCGGCGCACGTCGGCCACGGCCTCCTCGATGAAGGCCGCCGTGGTCCAGTCGGGCTCGCAACCGCAGATCTGATACACGAAGTTGCGGATCAGCGCCATGCCGCCCTGGGAGTGCACCACCTCGGGATGGAACTGCACGCCATAGAGGTGGCGGCCGTGGTGGGCGATCGCCGCCTCGGGGGTGTTGTCGGTGTGGGCCAGGCGCACGAAGCCCTCAGGCAGGCGCTCCACCGAGTCGCCGTGGCTCATCCACATCGTGGAGTGCTGCTCCACGCTGGCGAGCAGATCCACCGCGTCATCCACGTGCAGCGGCGCCTTGCCGTATTCGGCCCGCCCCGCCGCCACCACCGCCCCGCCCAGCTGCTGCACCATCAGCTGCATGCCGTAACACACCCCCAGCACCGGGATGCCGAGGTTCCAGAGCTCCGGATCACACACCGGCGCGCCGCTCTCGTACACCGAGCTGGGCCCACCGCTGAGAATGATGCCCCTGGGGGCGATGGCCCGCAGCTCCTCCACGCTGGTGGTGTAGCTCAACACCAGCGAGAACACCTCGGTTTCGCGCACGCGCCGGGCGATCAGCTCCGAATACTGGGAGCCGAAATCGAGAATCACGATGGCCGGGGCCCGGCTGGACTGGGACATCTCGTCGATGGGAGATGCGGGCTGGGCCGTGCCCTCAAGGCTGGACGTCGCGTCCCGTGGGGTCATCTGGGGAGCGGCGGACATCGGCAGCACGGAACCCCGGAGATTTGACCCAGCCTAGGCGGCGCCCCCTCCCCGCAGTTCGGCCAGCAGGGGGGCACCCAGGGGGCCCCGGGCACAGAGCTGACGGCTGCGGTCGAACAGCACCGCGCCCACCGCCAAGGCCTCGTGGCCGTAGCGGGCCAGGTAGGCGCGGCTGCGCTGCTCGATCGCCGCTGCGATGCGGGCCCGCAGCCTCGCCGCCAGGGCGGGCTGGGTGGCCTGCAGGTCTGCGAGGGCGGCTTCCACCGTGGCGGCCTGATGCAGGCAGGCCAGCTCCTGGCCCGCCAGACCCTCCAGGGCCGCCAGGGCGGTGAGCACCTCGCTGCGGCCATCGGCCAGGTGGTGATGGGTGTGAAAGATGCCGCCGGCCAGCTTGATCAACTTGCCCTGGTAGCCGAACAGCAGCAGCTGGCTCACACCCGCCTCGGCCGCCGCCACCAGCAGGGGCCCCAGCCAGTTGCCGGCCTTGAGCAGCAGCTGGGGAGGGAGGCCGAGGCGGGGGGCCAGATCGAGGCCGTTCTCGCCGATCACCAACACCAGGGCCCCGGCGAAGCCAGGGGAGGCCACCAGGCGACGCAGCTGCTCCAGGGCCTGCTGCAGCTGGTCGGGGGCCGCGCTGCGCTGCACCAGGGCCTGGGTGCCGATCAGGGCCAGCCCATCCACCACCCCGAAGGCGGCATTGCTGGTGCGCTCGGCAAGACGCCGACCCGCCGGGATCACCAGGTGGAGCTCCAGGCGCCGTCCTGGCGGCAGCAGCGGCTGCAGGGTGCGCTGCAGCAGCTCGCGGGCATAGGCCGAGAGGCAGGGAGCGCCGGAGCTGGCAATCACCCCCACCCCCTCGCCAGCCACCAGTTCCAGCCAGTGCCCAGGGCCCTCCAGCCAACGGGCCTGGGCCCACACCGGCTGACCGCGGGTGAGATCCAGCACCTCAGGGCCCGGGTCAGCCCTGGCCACCGCCAGCACCCAGCCTGCGGCCAGGGGCGCCGCGGCCTCCACCAGCACAGGCCGCGGGGGAGCGCCAGGCTCCAGCTCCAGGGGCTGCTCAGGGCAGAAGGGCTCCCCCAGCAGCCCCTGCACGGCGGCGCGGGCCGCGGCGGCGAGCCACACCGGCAGGATCAGGCCGGGCTCAGGGGTGGCGGGCTCAGCCGTGCCGCGTTCAGGTGTGGGGAAGGATTCCATGCAACGGGCAGCCGATGGGAGGAGGGCGCGGTGGCTCGGGGTTGGGCCCCTGTGGTCGGTTTTTTACATTGGTGGATTGCGCCGCCCCGCGGCCGCGCCCCTCCTCTGCTCCGCAGCACCCATGCAGGACAAGCTCAGCCTGATGATCCCCGGCCCCACGCCGGTGCCGGAGACCGTGCTGCTGGCCATGAGCCGCCATCCGATCGGCCACCGCAGCGCCGACTTTCAGAAGATCGTCAAGCGCACCACCGAGCAGCTGCAGTGGCTGCACCAGACCAGCGGCAGCGTGCTGGCCCTGGCGGGCAGCGGCACGGCCGCGATGGAGGCGGGGATCATCAACGTGCTCAGCAAGGGCGACACCGTGCTCTGCGGGGACAACGGCAAGTTCGGCGAGCGCTGGGTGAAGGTGGCGAAGGCCTACGGGCTCGAGGTGGAGGTGGTGAGGGCCGAGTGGGGCCAACCGCTGGATCCCGAGGCCTTCCGCGCCGCCCTGGAGGCCGACACCGACAAGCGCATCCGCGCGGTGATCCTCACCCACTCGGAAACCTCCACCGGGGTGATCAACGACCTGGAGACCATCGCCGGCCACGTGCGCGCCCACGGCACCGCGCTCACCATTGCCGATTGCGTGACCAGCCTCGGCGCCTGCGACGTGCCCATGGACCGCTGGGGCCTCGATGTGGTGGGCTCCGGCTCCCAGAAGGGCTACATGATGCCGCCGGGCCTGGGCTTCGTGGCCATGAGCGAGCGGGCCTGGACGGCCTACGAGCGCTCCGACCTGCCGAAGTTCTATCTGGACCTCGGCAAATACCGCAAATCGGCCGCCGCCGACAGCAATCCCTTCACCCCGCCGGTGAATCTGTACTTCGCCCTGGAGGCCGCCCTGGGGATGATGCAGCAGGAGGGCCTGGAGGCGATCTTCGCCCGCCATGCACGCCACCGCAGCGCGGCCCAGGCCGGCATGAAGGGGATGGGGCTGCGGCTCTATGCCGCCGAGGGCCATGGCAGCCCGGCGATCACGGCCGTGGCTCCCGAGGGGGTCGACGCCGAGGTGCTGCGCAAGGCCGTGAAGGAGCGCTTCGACATCCTGCTGGCCGGCGGCCAGGACCACCTCAAGGGCCAGGTGTTCCGCATCGGCCACCTCGGCTTCGTGGCCGATCGCGACGTGCTCACCGCCGTCGCGGCGATCGAGGCCACCCTGCAGGGCCTGGGCCTGCTGCGGGGAACGGCGGGGGCCGGCGTGGCCGCCTGCGCGGCGGCCCTGGCCGGCTGAGCCGCCGCAACGGCGGCAGAGACTGGCAAGGGGGGCACCTTGACCCTTGCTAGTCTCAACAAGCCAACAACGCAGACAACATCAGGACGCCTGAGTTGGCTACACCTTGCGGGTGTAATTCAGTGGTAGAATGTCAGCTTCCCAAGCTGAACGTCGCCGGTTCGAGTCCGGTCACCCGCTTTTTGGTTGAGGGCCGATATATTCTAGAAAAGATCCGGCGGGCACGCGCTTTGACAATGTCAGCGGCCTCAACATCGTGCCCAGGGCGGGCGACGGCAAGCCGCGTCAGATCGCCTGCCATTGCGATAATGCCAGAAAGGCTGGCATTGCTACTTACACGCCCTTCGAACTCTTAAGAAGTGGGATAGGGGCCGAACAGGGACCAGAGGTGATCAGATTCCCATGATCGGAAGGCTTAGCTTGCAACTTAGCTGTCAGCAATACATTGACATCTGAGCCAGTATCCGTGTATTGCCACCAGCTTGTCTTCAGCGGGAAGCCCTGGTGGGCCGGGATGGCGCAGCAACAGCCACGGGTGGCGAGCGCAGGTCCGCTACCGCCGGCAGAAGCTCGCCAAGTGATCATGTCCGCAATACGGCCTACCTGATCAACCGCATAGAAGCGGCAAGGTGTTCAGCAACCGACGACGTTCTTCCCAATCTGGGAGGTGAGAATCCAGCAGAGCAATGAACTCCTCGCCATGCCTAGGTACGCGTAGATGGGCAAGCTCATGGAGGACGATGTAATCAAGGCAGTTCTTTGGCTTCTGAGCCAGCTGAGTATTCAGGCGGATATTCCTTGATTTCGGATTACAGCTCCCCCATTGACGGGTCATTGCCTGAACAAAGAGTCGATTCGCCTGCACGTTCAGTTGCTGCTCCCATTTCTGGATCAGGATCGCAGCTTCCTTTCTGAGCTCATCGCGGTACCAGGCAGCGAGAATGCTCTGCCGCTTCTTTGCTGTTGAGCCGGATCGAATAAACAGCACCAGTGTGCTGGGATGCACTTCGATCCTCGGAGCCGCGTTCACTTCCTGGATCTGCAGCAGTAATCGTCGACCCCAGAGATGATGGGATTCCCGTTCCACGACCTGCCTTGGGCTTTCCCTCTGCTGGCCTTCAAGCCGGGACTGTTGCTTACGAATCCAGCTGAGCTTGCCAATGGCATAGGCCCTCACATGGTCGGGGCTCATCCGCTCCGGCGCAGAGATCCGCACGGAGCCATGGGGTGGCACCACCGAAAGGTGCAGGTGCTTGATCGGCTTCAGGGTGACCTCCACCGACAAGGACCCGATCACAAGCTGATGGCTGGGGAAAGCCAAGGTCATCAGTACTCAGGCTGGGCCACGAGGATGGGGAAGAGGCGCTCCACGTCTGCGGGATCTTGCAGGACACCGAAGAGAGCCGCCTTGATCAGCTGCTCTTTGGCTTGGGTACCACGCCAGCCATCAGGCCTGACCTCGCGAACGGTGCAGTCGATGCGGAGCGCCAGCTCCAGATTCCCATTCAGGTTGTTCCAGAGTGCTCGTTTCCCAGGCGTATCCAGCTGGGTTGGCGTGTTGTCAGCTTTCTGCTGGTTGAGCTGGCGAGCCAACTCCGCAACACGACGAAGGTACTCCTCGTAGGCCTCAGCCTGCTGTTTGCGGAAGTGGATAATTTCAGCAAGAACCTGCGACATACGATCGTAGAAAGCCGGATCATTGGCGCGCTCGCTGATGATCGTGCGGCGGATGTTGTTTTCGATTGTTTCGGCCACAGCCTTGCGGTTGCCGCGCGCCTTGCCAAACTGCTGTCGAATAGCTTCTGCAACGCCCGTCTTGATGATCAGCTCCAGCAGGCCGATGTCGTCAAAAGCTGAGATCTTTCTCGGCAGGTCAGCCTCAATGTAGGAGTCAATCAAATAGCGCATGTCGGCCTCGTAAGCCTTCAGATCGAGATTTTCGCCCGACGCAAGGCGAATCACCTGCCTCCACTCCAGTGCCTTGTCCCGTTGTCGGGTGATCCGGTTGGCTTCTGAAGCGGAGCATCCCGCCTCTGAAAGCTCATTGGCCAGGGCTGCATAGGCCCTTGTGAGCTCAGCGACGGCCTTGTAGTAAGCCATTCGCAGGGGTTCACGCTCCTGCAGGTCGTCCGGACACTCCGTGTTGCCGCAGAAGTGATGCAGAACAGCTAACTCATCCATTGGAGGCGGCACGGGCTCGGCGAGCAATGCCTCCTGCTCCAGGGCTTCCTCCAGCCGCTGCTTCGCCTTGGTGAGCCGGTCCTGGAGAAGCACATCGGGATCAGCCCCGCCTGCTGAGCGGTCCAGCTGATCGGTGGAGTACACGGCAATGGCATTCTCGACTTTCTTGAACAGGTCTTTGTAATCGACGATGCAGCCATAGGGCTTGTCGTCGCCATCGAGGCGATTGGTGCGGCAGATGGCCTGGAAGAGGCCGTGATCCTGCATCGACTTGTCGATGTAGAGCACGCTGCAGGAGGGGGCATCGAAGCCGGTGAGGAGCTTGTCGACCACGATCAGCAGCTTCATCTGAGCCGGCTGATGGATGAAGCGTTGCTTGGCCTGCTCCTCATAGGCCTCGGTGCGGGTCATTCCCGGCTGGGCGGCCATGCCATCGAGCAGGGTGGTGTAGGTGTTGTAGATGAACTGCTTATCGGTTTCGGTGTTGGCACCCACTTCTTCCCTCGTCACGTCTGCTGCCTTGGGGTCGTAGGAGGTGATCACGGCACATTTGCTCTTGAGTTCGCTCTGGTTGAACAACGCGAAGTAGCGGCAGGCCTCGTAGATACTCGAAGCCACCAGGATGGCATTGCCGCGCTGACTGGCCAATCGGGGTTGCACGGAAAAGTCGAAGAGAACATCGGCCACGATCCGGTTCATCCGTGCCTTGGAGCTCAGCACGTTCTGCAGCGTTCCCCATTGCCGCTTGAGCTCGCGCTGTTGCCAGGGATTGAGCCTCTCCGTCTTGACAGCAAACCACTGGTCCACCCTCGCCTGGGAGCTGAGGCGTTGATCAATGTCACGGGCTTCGTAGACCAGATCAAGGATCACACCATCTGCCACACCTTCGCTGAACTTGTAGGTGTGGATGTAACCTCCGAAAACTTCCAGGCTGGTGGCTTTGTCCTTCTTCAGCAAGGGGGTGCCGGTGAAGCCAATGAAGACGGCCTCGGGCAGCAGCGCCTTCATGACCCGGTGCAGCTTGCCGCTCTGGGTGCGGTGACACTCGTCGACAAAGATGAACAGCTCACCGACGGCCGGGCTGGGTTGCGCCTGGAGCTGCTCAAGGAAGGCCTCGAAGTCGTCGACGCCACGGACGCCGAACTTGTGGACCAGGGAACAGAGCAGACGGGGTGTGGGCTGGCCCAGGGCCTGCATCAGATCCCGGCCGCTGCTGCTGCGCTGGATGGTTTCGCCCGCGCCACCAAATACACCTTCAATCTGCTTGTCGAGCTCATCGCGGTCGGTGATCACGACGACCCGGGCATTGGGGTTGTTCGCAAGGATCCAACGGGCCAGCAGCACCATCACGATGCTCTTGCCGCTGCCCTGGGTGTGCCAGATGATGCCGCCACGTCGCTCACGCACATGCTGCTGAGCGGCCTTGATGCCGACGTATTGATGCACCCTGGGTAGCTTCTTGATACCGGCATCGAAGAGAACGAAGTCACGCAGCAGTTCGATCAGCCGTTCCTTGCTGCAGATCCGGCTCAGGTACTTGTCGAGCTTGAGGGAGCTGTTATCGGCTTCGTCTTCCTTCCAGGTGAGGAAGTATTTCTCCGGTGTGAGGATGGCCCCATAGCGCAGGCCCTCGGAGTCGTTGCCGGCAAACACCAACTGGTTGGTGGCAAAAAACCAGGCGTTGAACTCCGGCTGCTGGTTGGAGAGGTTCTGGCGGATGCCATCACCGATGCTGACGCGGCTGCGCTTGAGCTCGATTACGCCGACGGCAATGCCGTTCACGTAGAGCACGAGGTCGGGGCGGCGCTCCTTGGGGCCCTTCAGGGTGACCTCTTCGGCAATGGCGAAGTCGTTGGCGTCGGGTGTGTGCCAGTCGATCAGGGCCACGGTGCTGGTGGGTTGATCAGCGGCAGCCTTCACCTGCACCCCATAGCGCAGCAGGGCGTACACCCTGCGGTTGGCCTCATACAGCCCCACCTGGCTGATGTCGGCAGCAATCCGGAGCTGATACAAGGAGCCACTGATCTCTGCCGGGCTGTAGCCACGACGTTGGAGGTAGCCGGTAAGGATCTCCTCCTCGATGTTGCTGTTGCCAGCGCGGTCTTTCCAGTCCCCCAGATAGCGATAGTTCAGTTCCTCGTGGAACAGCCCGACGATGCGGTTCTGGGTGACCCGCTCCAGCGTGCTCATCCAGCCGCTGGGGGCTGGGGGGCATCAGGCCCCTGCATCAGGGCCTTGCCGTCCTGCCAGGTCACCACGTACTGGCCAAGACGGCGCTTGCGCTCCAATTCCGTGGACACGGCCTGCTGGAGCGCCACGAGGATCTGCTGATCCCTGGGGGAGAGGGCGGGAGTCATCGGGCGAGCTCCAGGAGTTGGGCATAGAGCGAGGGATCGAGAATGACGCGCTCGGCTCCGCTCTGGGAGAAGATCGGCGCCGGGTTGGGTCCGCCGTTCATGTTGCAGAGCACGTGGTTCACCGCTGGGGCGTAGGCGTTGAGCAGTAGCTGGAGGCTACGGGGAAAGCGGCGCCGCAGCACGGTTTCCGGCACGTTGTGCCCACCGTGGGCCACCCGCTCGGCCACGCGCAGGATCGAAAGCTCCAGGGAGGGGAGGGCGAGATAGATCAGCTCCACCCGCCAGCCGCAGGAGCGCAGGCGGTGGATGAGGCGCAGGTAGCCCCGCCCGGAGAGGGTGGTTTCGAAAGCGAAGCTGCGGCGTGCCGTCTCATGGCCTTCGATCTCCGCCAGCATCAGGCGACTGGCGGCCAGCAGCTGCAACTGCGGGGCCAGGGGGGAGAACCCTGCCGCGATCAGATCGGCATTGACGAAGGCCTGGGCATCGGGGAACTGGCGAAGGTAAGTGAGCGCGAAGGTGGTTTTCCCGGCACCGTTGGGGCCGGCGATGATGCGGCAGATCGGCTCCTTGGCCGGGATCATGCCATCACCGCGAGGATCTCCCGCTCCACATAGGACCGGAAGTCGGATGGCGAGGTGAAGCAGCGGAACCCGGCGGCGCTGGCCAGGGCCAGGGTGGCGGGCTCTTCGTTGAGCAGCACGGCCACGGGCTGGCTGAGTTCCTCCTGGATGCCGGCGGGCCAGGCCAGGTCGAACACGGCGCGCTGTTCGCCGGTGGCAGGGTCGGCGAAGTCGTAGGCGAGGGTGCCCAGCGGGAGTGCCTGATCGACCATCCAGGCGTTGAGGCGCAGCAACTCGGCTTCCTCTTCCTCGCTCGTGATACCGCCCACCGTTTCGGTGGCTGGCTGCGGCAAGGCAGCCGCGGGGCCGGACAGCCAGCGGGTGTCGCCATGGAGCAGCTCCTCCAGTCGGGCATTCACTTCAGCCGCGAGCAGGGCCTTGCGGGCCTCCAGGAAGGAGCGGAAGTTCCCGAGCTTCCACAGCGCTGGATCAGGCGGGATCCACTGGGAGGCCAGGGCGCCGGGATGGGCGGCCTCAATCTCCGGGAAGTAGGCCTCTGGCAGGCGATCGGTGATCTTGATGTTGGTGTCTTTGGTGAGAAAGCAGAAGTTGGCCAGGGCGTTGACCTCTGGCCTGCGGTAGTCGGCCTTGTAAAGCTGGGCCTTCGGGAAGATGTGATGCACCTCCAGGCGACTCATCTTGCCGAGCATGCCGGCCTTGAGCGGCATGCCAGTGCCCCAGTCGCGGGCAGCGCCCATGCGGGTGAGCAGGTAGAGCACGGGGTAGAAGCGGGCGCCGAGGCTCCAGCCGGTGAAGTGCCCGGGTTCAACCCGCAGCCCGCCATGCCAGAGGCGCAGCTGCTCCAGTAGGCGCTCGAGCCCGGCGCCTTCTCCCTCGAGGGCGGCGAGATCCTGATCGATGAAGGATTCGGTGGAACCGGAGAATCGTCCCCACATGCCGGCCTGCACGAACCAGAACAGCAGTCGGTCCCGCTCCACCTCATCCATGGGTCCGCTGCGCTGATCGAGATAGCGCACCATCACCGGGATGCCGAACCGCCCGAAGAACACCTGGTCGTGATCGAGGCCGAGGCGACCTGCGATCAGGTTGAGGCAGACGTCGATGTGTTTGGTGGCGCGCTTGAGCGCGTCCTGGATTTCAGGTGTGGTCTTGTCGTGCAGGTAGAGGAACTTGGCCTCACCAGTGAGCACCGTGTTCACCGAGCGCAGCAGCCAGTCGAGGTTGAAGCTGTAGCCGTGATCGGCCCACTCCTTGAGCTTGGCCTTCATGGCATCACGCCCTTCGGGCCAGTCGGCGCAGATCTTGGCGAGGGCCAGGTCGCCCTTGGAGAGCTTGGTGCCGCCACTGTTGACGCGGTTGAAAATGTCCACCACCACGTCGAGGGTCTTGTCGGCGCCGGTGACTTCTTCGATGTGGAGATCGATCTCTGTGATTCCCAGCAGCTGGCTCAGACGACCGATGAACTCTCCAACCCGCGGGGCCAGCTCGGGGTTCTGGCCGAACTCGGCGGCCAGCTTTCCGAGGCCAGCTGTCCCCATCCCGAGCAGGCTGGTGACATCGATCCACAGGGGATCGTCCTTCATCTTCACCGGCTGGTAGAAGGCAAACACTTCCTCTCCGAGATGGAAGCGGAGCCCGGTGAAGGCCTGGGCGTTGCCATCGAAGAACTTCGGAGCCTTGCCGCGCACCACGCCATAGAGGGAGGTCATGCGCTGTTGGCCATCGAGCAGCAGCTTGACCACACCAGCAGCCAGGGGACCATCGCCGCGATGGGTGGCGGTCTGCGACTCTGTGGCCCAGACCAGCAGGCCGCCGACGGGGTGGCGCTTGTAGAGGGAATCGAACAGCCCGCGCACCTGATCGCGATTCCAGACGTAACCCCTTTGGAACTCGGGCAGGGCCATATGGCCACTGTCTATGTGGTCGAGGATGGTTGAGATCTTCATTGCAGGCGGATCTTGCCGGTGAGGAGTTGCTGCATCATTCCTTGCTTAAGCTGAGAGGCCTTGAGTTTTCTTGCTTCTAACTCGTCAATCTCGATATCAACATCCTGCAGGACCTCTGAGATTGCCTTTTGTTCCGGCTGAGGTGGCAAGGAAAGCCATCTGTCATTGAAAAAAGAAGGCTTTAAGTTTGGATAAGCGCTTGTTGCGGTGTGCTCGACAAGCTTTGACCTTGCACATCTGCTCTTGAGTGCATACCCAATGAAGTGGCCATCTGCTTTGCCTCTTTGAGGCCTGATGATGCGAACAAAGTTGGACGCTGAATAGACTCCGTCTTGGTTGCAAGTCCATGACTTGCCCAAGCCGTTGCCACTTGCGGTCATTACTGTGTCACCAGGCCTGCAACCGGCCACTGAAATCTCATGATGGCTCAAAAACCTGCGTGCCGCACCGATAAGCCGTCCTTCTTCTGAGATATCGCCAGCCCTGATCACATTTGTCGAGTGTATTGCTTCGTTACCTGACTCAGTGCGCCCCCAAAAACCCGTAATTTTTTCGGAGACCTGGGATAATGCAACAGTCTCCCACTCCCCCTCAAACCCCGGCAGCCGCCGCTTGCCGGTGAGAAGCTCCTGCATGGCGGCCTGTTTAACTGCACGTTTTTTAGCGATGAGATTCTCTATCGACGCAAGGAGCTCCTCAACGGCGCCAAGGACATTTGAGACTTTTGTTTGCTCTGAAACTGTTGGTATAGGTATCGGCATTTTTTTTAGAGTGCCCGTATTTACGTTCTTTTGTGCTCCTCCGATCTGACTAGATTCGAAGAATCGCTGCCCGTGTTCAGAGTTAATAAAAAGGCATAGGAATTCACTGGTAATTTGTGCAATGTCCGGCCTTGTTATGAGAGTCGTGAAACTCTGAGCGGCTTTGTATTTAGCGGGGACGATGCATGTTGTTCCCGGATAGCCGGTTCGAGTAGTCAGGAGATCGCCTTCCAGCAGCCTCTTGTTTCGGTACGTCTTTTCGTATTCTTGATCAATAAATAGAAGATCACTATCTAAAAGGTGGCCGGGCTTAATATTCTGATTCCTGATCATGGGTATGCCGCTAAGTCGATATGCATGGGTTGCGGCACTGGCAATGCCGACCATGATCCTTAGGGATATGTTCGAAAGAGGTCTTACATCCCAATCTTCCGGGATCACCCCCACCTCCGTCTGCTTGTAACCCGGCTTCAGTTCCATGCGAACCCCATCCGCTCAAGGTGCCCGGCCACGCGTGCTTCCAGTTCCTCCACTCGCTCGCTGATCGCCGGTAGGGCCTCGCCGTAGCGCTCGCCCAGTTGTTTGAGGCGGCCGGTGAGGGCCTGGCTGACCCGTTCCACCTCGGAGGCAACCGCCTGCTCCAGGGTGGTTAGCCACTTGCCCTCCACCACCAGCTCGCGCACCTCGGCCTCTGTGAGGTTGTCGTAGCGGCCGAAGGCCTGGTCGTCGAGGTCAGCCTCGGCGGCCTTGAGGGCCTTCTTGGTGGCGGCTTCCTCGTCGCTCAGCTCCAGCCATTCCCGCAGCACGGTCAACTCCTCAGTGGCGTCGGGATCCTTCCTGATCTCCTTGATGCGAGCATTCACAGCCGCCTTGTTGATCTTGTCCAACTCACTGAAGGCGCCCTCGTCGCCGCTGTGCTCCTCCTCCAATTCGGCCAGGCGTCTGCTGGCCTCCTCCAGTTGGGCGCGGAGCGCTTCGATCATCTCCAGATCACCGGCGAACAGCTGCCGCACCAGCAGCTCCTTGGGCACCAGGTCGCAGGTCCAGCCCTTGTCCTTGGTCTTGCCCTTCTTGTCGGTCTCCAGCAGCCGGTAGGCCTCGGCGCGCCAGCCGTCAGCGCTGATCGCATACACGTCGTCCTGCATCGTCTCGGCCCACTGGTCAAGCAGCAGCTGGTACACGGCGTAGGCATCGATTAGGGGCTGGCCCTGGTAGCGGGCCAGCAGGCCCTCGCTCAGCTCGCGGATCACCGCCTTGGGGTGGCAGCCCGGCTCCAGGGAAATCAGCTGGGCCGCCGCCTGTTGCCGCCAGGCCGCAAAGTGCTCGGCCATGCCCGCCAGGAAGCCGGCGAACTGGGGATGGGCGGTGATCGTGGCCTTCAGCTCCGCCGGCGGCACCGCCAGCTCCAGATAGCCGGGCCGCAGCGGCTGGAACAGGACCTCGCGCAGCTTCGGACATACCTGCCAGTAGGCCTCCAGGGCGTCGATGTCGCGCTCGGGGATGCCGCCGCGCAGGTGGGCCTCGATGTCCTGCAGGTCTTCCGCTTCTGAACTGTCGATGTAACGGGGCAGGTTCAGGTTGTAGTCGTGCCCGGCGATCTCTTCATTGCGCACGAAGCGCGAATAGCCGGGCACCTCCAACCGGCGGGTGAACACATCCACGATCTTGTGGATGTCGCGCTCGCGCAGGCGGTTCTTGGGGCCGTCCTTGATGAAGCCCTTGCTGGCATCCACCAGGAAGATCCCCTCGCGGCTGCCGGCCCCCCGCTTGTCGACCACCACGATGCAGGCGGGGATACCAGTGCCATAGAAGAGGTTGGCGGGCAGGCCGATGATGCCCTTGAGCAGCCCCCGCTGGATCAGGTTCTTGCGGATCTCGGCTTCGGCGTTGCCGCGGAACAGCACGCCATGGGGAAGGATGCAGCTGCCGCGCCCGCTGCTCTTGAGCGTGCGCACGATGTGCAGCAGGTAGGCGTAGTCGCCCTGCTTGGCTGGGGGGATCCCGAAGCCCTCGAAGCGCCCGAAGGGATCCTTCGCTGCATCCAGGCCTGTGCTCCATCGCTTGTCGGAGAACGGCGGATTGGCGATCACGAAGTCGAACTGCTTGAGGTGGTCACCCTTGATCAGCTTCGGGTCGGCGATCGTGTTCCCCTGCCAGATCGTGGCCGTGGGGTTGCCGTGCAGGATCATGTTCATCCGCGCCAGACCGCTGGTGGCCGCGTCCTTCTCCTGGCCGTAGAGCGTCACCGGTGTGCGCGCCTGGGCGGCCACCTTCAGCAGCAGCGACCCCGATCCGCAGGTGGGGTCGCAGACCGTGGTGTCGGGGGAGGTGTCTTCCTTATCGATCTCCAGCACCTGGGCCTTGATCCGGCTCACCTCAGCTGGCGTATAGAACTGCCCCTTGCTCTTGCCGCTTTCGCTGGCGAAATGGCACATCAGGTATTCGTAGGCATCGCCGAGGATGTCGTCGTCATCCGCGCGATTACGGGCGAAGTTCAACCCCGGCTTCTCGAAGATCGCGATCAGGTTGGTGAGCCGCTCCACCAGTTCCTTGCCACTGCCGAGCTTGGCCTGGTCGTTGAAATCGGGAAAGTCGCTCTGGCTGAGCTGCTGGTTGGCCGCCACCAGCGGGGCGATGATCGTCTTGTTGATGTCATCGCCGATCTCTGCCTTGCCCTTGAGGGCCACCATGGCGTCAAATCCCGCGTCCTCGGGGATCACCAAGGGCGCATAGGGTTGGCCGGCGTACTTGTCGCTGATGTACTTGATGAACAGCAGCACCAGCACATAGTCCTTGTACTGGCTGGCATCCATGCCGCCGCGCAGTTCATCGCAGCTGGCCCAGAGGCTCGAATACAGCTCGGATTTACGGATCGCCATGGTTCAGGCGGCCTCCCCTTGGGCGCTGGCCAGCAGGGCTGGGGGGATGTCCTCCAGCCAGCCCTGCTGTGACAGCTGCTCCAGCCGGCGGCTCAGTTCCTGGACCTCCAGGCTCAGGGCCACGCACTCCTGCTCCAGGGTCTCGGCCCGATGGAGCTCGCTGGGTTGGGGGATCACGACGGGCAGGCTTTTCACTTCGCCCATGGGCAGAAAGGCCACTGCTGTTCCCTGACCTGCCTTATTCAACAGCGTCTGTCCCACGGCACTGCGGAGATACTGCCCCAGGGCGGCTGGGGTGAGCGGGGCATTAGGCCGCAGGCGGACCACGCAGAATGCCTGGCCGGGCACTGTGGGGTGCTGGAGGTCCTGAACCACTGCCACCCTGCCGAGGCCGCCCTTGATCGATAAGAGCACATCTCCCTGCTCCAGCAGCTGCTGTCGTCCCTTGGCCAAGGCAGCCTCCGGTAGCCGGATCTGCTTGGAGCCTTGGCGGAGCTGGCCGGAGTCGTCAATGTCGCCGGGAGTGACCTCCCGAACCTCGATGCCGTCGTCCTCCTGGCGGCCAAGGGAGGCCACAGGCCTTTTGATCTCGGCCAGATCACCCAGGTGCATCGTTGTCCGTGATTCCAGATAGCGCTGCAACATCCGGTCTTCTTCTGTGAGGAAGTAGCGGCTCACCTGGAAACTGAAGCCGTTTGCCTCCAGTTCCTCGGCCGGGATCAGACGGGCACATTCACCTTCACCTCTCTCGTTGAGGAGTTGGGCGAGTTCCTTGCACCCGGTTGGATTCCAGCTCTGCTTTGTGTTTCTAGCTTTCGTCGGGGTTAACAGATCGTGGGCCGCAATCATCTGAATGGGAGCACCAGCGGCACGATCCTGCTTGAGGACCAACAGCAATCCCTCGAGGTTGGTTCCTGCATGGGCCCCGGAAGGCAGGGAAATCACGGCATCCAGCCAATTCTTCTTCAATAACTCCTCGCGGAAGTACTCCAGATCTTTGGAAGTCCGAAAGCCGATTCCTGGAGACATCAGGGCGTAGGTGGTGCCACTGCAGCGCTGATGGGCGGCAAACACCCTTCGTGCTTCGCTGTCTCTGATTGCCGAGGGGCAGTCGAGCGGTGATGGCGGCAGCCAAGGGTCGTCGATCAGCAGTTCACGCATTCGCGCTCCCCAGGGTGGGGCTGCGATGGCAACAGGCCATTGGTCCTGATCCGCGATGGACTGCAGTTTCACCTCTTGCGGATAGAGGCGGAGCAATCCCAGAACCCAATGAGCCTGCGACGGATTTGCTGAACTCAACAGCACACCATGGTCCATCCCCAGGAAAGGGGCTGCTGCCACTCCCATAGGGAAGAGGCAGGCCACTGGAGCGCCAGGATGAATGGCCAGCAGGGCTTCCCAGAAGCCGCCCATGGAAGCAGAGCATTCCAGCGCCCCACCATGCCGATCGCTGGCTTTCAGCTCCGAGATCGCTTCGATCACGGCCTTGCACTGCAAGCGGTCACCACTGTTCAAAGCTCTCCCAACTGGCAACAAGGTGCTCCTCAGTCGCTCGAGAGATTCAGGCCCGAGTCGATCCGTCGCTGCTCCGGGAGGCCAAGACATTGCGGAACGTTCAGTGATGGCCTTCTGGATGGAGTTCCATTCATTTGCGTTAGCCAAGCTGCGCATGGAATCGAAGTAACCGACTAAATCCCCTTCGGAAGCTGGAACCCAGCGGGCCCAGAGCAGCACATCCAGCACGGCCTCCAGGGCCTGATCTGCAGGAAGGGCGCCTCGGAGCTCATCGCAGGCCTCCCAGATCGGCTTCTCAACGCTGGCCCGGCTGATTGAATTCGACGTCATGGTGGCCATCAGTAGCGGTTGAAGCTGTCGAAGTCGTAGGCCGTGACCAAGGCGCCGCCGCACTCGACGACGATCACGCCGCCCTTGTCCATGGCCCTGATCAGCTCCTTGCGCTCGCGATCAAGCGCCTCCAGGACCGCAAGGATCTGCTTGCGACCCAGCACCAGCTTGTCCCCGTGGGGGATGCCGTGCTGTTGGGCGAGCTCGACGGTGGCTTCACGGATGCCGCGCTGGGAGACCCGAGCGCCGTAGTGGTTGGTTTTGGCCATGCCTCTCCTGGGCTTGATATGCAGAGCATGGCAGGCAGCGAAGATCATGTCAAGCTTGTAAGGACATGTCAGCAGCTGACACATCTTTTCTCGGGGGATCGGCTGAGCTAAGGCGCGACCTGGAGCTCCAGCTGCTGATCCGGCGGGCGCCTGACGGTGATCTGCTCCACCCGCACCAGCCTGGGCTGCTCATGGGCCGCAGCCTCGTAGCTGCCCTTCACCCGCACGGCGGCATTCAGCATGCCGCTGCTCGCGCCTCGCCCCCCTGAAACTCGCGATCGCTCTTTAGGCGCCGGCTGATGGGGGTATTGAGGCTGCGGCCCGGGATCTGGCGGCTCTGCCTGGAGCCGGTGCGGGTCAGCCTTGATGCCCCCTGAGTTCGGCTTTTCTCTGCAGGCCCTGCCACGGATTGTGGGCTTATTCCAATGCTGGCCTCATCCCGAGGGCGGCCGCCTGGCGAAAGCGGTCGCGATCGAGCGAGCGCAGTTCAACTCCACCCTGCAGCAGGCGCTCGAACTGCTCCCCAGCGGCCAGGCGTGCCTCAGAACGGAGGCCGTGATGGCGCTGCTTGATGCCCAGGGCGCTGGTGTCGAGATAGACCACCAATAGGTCAGCATCACCAGCGTTCACCGCCGCGGCAGTCCTCGTTCACCAAAGGGGTGAGAGGCATGGTTGCCTGAAGCCGGCGCAGATCTGTGGCCAGGGCAGCGCGATCCAGCTTGCGCAGAGGCTCCAGGCTCAGGCGGCCATCCGGTCCAACAACGATGTCGATCTGATCGCCTTCCTGCAGCCCCGCCAGACGCAGGCAATCGGTCGGGAGTCTGTCCGCCAGGCTGTTCCCCCAGCGGCGGATCGCCTGCGGGAAGTGCTGGCAGGTGTCAGCTGAGCGAGCTTGCTGAAAGCCCCTCAACCTCGCGGCTTGATCAGCTGCAGCACCTGGGGCCCGGTATTGGCCAGGCGCCGCTCTGATTTCAGCAGTTCGAGGATCAGGCGCGCCGATTCGGCCACCTGGCCCTCGGCGGCAGCCTGCCGTGCCGCTGTATCGAGCTGGCTGATCTGCACCTGAATGTTGGCAACGGGCTGGGGCTTGGTGGGAACCCGCCTGGACTGGGGACGCCCTGGGGAGAGGGCAGAAGACCGTGGCCGGACGTGGAGATCGGGGGAAAGGGCGACTGTCATGCAAGGACGGAAGAAAGGACCGAAACGGGCTGGGTGGGCGCTAAGAGACGGCGTGGGTCAGCGTCAGTAGCCAGGCCGCAGATCCCAGCTGGAGCTGATCGATGAGCCGGCGGAAAAAGACGGGTGGTCGCTAGAGCGCCGGCACCCCATGACTGCATCAACAAACTCAGGCGCCTGGACATTGCAAGATCCAGACGCCCATCAGAGTTGGCGCAAGCCTACCATCAATGGCTATTGCCAGAACGTCGATTTGTGGGTTTGGAACAAATCCGAAACCCTCAGGTTCCTGGCTCCACCCCGCCGGCTCCAAGGGCCGAGATCTGCCGCCGCAGGCTCGCGCAACGCTCGGCGTCGCCGCGGCTCACGGCAACGGCGAGGGCAAATTCGAGCTTTTCGCGCTGGTGATCCGCCTCGCTGATCAACACCCTCGGGAACCCTGCGCCGCAGCGGGCTGAACTACTCGGTGCAGCCTGGCTGGTGGGGTGAGTGGACTGGGGGTGAGAGGGGGTGGAGTGAGAGAACGTGGGGTAAGCCATGTTTCACTTTCTTTCCATTCTGCCACCGCTGACCAGTCAGTGCTTCTTCTGCCCTCAGGCCGCCTGGTCGTAGGGCTCAGCCGTGTCGTAGGGATCAGCTGGGGCATGATCCTCGATGGGGCTGAAGGAGGTCTGGAGAGTCGTGTCCTGCACGGGATGGCCCTCGTCGGCTGGCGCGGCCTCGAGATCCAGCAGGCAGCGGCAGTCATGCAGCAGCCGTTCAACGTTGTCGAGGCTCGACATTTCCTGCAGATCGGGTTCAGCCTCCTGCTTCTGGTGGCTCTCGAGCTGCAGGGCCATGGCCTGAACATGCTGCTCCAGGGTGATCAGGCGCCTGGACAGCGCGTGAATCGTCTGGGCCAGGTCTTCAGCGTTGCGGGTGATCCGAAAGGAAACCGACTCGGGGGCCATGGCATCAGGCGCGGTGGAGCCGATGACAGCACACTTTGCTGGCGCAGCCAAGGTCAGACTGGGGCAATGAGCCACCCCTGGAACCTGGTCGTGTATGCCTGCGCCGGGCTGGCGGGCGGCCTGCTGGCGCTGCGCACCGGGATTCCCGCGGCCCCCCTGGCCGGCGCGCTGCTGGCGGCGGCGCTGGTGAGCATCGTCGGGCAGCTCGAACCGGCCCAATGGCCCGGCGGGACGCGCACCCTGCTGGAGATCGGGATCGGCACGGTGATCGGCACCGCCCTGAACAGCGCCGTGCTGCAGCAACTGCAGCAGCTGTGGCGGCCGGCCCTGGTGATCACCCTCAGCCTCGTGCTCGCCGGCTTGGCAGTGGCCCTGGCCTGCAGCCGGCTGTTCGGGGTGGACCCCACCATCGCCCTGCTGGGCGCCGCCCCGGGCGGCATCAGCGGCATGAGCCTGCTGGGGGCCGAGTTCGGCGTGGGGGCTGCCGTGGCGGCCCTGCATGCCGTGCGGCTGATCACGGTGTTGCTGGTGCTGCCCCTGGTGCTGAAGCTGGTGCTGCCCCAGGGCACGGGTTCGCCCTGAGCAGCCCACCCTCTCGACGCCGGCCGTCTCGATCGATACCTTGAGCCCTGCTTGCCGGATCTGTTCCCATGGCCCTGCGCCAGACGTTCGCCCTGTTCTCGCGGCAGCGGCCCCGGTTGCTGGCAGCCCTGGCCCTGACGCTGGGCCTGGGGCACGGGCTGCCCGCCTTCTCCCAGGCGACTGAAACCGGTGTCGTGCTGGAGGGGGCCGGGCCCAGGGGCGCCCAGATCTACTGCTTCATGCGCGGCAGCGGTAACAGCCACCAGGTGAGCTGGGATGCGGCCTATGCGGTGATCAAGCGCCAGAGCGATCAGCTGTTCAAGACCTCCCCAGAGCACGCGGCGGTGATGATCACGGAGGCCGTGGTGCAGTATTCCGGCTCCTTCCCAGACTGCGGCCGCTACCTCGGTGATCTGTTCAGCAAGCCCGAACCCGTGGAGGCCGCGCCAACCCGCATCCCGGTGTCCGGTGCCACCCGCAGCGAGCGCTTCGGCTACTGACACGGCGCCCCGGGGCCGGTTGTCACTGCCGCTGCTGGCGCTGCTGCTGCTGGCCGCCGCCGGCTGCGCCGAACAGCCCCTGCCCCAGCAGGCCATCCGCCGCGACGACTGCCTGCGCAACGTGCGCCTGGAGCGGCTCGAGCAGCAGATCAGCCGCTGTGATGCGGTGGTGGCCGCCTTTCCGGACGATCCCGGGCCCCGCAACGACCGCTACCTGCTGCGCAGCCTGGCGGGCCAGGACGCCGCGGCCTGTGATGACCTGCGGGAGGCGGTGAAGCTCGCGGAACGGCAGCCAGCCGAGGACCTCGATCCCCAGCTGCGCAGTGATCTCAAGGTGCGGCAGCAGCTCTGCAGCCAGGTCGCCAGCCCTGCGCCCTGAGCTCACCAGTTCTGCATCAGGTCCCGCACCATGGCAACCAGATCGCGGCGGCGCAGCTCCTGCTGACCGCGGCCCAGCAGCACGGCGATGCGCTCCGCCTTGCTGGCGATCAAGCCATCCACCAGCTGGTCGGCCACGCCCAGCTGCAGCCAGTGGCAGATCAGGGAACCCGCCATGCCGATGCGGTGGCAGCGGTCTTCGGCCTGCTCCGCATCCCCGGGTGTCCAGGGGCGCTCGATCAGCACCACATGGCGGGCCCTGTGCAGCGTGAAGCCCAGCCCGCCGGTGCCGTAGGTGGCGATCAGCAGCGGGCTGCGGCCCTCCTGGAAGTGGTCCACCAGCTGCTGGCGCCGGCGCGGCTCGAGGGCTCCGGTGAGCAGGGCTCCGCCCAGCTCCGCCTGCAGCAGGCTGGCGGTGGTGCGGAAGGCCGTGAACACCACCACGGCCTCGCCCGCGGCCAGCTGGCGCTGCACCAGCTCCCTGGCCGCCGCCAGCTTGGAGTGGGAGGCGATCTGGCGCAGGGCCGTGAACACGGCGAGCACCTCGGCATCGCGGCGCACCTCCCCGCGGGCGGCGCGGCGGCGGTAGGCGTCCACCTTGCGCTGCAGCCGTTGCTCGAAGCCCAGGGCCTGGTCAGGCTCCAGCTGCACGGGGATCAGGGCGCGCTGCTTGGGCGGCAGATCGAGGCAGTCCTGCTTGCGACGGTGCAGCACCAGGGGCCTGGTGAGGCGCTGCAGTTCGGCGAGGTTGGTGGCGCCCGTGGCCTGCCACACCCGCCGCCCGCCCTGGTCGCGCCAGTGCCCCTGGCAGAACAGCTCCTCGTAGGCCCGCTGATGCCGGGCCAGGGGGTGGCCGATCGCCGCCAGCAGGGGAAACAGCTGGGCCGGTCGACCGTTCTTCATCGGCGTGCCGGTGAGCAGCCAGATCGCCCGCAGCCGGGGGTGCCGGGCCAGCCGCAACAGGGCCTTGCAGCGGGCCGTGTGGGCGTTCTGGGCGAAGTGGGCCTCGTCGGCGATCAGCACCGTGCCGGCCGCAGGCAGCTCCGGCGGCAGCCGCGCCCAGCTGTGCAGCTCCAGCCGCAGACCCAGAGCCAGGGCTTCGGCGCGCCAGTGGTCGTGCAGGCCCACCGGGGCCACCACCAGGATGCGGCAGTCCGCCAGGCGCACCATGGCCCGGGCCGCCGCCAGGGCCGAGAGGGTCTTGCCGAGGCCCATCGCATCCGCCAGCACCGCCCCGCGCCGCGCCAGCAACCAGCGGCCGGCGGCGCGCTGGTGGGCCAGCAGGCGGCGGCCATCCTCGAGGGGCTGGTCCAGATCGGCGGCCCGAACCAGCTGCCGGTGGGGCGGCAGCGGCGGCAGGGGCTGCTCCAGCCAGGCCAGCCAGGTGGCCAGCTGGGGCTCCACCGGAAAGCGACCGGCCAGGGCCTGCTGCAGCGCTGCGGCGGCCTCCTGCGGAAATTCCCAGCAGCCCCGCCGCGCCAGCCACTCCCCCCGGGGCCGGATGGCCCGCAGCTGGGCGCTGGTGACCGCATCAAAGGGGCTGACCACCTCGATCAGTCCGGTGGCACCCAGCCGCAACAGGCAGCGCATGCGCGGAATGGCAGTCCTCGACACATTGCCACCCTGGACACTGGCTGCAAACTCCCCGCAACCGAGCCAAGCGCATGCAGGCCAGGGACTGGGCGGCAGGGAACGCAGGCGGCAGCAATGCCGTGTTTCTCGAAGAGCTCTGTCCCAAACTGCGTGCCCGGCGCTGGCGTCAGTCCCTGCATCAGCACACCAACCGGCGCTGCATCTACTGCGGCTGCCGCTCTGAATCGATCGACCACGTGCTGCCCAAGAGCCGGGGCGGGCCGAGCGTCAACGAAAACTGCGTGCCGGCCTGCCTCGGCTGCAATGGCCGCAAGGGCGACAGCGAGGTGTTCAGCTGGTACCGCCAGCAGCCCTTCTACGATCCGCGCCGTGCCATGGCGATCCGGGCCTGGACCCAGGGCGAGATGGCCCTGGCCACGCGCCTGCTGGCCTGGACCGCCCCACCCGCCAGTTCACCAGCCGCTGCGGCCTCCCTGGCGCCTGAAGGCCCCAAGGCCGGCGAACGCCCGGGCGACCACGACCTGGTGGCGCTCCCTCAGGCCAGCGAAGGAGCTGAGGCCGAGGCCCCTCACCAGACGCGGCAGGCCGCCGGCCCGTTGTGGCGCTGGCAGATGGCGGCCTGATCCTGGGGGGCCTCCGGGGCCAGCACCGCAGCCAGCAGCAGCAGCCCTGCCGCCAGCAGAGCGGGGAGGGGCCAGGAGCGTGCCCGAAACTGTATGGAGGCCGCTGCAGGGCGCTGCAGCGGCGGAGCCCAGCACCAGCTGGCCTGAACAGGAGAGGACACCACCATGAGAAACATCGAGAGTAATACAGGTGTACTGATGCTTTCTGAGGATGTCAAGCCCGCCGCGAATCTGCTGGTGCTCGGGGCAGGCTTCACCGGCGGCCGTCTGGCGGCCGCCGCCGCTCAGCGGGGCTGGGCGGTGACGACCACCAGCCGCCAGGCCCCGCAGAACCCAGGGCCCGGCCACTGGTTGACCTTCGACAGCAGGGAGGGCCTGGTGCCCGAGCCCGATGCTCTGGCTGGGGTGACCCATCTGTTCGTGTCCATTCCCCCGGACGGCCAGCCCGGCGATCCGGTGCTGAGGCTGCTGGGACCCGTGCTGCGCCAGCTGCCGCTCCAGTGGGTGGGCTATCTCTCCACCACCGGGGTCTACGGCGACAGCCGCGGCGCCTGGGTGGATGAGCAGGCGCCCACCCCGGCACGGCCTGGCCGCAGCCAGGCCCGCCTCGAGGCCGAGCGGGCCTGGCGCAGCAGCGGCCTGCCGGTGCAGATCTTCCGGCTGCCGGCGATCTACGGTCCGGGCCGCACCCCCTTCCGCGCCCTGCAGGCCGGCGAGAGCCGGCTGATCCACAAGCCCGGGCAGGTGTTTTCCCGCGTCCACGTCGATGACATCGTCGGCGCGGTGCTGCACTGTCTGGCCCTGCCCGCCAGCGAGCGGCCCGCCCTGCTGAACGTGGCGGATGACTGCCCCTGCTCCTCCACCGAAACCCTCAGCCACGCCGCCCATCTGCTGGGCCTGCCGCTGCCGCCCCTGCAGCGCTACGACGAGATCGAGGCCAGCCTGAGCCCGATGGCCCGCAGCTTCTGGCAGGAAAACCGACGGGTCAGCAACCGCAGGCTCTGCCAGGAGCTGGGCTACCAGCTGCGCTATCCCAGTTACCGGGAGGGCTTTGGAGCGAGCTTGTCGGCATAGGGGGATCCCTTGGGATAGCAGCGGGTGCGATCCTCGGGATCACACACGAACGGGAAGCCCATTTCCCGCATCAACAGACCCCAGCGCAGCTGCAGCCAACCCCGGTTGAATCCCGTTCCCAGGCCATACAGCAGCAGTCCGAGCAGCAGCCAGCGCACCATGGGCCTCTCCTCCTTGCCTTCCATCCCATCCAACTCCGCTGAGAGCCATCTGGCCATCGCCCTGGGGGATCCGGCGGGCATCGGTGCCGAGGTCACGCTCAAGGCCCTGGCCCAGCCCGAGGCGCGCGGCCTGGAGCCTGTGCTGGTGGGCTGCCGCCGCTGGCTGGAGGGCCAGTACGAAGCCCTGAGGCCCCTCAGCCGTGACCCCCTGCGCGATCCGGCCGAGCTCGCCATGGTGGACCTGCCCCTGGAGGAGCCCGTGGCCCCGGGCCGCAGCGGCCCGGCCTGCGGGGACGCGGGCTTCCGCTGGCTCACAGCGGCGGCGGAACTGGTGCAGCGGGGCGACTGCAAGGCCCTGGTGACCGCACCGATCGCCAAGGCCAGCTGGTATGCCGCCGGCCATGCCTACCCAGGCCAGACCGAGCGGCTGGCGGAGCTGGCCGGGGTGGCGGAGGCCTCGATGCTGTTCACCGCCCGCGCCCCGCAGGGCCACTGGCGGCTCAACACGCTGCTGGCCACCACCCACATCCCCCTGGCTGCCGTGCCGGCCAGCCTCGATCCGGCCCGGCTGCGGCGCAAGCTCGACCAGTTGCTGGCCTTCTGCCAGCGCTTTTCGCCCCGGCCGCAGCTGGTGGTGGCCGGCCTGAATCCCCACGCCGGCGAGGCCGGCCAGCTGGGACAGGAGGAGGAGGTCTGGCTCAACGACACCCTCAGCCAGTGGCAGGCCAGCCATCCCGAGGCGGAGCTGCTCGGCCCGTTGCCGCCGGACACCTGCTGGTTGAGTGCGGCGCAGGCCTGGCAGCAGGGCAGCCCAGGGCCTGATGGCTACCTGGCCCTCTACCACGATCAGGGCCTGATTCCGGTGAAGCTGCTGGCCTTTGACGCGGCGGTGAACACCACCCTGGGCCTGCCGTTTCTGCGCACCTCACCAGACCATGGCACCGGTTTCGCCATCGCCGGCCAGGGGGTGGCCCGGGCCGCCAGCATGGCGGCCGCGATCAGCACAGCCCTGGAGCTGGGTTGAACTCAGGCGGGCTTGACGCGCATCAGCACCTGGCCGAACTCCACCGGCGTGCCGTTCTCCACCAGGATCTCCACCACCTCACCGCTCAGCTCAGCCTCCAGCTCGTTCATGAGCTTCATGGCCTCGAGGATGCAGATGGTCTGACCCACCTTGATGCGGACTCCCGGGGCCACGAAGTTCGGCTCTCCCGGCGCAGGGGCGCTGTAGAAGGTGGCCACCATCGGCGCCGTGATCTCCACCAGGTCGCTGCGGCTGGCCGCCGCGGCGGGTGGGGGCGTGGAGGGGCCCGGCGGGCCTGGCTGGGCGGCGGCCACCGGGGCAGCGACCGGGACCGGCGGCTGCACTGGGGCCGGCAGCGGCGCCGGGGCGAGGCTGGGCAGGTTGCGGCGCACCTCCAGCCGGAAGTCATCGCCCTCCAGCTTGAACTCCTGGATGTCACTGTCACCCAGCAGGGCCAGGAGCTGCTGGAGCTGGTCGTGATCGAGCTGCATGGGGATCAGTTCTCCCGCCCGAGATAGCTGTCGCTGCGGGTGTCGATCTTGATCTTCTCGCCGATCGAGAGGAACAGCGGCACCATCACCTGGGCGCCGGTTTCGACGATGGCGGGCTTGGTGCCGCCGGTGGCCGTGTCGCCCTTGACGCCGGGATCGGTCTGGGTGATCTCCAGCACCACCGAGTTGGGCAGCTCCACCTCCAGGGGCTTGCCGTTCCACGACACCACGTTCACCTCCATGCCCTCCTTGAGGTACTTGCGGCTGTCGCCGATCTGCTTGGCCGTGAGGCGTGTCTCCTCGTAGCTGGCCATGTCCATGAACACGAAGTCGTCCCCCTCCATGTAGGTGTGCTGCAGAGTGCTCTTCTCCAGCACCGCCTGGGGCACCATCTCGCCGGCGCGGAAGGTCTTCTCCACCACGTTGCCGCTCTGCACGGCCTTGAGCTTGGTGCGCACGAAAGCCGAGCCCTTGCCCGGCTTCACATGCAGGAACTCAACGACCCGCCAGACCTGGCCATCCAGCTCGATCGATGTCCCGGTACGAAAGTCGTTGCTGGAGATCATTCCGGCGGATCGGATCTGGCGGATTGTACGGCTGGCTACCGGCCCCGCCCCCAAACCTTCTCTGCAGGCGGGGCTGGGCCCGGGAAGGCTGTGCCAAAGTCCGACCAGAAGGAAGACGCTGTGATGGCCGCACCGTGGATCCACCGGGCCGTGGCTCGCGCCATGGCATGGGCCCTGGCCCTGTTGCTCGCCCTCCCCCTGCAGGCCCTGCCCGCAGCCGCGGCCCTGCCCGAGGGGAACGCGGTGAAGGATCCGGCGGCGATTCTGCGCAATGCCCTGCCGGTGGAGGCTCCCGCCCTGCAGAACCTGCAGCACCGGCTCGAGGACACCAGCACCGACCTGCGGGCCAAGCGCTGGTCGGCGCTCAAGGCCACCACGCGCCGCAGCCAGTCGCAGCTGAGCAGTCGCCGCAAGGAGATTGAGGAGGGCTTCGGGGCTGGCGAAGCGGAGCAGGCCTCAGCGCTGATGGCTGAACTGGAGGGCGATCTTCAGGCGCTGGCCAGCGCGGCCGAGGTCCAGGACCGGGACGGCTTCCTGGACGCCCGCCGCCAGGCCCTCGCCACGATCGGCACGGCCGAGGCCCTGCTGGTGGGTCCCTTCCCGTTCGCCATTCCCGCTGAGTTCGACGCCCTGCCGCGCCTGCTGGGGCGGGCCACCGTGCAGATCAGCACCAGCCGCGGGCCCCTGGTGGCCGTGGTCGACGGCTACAACGCGCCCCTCACGGCCGGGGCCTTCGTGGATCTGGCCCAGAAGGGCTTCTACGACGGCCTGCCCTTCACCCGCGCCGAGGACTTCTACGTGCTCCAGACCGGCGATCCCAAAGGACCGCTGGACGGTTACGTCGATCCCACCACCAAAGAGCTGCGGCGAGTGCCCCTGGAGATCAAGATCCCCGGCGAGCCCGTGCCCTTCTACGGCCAGACCTTCGAGGATCTGGGCCGCTACAAGGCCGAGGCGGTGCTGCCCTTCGCCACCCTGGGCACCCTGGGCTGGGCCCATTCCGACCAGAGCCTCGACGATGGCTCCTCCCAGTTCTTCTTCTTTCTCTACGAAGCAGAGCTCACCCCGGCCGGCCTGAACCTGGTGGATGGCCGCTATGCCGCCTTCGGCTACGTGGTGGAGGGCTTCGACGTGCTGGAGGAACTGGGGGTGGATGACGTGATCGAGCGGGTGCAGGTGGTGGACGGGGCCGAGAACCTGCAGCCCCACGCCTGAGGAGCGCACGCCATGGGCCGCGGCCACGATCCCGCCCTGGCCGAGCTGGGAGAGGAGGAGCTGATCCGCCGCCTGGGGGCCTTCGCGCCGCCGGGCCAGTTCCAGGACGATGGGGCCATCCTGGCGGCCCGCGGCCCGCTGGTGCTCAACACCGACGTGCTGGTGGAGGGCAGACACTTCAGTGACGCCACCACCGAGCCCTTCGACGCAGGCTGGCGCGCCGCCGCCGCCAACCTCTCCGATCTGGCCGCCATGGGCTGCACTGATGCCCTCGGGATCACCGTGGGGCTGGTGGCCCCGGCCCAGACGCGCTGGTCGTGGGTGCAGGGGGTGTACGAGGGGCTGCAGGCCTGTCTGAACGCCCACGGAGCTGGAGCCATCCTGGGCGGCGATTGCAGCGGCGGCGAGCAGCGGATTCTGGCGCTGAGTGCGGTGGGTGAGCTGGCCACAGCTGTCGGGGCAGAAGCTGGCGGCGATGCGATTCGACGCGGCGATGGCCAGCCCGGCGATGTGCTCATCGCCAGCGGCCCCCATGGGCTGAGTCGCCTCGGGCTGGCCCTGCTGCAGGACACTCTGGCGCCGGGGGTGCGGGAGGGTCTTGACCCCGATCTCGTGGACCGGGCCCGGGCCGCCCACCGCAGACCCCGGGCCCGTTTCGATGTCGTGCGAGCTCTACGGGCCTCCAGGCCGGCGGCCTGCCCCTGGCGGGTGGGCGGCACCGACAGCAGTGACGGCCTGGCCGTGGCCGTGGAGGCCCTGGCAGCAGCGGGTGGCTGCCAGGCCGTGCTGCAGCGCAGCGCCCTGCCCCTCGATCCGGCCATGGCAGCACTGGATCAGGCGGAGGCCTGGTGCCTCAGTGGCGGCGAGGACTTTGAACTGGTGCTGGCCCTGGCACCGCCCTGGGCGGCAGCCCTTGTGGCGGCGCTGCCAGGGGCAGTGCCCCTGGGGGTGCTGCGCAGCAGTTTAGGAAGCGAGGCCAGGCTGATCTGGAAGGACGGCATCGCAGTGAGCGCAGGCGAAACCGCCTACCGACACTTCTAGGCCTAGGCGTATCGGGATGGCGAGGGCCAGGTGCGGGCTTAGACCGGCTGGGCTCACGTCCAGTGGCGCGCCACCAGTTCGGCCAGGTCGACCACCCGCTGGCTGTAGCCCCACTCGTTGTCGTACCAGCAGATCACCTTCACCATGTTGTCGCCCATCACCAGGGTGAGGTCGGAGTCCACGATCGTGGACTCATTCGTGCCGGCATGGTCGCTGGACACCAGCGGCAGATCCGAATACTTGATGATCCCCTTCATGCCGTTCTCGGAGGCGGCCTTGAGGGTGGCGTTCACCTCCTCGCGGCTGGTGCCGCGGCTCACTTCCAGCACCAGGTCCACCACCGACACGTTGGGGGTCGGGACCCGCAGGGCGATGCCGTTGAGCTTGCCCTTCATCGGCGGGTACACCAGAGCCACGGCCTTGGCGGCCCCGGTGCTGGTGGGCACGATGTTGATGGCGGCGGCCCGGGCACGGCGCAGGTCGCGGTGGGAGGCGTCGAGAATGCGCTGGTCACCCGTGTAGCTGTGGGTGGTGGTCATCGTGCCCTTGACGATGCCAAAGGCCTGGTCGAGGGTTTTGACGATCGGGGCCAGGCAGTTGGTGGTGCAGCTGGCGTTGGACACGATGTCCCAGTCTTCGTGGCGGTACTCGGAGTCGTTCACCCCCATCACGAAGGTGCCCACGCCGTCGCCCTTGCCAGGAGCTGTGATCAACACCTTGCTGGCCCCCGCCTGCAGGTGCTTGCCGGCACCGTCCTTGTCGATGAACACCCCGGTGGATTCAATCACCAGATCCACATCCCACTCTTTCCAGGGAAGGTTGAGGGGGTTGCGATCGGAGAAGCACTTGATCGTCTTGCCGTTGACGATGATGGCGTCGTCGGTATAGCTCACTTCCGCATCGCGGATGTGACCCAGCATCGAGTCGTACTGGAGCAGGTGGGAATTGGTCCTCGGATCTGAAGTGTCGTTGAGACCCACGACTTCGATGCCGGTGTCAGCACCACGGCTGAGCCAGCAACGCATGAAGTTGCGACCAATCCGGCCGAATCCATTGATCGCAACTTTCAGTGTCATGGCAAAAAGCGGAAGAAACCGCTTGGCAAGGGGGATTTGGCTGCCGATCATACAGAAATCCCCTCCGCCCCCCTTGCCGCTTGCAGTGGCCCAGGCGGCACGATGAGCCCAGATGCAGCATCTCGTAATGGCGCGAGAGACCCCGGCCGGACTAACTTCTGCTGCAGCAGCGTCCCGGTCCGGAACCCACCTTGATCCCCCAGCTTGAGCGCGACCAACCCCTGCACTTCATCGGGGTCGGAGGCATCGGCATGTCAGCCCTGGCAGGCATTCTGGCCGAGCGGGGGTACGCGGTGAGCGGCTCCGACCCCCGCGACAACGCCGTGCTCACCTGCCTCAGGCGCCACGGGGTGCGGGTGTTCCAGGAGCAGACCGGGGCCACGGTGGCGGCCATCTGTGCCGACGCCGCCGCGCCCCCCCAGGTGGTGATCAGCTCGGCGGTTCCGGAGACCAATCCCGAACTCATGGAGGCCCGCCGGGCCGGGCTGGCGATCTGCCATCGCTCCGATGTGCTCGCCGCCCTGATCCGCGACCAGGAGACGATCGCGGTGGCCGGCAGCCACGGCAAGACCACCACCAGCAGCCTGATTGCCACCCTGCTGGCCGCCACGGGCCACGACCCCACCGCCGTGATCGGCGGCATCGTGCCCGCCTTCGGCAGCAACGGCCGCCACGGCCTGGGCCGACTGCTGGTGGCGGAGGCCGATGAATCGGATGGTTCCCTGGTGAAGTTCACCCCATCCCTGGGGGTGCTGACCAACCTCGAACTCGACCACACCGACCACTACCCCGATCTTGACGCCCTGATCAGCACCCTGCGCCGGTTCGCCGAGGGCTCCCGCCGGCTGCTGGCCAATCGAGACTGCGCGATCCTGCGGGAGCATTTCGAGGCCGACCACTGGTGGTCCACCACGAGCGCCGAGGGGGTGGAGTTCTCCGCCCTGGCCATCGACGAACGTGGCGACGGCACCACGGCCGAGTTCTATGAGCGGGGCCAGCGGGTGGGCACCCTGCAGCTGCCCCTGCCAGGCCGCCACAACCTCAGCAACGCCGTGGCCGCCCTGGCCGCCTGCCGCCTGGAGGGGGTCGGCTTCGCCGAGCTGCAGCAGGCGGTGGCCGAGCTCAAGCCCCCGGGCCGCCGTTTCGACTTCCGCGGCATCTGGAACGGCCGCCTGGTGGTGGATGACTACGCCCACCACCCCAGCGAAGTGGCCGCCACCCTGGCGATGGCGCGGCTGATGGTGGACAGCGGCCGCAGCCCCCTGCCCGAGCCCCCCCGGCGGGTGATCGCCGTGTTCCAGCCGCACCGCTACTCGCGCACGGCCCAGTTCCTGGATGGCTTCGCCGCAGCCCTGCGCGATGCCGATACCGCGGTGATCGCACCGCTCTACGCCGCGGGAGAGGCCCCGATCCCCGGTGTGAGCAGTGGGGCGCTGGCCGCGGCGTTGCAGCAGCTCGCCCCCCAGCTGCCGGTGCTGGTGGCCGACAGCCTCGATGGCCTGGCCCAGCAGGTGGAGGCCTGCAGCCTGGCTGGGGATCTGGTGCTGGCCATGGGCGCCGGCGATGTGAACGGACTCTGGGACAGGCTCAACCGTCTCCAGCGCCCGGCCCTGGAGCTGGCGGCCTGAGCGGATGACCCCCAGCCTGAGCCAGTTGCCCGGTCTGCGTCAGGGCACGGACCTGCGAGCCTTCACCACCTGGAAAGTGGGGGGTCCGGCGGAATGGTTTGCGGAGCCCGGCTCTGATGCGGAGCTGGCGGCCCTGGCGGCCTGGGCCTGGCGGGAGGGGCTGGCGCTGCGTTGCATCGGCGCGGGGTCGAATCTGCTGATCGCCGATGCGGGCCTGGCCGGCCTGACGCTCTGCAACCGGCGGCTGCAGGGCGCCAGCCTGGATGGCGGCAGCGGCTGGGTGGAGGCCGCCGCCGGCGAACCGATCCCCACCCTGGCGCGCAAGGCGGCCAGGGCCGGCCTGAGCGGCCTCGAGTGGGCCGTGGGCATCCCCGGCACCGTGGGAGGCGCCGCCGTGATGAATGCCGGCGCCCAGGGGGGCTGCACGGCCGAGTGGCTGCACTCCGTGCGGCTGCTCGACCCGGCCCGCCCCGACCAGGTGGTGGAGCTGGAAGCCAGAGACCTGGACCTGGCCTACCGGCACAGCCGGCTCCAACAGGAGCCCTGGATCGTGCTGTCGGCCCGCTTTCAACTGCAGCCGGGCCATGACCCGGAGCTGGTGCGCGAGCGCACCAGCGCCAACCTGCACAGCCGCACCAGCACCCAGCCGTATCAGCAGCCGAGCTGCGGCAGTGTGTTCCGCAACCCCGAGCCCCACAAGGCGGGTCGGCTGATCGAGGAGCTGGGCCTCAAGGGGCTGCGTATCGGCGATGCGGAAGTGTCCAGAATCCACGCCAATTTCATCGTCAATGCCGGCGAGGCCCGGGCCGCCGACATCGACGCCCTGATCGCGGACGTGCAGCGCCGGGTGCTGGAGCGGCATGGCATCGCCCTCCATCCCGAGGTGAAGCGGCTGGGTTTCCAGCGGTAGGCCGAGGGGTGCCACCCTTAGCCTGGTCACTGCTTTTGAAACGGCATGGCCGGCTTCGGACTTCCCAATTTCGGTCAGCTCACTGAGGCCTTCAAAAAGGCCCAGGAACTCCAGCAGAACGCCCAGAAGCTCCAGGAAGAGCTCGACGCCATGGAGCTGGAAGGCAGCAGCGCCGATGGCCGCGCCAGCGTGTGGCTCTCCGGCAACCAGCAGCCCCTGAAGGTGCGTCTGGCTCCAGAGCTGCTGGCTGACGGCGTCGAGGCCTGCGAAACCGCCGTGCTGGAAGCCCTGCAAGCCGCTTACGCCAACTCCACCGGCACCATGAAGGGCCGCATGGAGGAACTGACCGGCGGCCTCAATCTCAACCTGCCGGGCCTGGGGGGCTAGGGCGCTCAGCTCTGGCCAGGGCCCCGGTCCTCCCGTTCCTCCTGCTGACGCTGACTGCGGCGGGAGCTGCGCCGGTACCGGGCTGCGAGCAGGGGTTCCAGCCGGCCGCCGCGGCGGCGCAGACCGGCTGGATCCGAGCTGGGGGCCGGGGCGCGCTCCAGGTCCTGCTGCAGATCGTCGAGGCACTGGCGGTAGAGGGGCCAGCGCTCCCAGGCCATGCCCACGGAGCAGTCAGGCTCGCCCTGGTGCAGGCAGTCGCTGAAGCGGCAGGGGCCCTGACGGGCCAGCGCGGCACGCACTTCCGGGAAGAGGGCCCCGAGGGCGGCAGGATCCCGCGGCAGCCTTGGGCGATTGAAGCCCGGGGTGTCGGCCACCAGGGCACCGGGGGCCAGACCGAACAACTCCACGTGGCGGGTGGTGTGGCGGCCTCGCTGGAGCCGGCCCGAAACCGCCGTCACCCGCAGGTCGAGGGCCGGCAGCAGGGCGTTGAGCAGGCTGCTCTTACCCACCCCGGAGGGCCCACAGATCACGGTGATGCCAGGCTGCTGGAGCTCCTGCCGCAGGGCCTCGAGACCCTGCCCCGTGGTGGCTGCCACGGCCAGCGGCGCGTAGCCCCACCCCTGCAGGCGCCGGCACCAGTCGGCCACCGCCGTGGCGGGCAGCAGGTCGGCCTTGGAGAGCACGGGCAGCACGGGGGTGCCGCTGGCCTCGGCCGTGATCAGAAAACGGCTGAGCTGCAGCGGATCGGCCACGGGCTCCGCCAGCGCCACCACCACCACGATGCGGCTCACATTGGCCACGGCGGGGCGCTCCAGCAGGTTGGTGCGGGGATGCACGGCCGCCACGGCAGCGCGCCCGGCCGGCCAGTCGATGCCCTCGACCCGCACCCGGTCCCCCACACAGATGCTCTGCCCACTCTTGGCCAGGCGCGTGCGGCGGGTGCAAAGCAGCTGGCCGGCGCCACCGGGGCCTGGCTCCTCCAGCGCCACGCTGCAGTAATTGGCCTGCAGGGCCGTCACCAGGCCGTTGAGCCCCTCGCTGACGCCGCCCGCAGGCTCAGGCCCCATGGCGGCACACCAGCAGCCGGATCGCCCCCTGCTCCGCCTCGGGATGGGGAGCCTCCTGCACCGCGTGGCCCTGCTGCCGCAGGCCGGAGCTCACCTGCTCTTGCGCTTCGCCGCGGTCCAGGTCGAGCTGGAGCCAGGAGCCCGGCTCCAGGCCTTCGAGGGCCAGTCGCGCCCTGATGAAGTTGAGGGGGCAGGGGGTACCGCGGAGATCGAGCAGGAGAGAGGGGTGTGGGGCGGAGGACACGGCTCAGTCGCGGTGGCCGAACAGGCCACCGAACAGACCGCTCTTGTGCGGATGCTTCTGGCCCCGGTTGGTGTGGTGACCCGCCAACTGCTCCAGCAGCTCCCGCTCCTCACCGCTGACCTTGGTGGGCAGCTGCACCTTGACGCTGAACAGGTGGTTGCCGCGGGCCACCGGGTTGCCCAGCTTCGGCACTCCCTTGGCCTGCATGGTGAGAATGGCGCCCGGCTGGGTGCCCGGTGGAATCGTGAGCGGCTCCGGTCCATCGACCGTCTCCACCTCGATGGTGTCGCCGAGGATCGCCTGCAGGTAGTTGAGGGCCACCTCCGAGTGGATGTTGATGCCGTCGCGGCGCAGCTGGGGATGGGGCTGGACGCTCAGGAACACGTAGAGATCCCCGGGCGGACCGCCCCGCTGGCCGGCGTTGCCCTCCTGGGCCACCCGCAGCCGGGTGCCGGAATCCACGCCGGCGGGAATGTTGATGCGCAGTTTCTTGCGCACCTGCTGGAGGCCCTGGCCGCCACAGGCGGTGCAGGGGTCGTCGATCATCTGGCCGCTGCCCTCACAGGTGGGGCAGGGGGCCACCTGGGTGAAGCTGCCGAAGGGGGTGCGGGTGGCGCGACGCACCTGGCCGGCCCCCGAGCAGGTGGTGCAGGTGGTGGGGCCGGCACCCTCCTTGGCCCCGCTGCCCTTGCAGCTGGAGCAGGTTTCGAGGTGGCGGATCTGCACCTCCCGCTCGATCCCGAAGATGGCCTCCGCAAAGCTGATCGTGAGATCGAGGCGCAGGTCGTCGCCCTGCCGGGGCCCGCGGCGGCGGGGACCACCCGCCTGGGCGCCGCCGAAGCCGCTGAAGAAGGTCTCGAACAGATCGGCAAAGCCGCCCATGTCGCCCATGTCGGGCATGCCGTCGCCGCCACCGAGGCCGGCCTCGCCGAACTGGTCGTAGCGGGCGCGGCTCTGGGGATCACTCAGCACCTCATAGGCCCGGCCGATTTCCTTGAACCGCTCCTCGGCGCCGGGATCCTTGTTGATGTCGGGGTGGTACTGGCGGGCCAGCCGCCTGTAGGCCCGCTTGAGGCTGTCCGCATCGGCATCGCGGCTCACAGCCAGCAGGTCGTAGTAGTCCGCCATGGTCAACCCTCGTGGGGAGGCGCACTGGACTCCTGCTCAGGCCCTGCCTGGGCCTCTCCTGCAGGAGAGGCGGCATTGCTGGGTCCCGGTCCCATGGACACCTTCACGAGGGCATGGCGCAGCACGCGGCCATTGAGGTGATAGCCCCGCTGCAGTTCCTCGATCACAACGTCCTCGGGGTGCTGGTCACTGGGCTCCCTCAGCACGGCTTCGTGCAGCATCGGGTCAAAGGGCTCGCCCTCCACCCGCATCGGCGAGACGCCCAGCTGCTTGAACACATCCACCAGCTGGCGGTAGAGGCCCTGGTAGCTGCGGTGCAGTGACTGGGCCTCCTCATGCTGGGGATTGAGCTGCTGACGGGCCCGATCGAAGTTGTCGAGAACCGGCAGGATCTCACCGAGGGTGGCACAGGTGATCTGCAGCCGCTGATCCTCACTGTCACGGCTCTGGCGTTTGCGGAAGTTATCGAAATCCGCCGCGAGCCGCATGTGCTGACCGTTGAGGCTCTCGTGCTGGCTCCTGAGGCTGGCCAGCTCCCGCTCCAGTTCCACCACGAGCCTGGCCGCGCCGGCGGGATCAGCCGGCGCTGACGCCTCCTGGGCCGCAGCGGCGCTGTGGTCGCCGGATCCGGCATCCGGGGGGGCTTCCCCAGCGCCTGCCGCGGCGGAAGGGTCGATCAACTCGGCCGCAGTGGAGTCCACCGCAGCCTCCATCGGAGCCTGAAGATCCTGGGTGGGGTTGGTTTCGGGAGGTACCACAGGTTCACCGCTCATGCGTGACAACAAGCACGTTCAGATCTAGACATGTTGGGGCCCTGGCGGACGGCTCACAACGGCGGAAGCCCGCACCTCCCCATCCTGGCGCCAAGCGCATGCCGCTCAGACCGTTTCCCCCCTTCCCCCCGCTGCCTCCAGGGCCCCTGCCTGGAGACCACAGCGCTGCTGGAGGTGATCAGGCCGCCGCAGGGCTGCTGCAACAACCTCTGCTCGATCGGGGAGACCTCACGCCGGAGGAGGTACGCAATCCCGGCCTGAGCTTCGAGCGCTGGGGCGAGTTTGGCGCCTGTCCCATCGCCGAACGCCCCGGAGTGCTGGTGGTGGCCGTACCGAGCGACTGGGGCCGCGAACCGCGGAGGGCCGTGCAGCTTGCCTTGAGCGCGCTGGGCCTGGAGGCGGACTTACTCCAGGCCAGGAGCAGGGATATCACCGATGCCCTCGAGCAAATGGCCCTGCTGACCTCCCTGGAACAGGAGGAGTCGTCTCGTGAAACGGCTGGGAAGGACGAGGCCAGCGACCTGATGGAGCCACGCTCGCTCACGAAGGATCTTGAGCTTCCCAGCGCCAGCGGTCAGCTGCAAGAGGTGCTGGAACTGGAAGACCTGGAGGTCAGCGAAGCCGAAACCAACTCCAGCGCCAATGCCTCACCGATCGTGAGCCTGGTGGATCGGATCCTGATCGAAGCCCTCAGCATCGGCGCCAGCGACATCCACGTCGAGCCCTACGACCAGACCCTTGAGATCCGCTTCCGGATCGACGGCGTGTTGCAGAAGCTGTTTGAGGATCTGCCCCGAAGTCTGGTGCCTGCCGTCACCTCCAGGCTGAAGATCATGGCGGAACTGGACATCGCCGAACGACGGCTGCCTCAGGACGGCCGGATCCGACGCCTGTTCCGGGGACGCAAGATGGACTTCCGCGTCAGCACCCTGCCGACACGCAATGGCGAAAAGGTGGTGCTGCGGCTGCTGGACAGCAGCTCGACTGAGCTCGGCCTGGACACGCTGATCACCAATCCCGACGCCCGCGCAACCCTGCGGGAGCTCGGCAGCAATCCTTACGGCATGGTCCTGGTCACGGGCCCCACGGGCTCCGGCAAATCCACCACGCTGTATGCGCTGCTGTCAGAGCGCAACAATCCAGACATCAACATCTCCACGGTGGAGGATCCCATTGAATACACCTTGCAGGGCATCACCCAGACCCAGGTGAACCGTGACAAGGGGCTGGACTTCCCCACCACCCTGCGGGCCTTCATGCGCCAGGACCCCGATGTGCTGCTGGTGGGAGAAACCCGCGATCTGGAAACGGCCAAAACAGCCATCGAGGCCGCCCTCACCGGGCACCTGGTGTTCACCACCCTGCACTGCAACGATGCGGCCAGTGCCATTACACGGCTGGATGAGATGGGGGTCGAACCCTTCATGGTGAGCGCTTCTCTGCTGGGCATCGTGTCGCAGCGGCTGGTGCGCCGGGTCTGCAGCCAGTGCCGCATCAGCTACCACCCCGACCCAGAAGAACTGAGTCGATTCGGACTGTTGGTAAGCGAAGTTTCCGATGTGACCTTCTATCGGGCCGACACGGGCCATGGGCGCCAGAAACGTGCCTGCCCCAACTGCAATGGCAATGGCTACAAGGGGAGGGTGGCGGCGTTTGAAGTGCTGCGCATCAACGATGCGATCTCCACCGCCATCGCCCAGCGCCAAACCACCGATGTGATCCGGCGCCTGGCCCTGGAAAGCGGTATGAAAACCCTGCTGGGCTATGGCCTTGAGCTGGTGCGGGAAGGCCACACCACCCTGGCTGAAGTGCAGCGGATTCTGCTCACGGATACAGGGCTCGAGAGTGAGCGTCGCTCCCGTGCCTTGAGCACCCTGACCTGCAAGGACTGCGGAGCCGGTCTCAGTGATGCTTGGCTGGAGTGTCCCTACTGCCTCACGCCCCGGTGAGGCTTCCCAGCCAGCCTCCCGGGCAGCCCAGGCCCCGATCCCTGGATTCCGTCGCCGATCTCTTGCTCTGAGACCCATGGCCGTGATGATCGAAGATCTGATGACTGAGCTGGTCGCTGCTGGTGGCAGTGACCTCCACATCAGTTCCGGGCTACCGCCCTATGGGCGCTTCAACGGGCAGTTGAGACCCATCGTTGAGGAACGACTCGATGAGGAGGACTGCAACAAGCTGATTTTCTCGATTCTCAATAATTCCCAGCGCAAGCGTCTTGAGCAAGACTGGGAACTTGACTGTTCCTACGGCCTCAGGGGTGTGGCCAGGTTCAGGATCAATGTCTACCGGCAGCGCGGCACCTATGCCGCCTCTCTGAGGGCCCTGGGTAGCACCATACCCTCGCTGGAGAGTCTGAACATGCCATCCATCGTCGAGGAGATGAGTCGTTCCCCTAAGGGTCTTGTACTCGTCACCGGGCCCACGGGATCAGGCAAGACCACCACCCTGGCAGCCATCCTGAATCACATCAATCAAACTCGCACTGAACATATTCTCACCATTGAAGACCCGATTGAATTCACCTATTCTTCAGACAAGAGCATGATCCATCAGCGTCAGCTGAATGACGACACCCGCAGCTTCTCCAATGCGCTGAGGTCAGCACTACGGGAAGATCCCGATGTGATTCTCGTTGGAGAAATGCGTGACCTTGAGACCATTCAGCTGGCCATCACTGCCGCTGAAACAGGGCATTTGGTGCTCGCTTCGCTGCACACGAGTTCGGCCTCTCAGACCGTGGACCGCATGGTGGATGTGTTCCCCGCTGCCCAGCAGAGCCAGGTCAGGGTTCAGCTCAGCGGCAGCCTCGTAGCGGTGTTTGCTCAGACCCTGTGTAAACGCCACAAGCCAATGCCCAATCAGCTGGGTAGGGTCATGGCCCAGGAGATCATGATCAGCACTCCGGCCATCGCCAACCTGATCCGCGAAGGGAAAACAGCTCAGCTCTACTCCCAGATTCAGATGGGTGGTGAACTGGCCATGCAGACTCTGGAGAAGTCCCTGGCTGATCTGGTGCTCAGCAACAACATTCTGATCGATGAAGCCATCACCAAAACCAGTCGACCCGAAGAGCTCAAGCGACTGCTGAACCAACTCGGCTGAGTCCAGCCACCACCATGCCGACCTTCATTGCCAGCTACGAGAAACGGGGCAAGCAGACCTCCATCAGGGTGGAAGCTGCTGACGCCCTGCAGGCGAAGCGCAGCTTGCGTTTGCGGGGGATTCGGGTCACGGAGATCAAGGCCTCATCCAACACCTCTGCGATCAGTCAGAAGGCAGTTCGACAGCTGAAGCAGAAGCTCAGAACCACCAGCCTGATCAGTGCCTTTGAAAGCAGGCCTGGCACCCGGGCCAAGGCTGTCTTCGCCAACAAGCTGGCGGCACTGGTGACGGCAGGGGTGCCGATCGTGCGCAGCATCGACCTGATGGCCTCGCAGCAGAAGATGCCGCTGTTCAAACGAGCCCTGGAATCCGTGAGCCTGGAACTGAACCAGGGCCTGAGCCTGGCGGAAGCCATGCGGCGTTGGCCGAAGGTGTTTGACCGCCTCACCCTGGCGATGGTGGGGGCCGGCGAAGCAGGTGGTGTGCTGGATGAGGCGCTGCGCAGACTGGCCAAGCTGCTGGAAGCCAATGCGCGGCTGCAGAATCAGATCCGGGGTGCGATGGCCTATCCAATCGCAGTGTTATGCATCGCCATTGCTGTGTTCCTCGGAATGACGATCTTTGTGATTCCCACCTTTGCCAAGATCTTCGAAGATCTCAACGCCGAGCTTCCTTGGTTCACTCAGTTCATGGTGGACTTCAGCCAACTACTGCGATCACCATTCTCATTTTTTCTGATTGGAGTGATTGCCATCGCAACCATTGGTGCCCTCAAGTTCTATCAGACCCCCTTCGGCAGACGCTGGATGGATGGGCTTTCTCTGAAACTCCCGGTGTTTGGTGATCTGATTCAGAAAACCGCTACAGCCCAGTTCTGCCGCACCTTCGGGTCACTCACCCAGGCTGGCGTGCCAATCCTCCAAGCCCTGGGTGTGGTTCGGGACATCACCTCCAATTCCGTGGTATCAGACACGATCCAGGGAAGTCGTCAGTCGCTGATGGAGGGCATCCCCTTGAGCGTCGCCCTCAGTCGCCGTCAGGTCCTGCCGGAGATGGCCCTGAGCATGCTGTCGATCGGTGAGGAGACTGGGGAAATGGACACCATGCTCTCCAAGGCGGCAGATTTTTATGAAGACGAAGTGGAAACAGCCGTGAAGGCACTCACCTCCCTGCTGGAGCCGATGATGATTGTGCTGGTGGGGATGATCGTGGGTGCGATTCTGATCGCCATGTATCTGCCGATGTTCTCGATCTTTGATCAGATCAAGTAATCACCTACCTTCAGATCCCCGTCTGACAGATCGCTGACTGGCTGGCCGCCGCGATCGCCCGGCCGGCCAGCCAGCCGGAGGTCCAGCAGTGCTGAAAGTTGAACCCACCGGTGACGCCATCCACATCGAGAAGTTCCCCGGCCATGTACAGGCCCGGCACGGAGCGGCTCTCCATGTGCGCCGTGCTGAGCTCATCGAGGGGCACGCCGCCGGCGCTCACGAACTCTTCCCCGAAGGGTCCGCGGCCCCGCACGCTGTAGCGGGAGCGGCGCAAGGCCTGGACCAGGGCCTGCTGGTTGCGCCTGGTGAGGTCCGCCCAGCGCTGGGCGGGATCCACCCCCTGGCTCTGCAGCAGGTGCAGCCAGAGGCGTCGACTGAGCTCAGGCCAGGGCCGGGCATTGGCCAGCTGCCGTTTCGCCTGGTCTGAGCGGGCCGCGGCCAGTAGCGCCGTGAGCTGCTGCTCCGAGCGGCCCCCGGTCCAGTCCACCAGGAGCTGAGCCCGATAGCGTGCGGCATGCAGCGCACGGGCCGCGAAGGCCGTGAGCCGCAGGGTGGCGGGCCCACTCAGCCCCCAGTGGGTGATCAACACGGGGCCGTCCTGCTGCACTCTGCTGCCGTCAGGAAGCTCCAGGGTGAGCTGCACAGGGTCCATCACCACCCCCGCCAGGGAGGTGAGCGCCTGCGCCTCCAGCGTCAGGGTGAACAGGGAGGGCACGGGAGGCACCTGGGTGTGGCCGAGGCTCACCGCCAGGCGGCGGCCACTGGGGTGGCCGCCAGTGGCCAGCACCAGCCGTTCGGCCAGCAGCGGCAGGGTGGACGCCCCACTGACGCGCACCTGAAGCGCAAAGCCCCCTTCCCGTCGCGCCACCTGCTGGGCGCTGGTGCCGAGGTGCACGGTCACCCCGGCCCGGCGGGCCGCCTGGCGCAGGGCCGAGACCACCGAGCTGGAGCGGTTCGAGCGGGGGAAGAGACGGCCATCGGCCTCTTCGACCAGATCCAGACCATGCTCAGCGAACCAGGCCACGGCATCGCCGCAGGCAAAGCGCGCGAACGGCCCGCGCAGGGCTTTCTGGCCGCGCGGGTAATGGCCCACGAGGCTGCGCGGATCCCAGCAGGCGTGGGTGACATTGCAGCGGCCGCCACCACTGATGCGCACCTTCTGCAGCGGCTCCGCCGTGGCCTCCAGCACGTGGATGTCACGCACGCCGGCTTCGGCGGCGATGATCGCCGCCATGAACCCGGCCGCACCGCCGCCCACCACCACCACCGCCGCCCGATCCGGCAGTGCCCCCGGCTCGGAACGCGGCTGGCGATCCGATGACCCCAGCGGCGGTTCAGGACCCATGGATCGGCAGCATGGGGCGATGAGGCAGCACGGCCAGAGCAGCCACCGCTTCAGCGTGGCTCCGATGATGGACTACACGGATCGGCATTTTCGGATGCTGATGCGCCAGATCACGCAGCACAGCCTGCTCTACAGCGAGATGGTGGTGGCCAATGCCCTGCACCATGCCAGGCAGGCGCCGGATGCGGCCAGGTCTGGGGGGCGATTGGAGCGGCTGCTGGGATTCCACCCGGCGGAGAAACCCCTGGCCCTGCAGATCGGGGGCGACGATCCCGCCCTGCTGGCGGCGGCCACGCAGCTGGCGGCCGACTGGGGCTACGACGAGGTGAATCTGAATGTGGGCTGCCCCAGCGAGAAGGTGCGCAAGGGGCGCTTCGGCGCCTGCCTGATGGCTGATCCAGCGCGCGTGGCGGCGTGCGTGGCCGCCATGGCCGCCGCCTCGCCCCTGCCAGTGACGGTGAAGCATCGGATCGGCATCGACGACCAGGACTCCTACGCCGAGCTGCTGGCCTTCGTGGACAGCGTGGCCGCCGCCGGCGCCAGCGGCTTCGCCGTTCACGCCCGCAAGGCCTGGCTCAACGGCCTCGACCCCAAGGCCAACCGCACGGTGCCGCCGCTGCGCTACGACCTGGTGCACCAGCTCAAGCGCGACCGGCCCCAGCTGAACCTGGAGATCAATGGCGGCCTGGAGACCCTGGAGGCCTGCCAGCTGCAGCTGCAGCTGGTGGATGGGGCCATGGTGGGCCGGGCCGCCTATGCCCATCCGATGCACTGGGTGGGGGTCGACAGCCAGATCCACGGCGATGCCAGCCGTCCTCCGGCCAGGGCCTCAGAGGTGGTGCACGGACTGATCCCCTATGCCGAGCAGTGGCTGGAGCGGGGTGAGCGGCTCTGGCCCCTGGCCCGCCACCTGGTGCACCTGGTGCAGGGGGTGAGCGGGGCGCGGCGGTGGCGGCAGCAGATCAGCACCGCCGCGAGCGGGCGGGAGGCGGGCCCGGAGGTGCTGCGACAGGCGGCCCAATGGCTGAGCAACCAGGGGCTGTGATCCTGCTTCTGGCCGTTCCATGGCTGCCGCGTCAGGCCTGCTGGGCCCCGTCACCACCACTGCTGCGCCGGCGACGGGTGCGACCCGCACCGAAGGAATCGGCGGCGCCGCCGCCGTAGCTGCGATCTTCCCAGCCCTGGGATCCTGAGCCGCGATCGCCGCCGCCGCCATAGCCGCCTCCCCCGCCGCCGTAGCCACCACCGCCGTAGCCGCCACCACCGCGACGGGGGCCACCACCGCCGCCACTGCGGGGTTCAGCCTTGTTGATGCGCAGGGGCCGGCCCATCAGCTCGGCTCCCTGCAGGGCCTCGATGGCACGGGATTCCATCTCCGGATCCGCCATCTCCACGAAGGCGAAGCCCCGCTTGCGACCACTGTCGCGCTCCAGCGGCAGGGCACAACTCACCACGTCACCGAAGGGTGAAAACAGCTCAGTCACATCCTCCTGCTCCGCGCGGAAGGGCAGATTGCCGACAAAGATGCTCACGAACCAAGGGTAGGCACTCGGGCCTCGAACGGCATCAGCCTAGGCCCGCCAAAGGGCCGCGCCCTCAGCCCTCCAGGCGACGGCGTGCCAGGTCCAGCTGCTCCCTCACCCGCTCAAAGGAGGTGCCTCCCTCACTGCGCCGGGCGGCCACCACCTGGCGAGGATCGATGGCCGCATAGATGTCATCGCGGAAGGCCGGGTGCAGGGCCTGCCAGCGCTCCAGGGGCAGATCCCGCAGCAGCACACCCTCCTGGAGACAGCCCTTCACCAGCCCTCCCACAAGCTGGTAGGCCTCCCGGAAGGGCACGCCGCGGGCCACGAGGTAGTCGGCCACATCGGTGGCATTGGAGAAATCGGCTGCCACGGCCGCCTCCAGCCGTCGGGGCCGGAACTCCAGGCCCTCCTCGAAGAGAATGGCCATGGCCTCGAGGCAGTCGAGCACGGTGGCCACCCCGTCGAAGAGGGCCTCCTTGTCTTCCTGGAAGTCCTTGTTGTAGGCGAGGGGCAACCCCTTGATCATGGTGAGCAGCCCCATCAGGTGGCCGAACACGCGGCCGCTCTTGCCGCGCACCAGTTCGGGCACATCCGGGTTCTTCTTCTGAGGCATCAGGCTGCTGCCGGTGGCGCAGCGGTCGCTGAGGGCCACGAAGCCGAACTCCTCGCTGGCCCAGAGGATCACCTCCTCGCTGAGCCGGCTGAGGTGGGCCAGCACCAGGGAGGCGGCCGCCATGAACTCCACGCTGAAATCCCTGTCGCTCACCGCATCGAGGCTGTTGTCGTAGATGGCGTCAAAGCCCAGCTCCGCCGCGGTCTGGCGCCGATCGATCGGCACCGGGGTGCCGGCCAGGGCCGCGGCGCCGAGGGGACAGAGGTTGACGCGGCGGCGCACATCGCCAAGCCGTTGGCGATCCCGCTCCGCCATGGCGACGTAGGCCAGCAGGTGGTGGGCCAGGCAGAGCGGCTGGGCCCGCTGCAGGTGGGTGTAGCCGGGAATCATGGTGTCGATGTGCCGTTCGGCCTGCTGCAGCAGGGCCCGCTCGAAGCGCACCAGGGCCACATCGATGGCATCGATCCGCTGGCGCAACCACAGCCGCAGGTCCGTTCCCACCTGGTCATTGCGGGAGCGGCCGGTGTGCAGCTTCTTGCCCAGCGGTCCGAGCAGCTCAATCAGCCGCCGCTCCACGGCGAAGTGCACATCCTCAGCCTCCAGGCCGGGGTTGAAGGCGCCGGCGGCCGCCTCGCGCCGCACCGTCTCCAGCCCCTCGATCAGCCGAGTGGCCTCCGTTTCGCTGATCACTCCGCAGCGGCCCAACATGCGGGCATGGGCGATCGAGCCATCCAGATCCTGCTGCAGCAGCTGGATGTCAAAGCCGATCGAGGCATTGAAGCGCTCGATGGCCGGATGCAGCCCCTGCTCAAAGCGGTTGCTCCAGCCGCCGGCCTCAGCGCCGGTGACACCGGCCTGCGGCGCGGGGGAGGAAGGGGCGGCCATCGGGACTGGGGCAGTCAGATCCGTCAGCTTGCCACTCAGCTTCCAAGGGCGGGCAGGCTGGGCAGCACGGGCTGGTCGCGCACTTTCAGCACCACGATCGAGGCGTCATCGTCGAGCTGGCGGTTGGCGCCCACGAAGCGATCGAGGCGGGCAAACAGCTGATCGAGAATCTCCTGGGCGCCGAGACCGGCCCGGCAGGCGGCCTGAAAGCTCTGCACGAGCCGCAGTTCCTCGTAGCGCTCGCCGCCGAGACCGATGGCCTCCGTGAGGCCATCGGTGTAGTACAGCACCACGTCACCGGGGGCGAGCACGGTGCCGTCCACGCCGTAATCGGCGTCGCTCTGCAGCCCGATCAGCGGGCCCGCCGCATCCAGCCGCTCCAGATGGTCCGCCTGGCGCCGCCACAGCAGGGGTGGATTGTGGGCGGCATTGCCGTAGCGCAGTCGCCTGGTACGAGGGTCGAAATCGGAATAGAAGAGGGTCACAAAGCGGTGGGAATGGGAGAGGTCCTCCTGGGCCAGCTGGTTGAGGTCGTGGAGGATCCGATCCGGTGGGTGGCCGCTCAGCACCTCGGCCCGCAACATGCCCCGCAGCAGGCTCATCAGCAGCCCGGCCGGCACACCCTTGCCCATCACGTCGCCCATCACCACGGCCCAGCGCTCTCTCTCGGGCGGGTGGCCGGGCCGGGCCGGCCGGGTGGGAATGAAGTCGTAGTAGTCGCCTCCCACCTGGAAGGCCGGCCGGCAGCGGGCCGCCAGCTCGATCCCCTCGATCACGGGGCAGCGATCCGGCAGCAGCTGGCCCTGCACCTCAGCGCCGATGCTGAGCTGGCGATCCACCCGCTCATGGCGCCGCATGTCCTGGAGCAGGGTGTCGTTTTCGAGGGCCACGCCGGCCAGATCGGCCACCAGCTGCACGTGGCGACGATGCACCTCGCTCCAGCTGTATCCCTGCCGCTGACTGAACACGTAGAGGCGGCCGCGCTGGCGGCTGCGGCAGACCACGGAGGTGGCGAAGACCTGAGCGCCGCCGATCAGCCGCGCCACGCGCTGATCGAGGCCACTGAGGTCGGTGGGGTCATCGTGCAGCAGCGGCCTCTCGCTGCTGGCCAGAGCCCCCAGCTGCCGCAGCAGCTCGGCGCAGCGCTCGTAGGGCGTGGCCTGAAGCTGCTCCTTCCAGAGGCGGCCGTCCTCATGGAACACCACCAGCACGGCCCCGTCCGCCTCCACCAGCCGCGCCGCCACCGCCGGCACCAGCTCCAGCAGGCGGCTGAGGTTGGTCACGCTGCGCAGCGCGAAGGCCAGGGAGGCCAGCAGATCCAGGTTGCGGCGCTGCTCCCGGTTCAGGCTGTCGAGCAGTTGCCGCATCGAGGCCGCCGCCGCAGGGTCAGGTGCTGCAGCCGCAGGGGCCTGGTGGGCCTCAAGGGGTGTGGGCGGCTTCTGGCTCAAGGAGCGGCCGCGGAGGATCCGAAGGGTAGCGGCGATCAGCCCGCCATCAGGGCTTCCACAAACTCAAAGCTGTTGAACGGCCGCAGGTCGCGGATGCCCTCGCCAGCCCCCACGAACCGGATCGGCAGCCGCGCCTCCGACGCCACCGCCAGGGCGACGCCACCGCGGGCACTGCCATCCAGCTTGGTGAGCACCACGCCGGTGAGCCCGGCGGAGCTGGCGAAGGCCATCGCCTGCCTCAGCCCGTTCTGGCCCTGGCTGGCATCGAGCACCAGCAACGACTCCACCACGGCCTCGGGCGCCAGCTTGTCGACGATGCGCCGCACCTTGGCCAGCTCCTCCATCAGGTTGTGCTTGGTCTGCAGCCGGCCGGCCGTGTCCACCAGCACCAGTTCCGTGCCCTGGGCCCGGGCCGCCCCGAGGGCGTCGTAGACCACGGCGGCGGGATCAGCGTTGGCACTGGGGTTGGAGATCACCGCCACGCCACTGCGCTCACCCCACACCTGCACCTGCTGCACGGCAGCGGCCCGGAACGTGTCGGCAGCGGCGATCAGGCAGCTGTAGCCGCTGCGCACCGCCAGGTTGGCGAGCTTGCCCAGGGTGGTGGTCTTGCCCACTCCATTGACTCCCACCAGCAGCCACACATTGAGGCGGCCGCGCTCGGGGGCCAGCAGGGGGCTGGCGCTGCCCTGGCTGGGGTCATCGAGGATCTGGCGCAGCTGTTCCTTGAGAAAGCGGATGCCCTCGGCGGGATCCACCACCTCGCGGTTGAGGCGCTGGCGCAGGGCGTCCAGCACGTGATCAGTGGCGCTCACGCCCACATCGGCCCGCAGCAGGGTGGTTTCGAGGTCGTCGAGGGTCTCGGGGCTGAGGGGGTCATCGCCAAGCCGTTCCAGCAGCTGGCTGACAAAACCCTGGCGGGTTTTTTCCAGCCCCTGGCGCAGCCTCCCCAGCCAGTCGATCTCCTCGAGCGACACGTCCTCGACCCGTCGTCCCTGGGCCGCCAGCACCTCGGCCGACCAGGTGAAGGTGTCGTCGAACGCCCCCAGCTGGGGTTCCACTGCCCGGGATGGGACTGGGGCGCCGGGCTCAGGCGGCTTCTGGGCAGGGGCCGCTGGCGTGGTGGCGGCATCAGCTGTGATCGCAGCGGCAGCGTCGGTGATCGCCTGCTGGCGCTCGGCCCGCTTGGCCGCGGCCTGCTCGAGCAGCGAGACCGGAGCTACCAGCGTGGTGGAGGGCTCGGGGCCGGGGGGAGGGGCCGGGGCCGGGCTCGCTGAATCTTCTGTGGCGGCGCCTGCTGGTGGCGGAGCCGGAGCGGCAACCGCTGGCTCAGGCTCAGGGGTCTGGGCTGGCTGCTCGGCCGCCAGCTGCTGGGCCTTGAGGCGGGCATAGGCCTCCCGGGCCCAGGCGAGGGCGTCCTGGTCAGTGGCTGGTGTGGCCCCAGCAGGGGCAGGCTCGACGAGCCCCGGCTCAGGCACTGACTCGGACGGGGCCGGCTCTGGCGTTGGCCCTGCTTCGGGGGAAGCGGTGGGGGGCGTGTCGCCTGCAGCCGGGGCCGGGGAAGCAGGCCTGCGCCTGAACCAGTCGAACACCATCAGGAGGCCGTCACTGCGTTGGTGAAGCGGCGCAGCACGCCGTTGATCATGCGCCGGCCCTGTTCATCGCTGTAGCGGTTGGCCAGATCCACGGCCTCGTTGCAGGCCACGGCGGCTGGGGTGCCGAAATCGGCGAGATCCACGGCGGCCAGGCGCAGGATATCGCGGTCGATGCGGGGCAGCCTGGTGAGGCGCCAACCCTCCATCACGGCATCGAGGCGGCGATCGATGTCGTCGCGCTGACGCAGCACGGCAGCAGCACGGTCCAGAGCACCGCGGCGCACCTCTTCCTGGTCAGCCAGCATCAGCAGGCGCGGCAGTTCCAGGCTGGCCGAGAGGCGGTTGAGCGCCTGCTCCGCGGCGGCCAGGCCATCGTTGAGATGCTGGCGCACCCGGGGCAGCTGGCTTGGGCCCTGATCCTGCAGCTCGCTGTCGAGCAGGTGCTGCTGCGACAGCTGCAGATCGGCGGCGGAGCGATCGAGGGCTTCGCGCACGTGCTGGCTGAGGCTGGCCAGGGCCTGCTGCAGCAGCTGATCGAGGGCCAGATCGGCGGGAGCCTGGCTGGCAGCGGCCGCCTTGGCTGCAGCGCCATCGCCACGGTCACTGATCTGGCCGAGCATCAGCAGGGCCAGTTCGCGGGAGAGGGTGCGGCTCTGCATCAGGACATCTGGGGGGCGCGCAGCTGGGCCAGCAGGCTGGAGAAGCTGCGGTTGGGGGTTTCGCGCTCGTCGGGGTTGACGATGCCTGCCGAGATGATCGTGCGGAAGGCGTCCTCCACGGAGAGATTGAGGTCGCGCACGGAGGCCTCGGGCACCACCGCATACCAGCCGGTGGTGGGATTGGGAGCGGTGGGGATGAACACGCTCAGCATCGGCTCAGTGAAACCGGCCTGCAGGGCGCTGCCCAGCACCCCCGTGACAAAACCCAGAGCAAACTGACCCTCACGCGGATATTCCACCAGGACCACGCGGCGGAAGCGGGTGGCATTGCCCTGCAGGAAGGTTTCCAGAAGCTGCTTGAGGGTCTTGTAGACGGAGCCCGCCAAGGGGATGCGCAGCAGGGTGCCCTCGCCGAACTCGAGCAGCCAGCGCCCCACGATGTTGCGGGCCATCAGGCCGATCAGCAGGATGGCCAGCAGCGGCACCACCAGCCCCACCCCCAGGTTGATCAGCTCCTGCAGCAGCGGGCTGAGGGTGTTGAACGGGTTGAACTGCTTCGGGATGGAGGTGAGGAACGCCAGCACGAAGCGGCTCACCGTGGTGGCCAGCCAGATCGTGGTGGCGAGGGGAATCACCACCAGCAACCCGGCGATCAGGTCGTTCTTCAGGTCCTGCTGGAGTCGGTTGCTCAGCGGCTGATCTGGTTTGGGACTGGATTGAACCAAGGCAAAACCCGGGGATCCGGTCGACAGCTGCCACGGGCACAACTTAGCCAGCCGGGCCGCCGCCCCGTTTCAGACGAGGGCGACGAGGGCAACAAGCACGAAGGCCACCGCCAGCACCATGGCCCGCCCCGTTCCACCGAAGCGGCGCTGCTGCACGGAGAGATCACGGCCGAGGCGCGCCTGGTCGATCTGCTGCTGCGCCTGGGCCAGCTGGGGTTTGAGCTGGCTGTCGATGAACTCCTGAGCCCGCTGCTTCTTGAGTTCGTCGCTGGCATCGGCCGGAATCCGGCCTTCCCGCTCGGCCTCCGCGATCAGCTGGTCCACAAAGGCCGGATCCTGCAGCTGCTGTTGCTGCTGCTCCAGCTGGGAGGTCTGCTGGGCGATCTGGGCTTCCGACTCCTGCATCTGGGTCATGAGGGAGCGCTCCGCCTCCACGGCAACGGGCACCGTCACCACCATCGCCACGGCCAAGAGGATGGCCAGCACGCCCGTGGTCCAGCGCAGGGCCGTCCGGGAGGAGGCCGCCTCGAGGCGGCTGCCGAACAGCATCAGCAGCAGGCCCACCAGGGCCATGGGCGACTCGGACACGAGTCGATCGACGAACACCTGGCGGAACGGCTCCAGCGACCAGTTCCAGGCGGCAACGAGAGCTGCGATCTGCAGCGCCATGAGCAGCACCAGGGTGAGGCCGATCCAGCGCAGGAGGAAGGCCAGGCGGCCGTGGGGAGCTGTACTCACTGGCGTTGCGTTGCAGAATGAGATTGCGTGGCAACTGTACGGGCGATGCCGAGCGGCACCCAGCGCGCCCGCTTCGGCCATGGCCGCAAGCCAGAGCCGACGGGCGATCCGGCCGATCTGGCGGAGGCCCTGAAGCAGCGGGCCCTGGCCCTGGGATTCGATCCCGTGGGGGTGGCCGCCGTACCGGGAGGGCCGCGGCTGCCACTGCGCAGCGCGGCGCTCGAGCGTTGGCTGCAGCGGGGAGACCAGGCAACGATGGCCTGGATGGCCGATCCGCGCCGTCGTGAGGTGGAAACGCTGCTGCCCGGCGTGCGCAGCCTGCTGGCGGTGGGGCTGAACTATCACGTTGCGGCGGAACGGCCCCGCGGCGCCCTGAAGGTGGCCCGCTACGGCTGGGGTCGGGACTACCACCGGGTGATCGACGGGCGCCTGCGGCAGCTGGGCCGCTGGCTGGAAAGCCAGGTGCCCGGCTGCCGCTGGCGGGCCTGTGTGGACAGCGCACCGCTGATGGACAAGGCCTGGGCGGAGGAAGCCGGTCTGGGCTGGATCGGCAAGCACGGCAACCTGATCCATCGCCGTAAGGGCTCCTGGCTGCTGCTGGGCCATCTGCTCACCAGCGTGGCGCTGCCGCCGGACCAACCGGCCGTGCCCCTCTGCGGCAGTTGCAGCCTCTGCCTGCCGGCCTGCCCCACCGGAGCGATCCGGGAGCCCTTCGTGGTGGACAGCCGGCGCTGCATCGCCTTCCACACAATCGAGAGCCGCGACCCGCAGCTCCCCGCCGCGATCGCCGAGCAGCTGCAGGGCTGGGTGGCGGGCTGCGACCTCTGCCAGGAGGCCTGCCCCTGGAACCAGCAGCCCCTGGAGAGCACAAGCGATCCCGACCTGGCACCGAGACCCTGGTGGCTGAGCCTTTCGGCCGACGCCCTGCAGTGGAGTGACGCGCAGTGGGACGAGCGGCTGCGCGCTTCGGCCCTGAGGCGGATCAAGCCGTGGATGTGGCGACGCAACCTGCGGGCGGCCCTGGGGCGGCCGGAGCCTGAACCGGTTCGAAAGCCACTCCCTAGGGTGGGAGAGCCTTGATCCATGTCAATGAGTTCGCGCTGGCTGCGCGCCCTTGCACGCGTTGCCCTGGGACTGACCCTCAGCCAGACGCTCCCGGCCCAGGCCCTGGTGCCCTACGCCTACGTTCCGAAAGCCGAGGAGCTGCAGGGTGCCGGCCTGGGCATCGCCCAGGCGGCCGCCAGGCTGCTGCGTCTGGGCCAGGCCGAAGACGCCGCCCGGCTGGCTGCCCTGACGGTGCAGCTCCTGCCTGGCGATCCGCGCGGCTGGATGCTGCTGGCGGAGGCCCAGCTGCGCAGCAACCAGCGCCAGGAGGCGGCCGTCTCCCTGGCCAGGGCGAAGCAACTCGATCCCAGCAACGCCGGCATCTGGTTCGCCGAGGGGTCCCTGGCCCTGCGGGATGGCCGCCCGGAGCAGGCGATCGGCCTGCTGGAGCAGGGCCTGCGGCTCGACAGCCGCAACGCCAGCGCCTACTTCGACCTCGGCAATGCCCACATCCTGCTGAACCAGCCCTCCCAGGCCCTCAAGGCCTTCGAGCGGGCCAGTGGCCTGCGCAAGGACTTCTGGGAAGCCATCAACAATCAGGCCCTGGTGCTCTACGAGCAGGGCAGCGTGGATGAGGCGATCAGCCGCTGGCGGCGGGTGCTGCGGATCAAACCCGACGCCGCTGAACCCAACCTGGCCCTGGCCGCCAGCCTGTTCCGCCGGGGCGGTGAAGCCCGCAGCGAAGCCCTGGAGCGGGCCGGCAAGGCGCTCGACGCCGAACCCAACTATGTGCTGGACAGCTATCAGAAGGAGCAGTTGTGGGGGCCGAAACTGCGCACCACCACCCAGCAGCTGTTCGAGCAGCGGGAGCTCAGGGCCCAGGTGGACCGCGCCATGGCCAATGCCAGCCCGGAGGATGGCATCGGCCTCTGAGCGATCGGGTGAGCCATCGGCAGCGGCGGCGGCACTCCTGGGCGCCGCAATCCCCCACGGCAGCTGATCGGTAGGCTGAGCCCCACCTCTCGCCCCCAGACTTCAGCAGCGGATGGCCGAGGAGCGCGGCAACGAAGGCAACGGCGGATCCGAGTGGGCGGGCCGCATCCAGCCGATTGCCCTGCATCAGGAGATGCAGCGCTCGTATCTGGAATACGCCATGAGCGTGATCGTGGGACGGGCCCTGCCCGACGTCCGCGATGGCCTCAAGCCGGTGCAGCGGCGCATCCTGTTCGCGATGCATGAGCTCGGGCTCACCCCCGACCGCCCCTACCGCAAGTGCGCCCGCGTCGTGGGCGACGTGCTCGGCAAATACCACCCCCACGGCGACCAGGCGGTCTACGACGCCCTGGTGCGCCTGGTGCAGACCTTTGCCAGCCGCCATCCGCTGCTCGATGGCCACGGCAACTTCGGCTCGGTGGACGACGATCCGCCGGCCGCCATGCGCTACACCGAAACGCGGCTGGCCCCGATCGCCAACGAGGGCCTGCTGGATGAGATCGGCAACGACACCGTCGATTTCGCCTCCAACTTCGACGGCTCCCAGCAGGAGCCCACCGTGCTGCCGGCCCAGCTGCCGTTCCTGTTGCTGAACGGCTGCACCGGCATCGCCGTGGGCATGGCCACCAACATCCCTCCCCACAACCTCGGCGAGGTGGTGGAGGCCCTGGTGGCCATGATCCGCAAACCCGATCTGAGCGAGGAGGAGCTGCTGGCCCTGGTGCCCGGCCCCGACTTCCCCACAGGAGGGGAGGTGCTGATGAGCAGCGGCGTGCGCGACACCTACCGGCTCGGTCGGGGCAGCATTCCGATGCGGGGAGTGGCCCACATCGAGGAGGTGCAGCCTGGCAAGGGACGGCACCGGCGCAGCGCTGTGGTGATCACCGAGCTGCCCTACCAGCTGAGCAAGGCCGGCTGGATCGAGAAGCTGGCCGAGCAGGTGAACGACGGCCGCATCGGCGGCATCGCCGACATCCGCGACGAGAGCGACCGGGACGGCATGCGGGTGGTGGTGGAGCTGCGCCGCGACGCCAGCGCCGACAACGTGCTGGGGGAACTGCAGCGGCGCACGGCCCTGCAGAGCAACTTCGGCGCCATCCTGCTGGCCCTGGTGAACGGCCAGCCGGTGCAGCTGAGCCTGCGGCGGATGCTGCAGGAGTTCCTGGACTACCGGGAACTCACCCTGCTGCGCCGCACCCGCCACGCCCTGCGCCGCTGCGAAGACCGGCTTGAGGTGGTGGAGGGTCTGCGCAAGGCCCTGGCGGCCCTGCAGGACGTGATCGCCATGATCACGGCAGCTGCCGATGCCGCCAGCGCCCGCGCCAGCCTGCAGGTGCGGCTCGACCTGAGCGAGCGCCAGGCCGACGCCGTGCTGGCCATGCCCCTGCGCCGCCTCACCGGCCTGGAGCAGGAGAGCCTGCATAAGGAAGCCCAGGATCTGGTGCAGGAGCGCACGCGGCTGCGCCACCTGCTCGACGACCGCACCAGCCTGCTCAAGGCGATGGTGACGGAGTTCAAGGCCCTCAAGGCGCGCTTCGCCACACCCCGCCGCACCCGTCTGGTGGAGGGCGGCGACGACCTGGTGGCCCAGCGGACCGCCGCGGCCAGACCCAATGCGGAGCTGCAGCGCCAGCAGGCCCTTGAGGCCCTGCCGCCGGACAGCCGGCTGGTGGTGCAGGCCGATGGGGCGGTGAAAATCGTGACGCCCCAGGTGCTGGGGCGGCTTCACCTCGATGAGGCGATCGCGCTGGGCGACCATCCCGCCCCCGGACAGCTGGTGCTGGCCGTGACCGGCCAGCCGCCGGTACTCGCCTTCACCACCGACGGACGGGTGGCCCTGCTGCGCTGGGAGTTCGCCGGCCAGCAGCCCGGCCCGCTGGAGCGGTTCCTGCCCGACAGCCTCGATGGCGCCACGGTGTTGCAGTTGCTGCCGCTGCCGCAGGACAACCCGGAGCAGCCCCTGAGCATCGGACTGCTGAGCAGCGACGGCCGCTTCAAGCGACTCCCCCTCGACGCCTTCCAGGAACTCTCCGGCCGCGCCGCCACGGTGCTCAAACTCAAGGACGGCGTGCACCTGCAGCAGGCGGTGCTCTGCCGGGAAGGGGAGGATCTGGTGGTGGCGAGCAGCACGGGCCGGATGCTGCGGCTGCTGGTGCAGGAAGCGGATGTGCCGCTGATGGGCCGGGCCGCCCAGGGGCCGGTGCTGCTGCGGCTGCTGCCGGACGAGCAGGTGGTGGGGGCCAGCTGCCTGGCCGGAGACGGATCCGTGCTGCTGGCCAGCCGCTGTGGCCTGATCAAGCGGCTGGCGGTGCAGAGCCTGAGGCGCTGTCAGCGGGGCGATCTGGGCCAGATCGGCCTGCGCTTCAGCCAGCGGGGCGATGCCCTGGTGGCCGTCTGCGACGACCGCAGCAAGGTGGTGGCCGTGCTGGTGGGCGAGGGCCGCAGCAGCCGCTTCATCCCTGGGAACCTCAGGCTGGAAGACGCCAGCAGTGCCCCTGGGGAACCCCTGCCGATGCGTCCAACCGAAACCTTGCAGGCCCTCGTGCCCCTGCTGGGCTGAGCAAGGGGGCTCAGCGCAGGCTTGCGGCGATGCCGGCGGGCTCGAGCATCAGCTTGCTGGAGCGCACGTCGTCGTCCATGGCAATCGGATAGTTGCCATCGAAGCAGGCGGTGCAGAAGTGGGAGGAGTTGGCCTGGGCGGCCTCCACCATGCCCTCCTGGCTCAGGTAGGCGAGCGAGTCCACGCCCAGGTGGGCCGTGATCTCCTCGAGGGTGAGCCGGGCGGCGATCAAGTGATCCTGGCTGTCGGTGTCGATGCCGTAGAAGCAGGGGTGGGTGACGGCCGGTGAGCTGATCCGCATGTGCACTTCGCTGGCACCGGCATCGCGCAGGGCGGCCACCAGCTTGCGGCTGGTGGTGCCACGCACGATCGAGTCGTCGATCACCACCACCCGCTGGCCTGCCAGCACATCGGGCAGAGGATTGAGCTTCACACGGATGCCGGCCTCGCGCATCGCCTGGGTGGGCTGGATGAAGGTGCGCCCCACATAGCGGTTCTTGATCAGGCCATCGGCATAGGGGATCCCGGTGATCTGGGAGTAGCCGATCGCCGCCGGAATGCCCGAGTCGGGCACGCCGATCACGATGTCGGCCGCCACGGGGGTTTCGCGGGCCAGCACTTTGCCGATGCGCACCCGGTAGCTGTAGAGCGATTCACCGAAGAAGCGGCTGTCGGGGCGGGCGAAATAGATCATCTCGAACACGCACAACTTGGCGGGTTCGTCACACCAGAGGCTGCGCCGCGGCTCGGCCTCCCCCTGCAGGTAGTGGATGATCTCGCCTGGCTGCACGTCGTCTTCGAAGCTGGCGCCGATGATGTCCAGCCCGCAGCTCTCGCTGCTCACCACCCACTGGCCGTCGCCGGGTTCACCGAGGTGGCCGAACACCAGCGGGCGGATGCCATGGCCATCGCGCAGGGCAAACAGGGAGCCGGCGGTGCCGATCACCAGGCTGAAGGCCCCACGGCAGAGACCCGCCGCTTCGCGGATGGCGGGATCCCAGTCGAGCCCACGGTTCACGGCCCGCTGCACGGCAAAGGCGATCAGCTCCGAATCGGTGGTGGAGGTGAGTTCGCTGGCAATCTCACGCAGGTCTTCGCGCAGCTGGGAGGCATTCACGAGGTTGCCGTTGTGGGCGAGAGCAAAGGGACCCAGCCGGGTGTTGAGCACCACGGGCTGGGCATTGCACACCTTGCTGCTGCCGGTGGTGGAGTAGCGGTTATGGCCGATAGCCAGGTGGCCGGGCATGCGCTCCAGCACGTCCTGATCAAACACCTGGCTCACCAGGCCCATGTCCTTGTGCAGACGCACCTGCTGGTCGTCATCGAACACGGCAATCCCCGCCGACTCCTGCCCCCTGTGCTGCAGGGCATAGAGACCGAAGTAGGTGAGGTTGGCCACCTGCTGACCCGGAGCCAGCACGGCGTACACACCGCAGGCCTCTTCGGGCTTGTCAGAGCGCTCGTCGGGGGACGCGATGGACGGGGCGGGCTCCGGATGCTTCACCGCCACAAGCCCACTGTCACAGAGGTCGTCGTCGCATTCTGCACGACCACACCGCTCAACTGGTGGGGGGCAGATCCACACCCATGCGGCGGGGAATGGCCTGCTCGAACTGCTGCGCCAGGGCGCTGACCGGCACGTCCAGCAGGGAGTGGCCAGCCAGGCTGATCTGCAGCTGGGGCGTGGCCTCGACGCTCCCCAGCCGTTGGGCCGGCAGGTCATCCCCCGCCTGGACCAGGGCCTGCTGCCAGGCTCCAGCGTGGCAGGCCGGCACCCCCACCAGCACCCTGGCGCCGCCCTCGGCAAACAGGAGGCGATCAATCCTGTGGCTGCTGGCGGGCAGGTCCAGGCCAGCACCAAGGCCGGAGGCGATGCAGCTCTCGGCCAGCGCCACCGCCAGGCCGCCATCGCTGAGGTCGTGGGCGGCCGTCACCAGCTGGGCTGCAATCGCCTGGCGCAGGAAGGACTGGACGCGCTGCTCCAGGGGCAGATCCACCAGGGGCGGGCGACCGGTGATCTGGCCGTGGATCGTGGCCAGGTAGCTGCTGCCCGCCAGCCCGAAGCGCTCGTCTGCCTTCCCGCCATGCTCCTGCTGCCCGATCGGCAGGCCCAGCAGCCAGATGGCATCGCCAGGCTGGCGCCAGCCCAGGCCACAGATCCGGCTGAGGTCATGCACCAGGCCCACCATGCCCACCACGGGCGTGGGGTGGATCGGCTGCATGCGGCCGTCGGGGAGCCTGGTCTCGTTGTAGAGCGACACGTTGCCCCCGGTGACGGGCGTGTCGAGGGCGCGGCAGGCCTCCGAGAGGCCGCGGCAGGCCATGGCCAGCTGCCAGTAGCCCGTGGCGGTGTCGGGGGAGGGGAAGTTGAGGTTGTCGGTGATGGCCAGGGGCTCGGCACCCACGCAGCTGAGGTTGCGGGCGGCTTCGGCCACCGCCGCCATGGCACCGCGCTCGGGGTCGAGGGCCACCCAGCGGTTGGGGCAATCCACCACGGCCGCCACGCCGCGGCTGGCCCGCTGCATGGCCCCCTCCCCCTGTTGGGGCCGCAGACGCAGCACCGCCGCGTCGGCGGCTCCGGGCGTCACCACCGTGTTGGCCTGCACCTGCTGGTCGTACTGGCGGTACACCCAGCGCTTGGAAGCGATGCTGGGGTCATCGAGCAGGGCCAGCAGCACCGCGTTCCAGCTCAGGCGGGCGGCAGCGTTGGGGCCGGCGGCAGGCGTGATGCCGGCGGCGCTGGCCTCGGGCAACTGGTCCTCGCTCCAGCGCCAGTGAGCCTGGATCGGCTCAGGGGGTTCGGCCAGCAGGTCGTGCTGGTTGATCGGCGTGTCCTCGGCCAGGGCGCTGGCGGGCACCTCGGCGGCCACCCGGCCGTGCTGCAGCACCCGCACCACGTTCTCCTGCAGCACCCGGCCCACCACCGCCGCCTGCAGCCCCCAGCGGGTGAAGCGGGCCATCAGCGCCTGCTCGCGCTCGGGCTTCACCACGAAGAGCATGCGCTCCTGGGATTCGCTGAGCAGAAACTCGTAGGCGCTCATGCCGCTCTCGCGGGCCGGCACGCGATCGAGATCGAGCTCGATGCCCAGGCCCCCCTTGGCCGCCATCTCCGAGCAGCTGCAGGTGAGGCCGGCGGCGCCCATGTCCTGGGCGGCCACCACATCACCACTCTGAAAGGCCTCCAGGCAGGCCTCGATCAACCCCTTCTCCAGGAAGGGATCGCCCACCTGCACGGCGGGGCGGTCGTCGAGGGAGGCCTCGGTGAGCTCGGCTGAGGCGAAGCTGGCGCCTCCCATGCCGTCGCGGCCGGTGGTGCTGCCCACGTAGACCACCGGGTAGCCCACCCCCTCAGCGCCGGAGCAGACGATCTCGTCGGTTTCCATCAGCCCCAGGGCCATGGCGTTCACCAGCGGATTGCCGGAGTAGCTGGGGTCGAAGGCCACCTCGCCGCCCACCGTGGGCACGCCCACGCAGTTGCCGTAGTGGGCGATGCCGGCCACCACGCCCTCCATCAGGCCCACGTTGCGCTCGTCCTCGAGGGGCCCGAAGCGCAGGGCGTTGAGCAGGGCGATCGGCCGGGCGCCCATGGTGAAGATGTCGCGCAGGATGCCGCCCACGCCGGTGGCGGCCCCCTGGAACGGCTCCACGGCCGAGGGGTGGTTGTGGCTCTCGATCTTGAAGGCCAGGCGCTGACCCTCGCCCAGATCCACCACGCCGGCGTTCTCACCCGGGCCCACCAGGATGCGCGGGCCGCTGGTGGGGAAGCCCTGCAGCAGCGGCCGCGAGTTGCGGTAGCAGCAGTGCTCCGACCACATCACGCCGAACATGCCCAGCTCGGCGCGGTTGGGGGCGCGGCCGAGGCGGCGGCAGATCTCCTCGTAGTCGGCCTGGCTGAGGTTCTCCTTGCGCAGGGCCTCGGCGAGGGGGAAGTCGGGAGCCGGATCGTGGAGGGCAGCAACCACAGCCGGAGCGGATCAGGAACTGCCAGTGTGGCTGAGCGGCCGAGCTCCCCCTGATCAGCCCCAGGGATCCTCTTGCTGCTCCTGCTCCGCATGCCTGGACGCAGGCCGGCGGCGCCTTGAAGACCGGGGCAGCGGCGGTCCGTCCTGCTCCTCCTCCATGGCCTCGCTGGGCTCCTCCTGCCAGGGCTCTTCCCAGGGCTCCAGGGGCGCTTCGGCGGGCTGGTCCTGGAAGTCGACCGGCTGCCGCCGGGTCGGCTCCAGGCCCGGGTCCCAGTCCTCGTCCCAGCCAGGATCCCAATCCGCGGCGCGGCGCAGATCCGGCGCTTGCGGGCCTTCACCCCAGGGGGGCTCCTCCAGCCAGCCCTCCACCCGCTGTTCGACGCGATCGCCCACCTGCTGGAACTGGTCGCGCAAGCGAGTGGTTTCCTCCTGCATCTGATCCCGCCAGCGCCTGGAGCGCCGCAGGAACTGCTGCCGCACGCTGGCCCGGGCCAGGGGCAGGTCATCGAGACCCTGCAGGGCCGTGAACACCTGGCCGGGCTGCTGGTCCACGATCCGCTCCGGGCTCAGGCGCCAGCGGCTGCTGCCCGGCAAGCGCGGATCACTGCGGCTCACCAGGTAGTGAAGGATCCGGCCGCTGGCCAGCTCGATGGCGGCATCGGCCAGGGTGCCGATCGGCTCGCGCCTGCTATCGAGCAGGGAGGCATCGATCAGCGTGGGCAGCCGCTCCAGGGTCTCCTGGTCGGTCTCGGCGGGTTCCCCCTTCACCAGCACCTCCAACTCGAGCAGCCCCCTCAACTGGTCGAGACGCCAGACCAGGCGACGCGAGCCGAAGGCGGACGGACGGCTGACCCAACCCAGCACCCGGTGCACCGGCGGGTGCATCCACACCATCACGCCGGCGCCCCGCTCCAAACCCTCCTGGCAGCGCACCCGGCGCCGCAGCAGATCACTGAGCAGAAGCTGATCGGGGAGCCCCACGCTGCTCAGCTGCGGATCTGCACCGGCATCACCAGGTAGGTGAAGTCCGAAGCCTCGCGGGGCCGTAGCACCGCCGGGGTGGTGGGGGCGTTGCAGTGCAGGTCCACCTGATCGGAGCCAATCGCCTTGAGACCTTCCAGCAGATAGCGCACGTTGAAGGCAATCTGCAGCCCCTCGCCCTCGATCGTGGCCGGCAAGGACTCCGAACCCCGGCCCACGTCCTGGGCGTCGGCCTGCACCTGCAGCGTGCCGCTGGTGGGATCGGCCGTGATCTTCACCACGTTGTTGTGCGGGTCGGCCAGCACGGCCACCCGCTCCAGGGCGGCGATCAGGGCGCGACGATCAATGCCGATGCGTCGCGTGAACGCCTCGGGGATCAACTGGGGGTAGTTGGGGTACGTGCCGTCGAGGCTGCGGCTGGTGAGCACCTGGTCTGCCCAGAGAAACACCACCTGGCCGTGCTCACAGAACAGGCTGAGCGGATCCTGGGAGTGGCGGCTGGAGAGCAGGCGCTCCAGCTCGCGCAGGGAGCGGGAGGGCACGGTGACCGCGAAGGGCTCACCGATGGCGGCGTGGGCCAGGCGCAGCACCGACAGCCGGTGACCATCGGTGGCGGCGCACTCAAGGCCCTGTCCATCGAGCCGCAGGTGCACGCCGGTGAGCATCTGCTTGGCCTCATCGCCACTGCTGGCGAACAGGGTGGCCCTGAGCCCCTGAGCCAGGGCCTCGGCCTCCAGGCGCAGCGGCTCGCCGCTCTGCACCAGTGGCAGATCGGGGAAGTCATCAGCGGGCATGCCGCGCATCTGATAGGTGCCCGAGAGGCTGATCAGATCCACGAGATCGGCCTGGTCCGGGCAGGTGATCGTGATCGGGCCATCGGCCGACAGGCGCGAGACGATCTCGGCGAACAGCCTGGCCGGCAGAGTGATGGCGCCGCTCGTTTCCACCTCGGCCGCCATGCTGGTCTGGATGCCAAGGCTGAGGTCGTAGCCGGTGAGGCTGAGGCGGCCGGTGCCGGCGTCTGCGGTGAGCAGCACGTTGGCCAGCACGGGATGGGTCGGCCGCGTGGCGACGGCACGACTGACCAGCTGAAGGCTGCCGCTGAGTTCTGTCTGGGAGCAGACCAGCTTCATGGCGATGCGGTGCCGTGCCGGAGGACGGTCTGACGGGAGGCTCCACGGTTCCACAGCGCGGCTGATTGCGCAACGGCGGGGATCCGGCGCTGGTCTGCCGACTTCTCTGAACAGATCAGATCATTAGAAGCAAGAGCAACCCGTCGTCGTAGAGCCTGTGGAAACGGCGGAAA